>DATAYG010000134.1:0-35204 GCA_036272695.1 Rhizomicrobium sp. | reverse complement strand
GATTCTTATCGCAAATCGCGGCGAGATTGCCCTCAGGATCAATCGCGCGTGCAAGGAAATGGGTATCGCAACGGTGGCCGTGCATTCGACCGCCGACGCCGATGCCATGCATGTGCGCCTGGCCGACGAAAGCGTCTGTATCGGTCCGCCGCCCGCGGCGCAGAGCTATCTCAACATCCCGCAAATCATCGCTGCCTGTGAAATCACGGGCGCCGAAGCAATTCATCCGGGTTACGGTTTTCTGTCCGAGAACGCACGTTTTGCGGAGATCGTGGCCGAGCACGGGCTGACATTCATCGGACCGCATCCCGAACACATCAGGCTGATGGGCGATAAGATCGCTGCCAAGCAGGCCGTGGCCCGGGTCGGAATTCCGACCGTTCCCGGTTCCGATGGCCAGATCGGCAGCGACAGCGAGGCGAAGGAGACCGCGGGCCGGCTTGGCTATCCCGTGCTCATCAAGGCCGCCGCGGGCGGCGGCGGCCGGGGCATGAAAGTCGCGCACACGCCGGAAGATCTTGCGCTTGCGCTTGCGACCGCGCGCACCGAAGCCAAGAACGCCTTCGGCGACGACGCCGTATACATGGAGAAATATCTCGAGCGGCCACGCCATATCGAGGTGCAGGTGCTCGCCGATTCATTTGGAAAGGTCCTGCACCTTGGCGAGCGCGACTGTTCGCTTCAGCGCCGCCATCAGAAACTCTGGGAAGAAGCACCCTCGCCCGCTCTCAATTCCGCGCAGCGTGAGGAAATCGGTCAAACGGTGACATCGGCATTAACGAAACTCGGCTATCTGGGCGCTGGCACTGTCGAATTCCTCTTTGAGGACGGTGCCTTCTATTTCATTGAGATGAATACGCGTCTGCAGGTCGAGCATCCGGTGACCGAAGCCATTACCGGGATCGATATCGTGCGCGAGCAGATCCGCATTGCCGCCGGCAGTCCCATCGAACTCGACCAAAGTGACATCGTCATCTCCGGCAATGCCATCGAATGCCGCGTCAACGCGGAAAATCCATTTACATTCCAGCCATCGCCCGGGACCATCACCCAGTTTCATGCGCCGGGCGGACTGGGCGTGCGCTTCGATTCGGGCATCTATGCGGGTTACCGAATTCCGCCCTACTACGACAGTCTCGCCGGCAAGCTGATCGTGCATGGCAAGAACCGCAACGAATGTCTCATGCGCCTGCGGCGCGCGCTCGATGAAATCGTCGTGGACGGAATTGATACAACCATTCCATTGTTCCAGCGGCTCGTCAGCCAGCCGGATATCCTGAACGGCGATTACCACATTCACTGGCTTGAGCATTTTCTCGCATCGCGGGGCGCCTGAACCGGGCCATGCCCACGGTTCCGGAACTCGATGTCGATCTGCTGCTGAGGGCTTATGCCCACGGGATTTTCCCGATGGCGCGGCACCGAAACGACGACGAAATCTATTTCGTGTCTCCGGAAGAGCGCGGAATTATTCCTCTCGAAACATTTCACGTGCCGCGCCGTCTCGCGCGCACGGTCCGCAGCGACCGTTTTGTGGTCCGGATCGACAGCGCTTTCCACGATGTGATCACCACTTGCGCCAACGCGGCGCCGGGCCGCGAGGAGAGCTGGATCAATGCGCAGATCCTATCCCTTTACACGCAACTGCACCGCTTGGGACGTGCCCACAGTGTGGAGTGCTGGCGCGAAGGCGGCCTCGCTGGCGGCTTATACGGAGTAAGCATGGGCGGGGCGTTCTTCGGCGAAAGCATGTTTTCGCGCGAACGCGATGCCAGCAAGGTTGCTCTTGTCCATCTCGTTGCGCGTCTGAAAGCGGGCGGCTTCAGCCTGCTCGACGCGCAATTCCTGACGGATCATCTCGCGCAGTTCGGCGCTGTCGCCGTCCCCCGGCAGCGTTATCTTGAGCTTCTTGCACGAGCGCTTTCGAAGGCGGCCGATTTCCGCTGCGCGGAGCGCTACTGTCCCGATCCTTCGGGCAGTTCCGGAGCCGCTTCCTTGGCGCCCGAATCGGGTGAAGTTGCTTTCACAGGCGCAGTCGACGCGACCACCGGAGCGACCTGGCCAGGCTGGTTCGTTTTGCAGCTGATAACCCAGACGTCATAGAGCGGATGCTGCAGCCCGTTCAGTGACGGGCTCGACGCGTGCATCCAGCCGGAAAAAACGCGACGCGGCGGCTGGTCGGCGGGATGATCCACGATTTCGATGAAGGCGGTGGTTTCCGGCGGCTCGCTGGGCGGCGTCGAGTAACAGTACCGCGCCGTGATCGTGAGCGTCGCGAAATCAACGGCCACGCCGACAGGTGCAAAGATGTTTGTCGGCCGCCCCGTGATCTTATCCAGGCCACGAAGCGCGACGGCCCTTTTGACACCGTCCCTGCCGGGTATGGCATCTGCGACGGTGAGCGGCTTTCGCGTCTGACCCGCGTCGCTCGAACCACTCGTCTGCGCGAGCACCGGCGCTGCAATCAGTACGCCGCCAACGGCGAAACAAATCGCAAGTCGCATCATCATTTGCCTCCGGCATTACCGTACATCGCACGCCCGATCAGCCCCATCAGATCGATCGAGCCCTGCGTGTTCGTGATCTCCCCATTCGGCGGCAGCATCTTCTCGCTCCCGCCCGGCTGAATGGCCAGGTATGAGCTGCCCATGATTCCCGCAGACGTAACCTTGATGGAAGAATCGTCGGGTATCTTGATGTCGCTGCGGATCGATATTTGCGCGTTCACCGCATAGGTCTTCGGGTCGAGCTCGAGTGACGCCACCCGGCCGACCTTTACGCCGTGCAGGCGCACATCCGTTCCCGTCGAGATTCCGTCCGCGCTGGCGAATCGCGCATTGAGTTCATATCCGCCCAGCGATCCCGCGCTGGTGGACGAGTAAGCGAAGTACAGAAAACCCGCCGCCACGACAATGACCAGCGCCCCAAGCAGCGTCTCGAAAGTGTTGTTCTGCATCTTGGCTTTCCGCTGCGGAGTTAGTCCGGTTTCCAGGCTTCATACTCGCCGGTCGCCGGTGCGTGGATGCCGGATTCGGCGAGGCTGCCCGGTGGATGATAGGCCTCGGGCGTGCCCGTCATGTTCGGGCGGTGCTCTTTTTCCCACGGCTTGACCCCAAGGGGCTCGACAGTCGGCGGCTCGCGAAATGTGTGGTGCAGCCAGCCGTGCCACTCCGCTGGAACCCGCGAAGCTTCGACGGTCCCGTTGTAGATCACCCAACGGCGTTTGCGCGTCCGGTCCTGATAATAGCGGTTTCCGGACGTGTCGCTGCCCACGAGCGTGCCGAATCGCCGGGTATTGATCGAAGTCGCGAGCGTAGCCCCTTGCCACCACACAAAAATCTTCTCCAGCCATGCCATTCGATGTTCCGACCAGGGACTCGGCGACGAATATAGAGGCTCGCACCGTTGCGCGCCAACCCGTGGCACTGGTGCGGATCGCCCGTCATCCACCATTCCAACCTGTAGCATTACCATTTACCGCTTGCGCAGGCGTCCGGAGTATGCCCATACTTGGCCCCTGTCGCGCATAGCGGCACAACATCTAGGGTTCTCGTAAGTTCGGGAGGCGGCCGCCGACGAAACGCGGTGTCCGCGCGGGGTTCGTTTGCCAAGGAGCCGGCGCACAGCCGGGCAGAGGGGATCGTATGCGCATTCATCGTCAATTCACCGTCGACGGCCAGTCGCCCTTTGAGGGCATCCGGTTTCACGCGATTGCCAGCGAGATCCGCAATCCGGACGGATCGCTGGTCTTCTGCCAGAGCAATATCGAAGTGCCGGGCGACTGGAGCCAGGTCGCCTCGGACGTGCTCGCGCAAAAATATTTTCGCAAGGCGGGCGTTCCCATGCGTCTCAAGCCCGTGCCCGAGGAGAACGTCCCCGAATTCCTGTGGCGTCATGCCGCCGACGGCGAAGAAACCACCGGAGAGACATCGGCGCGACAGGTGTTTCAGCGCATGGCGGGAACCTGGACCTATTGGGGATGGAAAGGCGGCTATTTCGATACGGAAGCGGACGCGCGTGCCTTCTATGACGAGCTTTATTACATGCTCGCCACCCAGAAGGCCGCGCCGAACAGCCCGCAATGGTTCAACACCGGACTTCACTGGGCGTACGGAATCGACGGTCCCAGTCAAGGTCATTACTATGTCGATCCCCACTCGCGCCGCGTGGTGAAATCCACATCGGCCTACGAACATCCCCAGCCGCATGCCTGTTTCATCCAGAGCGTCTCGGACGATCTCGTCAACGAAGGCGGGATCATGGATCTGTGGACGCGCGAGGCGCGGCTTTTCAAATATGGCTCGGGCACGGGGTCGAATTTCTCGAGCCTGCGCGGCGAAAACGAGCCGCTGTCGGGGGGCGGCAAATCCTCCGGCCTGATGAGCTTCCTCAAGATCGGCGACCGCGCGGCTGGTGCGATCAAATCCGGCGGCACGACGCGGCGGGCCGCAAAGATGGTGATCGTCGATGTCGATCACCCGGACGTCGAACGTTTCATCGACTGGAAGGTCGTCGAAGAACAGAAAGTCGCCGCCCTGGTCGCCGGTTCGAAGCTTGCCGAGAAACACCTCAAGGCGGTGATGCGGGCCTGCATCAATTGCGAGGGCTCCGGCGACGACTGTTTCGATCCCCGAAAGAATCCCGCCCTGCGCCGCGAGGTAAAGGCGGCCCGCAAGTCCATGATCCCTGATAATTACATCGAGCGCGCCATCTCGTTCGCGCGCCAGGGCTTCCAGGAAATCGAATTTCAGTTTCAGACTTACGATACCGACTGGGATTCCGAGGCCTATCTGTCCGTGTCGGGCCAGAACTCCAACAACACCGTGCGGGTGACGGACGAATTCCTGCGCGCGGTGGAAGACAACGACGACTGGCGCCTGGTCAATCGCTGCGGCGGAATTGCGAAAGACCTGCGCGCACGTGAGCTGTGGGATAAAATCTCCCATGCCGCCTGGGCCTGTGCGGACCCGGGAATTCAGTTCCACACCACGATCAATGACTGGCACACCTGCCCGGCAGGTGGCGCAATCCGCGCGTCCAATCCGTGTTCCGAATACATGTTCCTGGACGACACGGCCTGCAATCTCGCGTCGCTCAACCTGATGCAGTTCCAGACGGACGGCGGCGGCAAGCGCTTCGACATTCCTGCTTTCGAGCACGCCGTCAAACTGTGGACCATCGTGCTCGAAATCTCGGTCCTGATGGCGCAGTTCCCATCGCGCGAGATTGCCCAGCGTTCCCACGACTACCGTACGCTCGGATTGGGTTACGCGAATATCGGCGGCTATCTGATGTCGTCCGGCATTCCCTATGACAGCCGCGAAGGACGTGCGATCGCCGGTGCGCTTGCCGCGCTAATGACCGGCCGGTCCTATGCGACGTCGGCGGAATTGGCGGGCGAGCTTGGAGCATTTCCGGAATACGGTCCCAACGCGCAGGCCATGCTGCGGGTCGTCCGCAACCATCGCCGCGCGGCGCACGGCGCAACGGAGGGATATGAGGGACTCTCCACGCTGCCCGTTCCGCTTGATCTGGACGCGCTGAAAGACGACGCGCTGGCCGCGGCGGCCAAACAGGCGTGGGACGAAGCGTTGACGTTCGGCGAGGAATTCGGCTTCCGCAATGCCCAGACCACCGTCATCGCGCCAACCGGCACGATCGGACTTGTCATGGATTGCGACACGACCGGCGTCGAGCCGGACTACGCGCTCGTCAAGTTCAAGAAGCTCGCGGGCGGCGGTTATTTCAAGATCATCAACCGCTGCGTGCCGGAGGCACTCAAATCTCTCGGTTATGGCCCGCACGAAATCGACGAGATCGTCGGTTATGCGGTGGGACACGGCACGCTCGAAAACCTCGCTCAGGGCGTCACCCATGATGCGCTTCGATTCAAAGGTTTCGATGAAAAATCTCTCGCCGCAATCGAAGCCAAATTTGAAGCTGCTTTCGATATCCGCTTCGTCTTCAACAAATGGACGCTCGGCGAGGCCTTCTGCACGCAATCGCTCGGCCTTGCGCCGGAGCAGCTCGACGCGCCGGATTTCGACATGCTCAAGGCGCTCGGCTTCTCGAAATCCGAAATCGATGCGGCAAATCTCCACGTCTGCGGAGCGATGACGCTCGAGGAGGCACCGCATCTCAGGGCGGAACATCTGGCCGTCTTTGATTGCGCGAGTCCGTGTGGGCGCATCGGCACGCGGGCGCTATCAGTCGAAAGTCATATCCGGATGCTTGCGGCGGTCCAGCCTTTCATCTCCGGCGCGATTTCCAAGACCATCAACATGCCCAACGCCGCCACGGTGAGCGACTGCGGCAGCGCTTACATGCTCTCCTGGAAGCTGGGTTTGAAGGCCAACGCGCTCTATCGCGACGGCTCCAAGCTTTCGCAGCCGCTGGCGGCGCAGACCTTGTCGTTCATCGACGATGAGGACGCGAACGATGACTTCCTCGCTGCGCCGCAAGCCACACGGACGACTGTCGTTTCGGAGCGCGTGGTCGAAAAGATTATCGAGCGCGTGATCAGCCGCGAGCGCGAGCGGCTGCCGCAGCGCCGCAAGGGCTATACACAGAAAGCTGTCGTCGGCGGCCACAAGGTTTATCTGCGCACCGGAGAATACGAGGACGGACGGCCCGGCGAAATCTTCATCGACATGCACAAGGAAGGCGCCGCCTTCCGCAGCCTGATGAACAATTTCGCGATCGCGATCTCGATCGGGCTTCAGTATGGGGTGCCGCTGGAGGAATTTGTTGAAGCTTTCACCTTTGTGCGCTTCGAACCGGCGGGAATTGTGATTGGCAATGATTCGATCAAGAACGCGACGAGCATTCTTGATTATATCTTCCGCGAGCTGGGCATCTCTTACCTCGGCCGCAGCGATCTGGCTCATGTGCCGCCCGCGCACGATGAGGATCTGGGTCACGGAGACGATCAGCCGCGGCGCGAGTCTGCCGCCGCAAACGAATTGGCGCAGACGATTTCCAGGGTCGCTTCCACGGGCTTCGTGCGTGGCCAGTTGAAATCGCTTGCCGTGGTGCGTGGCAACACGCTCGCGAAAGCCCTGCCGGCGCACGAGCATGAGATCGAGGCGGATCACTCGCACAGTGAAGCTGTCACAGCAGAAACCAGTTCGCTCATTGAGGCGCTCAACGAAGTCCGCTCCGCGGTCATGCAGGCGGCGGGCGGCAATCCAGTCGGCGCAGCCGTCAGCCGGCTCGAGGCCCGGCTGTCGATCGAGCAGCCCGTCCGCGCTTCGCTCCAACGGCGTGTGGCCGAGGCGCGCATGAAGGGCTACGAGGGCGATGCCTGCGGCGCCTGTGGCAACTTCACGCTGGTCCGCAACGGCACCTGCATGAAATGCGACACCTGCGGCAGCACCAGCGGGTGCTCATAGGAAATACTGGGCGAGCCGGGTGTTCGGCGCGTATCGGGCGGGCGACACGGGCCGCCCATGCGTTTTGTGGATATGCCCAGGCTCGATTCTTCGGCGGTTGAATTTGTGCGTTATGACGACCGGCAGCGGCAGCTGATCGTCGGTTTCCGCGGTCGCAACCGGCCCTATTGCTATGAAGGCGTGCCGCCCCGCGTTTACCGCGAACTCATCACGGCGGAATCGGCAGGGCGCTACTTCAACGCCCATATCCGCGATCGTTACCCCTTCACCGAACTCTGATCCGGAATAACGAGAATTAGAAAGCAAGGTTCGGGATGTGGCGGTCGCCAGCGATGGCCATATTCGCAGGGAGCAAGGAGATATGCTTCGATGTACGCGAATGTGACCGAGATGGCAACGGACCGCACAACCTCCGGCAAAACGCCGAATGACGCGACGTATCTCGATGCGGTACGGCGTCGCGACCGCGTGTTCGACGGCCTCTTTGTCTACGCGGTCAGGACAACCGGCGTCTATTGCAAGCCGAGCTGCGCCTCGCGCCCTGCGCGACCGGAAAATCTGAGCTTCCATGCGACTCCGGCCGCAGCCGAAGCGGCCGGATTCCGCCCCTGTAAACGGTGCCGGCCGAGCGAACAATCAACGGATGCCCACAGGAGTGCAGTCGAGCGCGCCTGCAAAATGATTCGGGCAAGCGAAGAGCCGCTGCCTCTTGCCAGATTGGCGAAAGCAGTGGGGATGAGCCCTTTTCATTTCCACCGGATTTTCAGGAAGGCCACGGGCGTGACGCCGAAGGCATTCGCCGCTGCCAATCGGGCCGAACGCACCGGCCGCAAATTGCGCACGGCGCCGACGGTGACCGAGGCGATCTACGCGGCGGGCTTCAGCAGCGCGAGCCGCTTCTATGAGGACGCCAAGGCGCGTCTCGGCATGACACCGGGCCAACTGCGCCGCGGCGGCGACGGAGTTACGATCCGTTTTGCCATAGGCACGTGCAGTCTGGGTTCGATCCTTGTGGCGGCGAGCGATCGCGGGATCTGTGCCATCTCTCTCGGCGACCATCCCGGCGCGCTGCTGCGCGACCTTCAGGATCGCTTTCCGCGTGCCGAACTCGTGGGAGGTGACCCCGGATTCGAGAAGACCGTTGCGCACATCCTCGGCTTTGTGGAGAACCCGCGCCGCGGCCTTGACCTGCCGCTCGACATCCGAGGCACGGCCTTCCAGCAGCGTGTTTGGGAAGCGCTCCGCGCAATCCCCGCTGGCAGCACCGCAAGCTATGCGGAGATCGCCGCAGCGATCGGCAAGCCCTCCGCACACCGCGCCGTAGCGGGTGCCTGCTCGCGGAATCCGCTCGCCGTTGCCATTCCGTGCCACCGGGTCGTCCGCAAGGACGGCGATACCTCCGGCTATCGCTGGGGCGTCGAGCGCAAGCGCGAGCTGCTGAGCCGCGAAGCACAATAAAACCCGCGCCAACAAACAGCCGGAGATTCCCAATGTCGTTTCGTGTCAGCGGGATCGATCCCGCTTCCTTTCGCCATCTCTATGGTCTTGCCGATGAGGAACTCGCGCGGCTGAATGTCCGCCGCTGTGTCGCCGACTCGAAGCCCGGTTTTCCCGATCGCATCGAAATGCGCGATCTCGAACCAGGCGAGACCGCCCTGCTCCTGAACTACGTACATCAGCCGGCTAGGACGCCTTACAGGGCGAGCCACGCCATCTTCGTCCGCGAGGGCGCGCAGTCCCGCTATGAAGCCGCCGACGAAATTCCGGAGTCAATCCGTACACGGATGATTTCGCTGCGCGCTTTCGACGATGCGGGCGAAATGGTCGACGCCGATCTGGTGGACGGGCGTGAGATCGAGCCGCTGATCGAGAGGTACCTCGCCGATCCCCGCGTGTCCTATCTGCACGTGCATTACGCCAGACGCGGCTGCTATGCAGGCCGGATCGAGCGGGCCTGATATCACTCGCGCGCGGCACGCGAATTGCGGCGCATCTCCTGTGCGTCCCGAACTGGAGCACTGAGCGATGCGCCTCTTCTTTGCGTGCCTTCTGACGATCCTGGCTTCTGCGGCGACCGGCGCGGCCGCGCCGCCGGATGCCTCGGCCATCGCCGGCATCAAGGCTGGCCGTCACGACTGCCCGCATTGCTATCTGGCCCATGCCGACCTGACCAACCAATGCGTCAAGCGCGGCAATCTCGAGGGCGCGGTGTTCGATGATGCCAGGATGGTGCTCATGTGCATGTCCTATGGCGACTTCAAAGGCGCATCGTTCCGCGGCGCGGATCTCTCCGGCGCCAATCTCGCCCATGCCGAGCTCGGCGGCGCCGATCTTTCCGGTGCCCGCCTCACCATCACCAGCATCCGCGCGGCTGACCTGAGCCGCGCCAAAGGTCTGACGCAAGCGCAGCTCGACCAGGCCTGCGGCGACGCCGAGACGAAACTCCCCGCCAATCTCCACGTGAAGACCTGCTCCTGATCCTCCCGCGCGCCCGCAAAGCGGAGGATATGGAAATTGCCGCGCGCGGCATGAGCATCTATGTGTCGGATGCTTGAACATTCGCGGGAGCGTAAGAAATGGCCTCTTCGGACGACGAGCGCGCAATTCGCGACCTGGTAGCGGACTGGATGACAGCCAGTAAGGCCGGCGATACGCAGAAAGTGCTCAGCCTGATGGCGGACGACATGCTTTTCATCGTCCCGGGCCAGGAGCCTTTCGGCAAGGACGCATTCCGCGCCATGTCGGAAGGCCTGCAGGGAATGCAGATGGAAGGAACCGCCGACATTCGCGAACTCGAAATTCGCGGCGATTGGGCGTGGCTGCGTAATTTCATCGACATCACGCTCACAGCTCCGGGCGGCAGACCCGTGCGCCGCTCGGGCTACACGCTGTCGATCCTGCGCAAGGAGCCGGATGGGCGATGGCTGCTCGTTCGCGACGCAAATCTCGTCAGCTGATATGCACGCCAGCGGGTCCTCCGGCGCGCACCCGACCCTGCGCGTGGCGCGTCCGACCGATAATCTGGATCGGCTGATTCATTTTTACGGCGACGGACTCGGCTTCGAAGTCCTTTACCGTTTTTCCGGGCATAACGGATTCGACGGTGTGATGCTGGGGCGCAAAGGCGCGCCCTGGCATCTCGAATTTACCCGCGCCCATGGCCACGCAGCACTCCGCGCGCCGAGCCCGGATCACCTCCTAATTCTCTACCTCTCCGAGCGCACCGAATGGGAAACCGCGGTTCAGCGCATGCGCGACGCCGGTTACGCGCCGGTCCCGGCGTTCAATCCCTATTGGGACCGGAACGGACTGACATTCGAAGACCCCGACGGTTATCGTGTCGTGCTCCAGAACGCCGCATGGACAGTTTGAACCATATCATTTCGAGCGTCCGCGTCTCCTGATCTGTTGTCGAGTCTCGCCGGTGGCAAATCATTGTATGATCCGCGGCGCAGACCCCGGGGGAACGATCCGTGTTCAGCCTGCAAACCCATGTCATCATCTGCGTCTCGTTCTTTGCCGCAATGATTGCGGTCGCGATGGGCGGCAACGCTTTGCAGGCGGCCGGAGTCGTTCATGACCTGGGAGCCCTGCGAACCCCGTTCCTGATCCTGATTTTCATCCTTTTCCTCGGCTTCGGCTTCTCCGCCATTCCGGTGATGGTCAAGATCGTGCTGGGATTTCAACGCCAGCTCGGCAACAAGAACGTTCCCGCGGTGGCCGCGGCGCTCAGGGCGGAGAACAGGATCATCTACGCAATCTGGGCACTGTTGGCCGCGGGCCTCGTGGTGGCAATTCCGGCAGCGATCAAGGGCGGACTGTTCGACCCGCCTGGCATCGAACCCGCTGGCGGTTCGGTAGCCCAAACCGCCAGCGATGGAGATTTCGGTGCGACTTCCGGCACGCTGGTGGCGCGGCCGGGCATGCTCATGTCGCAGATGGTGCACGCGTCGAGCCTCGCCATCGATCCCGCACGGCAGAGCACCTGGACGGGATCGGTGGTCGGCGGCCAGGTGTTCGACTTCCACATCGCCGGTACGAATATCGTCTTTCCACGCTGTCGTTATTACTTCGTGGCTCCTTATACCCGCGAGCCGCGGCGCATCGAATCGATCAATATCGGCGTATCGCCGTCCGCCATCGGACCCGGCGAACTCGAACGCTCGAACGCATCCTTGCGCCAAAAGCTCGCGGCGGATGGCTGGCTCGCGGGGCACGAGGAATATCGCGGCGAAGAGGATCGCACGCTGCACGGCGGAGCCTCGCGCGGCCCCGAAGGGTCATTGTGGCTGAAGAACGGGATCGTTCTGCGCATCGGCGCGCGCCGCATCGACGACGCGGTCGAAGGCGAGCACGCAAGAACCGCCGGCCGTTGGATTCAGTTCGTCGATCTCTGGCAGCACGACGACTATCCAAACATCGAGCGCTATGCATTTGCACCGCAAAGCAAATGAGGTGCCGGGACCCTGGCCGTGTCGCCGGCGTCGCTCAGATATGCGCCGATCCCGAACGCCGTCCTCGGTGGTGAGAAGGACGGATGCGGCAGCCCAGGTTCAGGGCCGTTTCGCATGGTCCAGCGACGCGTCGTTGGCGAGCTCGAGCGTCACGGCTGCGACAGCCTTCGAGACGAAGCCCAGGACGAAGCGGTCGTTGTTCGACAGGTTGTCGCACCAGCGACGTGGCCTATCCACGCATGCTTCGTGCCAGCCCGGCACCACGCCCTCGAAATCACCGAGATAGCCGCCCCAGAGTTTGACCTCCGACGGCTTCTTGCAGCAGTCCTGCTGCGTATAGATCCCCGTGTCCGGAATGCCTACAAGGCTGAAGGAATTGGAATCCGTCCCGTCGTTATTCGCATTGCGGGCAACGACGCCTCCCGAATGGAAATAGTCGATGAAATCGCGGTTGCCGACGCGCGATTGGGGGATGACGTTCGGTGGAAACCGCTTTGCATTCCAGGCATTCTTCGGGTCGGCGACGAGGATTGCGAAGTTGGGCGTTGCCGTCACATCCGCATCGATATCGAAGACGACCCGGCGGTTCTCGGTTCGCGTCAGATGCCGCGTGTAGTATTTGGAGCCGAGAAGACCGATCTCTTCGCCGCCGAACCAGATATATCGAAGCTGGTGGCGCGTATGCGTGCGCGCCATGTTGAGCGCAATCTCGATCATTGTCGTCGAGCCCGAGGCATTGTCGAGCATGCCCGCGCCGTAGATGGCATCGAGATGGCCCTCGAGAACGACAACGTGGTTCGGATCGCCGAGCGGCGCGTCGGCGATCACATTATAATCGATGGCGGATTTGTGTCGCGTCTGCACGTCCAGATGTACGGCCGGCGCACGGCCGGCGCCATATTCGCGCGCCAGCCCGGCGCCAACGGTGTAACTCGCAACACCGATCACCGGAATTTTCGCCGGCTCGACGAGATGCGCTTCGAATGCGCTCCCGTCCCGGCGGCCGCCGCGGTTGAAGTCGTCGGACGACGGCGCAGTGTTGTAGATGATGACCGCAGCCGCGCCGGCCGCTTCGGCATTCGCGACCTGTTCGTCGTAGTCGCAGCTTCCGCGCTCAAGCAGTGCAATGTGACCGCGCCTGAATTCTTCGAAATCGGCATGCGAACAGCCGCTGGCGGCGTCTACTTTCGAGGTGGTTCCGCCTAACGGCTGCACCAATGCCGTCATCGTTCCGCTTCCGGAAAGCCTGGCGACGAACCAGCCCTTCGGAAGCTGGAAGTTATTTTCGGCTCGTTCAAAAATCGGGCGGCGCAAGAGATCGAAATGCTCCCAGTTATAGGACTGTATGGTGACCTTGTAGCCCGCGCCGCGCATCAGCTTCACGACGTAATCGACGGAGGCCCTGTAGCCGGAGGTTCCGGTGTTACGATTGCCGTGACCACTGGGACCGGGATTCCGATCGGCAATTTCTTGAAATACCTTCAGGTGAGACCAGAGATCCTGTTCCGTGATGCATTTGAGGAGTTGGGATTGCGCGCCGTTATCGCGCGACCGGCAGTCTGCCTGCGAAGGCGAGGCGGCGGACCCCGCGACGGAAACGCTCAAGCCGAAACAGGCGGCGGCGAGCGGCAGTCGTCCCTTGCGCATCAGATACTCTCCCTTGGCTGTTACATATCCTTGAATACAGTACAAATCGCTTCGACTAACAGTTGGCGTGCTTCGGTCCGCCTTCGGAGGCGTCGGCGGACAATAGTTGTGTACTTGCTCGCCGAAGCCACGGCGTAGACAGGCAGGCTCAGCATGAGGGAGGTCTTGCCGCCATGAACGCTGAAGCTGGCATAAGTCTCCCCATCCTGAGCTTGTCGAAGGACGCATGGTGCCGACGCAGGGTTTTTCGACGTCTGTCCTTCCATTGCCCGGCAAATTGCAATGGCGCCAGCGCGCACCGATGGCAGCCTAGCGCGATCGGGCGAGCGGGAACAGTTACAAGCTGGAGGTCTGAGACCCTGCGGTGCCGTCGCGGGCGGCGGAGCGCCGAGCGGGGCGATCGATCAGTGCGGCAATCGCGGCCGTAACCTCGGGAATGGGCGCCATGCCGTCGACGCTCGCAAGCTTGTTCTGGCGCTCATAATAGTCAAGCAGCGGAGCGGTGCTCTTGTAGTAGACATCAAGCCGGTGGCGGAGCGTCTCCGGTGTATCGTCGGCGCGCGACGGACCGCCGCCGCGGATTCGCTGTTCGACGCGGGCGATCAGGATGTCATCCTTCACTTTCAACTCGATGACGAGGCTGATCTGCCGGCGGCGATCGGCGAGGATCGTGTCGAGCGCTTCGGCCTGGGCTATGGTGCGGGGGAAACCGTCGAAAACGGTGCCGCCTGCGCAATCTGGCTGATCGAGGCGCTCGGCGATGATCCCGATCACGATTTCATCCGGTACGAGCTCGCCGCGGTCCATCAGCTCCCGGCATTTGAGGCCGAGTTCGGTACCACGACGACAGGCGTCGCGCAGCATTTCGCCGGTCGAAAGCTGCGGCCAGCCGCGCCTCTCCTGCAGGATCCTTGCTTGCGTTCCCTTCCCCGCCCCCGGCGGTCCGAACAGGACCAGATTCAACGCCGCGGCCCCCGTAGTTTCGCCTTTTTTATGAGCCCCTCATATTGCTGCGCGATCAGATGACTCTGAATCTGAGCCACCGTATCCATCGTCACACTGACAATAATCAGGATAGAGGTGCCGCCGAAGGTAAGGATCGCGTAGTTGGTGCGCAGGGCTTCCGGGATGATACAGACGAAGGCCAGATAAAGCGAGCCAATGACCGTGATGCGGGTCAGCACGTAGTCGATATACTCCGCCGTTTTCTTGCCGGGACGGATACCGGGAATGAAACCGCCATATTTCTTCAGATTGTCTGCCGTCTCCTCGGGATTGAAGATGATCGAAGTGTAGAAGAACGAGAAAAAGATGATCATCAGGGCGTAGAGCACCAGATAGAGAGGCCGGCCCGGACCGATATAGGTCAGGATCGCCTGCAGCCAGTCGGGCACGTTGCTGCCGTTGAAATTGGCAACCGTGGTCGGCATCAGCAGGATCGACGAGGCGAAGATCGGCGGAATGACGCCCGACACGTTGATCTTCAGCGGCAGATGCGAGGATTCCCCGCCGAACATCCGGTTGCCGACCTGGCGTTTGGGATATTGCACGAGCAGGCGGCGTTGCGCGCGCTCCATGAACACGATGAACAGGATGAGGCCGACGGCGCCGATCAGAATCACCAGGATAACCGGCACATCGATCGCGCCGGTGCGCGCGGATTCGAAGAGCTGCGAAATCGACGTCGGAAGGCGCGCGATGATGCCCGCCATGATAATGAGCGAGATGCCGTTGCCGACCCCGCGGTTGGTGATCTGCTCGCCCAGCCACATCAGCAGCATCGTGCCGCCGGTGAGCGTGATGACGGCCGAGATGCGGAAAAACCAGCCGGGATCGATGACGACATTCCCCCAATGTTCGAGGCCGATAGCGATGCCATAGGCCTGCAGCGCGGCGAGTCCCACCGTGCCGTAGCGCGTATATTGGTTGAGCGTCTTGCGGCCGACCTCGCCTTCCTTCTTGAGCGCGTCGAGTTCGGGAAAGACCGTCGTCATCAGCTGGATGATGATCGACGCAGAGATGTAGGGCATGATGCCGAGCGCGAAGATGGCCATGCGCTGCACCGCGCCGCCCGACAGCAGATTGAACATGTCGAGGACGCCGCCATGCTGCTGGCTCAGCTGTCGCGCAAGCTCGCTCGGGTCGATCCCCGGCATCGGAATGAAGGTTCCGAGCCGTGCGACTATGAGCAGCGCCAGCGTGAAAAGGATGCGTTCCCGCAATTCCTTTGCTTTGCCGAAATTGCTGAAGTTGAAATTGGCTGCAAGTTGTTCGGCCGCAGAGGCCATGAGACGCTCCTGAACTCCACCCCGCCCGCCGTTCCGGGGCTAACATCCCGGAGATGTTACGCGGGCGGACGGCGAACCGCCACGCGCCTCTATATTACGCCGCTATCCTTCGCGGGCAGCGCGTTTTTCCGCAGATTTCGCCCGCCGCTGCGCCTTCTTGCCCGGCTCGCCCTTCTTGTTCATATGGACGGGTTTGCGGAATGTCCGCACGACCGAGCCGCCGGCCTTCTCGACCTGGGCGACCGCGCCTGACGACGCGCCCGCGACTTCGATGTCGAGCTTCGCGCTCAACTCGCCGCCAAGCAGCCGGATCCCATGGCGGCTTCTCCGCGCAAGACCAGCCTTCCTGAGCGCGTCCTCGGTGATCTTTTCCGAAGCATCCAGTTTCTTTTCGTCGATCGCCTTCTGGATTCGCGCGAGCCCGACTTCGGCAAAGTCGTTGGCGAAGATGTTCTTGAAGCCGCGCTTCGGCAGCCGCATGTAAAGCGGCATCTGGCCGCCTTCGAAGCCATAGACCTTCGTGCCGGTGCGCGCCTTGGCGCCTTTCACGCCGCGTCCACAGGTCTTGCCGAGACCTGACGAGGAGCCGCGGCCCACTTTCGCCTTGCGGCGATGCGCACCCTCGTTGTTGGCGAGCTGATTGAGCCTCATGACTTTTTCTCCTCGACGATCTCGACGAGATTTGCCGCCGCGCGGATCATGCCGCGTACGGCCGGCGTGTCTTCGAGCGTACGTGTGCGGCCAATTTTGCCGAGCCCGAGGCCGCGCAAAGTAGCCGCTTTTTGCTCCGGTTTGCGGTTGGCGCTGCGGATCTGCCGCACCGTCACCGTCTTCTTGTCTTCGGCCGTCATCGTCAGCTCCCTGCCGTGGCCTGTTCGGCCTTGGGCGCGCCTTCGCGCCGCGCGAGGATTTCGCTCACGCTGCGCCCGCGCCGCTGCGCCACCATACGGGGCGACTGCTGCAGCTTCAGTGCATCGAACGTTGCGCGCACCATGTTGTAGGGATTGGACGTACCCAGCGATTTGGCGACGACATCGCCCACGCCCAGCGATTCGAACACGGCACGCATCGGGCCGCCGGCGATGATGCCGGTACCCGCCGGCGCGGGCCGCACCAGAACCTTGCCCGCCCCGTGATGACCGCGAGTCTCGTGATGCAGCGTGCGTCCGTCCTTCAGCGGCACGCGAACCATGGAGCGCTTGGCGGCCTCGGTCGCCTTGCGGATCGCTTCCGGCACTTCGCGCGCCTTGCCATGACCGAAGCCGACACGGCCGCGCTGATCGCCCACTACGACGAGCGCCGCAAAGCCGAAGCGGCGGCCACCCTTCACAACTTTCGCCACGCGATTGATATGCACCAGCCGGTCGACGAATTCGCTGTCGCGTTCTTCGCGCTGCCGGGGTTCACGTTCACGCGCCATCTGCCGTTCCTTCGCTCAAAATTCCAGGCCGCTTTCGCGCGCCGCATCCGCCAGTGCCTTGACGCGTCCGTGATAGATATAGCCGCCGCGATCGAACACAACCTGCTTGATGCCCTTGGCGATCGCGCGCTCGGCGATCTTCTTTCCGACAACCGTCGCCGCGTCGACATTCCACGTCTTTGCGGGACGATTTTCCTTTTCGTTCGTCGACGCCATCGCCAAGGTCGCACCTTCGCGGTCGTCAATGAGCTGGGCATAGATGTGCCGGCCCGACCGGAAGATGGACAGGCGCGGCCTGCCGCCGCCCGATTGCAGGATGCGGTAGCGTGTGCGCCGCTTGCGCCGCTCGAACAGATTTGTTTCGCGCGTCATGGCTATTTCTTCTTGCCTTCCTTGCGGAGAATACGTTCCCCCGCATATTTCACGCCCTTCCCCTTGTATGGCTCCGGCGGACGCCAGGCGCGAATCTCTGCCGCCACCTGACCGACCAGCTGCTTGTCGATACCGCTGACGGAGATCATCGTCGGCTTCTCGCAGACGATACCGATGCCCTCCGGGATCGGGTAGCTTACATCGTGGCTGAAGCCGAGCTGAAGCTGGAGGTTCTTGCCCTGCACCGCCGCACGATAGCCGACGCCTGAAATTTCGAGCTTCTGCGTAAAGCCTTGAGTCACGCCGGTAACAAGGTTGTTCACGAGCGTGCGGCTCAGACCCCACATCTGACGGCCGCGTTCCGCACCTTCGCGGGGCACGACCGTGACGCCATCGCCGCCGAGGCTGGCTTCGACTTCGTCGGGCAGATTGACGCTCAATTCTCCCTTCGGGCCTTTGACCCGGACAGATTTGCCGTCCACCGTGGCGGTAACGCCTTTGGGCAGCGGGACCGGCTTCTTGCCGATGCGGGACATCTCATTCTACTCCGTTGCTCGCCGCCTAGAACACGTGACAGAGAACTTCGCCGCCGACGTTCTTTTCGCGCGCCGAGGTGTCGGTCATCACGCCCTGCGGCGTAGAGACGATGGAAACGCCCAGCCCGCTCCTGTGCGGACGCAGATCGCGCACCGACGCATAGACCCGCCGACCGGGTGTCGAGATCCGCTTCAGCTCGCGGATCACCGGCCGGCCTTCGTGATATTTGAGCTCGATCTCGAGTTCGCGTTGACCGTCTTTGAACTCAACTTCCGCATAGCCGCGGATGAAGCCTTCGGACTGCAGCACGTCGAGCACACGCACGCGCTGGCGCGAATTGGGCGATTTCACCTTCGCCATACCGCGCAGCTGGCCGTTGCGGATTCGCGTCAGAAGATCGCCGATGGGATCGGTTATCGCCATATGGAATCTCCTACCAGCTCGCCTTGGTCATGCCGGGAACCTGTCCGAAATTCGACAGCTCACGCAGTGCGATGCGTGACAGTTTGAGCTTGCGGTAATAACCCTTGGACCGGCCCGACAATTCGCAGCGGTGATGTATGCGGGTCTTCGACGAGTTGCGCGGCAGCTTGGCGAGCTTAAGATGCGCTGCGAAGCGCTCCTCCGGGGGAACCGACATGTCCTCCGTCGTCGCCTTCAGCGCCGCGCGCCTCGCGGCGTAGCGCGCTACCATCTGTTCGCGCTTCCTGTTGCGGTTGATCTGACTCAGCTTCGCCATGCGAATCCCGTCTCAGTTGGTGAACGGAAGTTGAAAGCCCTTGAGCAGCGCTTTCGCTTCCGCGTCCGTCCTTGCGGACGTGTTGATGATGATGTCCATGCCCCAGACATTCTCCGTCTTGTCATAGTCGATTTCGACAAAGACAATATGTTCCTTGAGGCCCAGCGCGTAATTGCCGTTGCCGTCGAAGCTCTTTCCGTTCAATCCGCGGAAATCGCGCACGCGCGGGAGCGCCATCGTCACCAGGCGGTCGAGGAACTCGTACATGCGGTCCCGGCGGAGCGTGACCTTCACTCCGATCGGCAGGCCTTGGCGGATCTTGAAGGTCGCAATGGCTTTCTTCGCGCGTGTAACGACCACCTTCTGACCTGAAATCGCGGTCAGATCGTTGACGGCTGACTGGATCTTCTTCTGGTCGCCTGCCGCTTCGCCCGCGCCGATATTGAGCACGATCTTCTCGATCTTCGGCGCCTGCATAAGATTTTTATAACCGAACTCCTTCTGCAGGGCCGGCCGGATGACTTCATCGTAGCGCTTCTTGAAGCGCGGCACATAGTCCGGATCGCGTGCGGCTTCCGGCGCGGCAACGGCGGCTCCCGCCTTCGCGGCTTCCGCTTTGCCTTCGCCCTTTGCAGCCTTCTTGCCCTCGGTCTTGCCGCCCTGGCCCTTGCCGTCCTGGCCCCTGCCGCCCGGCTGAGACTGCTTCTTCGCGCGCGGCTCTTTCGCGCCCTTCTCAGACATCGATGACCTCACCGGATTTCTTTGCGAAGCGCACTTTGCGTTCGCCTTCCATCTTGAAACCGATCCGCGTCGCCTCACCGGTCCTCGGATCGGCATGCGCGATATTGGACAGATGGATCGGCGATTCCCTGCTGATAATTCCCGCCTGCTGACGCTGCGTCTGACGTTGATGGCGCTTCACGATATTCACGCCCGAAACAAGCGCGCGGTCATCCTTCGGGTAGAGCTTCAGCACCTCGCCCTTCTTGCCCTTGTCGCGGCCGGTCGTCACGACCACGCGGTCGCCCTTGCGAATCCGTGCAGCCATCACAGCACCTCCGGGGCGAGCGAGATGATTTTCATATGATTCTTGGAGCGCAGTTCGCGCGTGACCGGACCAAAGATGCGCGTGCCGATGGGCTCGTTCTGATTGTTGACCAGCACCGCAGCGTTGGTATCGAAACGGATCAGACTGCCATCGGGACGGCGGACGCCATGCGCGGTGCGCACGATCACCGCCTTGAGCACTTCGCCCTTCTTCACGCGACCGCGCGGAATGGCTTCCTTCACGCTCACCACGATCGTATCGCCGACATCGGCATATCTGCGCTTCGAGCCGCCCAGCACCTTGATGCACATCACGCGGCGCGCGCCAGAATTGTCGGCGACTTCAAGCTCGGTCGACATCTGGATCATGAATGGCCTCCCGTGCCGCGCACCTGTGCGCCTACGCGACCGATCACTTCCCAGGATTTCAACTTGGAGAGCGGACGGCACTCGCGGATGCGGACCACGTCGCCGGTCTTGAACTCTTTGTTCTCGTCATGGGCATGGTATTTTTTTGACCGGCGCACGGTCTTTCCCATCACCGGGTGCGTGAAGCGGCGTTCGACATTCACCACCACCGTCTTGGCGTTCTTGTCGCTGACCACGACGCCCTGAAGTATGCGCTTGGGCATATTTTGTTCCTTTGCCTCTACCGCGCCGCGTTCCGGCGGCGATCGCCGAGCACGGTCTGGATGCGCGCGATATCGCGGCGCACCACACGCACCCGGCTTGTATTTTCGAGCTGGCCGTTCGCCCGCTGGAATCGCAGGTTGAACTGTTCCTTTTTCAACTTCGTCAGTGCGTCGCCCAGTTCGTCGGCGCTCTGCAGGCGGAGATCGGCAGGATCTTTCCGTTTCTTCGCCATGTCTCAGACCTCGAGCCGCGCAACAAATTTGGTATCGATCGACAGCTTGGATGCGCCGAGCCGCAGCGCTTCCTTCGCCGTTTCCGTGTCCACGCCGTCAATCTCGAACAGGATCCGGCCAGGTTTGATTTTCGCCACCCAGTATTCCGGCGCGCCTTTGCCCGACCCCATGCGCACTTCCGCCGGCTTCTTGGAGACCGGCACGTCCGGAAATACGCGAATCCACACGCGGCCCGCGCGCTTCATGTGACGGGTAATCGCGCGCCGCGCGGCTTCGATCTCGCGGGCGGTAATACGTTCCGGCTCCAGCGCCTTAAGGCCGAAGGCGCCGAAATTGAGCGCCGTTCCAGCCTTCGCGGGACCGTGAATGCGTCCTTTGTGCTGCTTGCGGAATTTGGTGCGGCTGGGCTGTAGCATGGTTTCAATCCGTTAGTGTGCAGGCGCCTGATGCGCGCGGCCGGAGCCGGCCGCACGATTGGGATCGGACGCTTCCGCCTGGCGGCGCTCCGTCGCCATCGGATCGTGCTCCATGATCTCGCCCTTGAAGATCCAGACTTTCACGCCGCAGGTCCCATAGGTCGTTTTCGCGGTCGCCACGCCGTAATCCACGTCGGCGCGCAGCGTGTGCAGCGGCACGCGGCCTTCGCGGTACCACTCCATGCGCGCGATTTCGGCGCCGCCAAGCCGGCCGCCGCAATTGATGCGGATGCCCTGTGCGCCGAGCCGCATTGCCGATTGCACGGCCCGTTTCATCACCCGGCGGAACGCCACGCGGCGCTCGAGCTGCTGGGCGATGTTTTCCGCCACAAGCTTCGCGTCGATTTCCGGCTTGCGTATCTCGACGATGTTCAGATGGACCTCGTCACTCGTGAAGCGTTGCACGTCATTCTTGAGCTTCTCGATATCGGCGCCCTTCTTGCCGATGACGACGCCGGGCCGCGCGGAATGGATCGTGATGCGGCACTTCTTGTGCGGCCGCTCGATAACGATTCGCGACACGCCCGCCTGCTTCAGCCGTTCGGACAGGTGATTGCGGATCTTGATGTCTTCCTGCAACAGCCTGCCGTAATCCTTCTTGCCCGCATACCAGCGCGAGTCCCAGGTACGGTTGATGCCGAGACGAAGCCCAGTCGGATTGACTTTCTGGCCCATCAGGCCGTCTCCCTTGCTGCCGCCGATGTATTGCGGCCACGTTTCGAAGTTGTTTTCTCTTCGTCCTCGCGCTTCTGCTGCACGATGATCGTCACCTGCGCGAAAGGCTTTTCGACCCGCGCGCCGCGGCCGCGCGCCCGCGCATGAAAGCGCTTTAGCACCATATTTTTGCCGACACTCGCCTCGCTCACGACGAGATCATCCACGTCCAGATCGTGATTGTTTTCTGCGTTCGCGATTGCCGACTGCAGAACCTTCTTCACATCTCGCGCCACGCGCTTGGGGGAGAAGGTCAGTTCGTTCAATGCCTGCTCCGCCGACTTGCCGCGGATCGACTGAGCGACGAGGTTGAGTTTGCGCGGGCTGGTCCGGATGGAACGGCCAATAGCCTGCGCCTTGTCCGCAGGAAGAACGCGCGCGCGCGTTTTCTTGCCCATTTAAGCCCTCTTTGCCTTCCTGTCGGCCGAATGGCCGTAGAACGTGCGCGTCGGCGCGAACTCGCCGAGCTTGTGGCCGACCATATCTTCGGTCACGAGCACGGGAATGTGCTTGTGGCCGTTGTGGACGCCGAAGGTGAGACCCACGAATTGCGGCAGGATGGTCGAACGCCGCGACCAGGTCTTGATCACTTCCTTGCGGCCGGAACCGCGCGTCACTTCCGCCTTCTTGAGCAGATAACCGTCGACGAACGGACCTTTCCAGACTGAACGAGCCATCCTTGCTACCCTTGCGCCTTCTTCGCGTGCCGCGAACGCATGATGAATTTGGTGGTGCGCTTGTTCTTGCGTGTGCGCGCACCCTTCGTCGGCTTGCCCCAGGGCGTCACCGGATGACGTCCGCCTTTCGTACGGCCTTCACCGCCGCCATGCGGGTGGTCGATGGGGTTCATCGCCGTGCCGCGCACATTCGGACGGCGGCCTTTCCACACATTGCGGCCGGCCTTGCCGATCACTTCATTCATATGATCCGGATTCGACACGGCGCCGATCGTCGCCATGCATTCGAGCGGCACGCGCCGCACTTCGCCGGAATTGAGGCGCAACATCGCATAACCACCATCGCGGCCGAGATATTGCACATAGGTACCCGCAGAACGTGCGATCTGACCGCCCTTGGCCGGCTTCATCTCGACATTGTGGACGATTGTGCCGACCGGAATAGCCGCAAGCCGCATCGCATTGCCCGGTTTCACGTCGACCTTCTCGCCGGAGATCACCGTGTCGCCGACCGCGATCCGCTGCGGTGCCAGGATGTAGGCAAGTTCGCCGTCCTTGTATTTCAATAGCGCAATGAAAGACGTGCGGTTGGGATCGTACTCAAGCCGCTCGACACGCGCGGGTATATCGAATTTGCGGCGCTTGAAATCGATCAGGCGATAACGCTGTTTGTGACCGCCGCCCTGCCAGCGCACAGTGACGCGGCCCGTATTGTTGCGGCCGCCATTGCGCGTCTGGCCTTCGGTAAGATTCTTGACCGGAGCGCCCTTGTGCAACTGGGAGCGGTCGACCAGCACCAATTGGCGCTGGCCCGGCGTCGTCGGCTTGTATTGTTTGAGCGCCATCTCAGAGCCCCGTCGTTATGTCGATCTGGTAGCCCTCTTGAAGGGTCACGACCGCTTTCTTGATATCGCTGCGCTCATAGGGACGGCCGCGGAAAAGCTTCTTCTTGCCCTTCTGCTTGATGGTATTGACCGCTTTCACCTTCACCTTGAACAGATTTTCCACCGCTTTGGCGATCTGCGGTTTCGTGGCCAACAGCGCCACCCGGAAAACAACCTGATTGCTCTCGCTGAGCTTGGTCGCCTTTTCGGTAATTACCGGCGAGAGGATGACGTCATAATGGTTCATGACAGCCGCTCCTCGATCGCGTTGACCGCCGCCCGAGTGAGCACGAGCTTGTCGCGGCGGAGAATGTCGTAAACATTCAGGCCCGCCGTCGGCAGCAGACCGACACCCGGCAAATTGCGCGCGCTGAGCGCGAAATTGCCGTCGAACTCGCCGTCGACGATGAGCGCATTCTCCGCGCCGATCCTGCCCAGACGCTTCGCCAGGTCCTTCGTCTTGATGTTTTCCGCCTTCGCGGTTTCGATCACGAGCAGCGCGCCGTTCCTTGCCTTGACGGAAAGCGCATGACGCAATCCCAATGCACGGACCTTTTTCGGCAGATCGAAGGCGTGGCTGTGCTGCACCGGTCCCATGGCTTTTGCGCCGCCGACAAATAACGGCGCGGAACGCGCGCCGTGACGGGCCTGGCCGGTACCTTTCTGTTTGTAAACCTTCTTCTTCGTGCGGTTGATTTCGCCGCGCGTCAGAACCTTGTGCGTGCCCGCGCGGCGCTTGGCGAGTTGCCAGACGATGACGCGTTGGATGAGGTCGGTGCGCGGCTCAAGCCCAAAGATCGAATCCTTGAGTTCGATTTCGGTTGTGCCGTCGGCGTCGAGATTGACAACCTGCGTCTTCATCTCACGCCTCCGCCGTTTGTGCCGGCACGCCATTGCGCTCCGGCTTGCGCACGGAGGCAGGCATCGGAGCCGCATCGGGGCGCGGCCGCTTGGCCGCGTCGCGTATCATCACCCAGCCGCCCTTGCTGCCCGGAACGGCGCCCTTGATCATGATCAGTCCGCGCTCGACATCGACCTTTGCGACTTCAAGGTTCTGGGTCGTTACGCGATCGACACCATAATGACCGTGCATCTTCTTGTTCTTGAAGGTCTTGCCCGGATCCTGACGCCCGCCCGTGCCGCCCAGCGAACGATGCGAGATCGACACGCCATGGCTCGCCTCCAGGCCGCGAAAATTCCATCGCTTCATGGCGCCGGTGAAACCGCGTCCGATCGTGACGCCGGTGACATCCACCTTCTGACCCGGCACGAAGTGATCGGCGAGAATGATGTCGCCTACTTCGAGCAGGTTCTCACTATCGACACGAAACTCTGCGAGTTTCCGCTTCGGCTCGACTTCGGCCTGTGCAAAGCGTCCGCGATCGGCCTGGGTGAGCCGTTTGGTCTTTGCAAAACCGCTGCCGAGCTGGACGGCCGTGTAGCCGTCCTTCTCTTCCGTCCGCTTCGACACGACCTGACAGCCACCGAGCTTCAGGACCGTGACAGGTACATGCCGGCCGTCCTCGAGGAACAACCGGGTCATGCCCACTTTCTGCGTGATGACGCCCGTGCGCATCCGCGTATCCTTTAGAGCTTGATCTCGACATCGACACCGGCCGCAAGGTCGAGCTTCATCAGCGCGTCGACCGTCTGCGGCGTGGGATCGATGATGTCGAGAAGCCGTTTGTGAGTCCGGATTTCGAACTGCTCGCGGCTCTTCTTGTCCACATGCGGGGAGCGGTTCACGGTGAAGCGTTCGAAATCGGTCGGCAGCGGGATGGGACCCCTGACCTGCGCGCCCGTGCGCTTCGCCGTGTTGACGATCTCCCGCGTCGAATTGTCGAGAATACGGTGGTCGAAAGCCTTGAGCCGTATACGGATGTTCTGACCCTGCATGTTCTTTTCTCCAGTATCCGCCCGAGGCCTTCGCCGCCTTATTTCACGATCTTCGCGACGACGCCCGAGCCGACGGTGCGGCCGCCTTCGCGGATGGCGAAGCGCAGCTTCTCTTCCATCGCGATCGGCACGATCAGCTCCACGTCAATCGAGACGTTGTCGCCAGGCATCACCATTTCGGTGCCTTCCGGCAGACTCACAATTCCCGTCACGTCCGTCGTGCGGAAATAGAATTGCGGACGGTAGTTGGTGAAGAACGGCGTATGACGGCCGCCTTCCTCCTTGGTCAGCACATAGACCTCGGCCTTGAAGTTCGTGTGCGGCGTGATCGAGCCGGGCTTCGCCAGCACCTGCCCGCGCTCCACGCCTTCGCGTTCGATGCCGCGCAGCAGACAGCCGACATTGTCGCCCGCCTGGCCCTGGTCGAGCAGCTTGCGGAACATCTCCACGCCGGTGACCGTGGTCTTCTGCGTCGGGCGAATGCCGACGATTTCCACTTCTTCGCCGACCTTGACGATGCCGCGATCGATACGCCCGGTCACGACGGTACCGCGTCCGGAAATCGAGAACACGTCCTCGATCGCCATCATGAAGGGCATATCGATCGGGCGCTCAGGCTGCGGAATGCCTTCATCTACGGCCTTCATCAGTTCCCCGATGGAATCGCGACCCATTTTGGGTTCGCGATCTTCCAGCGCGCACAGCGCGGAGCCGCGTACCATCGGGATGGTATCGCCGGGGAAACCGTAGCTCGTAAGCAGTTCGCGCACCTCAAGCTCGACGAGTTCCAGAAGCTCGGGATCGTCGACCATGTCCACCTTGTTCAGGTAGACGACGAGCGCGGGCACGCCGACCTGCCGCGCGAGAAGGATATGCTCGCGGGTTTGCGGCATCGGACCATCGGCCGCCGAAACCACGAGAATGGCGCCGTCCATCTGGGCCGCGCCGGTGATCATGTTCTTCACGTAGTCGGCATGTCCCGGGCAGTCGACATGGGCGTAATGACGATTGGCCGTCTCATACTCCACATGCGCGGTGGAGATGGTGATGCCGCGCGCCTTTTCCTCGGGCGCCTTGTCGATCTGGTCGTAGGCGGTGAATGTCGCGCCGCCGGTTTCAGCCAGGATTTTCGTAATGGCAGCCGTCAGCGACGTCTTGCCATGGTCGACGTGACCGATGGTGCCGATGTTGCAATGCGGTTTGTTCCGCTGGAATTTGCTCTTTGCCATTTGGATCTCCTGACAGTTTCTTAGGCGTATTTCGCTTTCACTTCATCCGCGATCGCTTGCGGAACCTGCTCGTAGTGGTCGAATTGCATCGTGTATTGCGCGCGCCCCTGAGTCATGGAGCGTAGTGTGTTGATGTAACCGAACATATTGGCCAGCGGCACCATGGCAGTGACAACCTGGGCATTGCCGCGCGAATCCGTTCCCTGCACCTGCCCGCGCCGCGAATTCAGATCACCAATCACGCCGCCCAGAAAATCTTCGGGCGTCACGACTTCGACGTTCATGATCGGCTCAAGCAGCTTGACGACTCCCCGGGACCCCAATTCGCGGAACGCGGCGCGCGCCGCGATGTCGAAGGTGAGCGCGTTGGAGTCCACTTCGTGGTATTTGCCATCGATCAGGCGCGCCTGGAAATCGATCACGGGAAAGCCCGCCATCAGTCCGGCTTCCTTCTGCGCCTTGATGCCTTTTTCCACCGAGGGAATGAATTCCTTTGGAATCGAGCCGCCGACAACGTCGTTCTCGAACACGAAACCGGAGCCGGGCGGCAATGGCTCGAATTCGATCTTCACTTCGGCGAACTGGCCCGAACCGCCGGTCTGCTTTTTGTGCGTGTATTGGATCGTCACCGGCTTCGACAGGGTCTCGCGATATGCCACCTGCGGCGCGCCGACATTCGCCTCGACTTTGTAGGTTCGCCGCAGGATATCGACCTTGATATCGAGATGGAGTTCGCCCATCCCCTTGAGGATCGTCTGGCCCGATTCCTGATCGGTGGACACACGGAACGACGGATCTTCCTGGGCCAGACGCGCGAGCGCCATGCCCATTTTTTCCTGGTCGGCCTTCGTCTTTGGTTCGATCGCGACCTCGATGACGGGATCTGGAAATTCCATCCGCTCCAGGATCACCGGATTGTTCGGATCGCAGAGCGTCTCGCCCGTCGTCGTGTACTTCAGGCCGGCAAATGCCACGATGTCGCCGGCATTGGCCTCCTTCACGTCTTCACGGCTGTTCGCGTGCATCAGCAACATGCGGCCGACACGTTCGTTCTTGTCCTTGACCGAGTTGAGCACGCCGGTCCCGGAAGAAACCGAACCGGAGTAAACACGCACAAATGTGATGGAGCCGACAAACGGATCATCCATGATCTTGAATGCGAGACCCGAGAAGGGCGCCTTGTCGTCAGCCGGACGTACCACCACCTCGTTCTTGCCGGGAATCGTGCCCTCGACCGGTGGGATATCAAGCGGTGACGGAAGATAGTCGACGACCGCGTCGAGCAACGGCTGGACGCCCTTGTTCTTGAACGCCGAACCGCACATCACCGGGACGAAACGGAATGCGATTGCGCCCTTTCGAATGCCGGACTTGATCTGCTCGACCGTCGGCATTTTGCCATCGAGATACGCGCTCAGCAGCTCTTCGTCTTCCTCCACGGCCATCTCGACAAGTTGCGTGTGCAACTCCTCGGCCTTGGCCCTCAGATCGTCGGGAATTTCCACTTCGTCGAACTTCGCGCCAAGCTGCTCGTCGCGCCAGATAATCGCCTTCATGCGAACGATATCGACGATGCCCTTGAACTCGCTCTCCGCGCCGATCGGCCATGTCAGAATCATCGGACGCGTGCCCAGACGATCGATCATCATGGCGATGCACCGCGGAAAGTCCGCACCGATACGATCCATCTTGTTCACGAAACAGATCCGCGGGACGCGATATTTGTCGGCTTGGCGCCACACGGTCTCCGACTGCGGCTCGACGCCGGCAACCGCGTCGAACACCGCCACCGCACCATCGAGCACGCGCATGGAACGTTCGACCTCAATCGTGAAGTCGACGTGCCCGGGCGTGTCGATGATGTTGATGCGGTGGTCGTTCCAGTAGCAGGTGGTCGCCGCCGACGTAATCGTGATGCCGCGCTCCTGCTCCTGCTCCATGAAGTCCATGGTGGCGGCACCGTCATGGACTTCGCCAATCTTGTGGCTCTTGCCCGTGTAGTAAAGGATACGCTCGGTCGTCGTCGTCTTGCCGGCATCGATATGCGCGGCAATGCCGATATTGCGATATTTTTCGAGCGGGGTCGTGCGGGCCATGGCCGGTTCCTTGAACTACTTACGTGTCACCAGCGGTAGTGCGAGAAGGCGCGGTTTGCCTCGGCCATCTTGTGCGTGTCTTCACGCTTCTTGACGGCCGAACCGCGATTGTTTGCGGCGTCCATGAGTTCGCCGGACAGCCGGCCCATCATGGTCGGTTCGTTGCGCGCGCGCGACGCATTGATGATCCAGCGGATCGCGAGCGCACGGCTTCTGTCCTGCCGCACTTCAACCGGCACCTGATAGGTCGCGCCACCCACGCGCCGCGAACGCACTTCCAGCGCCGGGCTCACATTGCGCAGCGCCTCATGGAAGAGCTGCAGCGGATCCTGCTTGGTCTTGGACTGGATCGTGTCGAAGGCGCCGTAAATGATACGTTCGGCGGCGGCTTTCTTGCCGTCATACATCAGGCTGTTCATGAACTTCGCGAGCACGAAGTCGCCGTATTTGGCGTCGGGAACAATCTCGCGGCGTTCGGCGCGGCGGCGGCGGGCCATCGGTCTCTCCCTATTTCGGCCGCTTGGCGCCGTAGAGCGAACGGCGCTGCTTGCGGTCCTTGACGCCTTGCGTGTCGAGCACGCCCCGGATGATGTGATAACGGACGCCCGGAAGGTCCTTCACGCGACCGCCCCTCAGAAGCACCACCGAGTGTTCCTGCAAATTGTGACCTTCGCCGGGGATGTAGCTCACTACCTCATAACCGTTGGTCAGCCGCACCTTGGCGACCTTGCGGAGCGCCGAGTTGGGCTTCTTCGGCGTCGTCGTGTAGACGCGCGTGCATACACCGCGCTTTTGCGGGCAGCCGGTGAGCGCCGGCACCTTGTTGCGCTTCGGCTTCTCGCCGCGCGGCTTGCGGATCAACTGATTGATCGTCGGCATTCCTGTTTCCACATTCCGTCGCGTCACGCGCGACCAACAAACGAACCAACGGGCCGGCCCACCTCGGGCCGCCCCGGCTTTGCGGAGGATTGGGGAAATCCGCCCCAATCGCGCAATTTCACGCTTCCTAGACTGACTTCGAGCCAGCGTTTCGGCGCGAGAGGGCGCCGACAGCCTGTCCATGAAGGTCCGGCTATATAGATTCAGCCCCCCGTCCGGTCAACCCCGAAGCAAGGATATTTCGGCGCTCAGGTCCGGACCCCGCTGCCGATAAGCCAGCCTTCGCTCTATGTCTTTGTGTCCGGCCCAAGTTTTCGCGGATCGGCCACATCTCGGACGCGCTTTGCCTCAATGTCGGCGAGGAGTCCGTTCAGCCATTCGCGATCTAGTCGCCGCTGTTGTTCGATGTGCTGCAACAGATGCTCCCCGCCTGTCGACAGCACGCTGCCGAACCCCTTCCGGATCGGATCCAGCTTGGCAATCAACTCCTCCAGGCTGGCGATCCTCTTTCGGACGAGGGCTTCCAGGCGGACGGGATCGCAGAGATGCAAGAACAAGAGGGCGCCATACAGCGTCTGCGACACCGGTCCGTTCTGCTCGAACTGCCCGTGCAGCAGCTCCTGGAATTCGGCCCTTCCTTTTTCGGTGATCCGGTAGACGGTGCGCATCCCGCCGCGGGTGACCCGTTCCTGGCTGACCGTGGAGATCAGGCCGTCTTTCTCGAGCTGGCGGACGGCGTAGTAAAGTGTGCCCACATCGACGTCGGTGTAGCACTCGACCATCGCGTTCTCGAGCCGGCGCTTGATCTCGTAGGGGTGGAAATCCCCCCGATGCAGCACGCCGAGGATAAACAGGCTTGCTTTCATAGTTTAATTAGAATACTGTAATTGCGCTAATCCAAAATAGGATCGCATCATGTGGCGCGCAATAGCGGGAATCGTTGCCGGGTTCGTGGCTTGGTGGGCGGTCGCAACAATATTGGATATTGGCCTGCGCCTCTGGCTGCCGGGCTATGTCCAGGCGGAGCATGCAATGCTCTTCACGCTTCCGATGAAGATCGCACGGCTTTCGATCGCGGTGGTCGCCGCCGTTGCGGCCGGCGCCGTCGTGCGGGTTGTTGCGCCGGCGAGCCGATGGGCGCCGTGGATTGCAGGCCTCGTGCTGCTCTTGCTGTTCGTGCCGGTTCACGCCCACATCTGGAGCAAATTTCCGGTTTGGTATCACTTGACGTTCCTTCTTACTCTTGCGCCGCTTGTCGTCATCGGGGCACACCTTTGGCCGCATGGTGCCACCGGTACGGCGGAGTCAGGCAAGGACGTTGTTGGCAATGCCGCGTGAAGCTTTCGTGAGGCGCTCGTCATTAGTCCGGAATTCCTGGCACCGATGGCGCTGCGCGCATGCAAGATGAAGCGCATCGGGCGTTTCAGGCCGAAGGATGCGTGTGGCCAGATAATCCATGCTGACGGCCGGACTGCAGTTTGCAATACGAAAAGCCGCCCGGATCGCTCCGGGCGGCTTTCGATTTTTCCCAACAGACAGCCTATTCGGCAGCCTGGGCGGGACCTTCGATCTGGGCGGGCTGCGTCTTGGCCTGTTCAGCCTGCTGGATCACGTGGTCGCGCTCGGTGGCGATATGGCGGAGCCGGGCAATCGCACCGCCGGTGCCGGCCGGAATGAGCCGGCCCACGATTACGTTCTCCTTCAGGCCTTCGAGCGTATCGACCTTACCATTGACGGCCGCGTCGGTGAGGACGCGCGTCGTCTCCTGGAAGGATGCGGCCGAGAACACCGACCGTGTCTGCAGCGAGGCCTTGGTGATGCCGAGCAGAACCGGCCGTCCCTCGGCAGCTTTGCCGCCAAGTTCCGTCGCCTTCTTGTTGGCCTCGTCCATCTCGAGAAGATCGACCTGCTCGCCGGCGAGCAACGTGGTGTCGCCGCCGTTGATGATCTCCATCTTCTGCATCATCTGCCGCACGATCACTTCAATGTGCTTGTCGTTGATCTTCACGCCCTGCAGCCGATAAACGTCCTGGATTTCCTTGACGAGATAGGTCGCCAGTTCCTCCACGCCCTTGATCCGCAGAATGTCATGCGGCGAGGGATTGCCCTCGACGATGTAATCGCCCTTCTCGACGTAATCGCCCTCGCGGACGCTGACATGCTTGCCCTTCGGGATCAGATACTCGACGGGATCGCCCTTGTCGTTCTTGGGCTTCACGATCACGCGACGCTTGTTCTTGTAGTCCTTGCCGAATTCGACGAAGCCGTCGGTTTCCGCCAGCACCGCGCACTCCTTGGGCTTGCGCGCCTCGAACAATTCGGCCACGCGCGGCAGACCGCCCGTGATGTCGCGCGTCTTGGCGCCCTCCGTCGGAATGCGCGCGAGAACATCGCCTGCCTTCACGGACGCACCGTCCTCGACGGAAATGATCGCGTCCACCGACAGCGCATAGCGGACTTCGCCAACGGTAGGCAGCGTGAGCGGCTTGCCCTTGGCATCCACCAGCATGAGCGCAGGACGAAGATCTTGCGTCTTCGAACCCGTGCCGCGCGCGTCGATGACGACCTTGCTGGTAACGCCCGTCTTTTCGTCTGCGACCTCTTTCAACGACACGCCGGACACAAGGTCCTCGTAGCGTACTATGCCGTCGATTTCAGTGAGCACCGGCAGGCTGTTGGGATTCCATTCGGCCAGGCGATCTCCGCGCTTGACCGACTGACCCTCATCGACCTTCAGCCTCGCGCCATAGACGATGCGGTAGGATGCACGCTCGAGGCCCTTCGAATCGACGATCGCAACCTGCATGTTGCGCGCCATCGCGATCATCTCGCCGTCGGAGTTCCTCACCAGCTTGCGGTTGATGATCTTGATCTTGCCGTCGTAGCTCGCCTCGATCTTTGACTGGCCCGCCACCTGCGCCGCACCACCGATATGGAAGGTGCGCATGGTGAGCTGCGTGCCCGGTTCGCCGATCGATTGTGCTGCGATGACACCGACCGCTTCACCGATATTGACCGAAGTTCCGCGTGCGAGGTCGCGACCGTAGCACTTGCCGCACACGCCGTCGGTCAGCTCGCAGGAGAGTACCGAGCGCACGCGGACCTTCTGGATATGCGCGTTCTCGATCTTCTCGGCGAGGTCCTCGCCGATCTCGCGCCCGCGGCGCACGATGACTTCGCCCGTTTCCGGATTCTTGACATCCTCGGCCGCAGTACGCCCGAGGATGCGTTCGGAAAGCGACGATACGACCTGTCCGCCATCGATTTCGGCCTGGACCGTGACGCCGTGCTTCGTGCCGCAATCTTCCGACGTGATGATACAGTCATTCGCCACGTCGACGAGGCGGCGCGTGAGATAGCCGGAATTCGCGGTCTTGAGCGCCGTGTCGGCCAGGCCCTTTCGCGCGCCATGGGTGGAGTTGAAGTACTCCATCACGCTCAATCCTTCCTTGAAGTTGGAAAGGATTGGCGTCTCGATGATTTCACCCGAAGGACGCGCCATCAACCCGCGCATGCCGGCCAGCTGTTTCATCTGCTGCGGCGATCCGCGGGCGCCGGAGTGCGACATCATGTAGATGGAATTCATCTCCTCGATGCGGCCCGACTTGGGATCGACGCGCGGCTCGGAGATCTCCTTCATCATTTCGGTCGCAACCCGATCGGTACATTTCGACCATGCATCGATAACGAGGTTGTACTTCTCCTTGTCGGTCGTGAGACCTTCCTGGTACTGCTGCTCGTATTCGCGCACCTGGTGTCGCGTCTTTTCGATCTCCTTCTCCTTCGCCTCAGGCACGACCATGTCGTCCTTGCCGAAGGAAATGCCGGCCTTGCACGCCTCGCGGAAGCCAAGCGCCATAACCGCATCGGCGAACAGCACGGTCTCCTTCTGCCCGCAATGGCGATAGACCTCGTCGATCAGCTGGCTGATCTCCTGCTTGCGCAGCAGCCGGTTCGCCAATTCGAAGGGAATCTTCGGGTTGCGCGGCAGAAGCTCGGCGATCATCAGCCGGCCTGGCGTCGATTTCACGCGCCGGGTGACCGGCTTACCGTCCTGATCCACCGTTTTGTAGCGCGCCTCGACCCTGGCATGCAACGTGACCGCGCCCGAGAACAGCGCGTGCTCGATCTCGCCGATGTCGTGGAACACCATGCCCTGTCCGGGTTCGTTTTCGCGCTCCTGCGACAAATAATAAAGTCCGAGAATGATATCCTGAGTCGGCACGATGATCGGCTTGCCGTTGGCGGGGCTCAGAATGTTGTTTGTGGACATCATGAGCACCCGCGCTTCAAGCTGCGCCTCGAGCGATAGAGGCACATGCACGGCCATCTGGTCGCCGTCGAAATCCGCATTGAACGCGGTACAGACGAGCGGATGGAGTTGGATCGCCTTGCCCTCGATCAGCACCGGCTCGAAAGCCTGGATGCCGAGACGATGCAGTGTCGGCGCGCGGTTGAGCAGGATCGGATGCTCCCGGATCACCTCTTCGAGGATGTCCCAGACTTCCGGCTTCTCCTTCTCCACGAGTTTCTTCGACTGTTTGACGGTCTGCGAGAAGCCCTTCGCTTCCAGCCGCGAATAGATGAACGGCTTGAACAGTTCGAGCGCCATCTTCTTGGGCAGTCCGCACTGGTGCAGCTTCAGTTCGGGACCGACCACGATCACCGAACGGCCCGAATAGTCGACGCGCTTGCCGAGCAGATTCTGGCGGAAGCGGCCCTGCTTGCCTTTCAGCATGTCGGCGAGCGACTTCAGTGGACGCTTGTTCGCGCCCGTGATCACGCGGCCACGGCGGCCATTGTCGAACAGCGCGTCCACCGCTTCCTGCAGCATGCGCTTTTCGTTGCGCACGATGATGTCGGGCGCCTTGAGTTCGATCAGCCGCTTCAGACGGTTGTTGCGGTTGATGACACGGCGGTACAGGTCGTTGAGATCCGAAGTCGCGAACCGGCCGCCATCAAGGGGGACGAGCGGGCGGAGTTCGGGTGGGATCACCGGGACCTGGGTCAGGATCATCCATTCCGGGCGATTGCCGGATTCGAGGAAGGCCTCGACCACCTTCAGCCGCTTCACCAGCTTCTTGGGCTTTTCGCCGCCGTTGCAGCCCGCAATCTCGGTACGTAGCCAGTCCCGAAGCTTCTCGAGATCGATCGCCTGCAGAAGATTGCGGATAGCCTCCGCGCCGATCATCGCGGTGAAGCTGTCGCCGCCATATTCGTCCTGGGCGCGGTAATACTCGTCCTCGGTCAGGAGCTGGCGTTCCTTGAGCGGCGTAAGCCCAGGTTCGATGACGACGTAGTTCTCGAAATAGAGGACGCGCTCGAGATCCTTCAGCGTCATGTCGAGCATCAATCCGATGCGCGACGGCAGCGACTTCAGGAACCAGATATGCGCCACCGGCGAGGCGAGCTCGATATGGCCCATGCGGTCGCGGCGCACTTTCTGCACCGTCACTTCGACGCCGCACTTCTCGCAGACGATGCCCTTGTACTTCATCCGCTTGAACTTGCCGCACAAGCATTCATAGTCCTTCACGGGGCCGAAGATGCGGGCGCAGAACAACCCGTCACGCTCGGGCTTGAAGGTGCGGT
>DATAYG010000133.1:0-20861 GCA_036272695.1 Rhizomicrobium sp. | reverse complement strand
GAACGGACAAAGGCAAAAGGGATTGACTTCCAAAGGCCCGTTACAGAAGGGAAAAAAGCAGGGAATAAAAAAAACAGAAGCGGGAAGTGCAGGCACCCGGGAATCGATGGGGCAAGTTCTCAGGGAAATTTTTGAGGTTTGGCACCGCGGCGCTTGAACCGGATCACGCGATGTTAGCGGTTTGTACGCTGCCGGCGTGAAATGACGCGATCGCGCAGGTGGTGAGCCCCCTTCACCCGCGCCGGAGCAGATCACAAGAGTCTTACCTGCATCCCTCTCCCACGAAGGGTGTGGTGCCTCGCTAATACCCGATCGCCTCGCCGTCCTTGCGCATTTCGGAGGCGCCCCAGTAGACGCGATTCCGGGGGTCCCACTGAATCGCCTGATAGCCGCCGAAGGCGCCGGTGCCGGGCACGACCTTGTAGCCGCGGCGCGCGAGATCGGCTTTCACGGCCGGATCGAATCCAGATTCCATCTCCACCGTGCCGATGCCGGTCGATGGTTCGCCGGTGGGCTCGGCACCGCCATAATGGCGCCAGCGTGCCGCATCGCCTGCTTCCTGCACATTCATTCCGAAATCGATGATGTCGGTCAGGACCTGCACATGGCCTTGGGGCTGCATGTCGCCACCCATCACGCCGAACGACATGAACGGCTCGCCGTCTTTCATTACGAAGCCGGGAATGATGGTCTGGAACGGCCGCTTGCCCGGCGCATAGACATTGGCGGCTTTAGGATCGAGCGAATAAAGCTCGCCGCGATCCTGGAACATGAAGCCCAGATGATCGGCCACAAGGCCGGACCCCATGCCGCGATAGTTGGACTGGATGAGCGACACCATCATCCCGTCCTTGTCGGCGGTAGTGAGATAGATCGTGTCACCGTCGTGCAAATTCGGATCGCCAGGACCGATATCGGGATTGGCATGGGCGAGATCGATCAGCTTGCGCCGGCTATTGGCATAGGCGCCGGACAGCAGGCCTTTCATCGGCACCTTCACGAAAGCGGGATCGGCATACCATTTCGCCAGATCCTCATAAGCGAGGCGCTTGGCCTCGATCATCGCGGTCAGAGCATCCGCCGAACCCGCGCCCATTTTCCTGAGGTCGTAGTTCTTGAGTATCTGCAGCATCTCGAGCGCGGCCGCGCCCTGACCGTTGGGCGGCAACTCATAGACGTCATAGCCGCGATAGTTCACCGACAGCGGATCGACCCATTCGCCATGATGTGCGGCGAAATCGGCATAGCGCAGATCGCCGCCGATGCGGGTGAAATAGCGGTCGATGGTTTCCGCGATCCGGCCCTTGTAGAAAATATCGCGACCGCCCTGCGCGATCATCGACAATGTCCTGGCGAGATCGGGGTTGTGGAATATCTCTCCCTGCTCGGGCGCATGACCGTTTATGAGATAGGTCGCGCGGGCATTGTCGAGTTCTTCGATCAGGGCCTTGTTCTTCTCGAACCCCTCCATGCTCCCTTTCCAGTATTTCGCCACCAGCTCGGTGACAGGAAAGCCATGCGCGGCATAATCGATCGCGGGCGCCAGAACCATATTCATCGGCAGCTTGCCGAATTTGTCGTGCAGCGCGAACCATGCGTCCACCGTACCCGGCACGGTGACGGGCAACGATCCCACCGGCGGAATATGTGCGTTGTAGGGCTCGCCGGCTTTCGCCCAGGCCGCCTTCACTTCGGCCGTCATCTTCGCGAGGTCGCGGCCCATCGCCGCGCGGCCCGAGCCGTTATAGCCGTAGAGATGATGCGTCTTCGGGTCCCAGACGATCGCAAAGAGATCGCCGCCAATGCCGTTGAGCACCGGCTGCATCAGCCCGATCGCGGCATTGGCCGCGATGGCGGCATCGACCGCGCTGCCGCCTTTCTTCAGAATGTCGATGGCGATCTGCGAGGCAAGCGGCTGCTCGGTGCAAGCCATGCCGTGCTGCGCGAGCACCGGCGAGCGCGTCGCCCAGGGCACGCCGGAGTAACGGTCGCCGCGGCTGATCTGCGCTTCTGTTGCTGTCGATGTGAGCGCCATCGCGAGCATTGCTCCAAGTATCGTAGTTGCGAGCTTCATGTTTCCTCCCGGGACCGCGGGCGTCCCGCCCGCATCTTATGTTGGCACAGCTGTGCGGGCGGGACGCCCGCGGTCCCGGGGAACTTGACAACCCTGCACATGTTCGTGCCTGTCGAACGAAGCTACCCCGGGAATTCCTGTTGTGAAAGTAATTGTCATCGGCGCCGGCGCGGCGGGCCTTTCCATCGGCTGGCGGCTCGCGCAAGTGGGTGCCGAGGCGGTGGTGATCGAGCGCGGGCAGCCCGGCCGCGGTGCAACCTGGGCCGCTGCCGGCATGATCGCTGCGGCGCCGCAGACGCCTGAGCCCGGCGATGCCGCGGGGGAACTCGCCTGGCACTCGGCAAAGCTCTGGCCCGGTTTTGCAACGGAGCTTGAAGAAGCGTCCGGCCGGTCGGTGTCATTCGACGTCAACGGTGGTCTCGCCGTTGCCCGCACGCCTGAAGAATTGGAAGCATTGCGCACGCGCGCGGCACGGGGCGAGGGCGAAGTAATCTCCGCCGAGGCGGCACGCATCCGCGAGTCCCGGCTGGCGCCAGAGGTGATCGGTGCGCTGTGGATCGAAAATGAAACGAAGGTCGACAACCGCGCGCTGGGGCCGGCGCTGGCAATGGCGTTTGCAAAGGCGGGCGGTTCACTGCTTGTCAATGAAACTGTGGTGCGCTTCGAGGTGCACGAGAATCGCGTTCTCGGCGTGCGCACGCCTTTCGCGTTTCATCAGGCAGATACATATGTGCTCGCGGCAGGGGCGTGGGCTTCGCGGATTGAAGGGCTTCCGCGGGACGCGATGCCGCCTGTCATTCCGGTCAAGGGTGAGATGCTGGCACTCCAGCCGCCCGCCGGTGCGGCATTGCCGGTCCCTGGAATCATCGGGAATGATATCTATCTCGTGGCGCAACGTTCGCAACTTCTCATCGGCGCTACGGTGACCCGCGAGGGATTTGATACAAGCACGACGGTCGCTGCGGCCGGGTGGTTGCTTGATCGCGCCGCCTCGTTGATCCCCGCACTGCGCAGCTGGACCGAGGTGGAGCATTGGGCCGGGCTCAGGCCGGGAACGCCGGATGATCTGCCGGTACTCGGGCGCAGCACTCTCGAAGGACTCTTTGTCGCGGGCGGGCAATTCCGGAGCGGCATTCTCTACACGCCCGCGATCGCTGACGCAGTGTCGGCGCTGGTGCTGGGCAGGAGCCCGCCTTTCGATCTTGGCGCCTTCGATCCGGCGCGTTTTGGCGGAAGTAATCAGTAATGATGATGGAACACAGGTTGAAAACAGTTCGCCTTCCGGCTCCGGCTGCCACCATTCTGCTGCTGCGCGACGGTGATTGCGGCCTTGAAGTGTTCATGGTCGAGCGTCACCACGAGATGGACTTCGGCGGTGGCGCGTTGGTGTTTCCGGGCGGCAAGGCGGCGCGGGAGGATTACGATCCGGAGTTGGCCGGGCTTGTCGACGGCGCGGCGGACTGGCCGGCGGAAATCCGCGTTCTCGCCAATTCGGCGATCCGCGAAGCCTTCGAAGAGGCGGGCGTGCTGCTCGCACGCGATGCGCCGAGTGGCGAAATCATTGCGGCGGATCGCCTTGCTGCGCTCGACCCGTTCCGCGAAGCGCTGGAACTGGAGCGCATCGGATTGGTGGAGTTTCTGCGGGCTGAAAATCTGCGTCTCGCCTGTGACCAGCTCGTACCTTTCGCGCACTGGATCACACCGCGCGATATGCCGCGTCGGTTCGATACCCATTTTTTCCTGGCGCCCGTTCCGGCCGGTCACGTCGGACAACATTGCGGCCGCGAATCGGTCGACTCGCTGTGGATTCGCCCCAGCGATGCGGTCGCGGCTGCCGCGAAGTGGAAGCTGATGTTTCCGACGCGCATGAACCTCCTGAAACTTTCGCATGCGGAAGGCGTGAGCCAGGCTCTCCAGGCAGCACGCTCCGCACTGCCCGTTGCAGTCGAGCCGTGGCTGGAAGAGATGCCTGACGGCAAATTCGTGCGGATCCGCGCCGATGCCGGTTATGAAATCACACGCATGCCGGTGCATGAAATGATGTAATACGTATGATTGTCTGCGGCTGCCGCAGGCTCGTACCGACGGACGTCGTCACGATAATTCAGAGGCCGGTACATGGAATCCAAAGAATTAGATCGGCCGGGCGAGCACGCTCCCCGTGCAGAATGGGCGGACTGGGCACGGGCCGCCGCCGAGGCGGGCGACTGGCAGGCGGCGTTGGAACGGTGGGACGCCAGCATCGCCAAATTCGGCGCGCATGGAGCCTGGGAGGCCAAGCGGGGCATAGCTTTGCTGGAGCTCGGGCGCCTGGACGAAGCGAAGCGGGTATTTCGTACACTCGAGCAGGAGGAACCTGACGATCCGGCAGCTTTTGCCGGGCTGGTGCGCGTCGCAATGCGCAGGCAGGACTGGGAAGGCGCACTTGCGCATCTGACCGAGTATCGCAAATCGCACCCCGACGCCGGGACCGGCATGCTCGCCAGTGTGCTGACGCGCCTCGGCCACGCCAATGAGGCAAAAGAACTCTGGTCACGACTCGTTTCACAGCATCCGGACAATGAGCATTTCCGGCTCATGGGCCTGCGTGCGTCGATCGAAGTCGCACGCCGCACGGGTTTCGCGGCCGGGGAACGCGAGCACTTCCTCGAGCAGATCGAATGCGTCGTAAGCTCGGCCGACGATGCCGCAAACATCATTCAGACGGTCGGCCTTTTCGAAATGGCCGGCGAACGCAGCCGCGCGAGAGAGCTCCTTCTCCGTGCGGTGGAAATCGTCCACTCTCTCGATCACATCGACAATTGCTTCAAAGCCATTCCACGCCTGATCGAACTGGGCGTGCAGGACCAGTTGCTGGATCGCCTGCTCGCGCGGATACGGTCGGAATGGATCGACGGCAAGCCGCTTGCTCCGCGCGCGCTGAACATCGAGCTCCGCCTGCTGCTTGCGCTTTCGCGGTTCGGCGAGTTCAAGAAGAAATTCGATGCTGCGGCCGCTACTCTTTCCGAGACGCCCGATCTCAAGCTCCTGAAGCCCGTATCTGCGAGGCTTGGAAAGCCGCGGCATGAGATATTCGAAGAACCCAAAATATTCGTGATCGGGCTGACGAAGACGGGGACCACCTCGCTCACCGAGGCGCTTTCGATGCTCGGCATCGATTCGGCACACTGGTCAAATCCGCTGACCAACAAGCCGATTTCCGACATGGATATCTATCTGTTCGGGGCTGCCGGCGACACCTGCATCTCGTCGCGGTTCGAACAGCTTTATTACCTTTATCCGAACGCAAAATTCATATGGACGCGGCGCAAGTCCGGTTCGTGGCTGAAATCATTCCAGGCGCACTACGCGCGGCAGCACCTGGCCGCTGACATCGGGCAGTTGCGCGCGCTCTATGACGGCATCGACAGCCCGTTCGGATTTCCGTCGGCCATCATTCAGTTCAATATCTATCTCAACTCCCCGAGCCTCGGCGAAGCGTTCCGTGCCCATGAAAAAAGGATCCGCCACTTCTTTTCCAGAAAACCCCCCGGGAAACTTCTCGAGCTTGACCTGTTCTCGGGTCAGGGTTGGCCGGAGCTCTGCGGGTTTCTGGACCGGCCCATTCCCGACCGTGCCTTTCCCTGGGTCAACAGGGACCCGCGATCCATCGCGCCGCTCACCGCGGATAGTTGTACAGCCTGAGTACCGGCCGTAGAATCTTGTTCAAGGCGGAGATCGTCTCCGCGGAAAGCTTTTCGCGATGGTCGCCGGGAGTCACCTTGCGGATAAAGGCGGTAGGGTTCTCGTGCTCGGGACGTATGTCCGCCCATTCCAATATGCGGCGGATTAAGTCCTCGTCGACATGCCAGCGGAATTTTTCGGCGATCACGAGCATAAGCGATCGCTTGTCGAATATGTAATCTTCGTACTTCAAGAGTGTTGTTCCGGGGTCTTTGAACACCTTCCGGTATTCCATCATGCTGAGCTTCATGCCGGGAGCGCGATGGACGACGTATTTCTCGAGTGGCATGGCAAGCGCTGTTTCACGCTGGAGCTTCATCTGTTGCTTGACCTCGTCATGCCCGTCGGTCGTCTGCGGAATAGGGTGCGAATAGGCGTTGGAGAAATACTCGCTCACCAGAGCGTCCCGGGGATCGCGGATCAGCAGCAGCTTCGGGCTTTCCCGAAAGAGCGGACTGACGCGAAGGGCCGGCACCATGGCGCGGAACCCGCCATAAATGTTACCGCCATGTAGGATCGGAAGCAGGCCTTCGTCGAAGCGATAATCCTTTGGAAGTATGTTCGCTTTGAAGAACGAACCGCTGACGTCGACGTAGTTGCAATTATTTGCGTGCGCTACGGCTCTGACGATTTTGTTGACGATGGAACTTCCGCATTTCCGCACCGAAAAGAGGAACAGAGGCGGGCCCGCCAATCCAGTGCGGACTTCAAAGGAAATGCTCCGACCGTTCGCGAGCGTCACGGGTATGGTGGTCATCGAAGCGCTTTTCTCCGGAGCCGGTCCATCCCGCGCAGTGACCGCGGATTTGCGATCCGACGGTGCCGTGCAGAGCCGCACACGGCAGAATTTGGCATGTTTGCATCCCGTCGGACGTTGTCCTACAATCTAACATGCATTGAAGGGCGACGGCAGTCGATTTCGCAGGTCAATTGAGACTTTCGGGTACGTCCCGCCTTGCCGAAATGGGTCGGCGGAAGGCGGAGGGCAGGCTGCGCCGGGCGGCGTCAGCCGCGTGAAGGGTGGCGCGGGTTCATGCGCGGGCAAAACGAGACCGAATCCGTCACACATGTGGGTGCGGCAACGGCCGCGCCGGATGCGGGCTTTGGCGGCGGCGTCAGAGATTCGCTGCGCTCTGCCGGCAACGGCAGCAAGCCGGAAGCGCAACATAATCACGAGCAAAACAGCAAGGCTGCGATAGCTGTCAAACGCGATCGCGGGGAGAAAATCGAGCAGCTTTTGGCGCGCGCTGCTGCCGCGGGACGACATGGCAATCGCGAAAAGTCTTTGTCGCTATTCCGCGCTGCGGCCGGGATGCGTCCACGAGATTTGGAGTTGCAGCTCGAGATTGCGCAAACCCTGATACGGCTGGGCCATCGGGAGGAGGCTGCCGACAGGTGCCGGCATATCCTCGAGCGAAACCCACGCAATATACGCGCGGCGCAGATACTCGCAAAGCTCGGGGCCCACGCTGTAGGCCCCGGTGTTGCGTCGGATGCGGCGGGCGGACCCTCAGCTGCGCCCGGTTCGAAATACGCCAAAGAAATCAGGAATATCCGGAAGCTTCGGAAATCCGGTCAGCCGGTCACCGCAGAGGCGCGCTGCCGGCAAATTCTCGAAGCCGTGCCGGATCATCTCGACGCCTCCGTCGAACTCGCGTTCCTGTTGCGACAGCGCGAGGCCTATGAGGACGCATTCGCACAGCTCGAAATTGCGCTCGCCAGATACCCCGACAATCCGGACCTGTTGTTGCAGCTGGCGCCCGTCCTGAGGGGCCTGCGACGTTACGATGAGGCACGGGCGGCACTTCAAAAGGCTCTCGACAGAGAGCCGGGAAACGCGGCTGCCCTTCACGGTCTGGCAAAATTATCGCAGCGCCTCGGCGAATGGCCGCAAGCGCTTCGTGCATTCGAAGCGCTCGTCGCCGCCAAACCTGATGACACCGGTACTCTCATCGAATTGGCGAGCCTGCAATTCGAGATGTCTCGTTACGAGGATGCGGAGGCGACGTTGCGGCGCGCGGAAGCGGTGGCCGGCGCGCAGGAAAGCAGTGAGCGTTATCTGGCGCGCAAGTTTCAGTACTTCTGTGTGACCGGACAGTGGGAGCGGGCACAGGAATGCATGGTACATTGGCCGGATCATCGCGCGGTGCCGCGCGGTTCGCTGGCCGACGTCGTACGTTTCTACGCCGAACGCGACCGCTGGAACGATGTTATCGATTTTCTTCGGGATCGTGTGGTCGATGGTGAAGGGGGTGGCGGACCACGCAGCGGCGAGACTTTGCTCGGCGCTCTTGCGGGTGGTGTGCGACATACGGGACGTTATGCCGAAGCGCTGGAAATGCTCGACAAATGGCCCGGCGACGATGCGGTCGCCGTCCGGAATCTTCGCGAACAGATTGCCGAAGAGATCGCATTGCTGGATGCAGTTGGTTTGCGCGATTCCGCAGCAACCCCTGATGTTTCCGAGGATGTCACGAACCCCGTTCGTGCGGAGAGGCGTGCCCGGATGAACCGCGCGTTTTCGCGCGTGACGGAATCGGTTTCGGAATCGCGGGCCCCCGCGCGTGATACGGTCTATTACTGTACCGACGCCAAATACATTCTGGGCGCTGCGGTGTCGCTGTTTTCTTTGCTTCGGAACAACCCGGGCCCGGCGCGTAATTGCGATTTCATCGTTTATTGTCCGCCCGCCCTGCTGGAATTCGCGTCGATCACATTCGGCGAAATAGGATCAGCTGCAAGTGCTGCCATCGGGGTCCGGTCGTCCGCGATGCTGCTCGACGAAAATCTTGCGTTTCGTACCAAGTGGGGCGCGTTTACGCTCGGGCGCGGCCTTTCGATTGCTGCGTATTATCGGATTTTCGCGGCTATTCAGCTTCGCGGCGAGAAGCGCTCGGGTCGGGCGCTCTACATCGATGCCGATACATGTATCGGACCCGGGATCGGAGCGCTGCTTCGCTTCGATCTGGGCGGCCAGCCCGTGGCCGTTCGACGCGAGGATCCCCTTGGTCCCGGCATCATGCGCGCCTGCTCGCGGCTTGGCATCGCCCGCGGCGAATATTTCAATTCCGGTGTTCTGCTGTTCAATCTCGCCCATCCCCAACTCGAGGCCGCGCTCAACCATTCCATCGAGATTGCATTGAATAAGCAACATCTGCTGACGATGGTGGATCAGTGCGCACTTAATGTCGGCTTCCGAAACCAGACAGCCAGCCTTCCGCCAGAATTCAATTTCTTCGTTCGCGACGATGACAGGATTGAACTTCCGGCGCAGCCTACCGTTGTGACCCATTACACGGCGCATCCCAAACCCTGGGACCCCTCCTACCAGGCACGGCATTGCCTGCGCTGGTGCGATGAGTTCGAGGCGCTTGGCGCCGTTTTGGCGCCGGATCACATGAAACAGCTTTTTGCATATTCGTTCCCGCAGCGCTACGGCGCTTGGCAGGGCAGGCAGACGGTCCCGCCGGCACCGGCACTTCACAGTGAAAATACTTACGGTTCCGCGATCCACACGGGCGCTACGGCCCAGGCGGGATAATTCCGTCGACAAATTGTTCGGCGAGAATGCGCTCGTCGAGACTGTGCCCGTGGTCGAAGAGCATGGTCACGGTTATTGTGCGGTCTTCGGCCACGTCCACTGTAGAGACATTGCGGACCTCGCGGTCGTCCGCGACGGCGCTGACCGGGCGTTTGTCGGCTTCCATGATTTCGAATCGCGTGTGTGCGCGATACGACAGCAATGCACCGTGCCAGCGGCGAGGCCGGAACGCGCTGATCGGCGTGAGCGCCAGGAGGGCGGCATCGATCGGAAGAATGGGTCCATGGGCCGACAGATTGTAGGCCGTGCTACCAGCCGGCGTGGAAATCAGCACGCCGTCGCAGATCAGTTCGGGGATGCGGATTTTGCCATCGACCAAAATCCTGATCTTCGCGGCCTGCCGCGTTTCGCGCAGCAACGAAACTTCGTTGAACGCCAGGGCCTCCACAGCATTGCCCTCTCGCGTCAGGGCATGCATGCGCAGTGGATGCACGTTGGCCGGTTCGGCCGCGTCGAGGCGCTCATGCAAATTCTCGATGGCAAATTCGTTCATGAGAAACCCGATCGAACCGAAATTCATTCCGTAGATCGGCCGTCTGGCATCGAGAAACTGGTGCAGCGCCTGCAGCATGAATCCGTCGCCGCCGAGCGCCACGATGACATCGGCATGTTCCGGGCCCGCATCGCCGTAGGTTTCGCGCATGCGCTTGAGCGAGGCTTTCGCCTCGGCAGAATCCGAGGCGACGAAATGAATCGACCGCGACACGTTGGTCAGCCTCCGGTCAGCGACATGGTCCGGGGCAGCGCCGGGGCATTATTGCGGCGGTCTATAATGAAATCATGTCCCTTCGGTTTGCGTGCAATGGCTTCGTCGATGGCAAGTTCAAGCAAGTGATCGTCGCCCGAGGCGCGCAGCCGCGTTCTCAGATCAGCGCTGTCGTTCTGGCCGAGGCACATATACAGCATACCGGTGCAGGTCACGCGCACGCGATTGCAACTCTCGCAAAAATTGTGCGTGAGTGGCGTGATGAATCCCAGCCGCCCGCCCGTTTCAGCCACATGAACATAACGCGCGGGACCGCCGGTGCGGTAATCGCATTCCTCCAGCGTATAGCGTTGCGCAAGGCGGGCGCGGACAACCGAAAGAGGAAGATACTGCTCCACGCGCGCGCCATCGATTTCGCCGAGCGGCATGGTTTCGATCAATGTCAGGTCCATGCCGTGGCCATGCGCCCAATGCAGCATGGATTCGATCTCGTCCTCGTTCACGCCCTTGAGCGCCACCATGTTGATTTTCACCGCAAGGCCTGCGTCTCGCGCCGCGTCAATTCCCGCGAGCACTTTCCCAAGGTCGCCGTGGCGTGTAATGGCGCAAAATTTCTCCGGCTCGCGCGTATCGAGAGAAACATTGACCCGGCGCACGCCCGCCTGCCGCAGCGCATGCGCCAAGCCCGCAAGCTGGCTGCCATTGGTGGTCAGCGTCAGTTCGCGAAGCCCGTTGCCCAGCCGCGCGCCCAATCGCGAGAAGAGCTGCATCACGTCGCGGCGGACAAGCGGTTCTCCGCCGGTAAGGCGGATGCGTTCCACGCCTTTGCGGATGAAGGCTTGGCACAGCCGTTCCAGCTCTTCGAGGCTCAACAGCTCACGGCGCGGCAGGAACGACATATGTTCCGGCATGCAGTAGACGCAGCGGAAATCGCAGCGATCCGTGACCGAAACGCGGAGATAGGTAATCCTGCGGCCGAACCGGTCAATCATGGGTTCAATGTAGCCCAACGGTCCACGAAAATATAATGTCGCAAGACCTGTATCGATGGCCCCGGGGACAAACCAGGATGGAGGCGGAACCGCCTTTTCTGCTCGCGATCGATCAGGGCACCACCTCGACGCGTGCCATTCTGTTCGATTCCGGGATGCGCCCGCTCGCTTCGCACGCCATCGAATTGCGGCAGATCTATCCGGCCAATGGCTGGGTGGAGCACAATCCCGAAGAAATCTGGCAAGCCGTGCTGGCCTGCTGCCGGGTGGCCGCAAAGGGCGTTTCGGCGGCCGAAATCGCTGCCATCGGCATCGCCAACCAGCGCGAAACGACCTTGCTGTGGGAGCGCGCGAGCGGACGCCCGCTGCACAATGCAATCGTCTGGCAGGATCGGCGCGCGGCCGATATCTGCCGCCTGCTGCAGTCCCGGGAACAGGAACCCCTCATCACCGCGCGGACCGGCCTTGTCATCGACCCATATTTCTCTGCGACGAAACTCGGATGGTTGCTGGACCACATCCCCGGGGCACGGGCACGCGCCGAGGCGGGTGAACTTGCCTCCGGCACGATCGACAGCTGGCTGATCTTTCGTCTGACCGGGGGCAGACGGCATGCGACAGATGTAACGAACGCATCGCGGACAATGCTGCTCAATCTCACCACGCGCGCGTGGGACGAAGAAATGCTTGCGTTGTTTCGCGTGCCGCATGCGGTTCTCGCGGAGGTTTGCGACAGTGTCGGCGATTTCGGGGACACGCTGGAGGATCTGTTTGGTGCGCGGATCCCCATTCGCGGCGTGGCGGGCGATCAGCAGGCAGCGGCGTTTGGCCAGGCTTGTTTTGCCGAGGGCGATGTGAAGGCGACCTTCGGGACCGGTTGTTTTGCTCTGGTCAATACGGGACCTGTCGTTCCTGTTTCTCAGAACCGGCTGCTGGCTACGGTGGCATGGAGCATCGGCGGCCGCGTCAGCTATGCCATCGAAGGCAGCATTTTCGTCGCGGGCGGGGTCGTACAATGGCTGCGCGACGCGCTCGGCGTGATCCGGACTGCGGCCGAAATCGAACCGCTTGCAGATCAGGCGCGCGACGTAACAGGGTTGTATTTCGTGCCTGCGTTCACCGGCCTCGGCGCGCCGTACTGGGACAGCGCAGCGCGCGGCGCAATCCTTGGGCTCACCCGCGATGCGGGCGCGGCGGAGATCGCCCGCGCCGCACTGGATGCAGTCTGCTACCAAACGCGCGACCTCCTCGAAGCGATGGCGCGCGACATGACGGTGGCAGGGCTTAGCAAGCCGCAGACTCTCCGCGTGGACGGGGGGATGGCGGCGAATGACAGCTTCTGCCAGCGGCTCGCCGATCTGTGCGGACGCGAAGTGCTGCGGCCAATAATGATTGAAACAACGGCGCTGGGTGCGGCCTACCTGGCGGCTCTCGGCAGCGGCCTGTTTCGCAATCTCGACGAGATCCGTGCCATGTGGTCCGCGGAGCGTCGCTTCGAACCACAGCTGCGCTCCGAAATATGCGACGAACTCTATGACGGCTGGAGGAATGCCGTCGCCCGCGTGCGATCGAACAGGGATTGACGCCGAATTTTCCCGAACACGCTGGCTGATGCGCAGGAGTAATGGGACAAGACTAATTACTACATTCATTCGCCAACCGTGATGGAAGTACATATCGGACCGCCATCGGGCAATGAGATGGACGGAACAGGAACGCAGGGTGGCAGCATTGCAATCTTTCCGCATTTGACATTTGCGGCGGATGATGACGAGATTCCCGCATGGAGCAGGCGGCGGTCGTTAAAAATCTCGCTGAAGCCCGCAGCAGCCGGCGCAAGCCCGAAAGCCTCGCAAGGCTCAGGGCGGCGGCGCGGCAGCTGTTTGTGGAGCGTGGTTATCACGCGACGCGATCGCAGGATATCGCGCGCACCGCGGGCCTCGGCCACGGAACGTTCTATCTGCATTTCTCGGACAAGCGGGCCTGTTTCCTCGACTTCGTCGAGCAGGCGCGCAAGGACCTCGATGCGTTCCTGCGCGCGCGTGTAGCCTCGCGCAAGACGCTCGAGGAACTGATCATCGGGACTCTACACGCCATTTATGATTACACCGAGCGCCATCCCGGGGTGTTGAATGCGGCAATGACTGACGAAGTTGTTATCGATGCGGAGGGCGCGCAGGCGGTTCCTCTTCTGCAGCGCTGGGGCGTCGATTGGGCCAATATGATCCGCAGTGAAGTGAAGCATCGCCAGATCGCCGATATTTTCGATCCCGATATCGTCGGTCAGGCGGTACTGGGTGCGATCCACCAGGTAGCCGTTGAAAGTGCCCGAACCGCGCGCTGCCGCGAGGCCGTTGTCGGCAATCTTACCCGGTTTCTGGTGCGGGCGCTGCGCGCCTAACGTACCGGGTACCTTTCGCACATTTTTCTTGTGAATGAGAATGAGTCGCGTGTAGATTGCCGGGGAAACCTTGAGAACATCAGAAATGAATCCATGGTTGCATTGGCTCACGGGCGGCGCGCTGGCCGCCGCTCTGATCTTGCCGGCACTGGCGGAGAACGGCGCACCAGTTCCCGTTGTGCTGAAGGACCACCGCTTTTCGCCCACTGAGATTCATGTCAGGGCGAATGCCCCCGCGCAGATCCTGCTGACAAATTCGGATTCCACGGCCGAGGAATTCGATTCGTCGGCGCTCCATATCGAGAAGGTCGTGCCGGGAGGCGGCAAAGGCATCGTGCGGCTGGCCCCGCTGGCGCCCGGACGTTATCATTTCATGGGTGAGTATCATTCGCATACGGCTCAGGGCGTGGTGATCGCGGAGTAACGGCGTGCTCGCAACTCTTCTGATTGTCTTCCGGGAAGTTATCGAAGCAGGTCTCATCGTCGGCATTGTGCTCGCCGCGACCAAAGGCGTTGCGGGTCGCGCCTGGTGGGTGAGCCTTGGAGTTGCGAGCGGCTTGATCGGAGCGGCATTCGTCGCCGGTTTCGCAGGGGAGATCGCCGGCCTGTTCCAGGGGGCCGGGCAGGAGATATTCGACGCGTCCATCCTCCTCTTCGCGGTGGTCATGCTGACCTGGCACAATGTCTGGATGGCAGGTCATGGGAGGGCCATGGCGCGCGAGATGAAGCAGGTGGGCGCGCAGGTTTCGGCCGGCGAAAGACCCATGGCCGCACTCGCCATCGTGGTGGGCATTGCAGTGTTGCGCGAAGGCTCGGAAGTCGTGCTTTTTCTTTACGGTATTGCAAGCCAGGGCGGCACCTCGTCGGTGGCGATGCTGACCGGGGGAATGCTTGGCGTTCTGGCGGGTGCGGCCGTCACGGCGCTGATGTATTTTGGACTGCTGGCCATACCTGCGCATCGCCTGTTCGGAGTAACGGCCGGTCTCATCACGCTGCTGGCAGCCGGCATGGCGGCGCAGGCCGTCCTGTTCCTGCAGCAGGGCGGCTATCTGGAATTCCTTACACGGACAGTGTGGGACACGTCCTGGATTCTCCCCCAGGACAGCATCGTGGGCCGGCTGCTGCATACGCTGGTCGGTTACAACGATACGCCGAACGGCGCCCAGCTTGTGGCGTATTCGGCAACGGTCGCGGTCATCCTTGCACTCACCCGCTTCGAGCGGGCGCGGCATCCTCGCCCCGGCATGGTCCGCCGCGCGGCCTGATGGCGGGCCCGTCCTAAATTTTCTGCGCCTGAGGGCGCTGCGCCGCCCCGGATTGAGGAAGCCGTTAACCTTCAATCGCCTAGGGTTGCGGGCATGGGATCGATTGCGCCGCAAGCCGACGCCGCCGACAGCCAGGTGGTGGAGCCGAATCCGGTACGTCCGGCAATTCTCGCCGCTGCTCGCCACGTGGCGGAGCGCGACGGTGTTCTCGACCTGTCCTTGCTGGCCGTGGCCGAGGAAGCCGGAGTGGCTCCTGCGTCAGTTTATTCCTGCTTCAGCAGCAAAAACGATCTTCTGCTGGCGGCGGTCGCCGACGAACTGGGTGCGCTTGCCCGCGCCATGCGAGGTGCGTTCGATGCCGAGAGCGACAGCAGTTCGTCGGGACAATCCGTTTCGCCGACGCCGTCTTTCCTGCCGGCATCCCTGACGACAATCGCCGCGGCGCATTCTGCCATTGCAACAAGTATCGCTGCCGAACAGGCCGGAACGGGCGGGCAGCCCGAGACTGTGGACGGGACTGACATGCAGAGGTCTGCCGCACCGGCCCTGAACAATGATGGAGCGGCCGAAGCAATATCCAGGCTACAGGAGACGGTGGCACGGCTTGAAACCCGGCCTGTCGATTCCTGGCTCGAGCGCCGGTTGCGCGAGCTCGAACGTTCGCTTTCGACACTCGAAGGCCGCCAGACCGAACGCAGCGGCGTGGAAAAATCCGTCGAAGAGCGGTTTCGCGAGCTGAGCAACGGTCTCGAAGTCATGGAACACCGGTTGCTCGCGGCGTCCGACGATTCCGCCCGTTCGCTCGCCGCGCGAATCGATGCCTGCGAGAACCGATTGCGCGGCGTTGCCTCGGACACCGATGCCGGCGCGACGACACTCGCCACCCGGATCACCGCCCTCGAAAACGCTGCTTTCGCCCTGAAACCCGAGTTCTTTGCGGCCAACCCCGCGCCGGTTAAGGAAACCGACAACGCCGCGGGGCAGGCGGCGCCGAGTCCGGCCGCGGAAACGGCGAGCGCCGAACCGATCGTTGCCGCGGCAGCGCCGGTTTCATCTTACCTCGCGGCTGCACGCAAATCCGCCCAGGCCGCGGCTGTCGCGCAGGATTCGCGCGTCGGCAAAACCACGAAGCAGCACAAATCGCAGATGATGGTTTACCTTGCGATGGGCTCGCTGTTTCTGTTCGTCGCCATCCTGACGGCAGCAGGCCTCCTGTTGCACAATATCGCGATGGATCAGCCGGCGCATGTGCATGGCTACTCCAGGATTGCGAGTCGTCTCGCGCTGGTGCCCCCGCATCCGGCGACGGTACTAGATCCGCAGCTTCGGTTGCGAACGCTCGCGGAAGCCGGCGACCCGAAAGCGGCATTGTTGCTCGGTCTGAAATATCTGGACGGCAGCGGCGCGTCGCAGAACGATGCTGCCGCGTTCGCGTGGCTCGCGCGCGCCGCGGCGCGCAACGAGCCCGTCGCCCAGTATGAGCTCGGCGCCATGTATGAGAACGGACGCGGCGTCCATGCCGAACCGGCGCAGGCCTACAAGTGGTTCGAATCCGCCGCGCTCAAGGGCAACCGCCGGGCCATGCACAGTCTTGCGACGGCCTATGCCGAAGGCTGGGGAACCGAAAAGAACATGTCTGAAGCGGCGCGCTGGTATGGCCGCGCGGCCGAGTTCGGCTCGATCAACGATCAGTTCAATCTCGGCGTGCTGTTCGAGCGCGGCATGGGCGTGACGCAAAGCCTGCCCGATGCCTACAAATGGTATGCCATCGCCGCGGCGCAGGGCGACAGGGAATCGCAATCGCGGATCGCGGCGATGGCGGCGATGTTGGCGCCCGATGATCTCGCTGCGGCCCAGAATGCCGCGCGGACCTTCAAGCCGGATGTACTTTCAGCCGCCGCCAATTTTCCTCCCGCACTCGCTCAAAAGCGATAGATGGGACCGGCGACCCAACAGCCGACGAAAACCATCACGGCGATATTATCAGCGGTTTACCGCGAATTGGCCCGTGCGGCCGTGACGCTGTCAAAGGCCGAAACCGCCTATTGTTTCACGTGAAAGAATGAACCCTCGCGACAGGCGGTCGCGAGGGTTTGTTATTTGTTCGCTGCCGTCGCCGTTTTTAATAGGGCGGGGGCGGTGGCGGATAGGGGTATGGTCCGGGAGGCGGGTAGGCGCGGTGCGGATGCGGAGCCTTGTTGCCCCTGGTCTGCATGCACTGCGCGTAGGCGATGTCGTAACGCCGCTGCAGCGACATCTGCGCGCCCGCGCTCGTGTCGGCTCCCACGCCGGTGCCGACGACCGCGCCCGAAGCTGCACCGATCGCGGCGCCGCGCCCGCCGCCCACGGCTGCACCCAGGCCAGCGCCGAGCGCCGTGCCCAGAATGCCTTCGCCGATGGCAGTGTTGTTCGCGGCTTCTGCGCCGCCCGCCACGCGTTGACTCGCATAGCCTTCGCACGTCGTCTCGTCGGCCTGAAAGGCCTGAAGTGATTTGTTTGGTCCCGGCATCACCGGAATGGTCGGCCCCATGGGCGGGGTGACGCAGCCGCTAAGCACTGTTGCCAGCGCAGTCGTGAGAACGATGGCTCGCGTAATGGTCATTGTGGTCCCTGCTGGGTGTTGGGCGGACCCTGTTCGCCGGGAGGCGGTCCCTGTTCGTCATATCCGGGCGGCGGCCCTTGATCATAACCTGGAGGCGGACCCTGTTGATATCCCGGCGGCGGTCCCTGATTGTAATAGCCCGGCGGCCCTTGGCCATAACCGGGCGGCGGCGCCTGCTGATCCTCATACTGTTGCTGCCCGCCGGGCACGGGCCCCTGGTCCGGTCCGCCTTGATCGTAACCATAGCCTTCCGCGGGAACCGGCCGCCACGGCCCGTTGCAATAGGGCACGTAGGGATAATAGCCCGGCGGATTGTAGCAGTAATACCACGCCGGTCCGGGCTCGTTGTATTCCGGCTCCTCATAGTAATAATCCGAGATGTCGGTCGGATAGGGATAGACGGGCGCCGTATACCAGAACCACGCGCCGCCCGCATTCCACCACCAACCGTACCGGCCGTTCCACCAGCGGTGATACCAGCGGCCATGAGTCCACGCCCAGCGCTCCGCGGGCGTGAAGTGGGCGAAGCCTACATGGCGGATGATCGCTGCGTGAAGCGGATGAAATGCGCCGTGCGCGAAACGCGACACGCCACGCACCGGCCCGAGCCGCGTTATCCCGCGTACCGGCGCGGCATGTGCGATCGCGTGAAATCCTGGACGGACGACCGAATGAAAGACAGCGTGCGGCGCATGAGCGACGGCGTGAGCCACATGATGGACAAGACCCGCCGAAGCGGGAACCGCCGTCATGGCAGCACCCGCGAGCAGCAGGGAAGCAATAGTAAGCCGAGACTGCATGATCGTTTGACCCAATTGTTCGCGTGATGATTAGCCCTTTCAAGCTGAACCGCAGATGAACGGCACGTCCTTGATCAAGCTCGACTATTTGGCGCAGGAGCGCCTGCTCTGCGTAAAGAACGGGACGGACCCGCTTCGGTGGCGGAACGCTCCCCGCAAGCCAGACGCCACGGCAGCTTTGCCGAAGCCGCCATGCTGCGGACCGGCGTCCAAAACGCGGTGCGCGAGCCAAAGACGTGTCGATAAGGTGTTGGAGTTAGCGCGCGCGATGCTCAAGCGTCGCATCGGTTGGCGAATTCTCGCCGAAGTACCATGTCATGACCACATGCGCTCGTATCGGCTGCCCCGGGAAGATTGCCGGTGATTGTGGCAACTATCACCCGACTGCGGCAAATACGAAACCATTCCTCAATGGCCGATCTCTCCGAAGGCTCTGGAAGGCAACTGGACCGCGGCGGGGAAGCGGCCCGCCGCGGGTCCGGCCCGCTGTGTGCTATTTGCAGATGGCGTTGCCGATGCTGCTGGTCGTCTGGCCCACATCGCAGCCATAACCGGGCCCGCCCAGCGCCAGGTCGACCTTGCCCGAGATGTAGTCAATGTCCCATTCGCCCATGGCACCGCTCTGGCAGAACTGGACTGCCGGCTTGCTTTTCGCGAGCTTGCACTCGGAGACCTTCGTCCCGACGACTTGAACGGCTTTCGTGATCTTGCCCTTGGTCGCCACTTGCTGCGCGCAGCTCTGGCTGGGACCATACTGCACCAGACCGGGCCCGCCGGCGATATAGGCGACGTCGTTCGCCGGCATTTTGCCGGACTGGCAATAGGCCAGCGCCTGATCGGTCGACGCGAGCGTAACCTCCCGGATTCCTTTTGCGGCGGCCGAAGAGGCGAAGCCCGCTACGCCCAGCACTAGCGCGGCCGAGACAATCACCGAACTCGATTTACTGATGAGACGCGACATGGATCCCCCTTTTTGGATCAAGGTGATGCGAAACTATGGGACGAGATTCTCCCTTTGTCTACAAGGCTTTGAGAAGGGGCGAGCGTGTGCCCGGCAACCTCCGCCCGCACCGATGGAAACCGGATTTGTCGATGCATTCGGTCAGCCGACGGATGGACAGCATCGCTATTAGCCAGCCGGAACGCGTCGGCACCCAAGAGCAGCGGGTAAACGGCAATCAGTATTCGTCATCGCCCGGCTCGTCCGGGCGATCCAAATTTTCAGCGGGAGAAAAGAAAATTGGATCGCCCGCACCCGCTGCGACGCGCGCAGCGCGGCGAGCGAAGCGGGCGATGACGAAGAAAAGGGAATCATCTGCGGGAAGCAGAACACCAAGTGCAAACTGTACCACTAGCGGAAAACGCCCGCACACGTGAAGAACTACCTACATTTTGAATTCGGGCCTAACCCGTGTCGCGCTCAAGGCGTGCCGCGCGTTGCCGCTCCATGGCGTGCTTTTGGGCTTTGGCGTCTGATTTCCTGTTTTTCTTCCATTTGTCGGATGCCGGAGGCGGTTCGCCGCGTTGCGTGAGCTGCTCGTCGCGCAAGGTTTGAGGTGGCGTCTTTGGGCCATCAGCGTTCGTGGGCATGTCGCTATTCTCTTTCGGGCGCGGTACACTACCCCAATGCCCGAGGATCCCCAAGGCTCGTGACAGAGAGACTTACAGGCTCGCGCTGTATCAGCGCAGGAAGCCGGGCGGCGCGACTGGCGGGCGAGTCAATCTTTGGGAAATCAGGGCCGCTGGTTTGGGATCCGCCGCGCGAACAGCAGAGGCTGACTACTTGGCCGAAATCGAACAGGAGCCGGCAACCATCGCAGCATACACAAATGCAATATCTCTTTTCGTCTGCGCGACTTGACCGTGCAACCCGTTCGGCCTCTCTTGGCAAACAGAGCGGAGGGCTACGAAATGCGAATGCTGCAGGCTATTGCGTCTGTCGCGATAATGTGGGCCGCGGCGGGCGTTCATCCCGCTTCGGCAGACAGCTTGAACGATCCCTATGAATCCACCAACCGGTCATTCTACGCCTCGCACCAGGCGCTTTACCGGAACGTCATCGGGCCGGTTGTAACGTTCTATAATAACCGGGTTCCGGAACCGGCGCGCAATGGCATGCACAATTTCCTTGTCAACATCGATTTGCCCGTGACGTTCGGGAATGACTTGCTGCAGGGCGAGATCGTGCGAAGCGGAGAAACAGTTGCGCGCTTCGTGGTCAATTGCACCGCGGGTATCGGCGGCCTGCTCGACGTTGCCGGGAAAATCGGCATTCACGAACATCAAACCGGCTTTGCAGATACGATGGCAAGCTATGGTGTCGGCAAAGGCCCATATCTGTATTTGCCGCTGATCGGTCCCAGCGTTCCGCGCGAGTTGGCCGGCAAGATCGTCGACACGGCATTCGATCCGCTCACATACGTCAGCTATGGCGCCAGCATTTTTGTCAGCGTGGGCCGCAGCGGAGCGACTTATATGGACAAGCGCGCCCGGGGCGCCGCCACAGCCGACGAGATCGAGAAAAATTCCAACGATCCCTATGCAACGACGCGCGTGCTTTACGGGAAACATCTGGCAGCAGAGGAAAATCGGGCGGCACCCGGTTCCGATTACGACGACGATCCGGCGGGCGTGCGGCTGGCTGTACAAAATTCCAGCGAAGCGGTAGTTTCGACCACCTCCCTCACATCCCGGGAT
>DATAYG010000132.1:0-26568 GCA_036272695.1 Rhizomicrobium sp. | reverse complement strand
CGCTTGGAGGTGACCTCATACACGCCCCCCTGGCCATTGGCGCCGCCTTCGGTCGTCGTGCTATAGAGGTTCTTTCCCATCAGCAGCATGTCGCCTTCCGGAAACTCGCCGTCGGCACCGCCCGTGAAATTATAAACCACCTTATACGTCCCGCCGGCCGTCAGCTCGAACACCGTGCCGCTGCTATACGCCCCGCCATCATCGGCGCTGCCGTAGAGATTGCCGTTTTCGTCGATGGCCGGTGCGCCGTAAGGGAAACCGCCATCGGCGCCGCCGGTGAAGCTGTAAAGCGAAGTGAAGGTGCCGTCCCCGGCGATCTCGTAGATCGTGCCGTTGTCGCTGGCGCCGCCAAAGGCGGTGACGCCATAAATGTTGCCATCCTTGTCCATGACGACGTTGTGCTCCGGAAACTCGCCATCGGTGCCCACGAAATTATGCAGCACGGTGACCTTTCCCTTCGGTGTGAACTTGATGACCGTGCCGTCCAAATTGGCGCCGCCGAACAGGCATGTCGTGTAGAAATTTCCCTTCTTGTCCTGCACAAGGCGGCCGCGGGCAAAGTTGCACTCATCCGCGGAGAAATTGTGCACCACCGTATATGTGCCATCCGCCGCGAGCTTCCAGATAACGCCGTTCTCGGACGAACCACCATAGCTGGTCGTGCCATACATGTCGCCGTTCGACTCGATGGTGACGGCGCCGTCGGGCGTGGAGCCGTCGCCCGCCCCGCCGAAGGAATGAAGCAGGCTTTCCTTACCATCGGGGGTGATCTCAAAGATCGTGCCGTAGGTGTTGGCGCCGCCATAATCGGTCGTCCCGTAGATGTTGCCGGTGGCGCCCAGCGCGACTTCCGCCCCGGAACCGGCGCCGTCGCCGGGCGCTCCGGCAAAATCATGCAGCACGGTATAGGTGTAAGCCGCGTTTCGGGTTGCGCGGATGAAACGGGACGGGGCTTGGCTCTGCCGGGCGGAAGAGTGGCGTCCCGTGACTGCAAGGGTTCGCTCAAGATCGGCGCGCGATGCGCTCGCGGCTACAGCCGGGGCCGAAGCGGCGGCCGCGAGCGCCGAGCCGAGCAGCGCGCCATGAAACAGTATACGCCCGAGATGCATAGAGATCCTCCCTCAGAATTATCGTTACAGGCGAAAGCCCGAGCCGCATTAAGCGCGGGACATGGTCAGGTATCAACGGCAAATCCGGCGGATAATCCTCGCGGGGCTCAGAGTTTCGAGCCGCCATCGACATGGATGATGTCCCCGGTGATCCAGCGGGCGTCGTCGGAAGCAAGGAAAGCAATGACACCGCCGATGTCGCCCGGTTCGGCGAGACGCTTGAATGCCTGGATGCCGAGCGCGTAGTCGCGGCCTGAGTCCGTCTTGGTGAAACTCGACATGTCGGTCTGGACGACGCCCGGCGCAACGGCGTTCACGCGAATGCCGCGCGGCCCGAGCGCAAAGGCGAAATGCTTCACCAGCGTGTCGATCGCGCCCTTCGTGGCGGCATAGGCCGAAGTGGTGCCGACGACGGCGTGCGCCGCAAGCGACGAAAGTAATATGACGCTGCTGCCTTCCTGGAGAATGGGCAGCAGCTGCTGAACGAGAAAGAACGGCGCTCGCACGTTCACGGCGAAGAGACGATCGAAATCTTCGACCGTGTAGTCCTCGATCGCCACAGCTTTGGACGTGCCGGCGTTTGCGACGAGGATATCGAGACGATCGCCGGTGATGTTCCGGGTCTGTTGCGCGAGCTTATGTGGCCCGTCGGGCGCCGCGAGATCGGCGGCAATCGCCTCGGCGCGCCCGCCCGATTCGCGAATTTCCGCGACGACGGCTTCTGCTTCCTTTGCGCCGCTGGCATAATGGACGAGCACCCGGGCGCCGGCACGCGCGAGCGCCAGAGCGCTGGCCCTGCCGATGCCGCGCGAAGCGCCGGTGACGAGAGCCATCTTTCCCGAAAGAGCAGTCATGATGCAGGTTCCCTATGTCTGGATTGCTTATCCAACGTTCGGCCCCACGTTCCGTCGCGCAGCAGATCGGTGTTCCGGTATTTGATGTGCTCGATGAACGCGCGCAGCTTGGGCAGGATCTGGCGTCTGCCGGGGTAGTACAAAAAAACACCCGGCACGATAACGGCGAAGCGCGTGAGAAATGTGTGCAGCCGATCGTCGGCGACCGGCGCTCTGCAGAGCGGAGCGGGCAGTTGCGCAAGACCTACACCGTCGATGGCTGCTCCAAGAAGCGTGGGATAGTCGTGGGCGATCAAAGGTCCCGTGACGATTGCTTCGACCGCCTTGTTGCCGTCGACAAAAGACCACGGCGCGACCGATCCGTCCGAACGGCGAAGGCGCAGGCAGGCATGTTGACCGAGGTCGTCGATGTGTTCCGGGCCCTTGCGCTGGCCCAGATAATCTGGGCTGCCAACTACGACGAAGGGAAACGGCGGCGTCAGCCGCACTGCGACCATGTCGGCGGCGATGAACTGGCCGAGCCGGATGCCGGCGTCAAACTCTTCCGCCGCGATATCGATCAGCTGCTCGTTTGCCGCGATCTCCAGTTCGATTTCGGGATAGGCCCGGCAGAACGAGGCGAGCACCGGCTCGAGGATGAGCGGGACGACTGCCCTGGGAACGGAGAGGCGCAGGAGGCCGGTTGGCCGCTCTCCGAGGTCGCGTGCTGCTGCGCTGGCGGCGACAAGCTCCTCGAAGGCGGGCTTGGCGCGCGACAGGAATCGTTCGCCGGCTTGCGTCAGGCCGACGCTGCGCGTGGTGCGGATGAACAGCGGTGCCCCGATTCGCGCCTCCAATGCGCGTACCGCCTGGCTGACGGCTGACGGTGTCACGCCGAGCTCCGCGGCCGCGCGGCGGAAATTCCGATGCCGCGCGACAGCGAGGAACGCCTCGACCCCGTCGAGCGCGCCCTGCCGGACTGTGAAGTTCTGCTTCATGCCGCATCGAAAGTATCGCGGATAGTCATTCCCCGGAAGCGTCCGTATGTCTGCGGCGGAGCTGAACCCTGGAGGAACGCCAAATGAGCGATGTCCTTGACGATGTGCGCGACCACTACCATGCGACCGGACTGACGGCGCGGCTGAAGGCGGCGCTCGCGGCGTCGGCGCCCGAGGAACAACTCCTCACGCCACAGCAACTCGCCGCGCTGGACCAATTTCACACCCGCGGGCTCGCTGCCACCGCCGAACTCGCCAAATTAGTTGAGATCGATGCCCACATGTTGGTTCTCGATGTCGGATCGGGAATTGGCGGGCCGGCGCGTTTCCTGGGCGCGACTTATGGCTGCCGGGTGATGGGCGTCGATCTCAGCGAGCCTTTCATTGATGCCGCGCGCTATCTGACCGAACGGACGGGACAGAGCGCGCATGTTTCATTCGAAACCGCAAGCGCACTTGAGCTTCCCTTCGACGACGGCCATTTCGACATCGCATTGCTGCAGCATGTGGCGATGAACATCTCCGACCGGGCACGGCTCTATCGCGAGATCCGGCGTGTGCTGAATTGGGGCGGCCGATTTGCGACTTTCGACGTCGTGTTGAACGACGGCGATCCGCATTATCCCGTTCCCTGGGCGCGAACGCCGGCAACGAGTTTTCTCCTGACCGCGGCCGCGACGCAGGCGGCGATCGAAGCGGCCGGTTTCCGCGTGCTGGTTTGTCGGGACGATACCGAGGCCGCGAAAACCTGGGCTGTCCAACTGCGCGAGTCGGGACCGCCGCCTTCGCCAAATCTCGGGTTGGTGATGGGGCCGGATTTTGCCCAGCTTGCCGCAAACCTCGGACGAAATTTCATGGAAGGCCGGCTCGGCGTTCTGACCGCGGTGTTCGATGCCGTGTCAACAAACAGCTGAAAGGAAATCGCATGTCGCCCGAGGCCCTCTTCCAAATACATCTCGCGCTCGGTTACGTCGCCTGGCTGTTGTGCTTCGGCGCTTATATCTGGCCCTGGCTCAGGGGGACGGACGGGATCCAGGCCCAGCGCGCCATCGCGACCCTGCACAGTTTCCGTTTCTTCGGACTCGTCTTCATCCTTCCCGGCGTCGTCGGCAATCTGCCGTCAGGCTTCGCCACATTCGCGGCCTGGGGCGATTTCGCGACCGGCCTGCTCGCCATGCTGGCGCTTCTCACTGTGAGGATGCCTCGGCTCTTCTGGTTGTTCGTCGTCGCCTTCAATCTCGCGGGAACGACCGATATCCTCGTGGACTATTACGACGCCACGCGGTTCGGCCTGCCGATGATCGCGGGTCAGCTGGGCGCCACATACTGGATTGCGATCCTCTACGTGCCGCTGCTGATGATCACGCACGCCACCGCATTCTATCTGTTGCTGCGTCCGCAGAGCCGGCATGCTGTCGAACGGGCCTGAAACGGAAATGCCCGATGACCGCAGACGCGTGGCCTGTCAGAATGAAAGCCGGAAACACGCCCATGCTTCGAGGATATCTGTCATGCATCACTCACGCATCAATGGTCTCCTGCCATCGTCTGATCGGAGCCCTGTCGACTGATCGCAAATCATATGCTGTCGCTGGTTTCGTTTCCGTTTCTCTGCTTTTTTCCCTGCACCAGGGAAATTGATCCCCGACCGTTTGAGGTCCGCGCGAAGTTTATTAACGCCGCGGGCGGCCTGGGTTGAAACGCAGAGGCGCAGAGTACGCAGAGGAAAGGTGGCGCGCATTTGCGCGCAGTTTTTCACTCCGCGTCTTTGCGTCTCTGCGGTTTTCTCCTTCTCCACTCTCCGTCGCATCTAGACATCCACAATCCGTCCCCCGATCCGCACCGTGCCGGCATGCGGGTCGCGCGCGGGCGAAATATTCCCTGAGAATGGCGCCGCGACCGTTTCCGGCACGGCGTTTCGGCCCTCCCGTTCCAGCTCCATCCGCACGCGGCGTTCGGTGTTGATCCGTTCGGCTTCGAGCGCGCGGCGGAAGCGATCGCCGATTTCCTCCCTGAGCGCCTCGGCGCGCGTTTCGCTCTGTTCCTTCTCTTCCGCCGCCTTTTCGTCGTCCGCGCGCATGGTCGAATCCCACGCGCCGTCTTCGCTCCAGTCCCATTGCGGCGGCGGCGCCGGTTTCGGCTCGGAATTTCCCTGAGAATCGGCGTCGGGCGCCACGATGTGCTCCACCACGCCGCGCCGCCGCTCGGCTTCGTCGAGAAAGAAGACCACGAGCTTGATCTGGTCGCAGCGCCCGGTGGCCGCGCCGCGCACCAGGCTATGCACGATCAGGCCCAGCATCGTTCGCGGTCTGGTATTGGCGAAGGCGTCCGGCTCGGCCTTCACCGCCGCGTCGATCCCGTCGCAGAATTGATGCCGCAACGTCTTCCGCCGCCGCCGGATGGGCTGGTCCGCTGGAATTTCCCCCTAAGTCTTCGCATGCGTGCTGGTCATTGTCGTTTCCCGGATGTTCCGGATTACGTCTAGACCAGTTTGGTTGTTTTGTCAACCGTTATGGATGTTTTGCGCGGTCGCAACCAACCCTGATCGATCGGGGTCCCCCGTCCCGCTTGGATCCCAAGCATGAGCATCATTGCTCGCGCCGCCGAAAACCAGTCCGGCTGTGAGAAGGATGATCGCCAGGCCAGGCGCCAGACGAACCTTGCCGAAATTGACAAGCTTTCCCCGTGCCAAGGGCGGCCGGCCACGCAAGACCGCCCGTGCAACAGCGCGGCACAACCCTCGCCTGCGCCCTCATCCCGAGCCTGTCGAAGGATAAGCCGCCTCGACCGCGGGAAATGTCGATCAGCGCTTCGCCCATGCAATCGCATCTTCCAGCCGGTCATTGCCCCAGAAGAGTTCGTCGCCGACGGTGAAGCTTGGCGCGCCGAATATTCCGCGCGCGATGGCTTCGTCGGTCTGCGCTTTCAGCGCCGCCTTGTTCTCCGCGCTGTTTGCGGCGGCCATCGAGGCAGCGGCATTCACGCCAGGCCGCACCAGGATATCGCGCAACACGGCATCCTCCGCGATGTCCTTCTGCTCCGCGAAGCTCGCCATATAGACCGCGCGGCTGAGCGCACCCGTCTTTTCGCCCAGGCCCAGCGCAACGCGCGCGGCCTTCAACCCGTTCTGCGGAAAGCGCGCCGGCGGAAGCTTCAGCGGCAGGCTTTCGTTCTCGCAGATGCGCGCAAGATCGCGCCACCGCCCTACGCGGGATGGATGTTGAACGGGCTGTCGCCTGCGCCGAAGATCGGCCCCAGCAGGAACGGCCGCCAGCGCACCGCAACGCAACGCCGGCCGCCTCCGCCACGCGCGCCACCCGCATCGCCGCAGGATACGAATAGCTGCTCGCGAACTCATACCAGAATTGGATCATCGGCTTATCGCCCCGTGCGGTTCTCATCCATCATACACACCGAGGCTCGCCGACCGGCGCCCGCCAAGGCCAGCCGCCTCCAGCGCCGAGGGCGGCCCCGGCCCCGCAAGACGGTTCGTTCAACGGCGTTGCGCAATCCTCGCCGACGCACTCATCCTGAGCCTCTCGAAGGACAAGCGGCCTCGCTGAAGGTTCAGCAAATGCGGGTCATAAGGGTCTGGTCGCAGGTTTGAGTCCTGCCGCCCCCCCCGCGCTGCGACCGTCCATATCGCTCTGGTCGGGGCACCGAAATTCCGTTGACGCCCTATCCACTAATTTGTCTGATGATCTCAGTTGGCTCCAGCTGACGCAGGGCGAGTCGGGCTTCTCCGTTCGATCCGGACTTGACCGTGCCAATCGACCGGCCCAATGTCCCCTTGGGGGGTGGAAGATGCGCAACCCGGCGCGCCTTCGCGCAATCTATTTTGAGCTTCGCAAGGCGACGGGCTCCGATGTGCCTGCCGGCGATCTTTTGCGGCTGGCGCACGTAATCCTCAAGTCGTATGTCGACGATGAGGATGTTCGCGACGACTCTTTGCGGGAGCCCGGGCCCGATAGAGCGTTCGCGGCGCTGCCTGTGGATGAAGCGATGAAAGATGGTGGGTGGCGCGTACTTCACTACGAATTGAAACGTGATTCCGATATTGATCACGTAAGTCCGGAGGAACTCTGCGAACTTCGGGTCCACATCAGGAAATTCTTAGGTCCAGAATGGCCACAGCAAATGCAATATCCAAAGGACTGAACGCGGCAGCCCGCGAGCACTTGATTGCAGGCAACCCACTTACTCGGTTGGAAGCGCTCATTTTGTTCGGGGTGTCGAATCTACCTGAACTTGTCTACGAAATGAAGCGTCAGAACTTCAAGTTCGAGAAAAGAGATGTGCCTTACGCAACGGCGATGGTGCGGATCAATAAGTACGCTCTGCTCAAGCCGCCGCCAAATCTTCCTATCCGCGAAATCCTTCTCACGGAGTATTGGGTCAAAAAGTGAAACGCCGTTTTACGCTGCGGCAGCGTTTGATCCTCGCATTGGTCGCAGGCGGGCGTTGTGCAATCTGCGGCGGGCGACTCAAAAAAGGTTTCCATGGCAACCACGTAGTTCCATTTAATCGATCTGGACAAACGATTCTTCAGAATGGACAGGCGCTGTGCGCGCGGTGCAACCTAAGAAAGGGAGCGAAAGTCATGGCACTAAGAGAATGGCAGGCGCAGGCACTTCAAAAGGCTATCCATTGGCTGGTCGAACGCGCCGAAGATAGACATTTCTTAATCAACGCTGCTCCCGGGGCAGGTAAGACCATTGCGGCATGTGAGATTTCGAAGCGACTTATCGAGATGGGGTTGATCGACCGTGTGGTCGTTATTGCTCCTCGAGTGGAGGTAGTCCGCCAGTGGGCCAAGGAATTCCATGAGGTAACAAACAGGTTCATGGGCAGGGTCACTGGCTCCGAAGACGAATTCGATATTGACGTTTGTGCAACATGGGCGGCGATAGAAGGGCTGAAGGATGCGTTCCAGGTAGTATGTCAAACAAATCGAGTTCTCATCATCTGCGACGAACACCATCATGCCGCCGTATCAGCCGCTTGGGGAACAAGCGCTGACTCGGCCTTTGCCGATGCCCGATATGTACTGGTGCTCACCGGCACCCCAATTCGATCCGACCAGAAGCAATCGGTCTGGTTAGCATACGACGATCAAGGCGCGATCGATCATCCGGAAGAAGGCACCTACACGCTTACATACGGGGAGGCGGTCGATCTCGGGTACTGTCGGCCGGCGACGTTTCACCGTCATGAGGGTCGCTTCATCGTTGACCTAGAAGGCGGTGAACAGGTATCGGTGACTAGCAAGCAATCCGCCGACCTGACACCAACGTTAGCTCGTATTCCTGGTCTTCAGCGAGCACTAAACTTCTACAAACTCGCGTGCACGCCGCAGTTTGAGCCGGACAATCAGACACCTCGTACCGACGGTTATCAAGGCACCATGGTTGAATGGGCGACGGAGAAGCTAAACGATCTACGTTATCGTATGCCAAATGCGGGTGGCCTAGTAATCGCACCCTCGATTGAGATGGCCGAATTTATGGTTGAGCTCATAGAACGAATGGAAGGCGAGAAACCCACGTTGGTTCACAGCCAACTTCCGAATGCCGAAACACGAATTGATAGTTTCCGCCATACTGATAAACGATGGCTTGTGTCAGTTGCAATGATTTCCGAGGGTGTCGATATTCCCCGCCTTCGGGTCCTGATTTACCTTCCGAATGCGCTCACTGAACTAGCATTCAGGCAGGCGCTAGGCCGGGTCGTCCGCAACGGCGGCCCCGACGACGATACACGTGCATACGTAGTGATGCCCTCGTTCGACATTCTTGAAGCCTTTGCTCGTCGCGTTGAAGAGGAAATGTCCGCGGCGGCGAAAAAGGAGCACGGACCTCCGAAGACGAAGAAATGCCCCACATGCACGACCGAGGCTCCATTGTCGGCGAAGTTTTGTGAGGTGTGCGGTTACGAGTTTCCCAAGCCAATGCAGCGATTTAAGCCCTGCGGTACGTGTGATGGGCTCAATATGCTAAACGCCAAGACTTGCCAGCACTGCGGCGCAAGCTTCGCCGCTGATTTCGTCCTCACGCTTGATGAAGCCCTCCGCACGGGGGCAATCGTGCGCGGCATGGACATCGAGGAAGCCGACGTTCAAGAAGGGGAAGCCATGGCGGAACGGGTCCGTAGAATGGTCATGGGAAGTGGGGACGAAAAACTCGTACGGGTCATAAAGCAGCTTCCGGAGGAGAGCTGGGCGCGGCTGAAAAAGATGATGAACGATTAGGAAGTCGTGTGACGCGGCGCTCACCCAGAAAAGAACGGAGACGTGTTCGCAGGGAATTCATATCCTTTGTCTCGCACTCCCACACCACGAGACAGACCCAGCCAACTTCCATCGCGGCCTTGAGTAGACGTCGGTCTCGCTCCCGGTTCCGCTCAAATTTTAGTCTCCAAAATTCACTTCTTGTGGATGGAAGTCGCCACGACGGACATCCCTCATGTGCGTGCCAAAAACAGCCGTGGATAAAAATGGCTCGTTTGCGTGCAGTAAATGCGATATCGGGTCTGCCTGGAACGCCTTTCAGTTGAACCCGGAAGCGATACCCCATGCGATGCAGGGCGCGCCGAACGACAAGTTCGGGCCCGGTATTGGCTCTCTTTATGCGCGACATCAGCGCACTGCGCTTTTCTGGTGTCATTCTGTAAACCATCGATTGTGCTCATCGAGGCCGAATTGCCGTCTCGTGCGGGAAAATGCACGTCGGGATCTTGTGGGGCGAAATTAAGTCTGATTCAATGTCACAGACAGACTGGAGGCGCCGATGCCAGCGAACGCAAGACGCGTACTGCGAGCGGTCGATGTATATTCCGGAATCGGTGGATGGGCGCTCGGTTTGCGCATGGCCGGCATCAGGGTCGTCGCATCTTACGAACTTTGGGGAGCCGCGAACGAGACAAACGTCAAGAACAACCATCATTCGGCACAAACAGTCGATATCCGGCGCTTGTCCCTCGCTGATCTACCGGAAGACATTGACATTGTTGTCGGTAGCCCCCCGTGCACTGAATTTTCATATTCAAATCGTGGTGGTAGTGGTGATATCAAGAACGGTTTAAAGGATATAATCAAGTTCTTCACGGTCGTTGATTATCTGAAGCCTAAGCTGTGGGCTATGGAAAACGTACCACGTGTCGCAGAAATCCTTGAATCCGAGCTCAAGCGCGGCGGCGTACTTTCAAAGTTTTCCCGTCTAGGGATTAGTCACCGCGTGTTCAACATGGAAGACTTCGGGCTGCCCCAGCGCCGAAAGAGGTGTATCGCAGGCAATTTCGATTTTGATCTTCTTGCCTCCTACTCGAACTCTTGCCCTCGATTGACACTCGGCCACGTCGTGAAGGCGCTTGGAGCGAGACGAATAAAAGACCCGATATACGGCTTGCGGGTATCCAAAGTAGATTTTAGGGACCATCTGGCAGAAGAACTCCTGACAGAAGAAGAAGAGCGCATAAATCGTTGCGGCAAGCTGATGCACCCGGTTTACAACTCGATGGCATTTCCAGACTCGCTAGAGAGACCTGTGCGCACCCTTACCGCAACATGCACAAGGGTCTCACGGGAAAGTATCATAATTGAAGCACCAGAAAAGCCAGGGAAATTCAGGCGATTGACGGTGCGGGAGCGGGCGTGTTTGCAGGGCTTCCCGATCACATTCCAGTTCTACGGTTCGAGTTATTCCGCAAAGCTCAAAATGATTGGAAACGCGATTCCTCCCCTATTCACATTCTTTGTTGGGCAGGCATTCCAAAGGACGACGGAGCGTTCACTGAAGGGGGCCGCTGACGGGATCAAGAAATTCAAGATGCCAACGCCTGTCTCTCAGAGCACGCCCCCGTGTCGCGGACGCGGAAGGTTTCCCTGGACCCGAAGTTTTCGGTTCGCTATCCCGAGTCTTCGACTCAAAAGTGGCGTGCGGTGCGAGCTAAAGAATATTGCCAAAGGGGGAGCCCTGAAATGGGAAATGGCTCTTGTTTTTGGTTCTCCCAGCTCGATACATGAGATGGTACTTCGCGAAGAGTCTTCTGCACAATTTGTTTCCAGAATACCAAAAGGGTCGAACGAATTGGTTCGCGCCGAATTGGCCGCCATTGGAGATTTCGTCAGGGACGCCGATGTCCGCCGGATGCAAGATTTGTGGTCTCGGCGCGGACCTGGCAGTATCAGACCTTTCATGATGATCGATAGAATTGACCGCAGCGCTGCGAAGTTAGTCCAGCTATTAATAAACCACCGAGATATAGCAGAGATCATTGTTAAAGAATCAATTCGCACGGAATTTGGAACAGAAGTGACAAAGATCGCAGGAGTTGGGAAATTGACCAAACATGCGCCCGTGACCGTTGCGGCGCTAATAATCACCTCTGTCGTTAATCACGCATTGGATAGTCACGGCACCCAAGTAGCTCCTGAACTCCGTGGTCGCTTTCCGCGTCGGGAAATGCGGCCGTTCTGCCGGCTTCTCGCGTAGGCTGAAGACTGCCTTGAAAATCTGGTGATAGGCACTCATCTCCCGCCACCACGGCACCGTGAACTATCCCAAGAACACCTTCTCATTATGCCACCGCAGCGCATCCCGATCCGGCCGGAAACTCGCCTGCGCCGGCTCCGCCACCACTGCGCCATGCAGGCGGCGATACTCGTTCCCGTTGTTGAAATCCGTTCGGACCCGGCCGCTCACCACAAACCGTAGCTGCTCGTCGATCGTGACATATCCGGCGTCAAACACGCTGTGGATGTCGCGCCGGAGCAGGAGGCCATTGGAGACCTCGTGGCTTCCGCCGGAGGCATAGGGGCGGATGTGCGCGGCGTCGAGCGCCGGCAGCACTTTGCCGCCGGAGACCGCGCAGGCGCGGGCGTAGGCATCGGTTACCGCAATCCGGAACGCGCCTTGTCCGAGGCGCGGCTTCACCAGGACGGGCTCGCCATATCGCGCCTGCTCTTCGCCAAAGCCCGGCAGGGTCTTGGGGATCGCGAGGTCGGCCGCAATTATCGCCTCCCAGAGCGCGCGGCCTTCGGCGGTGTCGGTGGAATAGGCTTTGCCGACGACGATCGATCTTGCCCAATTGGGCGGTTGCGGAATCCAGCGCTCGGGGGTGAGGAAAACTGGCTGCGTCACGATCCGGCAGCCGATGGTGTAGTCCTCGTGGCGGTCGCTCTGCCGGCGATATCTGCCCACGCGCGCGCGGACTTCTTGTTGCGAAGCCGCGCCATTCTTGACGCAGAAGGCTTCCCAGGCGAGCGAGACGGGGAGATTGGAGGCGTGGCTGAAGACGCCATAGCCGCCGATTGCGTTGCGCGGACTCTTGAGACGAAAGACAAACAGCTCGCCCGGCCGGATCGCGCCGAAATTATTGCTGCGGAAGGCTGCCAGAAATTGACTTCGTCGATTCCCGGCTGCGACGCCAGGAAATCGAACCAGTCCAGATCCGTATTCGCGACCCAAAGTCGGATCACGCGGCCCTCCGTGAGGCTCGAAAGGAAAGTATTCTCTGTTGTCGCGTTCTTCGCGTTCTAGCGCTCCAACGGGAGAATGCGAAGGCGGGTTCTTCCAGGTTCGACCGTGACCAGCGCACCCACAGCAAGTTCGGGTTCGGTCCGTCGGAGTGCCGCAAGGACCGTGGCGCCGATGGAACTAATTTTCAAGTCGTCGGACCTGATCTGCACCACGCTCGGTTTTGATCCCTTGCTCGCTGCCAGAATGGCGCCGAAATCGAGATCATGTGTGAGCACGATGCAATCATTCACCGCCGCGTACGCCATGACGATCCGGTCGGGGGCGTCGGCAGGCCCAATCTCCGACCAATGGGTTGCCGGAATATTTGCTTCGGAGAGGAACGTCGCCCATGCCGGGGACAAGTTCATGTCGATAACAACTCTCATGCGTCGCCTAGTGCGACCTCGCGCCCTTCGGCAAGCCACGCGGCATATTTGAGCGCCTGCAGAATATCTTCCCGTTCGAGATACGGGTATTCATCGACAAGTTCATCAATGCTCCTGCCGGCGCCGATCTGCCCCACGAGCATGCCCACGGTCACACGCATTCCGCGAATGCATGCCTTGCCGCCCATTGTTTCCGGCGTTTGGGTGATACGGTCGAATTCCATTGCCTTCTCCGCTCGGGAGCGCACAGTTTAAGGCCAATTCGGCCGTTGACAAAGCCATTCGGCCGGTCGCGCGGATGTTGGCGGTTAGCCGGGGATAGCTCGTCGTCGCACCGGCCGTTAGATGTATCGCACTTCATGCATCGCATCTGATGCGGCAGGAATATCATTATGCGAACCACGCTCGATATCGATGACGACGTGCTGGAGGCGGCGAAGGTCCTGGGACGCCGCACCAACAGGACGGCCGGCGCGGTGTTGTCGGAACTTGCCAGGCGAGCCCTCACATCGGCGCCGCGCGCCGCGCGAAAACGCCAACCGGAAGCGGGAGGGTTCGAGCCATTCGAAAAGCGGGGCGGCGTGGTGACGAATGCGCTGATCGACCGGCTCCGCGAGCAGGATGCCTACTGACCGGACGAGGGCCAGGCGGGCGCTGTTCGATGTCAATGTGCTCATCGCGCTTCTGGATCGCGATCACGTCAGCCACGCTGCGGCAACGGCCTGGTATCGCGCCCATGCCGAACAGGGCTGGGCGTCGTGCCCGATCACCGAGCACGGAACCGCGCGCGTGATGTCCAGTCCCGGTTATCCCAATCCGCTTCCGGTCGCCGAAATTGTTGCGCGGCTGGGCCAGGCGGCGCGTTCGGGCGCGCACGAATTCTGGCCGGGCGATGCGAGTTTGCTGGACGCATCGGTCTTCGACCGTCAGGCCATACTTGGCCCCAGGCAGATCACCGACCGTTATTTGATCGCACTCGCGGTGAAACATCGCGGCCGGCTGGTCACCTTCGATCAGGCGATCCGCCCGAGCGGCGTTTGCGGCGCCTCGGACGCGCATATCTGCGGCTGGGCGGTTGACTCGCCCGCGCGACCTTTTCGACTATGTGAGTTCCGGGCATGGGTATAATTCGTTGGCTGCCCTTGTGCATCATACGGAGAAATAGCCAAAATGACTCTGGCTCCTTTTCTCTTTTACTGGATTGCGATCCTCTACGTGCCGCTGCTGATGATCACGCACGCCACCGCATTTTATCTGTTGCTGCGTCCGCAGCGCCGGCACGTTGCCGAGCGGGCCTGATGCGGAATGCCCGATGACCGCAGACGCGTGGCCTGACGGAATGAAAGCCGGAAACACGCCCATTCTTCGAGGATCGTCGCCATGCATCACTCACGCATCAATGGTCTGCTGATCGATTGCAGGACCGACGATATCGACGCTGCGGCGCAGTTCTGGGCTGCGGCGCTCGGCCGTCCGGTCGATCTGGACCACCGGGGCAGCCGCGGCAATTACCGCATGCTCGAAACGCCGGAGGGCGAATTCAGCGTGCAGATCCAGCGCGTCGACCATGACAGCCGCGTGCATATCGATATCGAAACCGACGACATTCCGGCGGAAGTCGCGAGGCTCGAAAAGCTCGGGGCGAAAGTCGACGAACGCAAGGAGCGCTGGGTCGTCATGCGCGCGCCGTCGGGGCAGCGATTCTGTATCGTCCGCGTGCAACGCGCCGGCTGGCCGAAAGGCGCCAATACGTGGGACTGACCGCCGCCAACGCTATTTCGGCGGAGGGTTATCGATCAGATAGGGAAAACCGCGATTGATCTTTTCCGTTTCCGTCCACACGCCCGTGCTGAAACCCGGCGGCAGGCCGGAACGCAGCCGCCTGCTTGTGAGCCCCTTCAGTTTCTCGTCGCGGCGCGAACGCCCGGCGCCCTGCGCAAGGCCGCTCGTTGTGGTGTCCCAGTAAGTGTGCCGGTAAACATGGTGTGTAATATCCATTCCGATCACTCCGCCGACCAGGTCCGAACCGCCTCCCGTCACCGTGCCGGTGGAGTAATTCCCGAACCCGCTGAAATCGGCGTATCCGATCAGCCCGCCGAGTGCATTTGTTCCTCCGCCGCCGCTGGTGCCCGACACGTTTCCTTCGGCGTAACTGTTTTCCACACCGCCGCCATCGCCGAGCAGGCCGCCCGCCGTGGCGCCGCCGCCTTCCGTGTGTACATTGCCCGTGGCGAAGCAGCCTGTAATCGAACCACCGTAGCCGACCAGGCCGCCCGCGGTGCTCAGCTCGCCGCCCGAGACATCACCGGTCGCAAAGGAATTCCGAATCGTGCCGGCATTTGCTCCGATGAGGCCGCCCACATCCGAAAAAGCGTTTCCTGCGGTGACCTTGGCAGACGACCACGAGGAGACCAGCGACCCCGAGTTGATGAAGCCGACGATACCTCCCGCCGACGAGCTGTCGCCTGTTTTCACCTCGCCCGTTGCCGACGACTGCAATATGCCCGCGTTCTGTTCGAGAAATCCGGCAATCGCGCCGATATCGCTTGCATGATCGCTCACGACGCTGGCGTTACCGAGGCGCAGATTGCGCACCACCCCGAAACCGCCATTTCCGTTCAGATGCGCGAACAGCCCGAGATATTCGCCCTCTGCCGCCTTGATCTTCAGGTTGGAAATCGTGTTTCCGAGGGCCTCGAAATAGCCGGTAAAAGCCGCGCCGACCGGAGGCGAATGGTACGTGCCGTCGGCGGACGCGTCGTAGCCATTCGTCAACGCATAGAATCCGGCCGGCCGCGCATTCGCCGCCTTGGCAAGATCGGGAAGTGTTGCTGCGAGCTGAAAGACTGCGCCGTTGATATTGAAAAGATCGGAAATGCTGCCGAAGGTGATGTGGCCTTTGGGTCCAAATGAAATATTGCCGAGCGTACCGCCTGTCCCGCTCTGCAGTTCGAGTTCTGCGGTATTGCTGCCGATGGAGACCGGCGCCTCGACGGTGATTGCGCCAACCGCGTCCAGCGTGAGCGACGTGGAATCCGGGGTCGCGACCCGGGCGCTCACCACGATATTGGTCGCCTCGACATTCTGGCCCGTCGTCATCACCCGGACGTTGCCGTCCTGCGCGAGGAGATTTTCAAGGTCTTTGGCGTTGAGAACCGCGTCGGGCGCCGTGGGCTCGCAGGACCCGCCGCCGCAATCCATGTTCGCTGTCGCTTTGGCCGAAATCACGACGTCCGCGCCGGCAACCTGCATTCCGCCGCTCAGGGCCAGAAGTACAACGGCGCTCGCGATATAATAATTCGTCTCAAATGGCTGGCGCATGACGATCACCCCCGTCTGACCATTCCCTGGCTTCTACCAGAACCGGCGTCCGGACGCCATACGCGCGAAGCTCATTTTGAAACCGGTCTTGAAACCGGTGGCCTGTTTGGGCCGCCGGCGCCGGGACGCCATGGTCCGGTCGCCCATTGATGAACCAGCATGTCTGCCTATCCTGCTACCGCGCCGCCTGCTGTGGCTCGCCGAGAACTGTGCTCGCCTCATCGAGGCGGTCGCTATAGGCGTTGAGGACGGAAGCAGTGAGGGGGATGTAACGCGACGCATCGTCGAAGCGCTCCTGCTCGATGCCTTCGCGCACGCCGGGCAGGGTCTTGGTGCCGTAACCGGTCAGCGTTCCCGGCGCGTAGACGAGGTTCCTGAACCATGGCCGCCCCGGCAACCCGACATCGGCGAGCAGCGTCTGGTCGATCGACTGCATCAGCGACTGAAGCTTTGCGAGATTACCGGCGGAAAGGGACGATCCATGCCTGGCGAGCGCGTCGTCATATGTTTTGGCGCTCTTTGTCAGTCGTGCGACGGCCGAATCGAGCGGCGAGAAATCGAAGACGGGAACGGGCTTGAGCGCCGGGGGATCCCCGAAGGGCTTTGTCGGGTCCGCGGTCAGCGCAAAGACGTGGTCGCGCAGCATCGCTGCCTGTTTGTTAGCCGCCTCGCGCCGGTCGTCGGCGAGTTTCTTCACTTCCTTGAGGTCTTGCCCAATCTCGCCCGCGAAGTCGGAGGCGCGCTGCAGCGGCAGCTCGGAATCGGCTGCCATGAGCACGGCCCGGCCGACTGTCCGGGCGAGCAGCGCATCGTAGACGAAGCCCGGATCCACGAAGCGGCTGTGATGCTCGAATGTGTCGTAGCGCGAGTGATAGACGCCGCCCGTCTTGCCCTCGCCGCCATATTCGAGGCTGAGGGCGGGGATGCCCAGATGCATGATGAAGGTGCCATAATCCGAGCCCGAACCAAGCGCGCCGATGGGCAGGTCGCGGACCGGATCCGCCGCCCAGGCCGCCACCACCTTGGCGTGATCCTTGTCGTCGCTGTGTGACTCGGCGGCTGCGCGCCTCAGATCGGCGCGCATGCGTTCGCCGACCGTCACGTTCTTTTCGGGATCGATCACGCTTTTGGAGACCGCATTGGCCAACCCCTCGAAGTCCTGGCTGCCTTCGGCCGCAAGAATGCCGCGGCCGTTCGTGTCGGAGTTGATGTAGAGAATGGCCTTTTGTTTCAGCTCGCCGGCATGGGTCTCCGCCCATTCCGTGGAGCCGATCAGGCCGGGCTCCTCGCCGTCCCAGCTCGTGTAGACGATGCTGCGTTTGGGCCGCCAGCCCTGGCTCGCGAGCGCGCCCAGCGCCTTCGCTTCCGCAAGCAGCGCCACCTGGCCCGACAAGGGATCGCTGGCGCCGAAGACCCAGCCGTCGCGGTGATTGCCGCGGACCACCCATTGGTCCGGCAGCGTGCTGCCGTGAAGGGTTGCGATCACATCGTAGACCGGCTTCTGGCTCCAGTCGGACTTCACCATGAGATGGACTGTCTCGCCCGGCCCGACGCGATAGGTGATGGGCAGCGCGCCGCGCCAGGATTCCGGCGCCACCTGTCCGCCGATGGAAGAAAGCAGAACCTGCGCGTCGGCATAGGAGATGGGCAAAGCGGGGATCCTGACGATCACGGGGGCGTCGGAAATCGCCAGGCGTTTCGCACCTTTCGTCGAACCCACGCCCGGCGTCAGCGGATCGCCGTCATATTGGTCGCCTTCCACGGAGCCGCGCTGGATGCCGTGCGGCGGACGCATGGGGCCGGCGGGATAAGTCGCGTCCTCGCCATACCCGTCGTCCTGCGGATCGGAATAGATGATGCAGCCGATTGCGCCGTGCTGGTAAGCGAGGCTGGGCTTGAGGCCGCGAAAGCCATGCCCGTAGCGGGCGATGACGATGCGTCCCTTGACCGACACCCCCAGCCGCGCGAGCGTGTCGTAGTCGTCCTTCATCCCGTAATTCACATAGACGAGTTCGCCCCGCACATCGCCGTCGCCCTGATAGGCGAGATAGGCGGGAAGCGCGGGCTCCCTGGCGCGCGCGCTGGTATCGCCGGGGATCGGCGGCTCCTGCAGCGTCGCCGCGAATTTGTGCGGCGCAACCATCTCGAGAGTTTCATGGACCGGCGTCGGATAGAGCACGTCGAAGGATTCGATGTGCGCGTCCCAGCCCCAGGATTTGAACTGCGCCAGCACCCATTCGGCGTTCGCCTTGTCATGCGGCGAGCCGACATGATTGGGCTCGGCCGCGAGCAGCTTCAGCCAGTCCCGCTGATCGTCGGGGTGGATGGAAGCATCGAAACGCGCAAAGAGCGCGGAATCATCGGCGCCCGCCGCGTTAAGCGAAGCCGATGCACCCAGAAGGCATGACAGGGCAGTCGCGGCCAAAAGCAGGGTGCGGAGCATGTCTTCCCTCCTGATTTGTTGTCTTGCCGGACCATAGCATCCCCATTCCCGGCGGCCAGAGGTCGGCAGCCATGCGTTCGCGCCGCAGCGTGCCGCCCGATGATCCGCCCCGCAGCTCCCCGGAGAGTCAGCCAACTATTTGTCTTCAATCGGATGCGCCGCGAGGAATCTCGATATAACGAGGCTGGTGCTGGCGACGGAAATGTCCGTGAGCACCAGGTTGCGCACCTGCGCAACCATGCCGAGGACCTTTCCGCGGGAATCATAAACCGGGCTTCCGGCGGAACCGGGGCCGGCGGGCCGGTCGAGGACCATTTGTGCCGCCGACGGTGGTGCGGGCTGGTAGCCGCCGACATGACCGCGCGCGGCAATCGCGACGGTATCGAACAAAATGTAGCCCGTCGTGCCCACCGCGCTGCCCGCGTCCGGCTGGCGATCCTCGAACGCCACCGGGATCGGCGTGAACCGGCCGCCATAAGCCTTGGTGAGATCGCCGATCGTACGGCAGCGGGCAACGTCGATGCTTGCATCGATGACACAATCGTTGAGCGCGACGAGAAAGCCCTGCGAATTGAAATTGCCGGCGGCATCGACCGGACTCGCGAACCATACCATCATCGTGCATCCGGCAAATGGTCCCGGTTCGATGAAATTGCCGAGCACGCTCGCGGCAGTGACAAAATCTCCGCGCCTTGTCAGGAAGAACGCCGTGCCGGCGACGACGGGTTGAAGCTGCGGAGACCCGGACCCGGACGGCTGGCTGCCGGATTGCGATGGCGGCGGTATCTGTTGCTGCTGCATCGGCTGCAACTGCGGTTGCACCGCCCGAATGCACATCACCGGCGCGACCGAATGCTGCATCGACCTGACGGCGGCGGTGAAATCACTTTCGTCGTCGGATTGGGCGTGTGCGCTTTGCGCAAAGCCCGCGAACTGGGAGGCAACCAGCACCGCGGCAATCACCTTCTTCATTGCGCGTTCCCCGATCCGGCCGAAAGCATGTTATCGGGTGCGTGGCTCCGGCAACAGGGCCAGGTTTCGCCTTTTGCGTCGTGCATGGACACGATGCCGGGACTATAAACGCGCATCCGCCGATCATGACCGGCAGGGAGACGACATCGATGGCGAACGCATTCGGCACCGACATCATCATACAGTCCGAGGACCCCGAGGTGGCCGCGCAATTCTATGTCGAGCAACTCGGCTTCGAGATCACGGGCCGGAGCGCGACCCATATCAGCATCCATGGGTCGAACATCAATTTCTTCATCGAACGCGGCCCGAAGCTCGGGCCAGTCCTCGAGTTGCATGTCGGCGACGTCGCGGCGGCGAAAATCCGCCTGCTGGAGCAGGGTTGCAAAGTGATCAAGGATGAACCCGAATTCCCGCGCTGCTACATCGAGGATCCTTACGGGCTGATGTACAGTCTCGCGCCATAAGGCCGCGCATATTGGCCGCCTGACTCAAGAGCCGACCCAACGCGTCAGCTCTGAATGCGTGTCAGATCGGCGATGAAGTTCGACGCCCAGGTTTTTCCGAAATCGGCGGAGAAGGCTTGCTCGAAGTGATAGGTGCCGGGTCCGGTCGGAGTCCATGTTTGACGCACCAGCATGCCGCGGCCCTTGTAGGAATCCTGCCCCACGAATGTGCCCACGCCGTCGTGGAATTTGCCGACCGAGGGCGCACCCACCTCACCGCCCGAAGGGAAGTACAGATTCCACTGGCGGGTCGCCTTGTCGTAGAAGAACAGGTTCAATGTCTCGAAATGGCCCGGACCGTCGGCCTCGATGGTTTCGACGTCGCCGTTACCGTCCAGGATCTGTCTGGTGCGCTTTATCCCGTCATAGACGAGCCACTTCCCGGGTTCCGCGAACGGATCGGGCACGCGGCGGATGTGGGTGTGAAACGTGCCGACCGCGAAGTCGAAATCATGCACACCGTCGTGAAGCGGCGTGAGCGGCGCAGTCTCTGCGAATGCCGGCGACGTGGTCGCAAACACCGCCAGGGCGAGGGCGAAGCGATTCATTGTGCCGGGCCTTTCGTGCGTGTGTAATTGTTGACCCAGTTCAGTTCCCAGGTGCGGCCGCCGTCATCGGAGTAATATTGCTCGGACGAGGCATTATCTGGGTCCGCCGTCCGCGTGATGAAGCGCACGAGGATGTTTCGGCCATGAAACGTGTCGGGACCAATGAACGCGATACCGCCGTCGCGCAATTCGCCATAGGCCGGAGCCCCGAACGTTCCGTTGCCAGCGCTCATGAAGTTCAGGCTCCATTGCCGTGCATCCGGGTCGTAGAGCCGCAAGGCGATGAAATCGAGATGCCCCGCGCTCCCATCCTCCTTCACCTCGGCGATGTTGCCCTTTCCGCCCCGGACAGGCGTAACCTTTTTTGTGCCGTCATAGGTAACCCAATCATTGGCGCCGGAAAGCGGATGCAGCAGCCGCCTGGTATGGATCGTCCAATCGCCGAATTCGGAATCGAAATCGTGGCTCCCGTCGCGCTGCGCCGCCGGCACGAACGTGGTAGCCGTCGCCTGCGCCGGCACGGCGGCAAGCAGGGCCAGGACAGACGTCAGAATGGATTTCACCGGGATACCTTCGCTGCTGCGATGTTGCATGCGAAGAAATTAGGGCGCGCGCCAGACCCAAAGCAATTCCGCACTTTTTTGCCACCAGGTGGCGTTGCCGCCACCTGTCGCGGGACTCGCCTCGAACCGCATGCCTGTTCTTCACTCGTAATGCTTCACCTGGGGCCAGTATTTTGCCAGCGGGACCTTCATGTCCCGCAGGACATAGATCGGCTTGAGGGTCTCGTAAGGCATTGCGTGGGGCGTATCGATGCGGCCCGCAACGTGCCAGGAGCGAAACAGATCGGCGTAATGCCTGGTGCTGCCGCCGATGATGATGAGGACGCTGCCATCATGGCCGCGCGGTCCCCACAGGTAATAATTATTATGGCCGCTTATGGCGGGCGGCAGGCCGAGCCTCCGGCCGAACACGTCGATGGCCGCGGCCTCGCCATAATTGTTGCCGTAGAACACCGCGCGGGCGCGCTCTGCCGGCGGCAGCGACCAGTAGACTGCGGCGACCTTCTCGGCCATCTCCCGCCATCCGAACATGTCGGCGTAATATTGCGGCAGCGCGCCGGTTTCTCCACGTTCGCCGACGGATGGCGTGAATCCGATTGTTTGTTCGTAGCGGATGAACGTATCGACGGGGAGGATCGGGAGGGTGAGCGGCGCGGCCAACGCTCCCAGAACAACGACGCCCGCCAGCACCGCACCGCGCGCCATGGCGTTGCCGAGCCATTGCTCGATGCGCGCCGCGCCGAACGCGAACAGCGCCGGATAGATCGCCGCCAGATAATAGGGTTTGCCGTGGATGCGGTCGAACACCAGGAACAGAATCGCCCAGGCGATTGCTGTGGCGCGCGCCGCTGCGAAGCGGGGCCGCACGGCGCCGGCCCATAGGCCGCACAGCGCCACGATCATCGCCAGCGGACCGACCTGAAGGAACTGCTGCGTGAAATAAGCAAGCGGCGACATCGCGAGGTTCTTGCCGTTCGCGCCCGCCGCGCCAAGCTCGAGGAAAGGCCAGCCATGTGCCGCTTGCCACCACACATTGGGCAGCGCCATTACGGCAGCGAGAAGCGCGCCCAGATAGACCCAGGGCCGGAGCAATGATTTGCGCAGCGGCGTAGCAAGAAGACCCAAAGCTAGCGCCACAAGAAAGAAGGCGATCAGATATTTCGTTTCCAGGCTGAAGCCCGCCACCGCACCGAAGGCGAGCCACCAGCGCTGATCGCCGCTCTGCTCCAGCCGCACCAGGATCCAGACCAGCGCGAGCCAGGTCAGTGCCTGGAACATGTCCGTAAAGAACAGCACGCCCATGAGCAGGAGAAGCGGCGCGAACAATGCGCACAATCCCGCCAGCCACTGGGCGAAGCGCCCGCCGCCGACGACACGCGCAAATTCGGCCGTCAGCGCGACCATCGCCGACATCGCCAGCCCCGGCAGCAACAGGAAGCCCCAGAGAAAATCGCCGAAGATGGCATGCGACCAGGAGGCCAGCAGCGGCACGATGGGCGGCTGGTCGACATAGCCCCAGGCCGGCCGGTCGCCACAGACGATGAAATAGAGTTCGTCGCGGAAAAATCCGTAATGCCCGTTGGCGAACGCGTGCAGGACAAGGCAGGCCAGCGCCAGCAGGAGGGACGGGCTTAGCCGGCCAAATCCCGTCTTCTCCGTCACTTCCCGTCCCGTCATGATCGTTCGCCGCAACCGATGTTATCCTGGTCATCGGCGGCAAACCCAATGCAATCGCGCCTGATCACACGAGCCACGGCAGCAGCATTTTTGTCCGCTTTCTGTAGGCGGGGTATTGGTTCGGGAATTCCGCGGCCAGGAATTTCTCCTCCTGCCGCGCGCCGCAGACGAAGTATGGCCCCGCCACCAGCAGCGGCAGGATCCAGAAAATGCTGTGGCCGATGGCCGAACCGGTCATGGCAACCAGCAAGCCACAATGAGCGAATCGTGAACTGGCATGGCGATCCGATGAGAGCGCCCCGATCAAGTGCAACGCAACGCAACGGGCGCGGCGGCTCCGGTCGACGCGATGGAGAACTGGGTCGCGCCAGGAGCTATGGTTTCCCGCGGACGGACTATGCGTCGCGGGTTCGGACGTCGGATGGCGTCGCGCCGTAGCAGGCGCGGAAAGAGCGATTGAAATAGGAAATATCGCCGAAGCCGCAGTCGAATGCGATGTCCGCGATCCGCTGACCGCTGAAGCGGCGGCTGATGAGCATCCGGTATGCGCGCGCGAGCCGCCGCTCGCGAAGGAATTCCGTCAGGGTCGTTCCACAATCCTCGAACAGCATTTGCAGCGAACGGGGCGTCATGCCGTGACGCGCGGCAAGAACGGCAACGGAAAGGCAGCTATCGGCCAAATTCCTTTCGATATCCGCCTTGATCGCCACCAGTCGCGCCGCGCGCGCGCCGCGTTTCTGCGCCGTCTCCGCTGCGTCTCGCGTGGGACCGAATACGACGGCCAGAAGATCGCAGATGTGGGCGACGGCCAACTCCTGCAGTTCCGCCGTCGCCACCGGCGATTCCTCGCGCAGGGCCTCGAGATAGCGCAGCAGCAGCCTTAGCGCGGGCGACTTGCCGGGCACTGGCCGGCCGAGACAGGCATCCGGGCCGACGAGCAACGGACCGAGTGTCTTGCGCGGGACTTTGAGGGTGACCGTCTCGAACGGTACGGGCAGATTGATAATTCGCGGCTCGCTGCACGAGAAAAGGATCGCGTCGCCGGGGTCGAGATCGACCTCGGGCCCGAGATGCTCGGCGGACCTGGTCGAGTTGGTCCACTGAAAAAGAAGACTGTCGTCGCCGTCCGAAAGATATTCCCGCGTGCGCCGAATGACATGGGGCGTGCCTGTGGACCAGACCGCGAAAACACCTTCCGGGAGCGGCCGCGCAACGCCATGAACGTGAAACGGCAGGTCCGGGCACGGCACCATGTCGTGCCGGAGCATCTGCCGGCTGACGATCTCGCGAAAGATTGCGACGCGGTCGGCGGCAGGCATGTCGTCGGTGGAAAACCGGAAATCGGGGGGCTTCGGCTCCCACGCGCGTTCTGAAGCGCTAACGCCGTCTGCTACGATCGCCATCGCACCGACCCGGCAATGGATCCGAAGTCTGCCGCGAGCGAACCAGAAAATTTTCGCCCCCGTCCCATATCCTTTTCGCGACCGTCCAAGAATTTCCCGGGAACGGCTCGTAGCGTCTCCCGAATGGGCCTGAGGCCAAACCAAGGAGGGAAACGTGAAAAGTAATCTGGTGACAGCATTGTGTCTGTTCACGTCCGCGCTCGCGCCTGGACGCATCCGCCGGACTACCATGGCATTTGCGGGATGCGCGGGGCTTCTCGCGCCGGCACTGGGGAACGCGGCAAATGTCCCCCCATCGACAAATCTGACGCTCATCAATGGCTGGACGAACGGTGCCTTTGGCGCCGCCAACGCCTCCGTCTCGACGGTTGATGGAATCGTGCGCTTCCAGGGTGCCATCTCCGGCGGCACGGACCCCGAGGTGTTCGTGCTGCCCGACGCTTTCCGCCCTGCGTCGACTGTTTATGTCAAAGTCGACCTCTGCGACGCTGCCAACGGCCGGCTGCAGATCAATCCGGACGGCACCACCTACGTCCAGGCCGAGGAGAATTTCACCGACGCCCAATGCTTCACGTCGCTGGACGGCGCAACCTTCGCGCTGGCTCCCGGCACGTTCAAGCAGCTCAAGCTCAGGAACGGCTGGAAGGCTTACGGCTTCGGGACGGCGCGTCCTGCCGCGGATGATTTGGCAACTGTCCATCTTGCGGGTGCCATGAAGACGAAGAAGACCGATACTAACCCGTTCACGCTGCCGAAGAAACTTCGTCCGACCAGCGCCGTTTACGTGCCGGTCGACATGTGCAACGCCACCAACGGGCGGCTGAACATAGATTCCAGTGGCGTTGTGAACGTCCAGGCCGAGACGGATTTCGGCAACGCCCAATGTTTTACGTCCCTTGACGGCGTGACGTTCGCGACGAATTCGAAAGGATTTACCGCGCTGACCTTGATCAATGGCTGGACCAACGCTCCGTTCAGCACCAGAAACGCCGCGGTGCGGGTCACCAGCGATGTGGTGCATTTCGAGGGCGCGATCGCGACAACCGGTACCAACGCAGTGCCGTTTGTGCTGCCGTCCGGCTTCCGTCCCGCGCACCCGGTGTGGATCCCCGTCGATCTGTGCGCCGGGACCAACGGCCGGCTGGATATCGCAACCGACGGGACCGTGACCGTGGAGGCCGAGACGGATTTCGGCAACGCCCAGTGCTTCACGTCGCTCGAGGGCGCGTTGTTCCATCTGTGATTGCTGTGGCATGCACCGGCGGGATGATCTCGGGGCCGGCGGCGCAAGCCACAAGAGCCCGCGACGGGAAACCGTCGCGGGCTTCCTGATTTGTATGGAGTCTGACAGCATGCAGGCCCTGTTCCGGACGTGCATTTCCACCATCCCGTTACGAATGACCCCTTTCAGGGCGTGCGGATGAAGCCGTGCGATGCCGTCCGGCCCGTATCCGCATACCATCCCGTGATGACACCGCTGTTGTTGATGGCCGAAGGTGTCGTTGCAAACATCGCATCGGGCGCATCGAAGCTGACGAAGGATCCGCCGGAGTCTCGCAGGTAGCCGTGGACAACATCGTCGGAGGTTTGATAGCTGCCGGCAACTGTCCCGTCCGCTTCGATGCCGGCGACCTCAGTATCGACCGAATGTTTCGGATCGAAGACGGTGAAGGTTCCGTCCGCGGCGCGCAGGAAACCGTGATCCGCAATCCCCTTTTCGAACGTTCCGGCGATGGTGCCGGAATCGTTGATGACGTAGCCGGCCGTGTCGCCGCCCCTGGGCGCATCGAAGAACGTGAAGCTGCCATCGGGCGAGCGTAAGAAGGCATGGTCTCCTTTAAGCGCCTTGCCGATGCGTTCGCCGGTGACGGCGCCCGAACTGTTGACCCCGTTGAACGAGGTCACCAACGAATGCGGATAGTTGACAACCTTGATTGTTCCGTCCGGCGAGCGGATGAATCCTTGCACCTTGATCCTCTCGCTTGAAAACGAGCCGACGATGTTGCCTTGGCCGTCGAAGCCGATAGCCCAGCTTTCCTTCGCATGCGGTGGTTCGAAGACCGTGATGGTCCCGTCGGGCTCACGCACGAACGCCTCTTCGTGATTTCGGTTCTTGCGGGTGTAGCTGCCGCAGATGCGCCCGTCGTCATTGATCGCGTATGGACGGGTGACGACAGAATCTTTGGGATCGAAACTCGTGATCGTGCCGTCGGCGGCGCGAATGAACCCACTCGCGTCCTTGTCGCTCACGCCATAAAACCCTGTTATCACGCCCGCGGAGTTGATGGCAAAGG
>DATAYG010000131.1:0-25327 GCA_036272695.1 Rhizomicrobium sp. | reverse complement strand
CTATAAGCGGCTCTACGGCGAGGACGAACTGCCCGGAATGCGGGAAACGGCGGATTCCTGATCGTCTTGCGACCGACTGCAGAAAGAGGTCCCTGCAACTCGTCCTTCTCTTGAAGGAGCAGCCGCGGTCACGTACCTGCTTTCTTGCGGTCGGATGGGTGGTCGAGCGGTTGAAGGCACCGGTCTTGAAAACCGGCAGGCCCGCAAGGGTCTCGTGGGTTCGAATCCCACCCCATCCGCCAGGCCAAGACGTCCGACCTGCCGCGTCAACCAGCATTCGGTGCTTCGGACTACCCCTGGGCACCGATTATCCGACCTGCAGACCACACACGCGGCCTGCGCTTCGCCACCGTCGAAGTGTGAAGAATCATCAATTCTGTTTGCGGTTGGTCTTGAAGGCTGCTTGACGGCGGAAGTTGTGCGCAGGCTTTCGCCATCGCCTTGGGCGTTGACCGGCACGCCGGGATTGGCCTCGAAAGAAGTAGTTCCATTCATCCCGATCCACATCGTCCATCTCCACGCCATCATTTGGGCGGGCATGTTATGACCTTCCGTGGCGCCGCCAGCACTTTGCCGCCCGCGGTCGCCGGCAAAGTAGGGCGGCGCCCGACAGACATCCGACGGAAATTGTTCTGATCTTGCATCGACAACAGACCTGTCATAATTGCGATTGCTATAATTAGTCGCGTGGTCGAATTGCGGGGTGCCGGTCGGGGCGAAACCCATGGAGACGATGAAAGACAGGGCTGCCCGGTATCGCGATCGGGCGGAAGAGCTGCGGTCGTTGGCGGAGGACTGGGCCGACAGCCCTGCCCAGGCTATGATTCTGGAGTTGGCCGAGGATTTTGACCGGATGGCCGAGACGGTCGCGAAACTGCGCGTGATAAGTTCGGATGGAACGGGGCTTTAGCTGTCGCAGAGCCCTCTCCGATAATCAGGCACCGGCGGCTCGCCGCGGGTGCTGCTTCAAATGGATTTGATGACGATGCGGGCCTCGGCGCGCGCATCGATCGGATGGTCCGATTTTTCGAGAGCCCGCCGCATCAAGTTCGAAACGCCGGGATCATCGAGCATCGCCGGGCTGCGAAGGACGATGTGCTGGCACTTCGTTCCGCTGCCGTTCAAAAAACCCTGCGGGTCTTCGAGATCGACGCCGGGAAAGAAAACAGGCTGACCGAGCGCGCCCGACTTGCGGCGCGGGCAGGCTGGTGCAGCTGCCCTGCTGGTCAAAGCCAGCATTCCGCGACTTTAAGCGAAAACTTGTCGCAAAGTCTCAACGCGGGATGTACGCCGAATTAATTGTCACACCCGCACCATCGTCTCCACCGCTCCTGACCGCGGGATGGGACTATGCTGCAAACAAGGGGAAACACTATGACGATCAGATCGAAATCTATGTTTTTCGCTTCGGCGTCTTTCGTGATGTTGAACGTAGGTGCGGCGAGCGCTGACGGGTGTTATTTGTTCGGCACAAACGGTCCCGATTATCTAAAGGCACCCAACAATGGTTGCCCCTACACCATCGTTGGGTATGCGGGCAACGACACGCTAATCGGGAACATCACACCTGAAAATTTCCTGTTCCCCGGAACAAACGGGGGAGCAACGACAGGCAAAGACAAGATGACTGGTGGCGACTCCAGTGGCCCTGACTTCTTCGTGTGGGACGAACAGCCGGGCGAGCCGGCCACCATTACCGGAGACATTATTACCGACTTCAATGTGACCAAGGGAGACATCATTTTCCTGGGTGGGCCTTGCTATTATTTGGATATTACCTGCACTTGGATTGGGACGTCAGCTTTCAGCGGAGTTGCCGGCCAAGTGCGCTTCCAACCGGCCACTGTTCTTGACTCTACATCGCAGGTGCAGGCAGATTTTACCGGCAGCGGTGAGATCGATTTCGTGATCAATCTCACGAATGGGGCACTTATCCCTGAGGATGGCGAAGGTATCAGCTTCACGCTGCCTGATCACAGAGTTCTTGGGCGGGTTCATAATCAGCGCAGGACACGTGCGTCAGCGCCGGAATTTTACAACCTGAGGTAAAAACGGCAGCGACATAAGCAAGCAAACACGTGGAGAGCCCTGTCAGCTTCCCCGCGGGGGCTCTCCAGGCGCCCTTCACGAACTGTCACGCCTTCGGGATCAGCCCGCTTTTTGGTCCAGCGCAAGCACTCTGCAACAAGCTTCTTTATGCACTTTTGGCCGGTCCGTCCCCGATAATCAGGCACCGGGCGGACGGCGCGGGCGCTGCTTCGCGGAAACCGATTTGATGATGATGCGGACCTCGGCGCGCGCATCGATCGGATGATCCGATTTTTCAAGAGCCCGCCGCATCAAGTCCGAAACGCCGGGATCATCGAGCATCGCCGGGCTGCGAATGACGATGTGCCGGCACTTCGTTCCGCTGCCTTTCAACAATCCCTGGGGGTCTTCGAGATCGACACCGGGAAAGAAGAACAGGCTGACCCAGCGCGGATAACAGGCGACCGAGAAAATCAAATCCGCGATCCGTTCGCCCGACGCGAACCCGATCGCCAGAGCGTTGTAATTATCATAGACGAGTTCCACCGCGCCGGGGAGCTTCGTGCGCATCCGCACGAGCACATCCGTGATCTGCGCCGCCACCCCGGGCGTAAACTTTGCGATGAAACCGTCGAGCTGCCCGCCGGCGGCCTGTTGGGCGGACGCTCTTGCGGATTTCGTCCGATGCTTTCTCCGCCCGGTACTCGGCCGCTCCGCTTTTGCGACTGCGCCCATCCTGTCCCTCGTCTCCGGGCTCGCTGAAGCTGTTCGTCCAAGCCCTGGACCCGTGGCCGAAGTGTACTTCATGATTTTGGGGTCCTTCAACGCATGTTGGAACCACCGCCCCTGCCCCGCGTTGAAAAAGCGCTTTTTGATGGGGAATCCATGCGCTCCTGTTTGCTCTGGCTCCTTGGCGTGCCGATACCGATCATCATTCTGATCTGGCTTCTTACCGGACACGCGTGACCGTGGTCCAAACCTGCGCCGAAGAGGACGAATATCATGGTTGAACCGGTCGCCATAACCGGCGAGGAAAGCAGCGGATTCCGCTTCTCGTGGGGTCTCGCCTTTGCCGGCGGCGTAGTGGCCACGGCAGTGACCTTCTTCCTGCTCATGCTGGGATCCGGCTTTGGGCTGCTGCTGATGAATCCGGTCAAGCATGCCGGTTCGTCGCTGCCCGCCTTCCTTACGGGGGGGGCGATCTACTTCTTTGCAGCCCAGGCCTTCGGGTTCGCGGTTGGCGGCCATATCGCGGGACGCCTGCTCGGGCCCCAGATCGAAAGCCGGCTTCAGGAGGAGTTTCGCGCTGCCGCCCATGGCCTGGTCGCTTGGGCCATTACTATCCTCGCCAGTCTGGCGATTGTCGCGGCTGCCGGACTTGCCGCGCTGCGTGGGGGATTGGCGGTCGCTCCGCTTTACGGCGCATATCCGGCGGCAAGCGCCGCCCTTTCCACGTCGTATGTTGTCGACGGGCTCTTCTGGCCCGATGTTGCCGGCGCCGCAGACGTGACCAATGGAGCCAATGCCGCAGTGGCTTCGGGCGAGCGCGCGGAAGCGACGCGTATTCTTCAGGCCAGCCTCATGCGCGGCGAACAGCTCAGCCCGTCCGATCATGATCGGCTTGTCTATCTGGTCGCCAGCGCCGCGCGCGTCCCAATCGCGACAGCCTCCGAGCGCGTGGATCGCATGCAATCCGACGTCCAGACACAGACCCGGGACGCAGCGGACAAAGCCCGCAAGGTCGCCAGTTACGCCAGCCTCTGGATCGCTTTCTCACTGTTGTTCGGTGCGATCGTGGCGGTGTTTTCCGCCATCTCGGCGCGGATCGAGGACGACCGCGAGGCGTGGAGTCCCTTCCTCGCTTTGCGGCGTCGCGTCATGTAACACGTCGCAATGTGTATTCGGTTCGCGGCGTTCAATCCGTTCCGAGCGAAGCACCGAGACGATCGAGCAGGAACCCGGTACCAATTTCGCGCGCCCCTGAATCTTCGTAGCCATCGAGGAAGACGCCTTGCTCCGTGACTTTCAGTTGGGTGCGGCGCGAGGCCAATGCCTGCAGCTCGATGGTTGCGAGCGATACGGAGATTTTCCGGTCGCCGAGATGCATCTCGTAGGCATAGACGATGCGTTCGCCGGGAATGATGTCGTGATAGATCGCGTCGAAAGTTGATGCGACGCCACCCTCCCACCTGCCTTTCAGCCGTTCGCGGCCACCGACCCGGAAATCCATTTCCCGTTCCAGCGACTGCCAACGTCCCTCCTCGCCACTGAACCACCGGCTTTTTGCCGTCGCGTCCGAAAAGGCCCTGAACACATGCTCCGGGGGCGAATCGTAAGTGCGCTCGATCGTGAAAACCGCATGCACGGCCGAATGTTTGATCTCGCTCATGTTCCACGTCCGGGTCAGTTCGGCTTCAAGTTTGTCCAATGTCTGCGACCAACCCTGGGGGGCGAGCGCGACTGCCCAGGCGGTTTCCGCGGGACTGGCGAAAGTATAGGTCTGAGTAATATCCATGCGCGTTCCGCCTATTACATCGGCGAACTCCACTTCGGTGTAGGCGCGGAACAGGCCGCGCCCGTTTCCGTCGGACACATGCAGATCAAGCACCAGGCGGTCGTGCGGAATAACCTCAACGAACTTGCCACGCGACCAGTGGTCAATTCCGTCCGGTCCGCACATACGCGCTTCAAATGTACCGCCCGGCCGCATATCCACCGAGGCCTCGGGCACAGTACAGTCCAATGGCGCAAACCAGCGCTTGATATGATCGGCCGTGCTCCAGGCCCTGAAGACGACTTCGCGCGGCGCGTGAAATATGCGCGATATCCTGAGTGGCACGGTTTCGCTCGTCTGCTGTTTGTCATTTGCCTGTGTCACGTCCTTCTCCTTCCGATTTTATTGTTTCGAGATAGTGGCCCAGCCGGTCGAGGCGGTGCTCCCATTCTGTGCGCCTCTGTCTGATCCACTGCTCTGCCCTCCCAAGCGCCGCGGAATTGATCTCGCAGGTGCGCACGCGACCGCTCTTCCACGAGCGGACGAGGCCGGATTTCTCAAGCAGCGCGAGGTGCTGCATCACGGCCGGCAGCGACATGGCGAATGGCCGCGCGAGTTCGCTCACCGAGGCTGGACCGAGGGACAGCCGCGCGACCATCGCGCGCCGGGCCGGATCGGCAAGGGCCTGGAAGGCAAGATCGAGCCGCCGTTCTTGGTTAAGCATGTGCTTTAGTATCATGGCGAAATCAGTTAGGCAATGGCTTCAGTAACGGATTTTGGAAGATTCAGGGTTTGATGCCGAGATCGGCAAAGCTCGTGGCGATTGTGGGATCCTGCAGCGTGGCGGCCGCAATATCCGCGCTGCCTGCCGTGTCGTCTCCGCCGTGAAGCTCGATGACGCCCCGCATGTAGAGCGCGCCGGCGAGCCTGGGGCTGATGCCGAGAGCCTGATCGAAATCGTCCTGCGCATCCTTGAGGTGGCCAAGCTGGTATTGCAGGAGTCCGGAGGCGCCCAAGGCTTGCGTGTTCCTGGGCTCGAGCTTCAGCGCCTTGCTGCAATCGCCCAGGGCATTGTCGAATTCTGTCTTGAGAATCGCCAGAATGCGGCAGCGGATGGCATAGGAGTTCGCAGCATCCGGAGCGAGCCGGAAGATATGATCGGCGTCGGCCAACGCCAGATCGCGCTTGCCGGTGATCGCATAAACTTCGGCGCGCCCCTCCAATGCTCCGACCAGAGCACCTGACGTCGGTAACGAAACCGTCGAACCCGGCGTGTTGGTCGCTTCGCGGCGATCCGATACACCCAGCGCTTCATAACCAACAGCGCGGCCGAAGAAATCGATGGCTTCCGGGTATCGGTGCATGTCGCGATGGAGGTTCCCCAGCAAGGTCAGAACCAGGATCTCACTGTTTGGCCCCCCGCCATTATTGACCAGCTGCTTGCAATAATCGGCACGCCGTTCCGGCGGCAGCTTCGTGTCCGCGCACCGTCCCCAGCTATTGAAAAAACTCTGCGCCACCGCCGCCGAAGTGCCGGCGCACACAAGCACGATCCCCAAAAGCGCTGCAGACACTCCGATTCCGGGAACGCCCATCCACGCCTCCATCCTGCGCAAGGCGCGAAGCCTCGCGCGCATCGCCGGACCGGATTATACTTATCAGCGCGGGTTTTTCACGGCGTGCGAGTCCGCCGCGCTGGCCATCATGGGACCAGTCTCCTCGTCCGGCGGCGTCTCGTATTGCCGGTAGCCCGGCATCTGATCGAGGCGGACGAAGGTGTAGCCTTCCTCAAGCAGCGGAGGAACAATGGCAGCGACGAGCGCGGCCGATTGCGCGTGAATGCAATGCATCAACACGACGCCGCCGTCCTTGCGGCGAATCTCGCGCATATAGCCTTTGGCACAGGTCGCCGCGTCCCAGCCGCGGTGCCAGCACTCCCAGTCCGCCGAACTGAGGACATAGCCGTCATCGCTGAAGCTGACCTCGCCCCCCTCGTCCCAATAAATGGGACCGACATATTTGCGCAGCTCTGGCTCCGCATTGAGGGCGCGGGCAAAAGCCGGACGCCAGGAACCGTAAGGCGCACGGAAATAGAGCTGCGTGCCAGCTGGCATGAGCGGCGCGATCAGGTCATCGACGCGCCGGATCTGGTCCAGCAGCAGCTCCGGGTTGTCGGCATAACTCTGCCCGAGAAAGGGATGCGTTGCGCTGTGATTGCCGAGCAGATGACCTTCGGCCGCGATGCGGGCGAGAATCGCAGGATGAGCTTCCGCCATGCGCCCGACGATGAAAAAGGTCGCCTTTACACCGGCCGTCTTCAGGGCATCCAGCACCGCAGGCGTAAAATTGTTGGGCCCGTCATCGAGGGTGAGCGCCACCTCATGCGAGTGGCGAAGGCCGGAACGGAATATGTTGGTTGGCTGGAAGAACGCGAGATCAGTTTTCGGAGCATGCGAGGTGGGCTGCGCCCGGGTCGCGGAAGTGCCCAAAAAAATTGCTGCCAGCGCTCCGAGTGCCGTAATCCACTTCCCCATCATCGCCCCCTGCTCGGCTTTTTACGTGCAAGCAGTCTAGCCCGGCGCCGATTGCCCGGCAATTGAAGCAATGCGTTAACGAATTCTAAATTTCTGCGCGATCCACGGCGTTACCGCGCCCTACTGATCTGGAAGCATGGGGTTCCGCATTGGATGGCAAAGATTGATGAATTCGACGTCACCATACCAACAGGTTCTGGTGCATTCGCCCGCGGTCCAAAGTGGCACCGTCCGGGAACCAATATTTCGCCACGGGCTGAATCTTCCAGATTTTCAAATTGATAAGTAGGTTTCGGAATAAATCTGCTTTCGCCCCATCCAGCCGCCCGACAGGGCCACTAGTTATTACAGTTGCAGCTCCCGTCCGGTCGATCACGAATTTGCGCATGGCAGGTTTAAAGCCATTCCGCCTTATATCCGCCCTGCTTGATGCGATTCAATCGACCTGCAACGGGAGCGAGCGATGCGGGCACTTACGGCGGTCAGTCTCAAGAGCCCGGCAGCGATAGCGGTCGGCATTGCCGTTACCATCCTTTTCGGCATCTTCGCGCTCTACAATCTGCCCATACAGCTTTTCCCGGATATCGATCGTCCGCAGATCGGCATCGAGACGGACTGGCGCGCCGAGACGCCGCGCGAGGTCGAATCTCAGCTCGTCCAGCCCGAGGAGGACGTGCTGCAGGGCATACCGGGCCTCCAGGAGATGGACGGTTATGCCAATGAAGGCGGCGGCTACGTCGCCCTGACCTTTGCGATCGGCACCGACATGAAGAACACGCTGGTCGACGTCATCGGACGGCTGAACCGGCTTCCTCCCCTGCCCGCCGACGCCCAGAAGCCCTTCGTCCAGCTCGCCAGCAGCCGCGATTCCAATGCGACGCTTCTCTATGTCTTCATGCAGAAGCGTCCGGGCAATCCCCGCGACGTCAATTCCTACGAACCCTTCCTGAAGAATGTCGTCATTCCACGGCTCGAAGCCGTGCCGGGAGTCGGCAGCGCCCAGATCAACTCGAACGGCGGAACGGAGGAGCTCGACATCGTCTTCGATCCAATGCGCGCCGCAGAACTCGGAATCCAGATTCCGAAGATGGCGCAGCAGATCAGCGGTTCGGAAGATGTCTCCGGCGGCACGATCGATGTCGGCCGGCGCCAATACAGTCTGGAGTATCGCGGCCGCTACTCGGTCGCCGATCTGAAGAATCTCGTCCTCGAATGGCGCGACGGCAAGCCCGTCCATCTCGGCGATATCGCCGATGTGCATGTCGGCCGCAGCAAGGCGACCGGTTTCGCCTATCAGGACGGCAATCCTGCGCTCGGCATCGATATTTTCCGCGCCGACGGGGCCAATGTGCTCGCGACGGTAAACGCGGTGAAGGCCGAATTGCTGAGGATCAATGACGGCCCCGCAAAGCAGCAGGGCGTCGCGCTCGCCTATTCCTTCGACCCCTCGCATTTCATCGACCAGGCCATGGGCATGGTCACCACCGATCTCTTCCTGGGAATTCTTCTCGCGGTCGGCGTGCTGTGGTTTTTCATGCGCGAATGGCGCGGCACGATCATCATCTCCTCCGCCATACCGATCTGTCTGTGCGCCGTCGTTGTTCTCCTCAATCTTGTAGGCCGCACGCTCAACGTGGTTTCGCTCGCGGGTCTCGCTTTTGCCACAGGCATGGTGCTCGACGCGGCAATCGTGGCTTTCGAAAATATTCTGCGGCTGCGCGAGCGCGGCATGCCGGCCGCGGAAGCCGCGCAGAAAGGAACGGATCAGGTTTGGGGTGCGCTGCTCGCTTCGACCGCCACCAATGTTGCGATCTTTGTTCCGGTGATTTTTCTCAAGGATGTCGAGGGCCAACTCTTTGCAGACCTTTCGCTGACCATCGCCTTTGCGGTGTTCGTGTCACTGATTGTTGCCATCACCGTGGTGCCGGTCGCTTCGATGCTGTTCCTGAAAACCCGGCCGAAGGTTGCGGAGCTCGCAAAGGTATGGAAGCGCATCACCGATTACGTGATGCGGCTCACCGATACGCCGCGCAAACGCAAGCTGTGGATCGGCGGGCTAATTCTCGGTTCGGTTGCCGGCAGCTGGCTCCTGCTGCCCAGCCTGCAATATCTGCCGCAGGTGAAGCGCGCCGCTATCGACGGCACCATACAGTATCCCTCCGGCGCCACTGTCGCCTTTGCCGACAAGGAGATCGCACGTCCGATCATCGATCGCCTGCAGCCCTATATGACTGGCAAGAAGCAGCCGAAACTCTTGAACTACTTCGTGAAGATGGACGGACCCGGTTTCATGGACATGGCGGTCCGCGTTCCCAATGACGAGGATTTTCCCCGGATCGAAAAAATCGTGCGCAACGAGATCATTCGCGACCTTCCGGACTCCCAGGCTTTTGCGCAGATGGGCAGCCTGTTCGGCGGCTTCGACGAAGGCGGCGGCATATCAATCAACATCCAATCGAACGATCCCGACGCGATGCGTGCGGCGGCGCAGAAAGGCTTCGCGCTGCTGACGAAGAGATTCCCCGAGGCTGTCGTCAACAGCAATCCGACACTTGATTACGATCAGCCTCAGCTGAAGCTCGTTCCCAATGACCGTTCGATCGCGGAAGTCGGCTGGACGCGTCCGGACGTCGGCAACATCGCGCAATCGCTCGGCAACGGGCTGTATGTGGGCCAGCGTTACGATGGTGAAAAGCAACTGTTCCTGATCCTGAAATCCCAGCCGATCAATTCAACGGAAGCTGTCGCGGGTGCACCCGTGGCCACGCCGAATGGCGGCGTCGTATCGTTCGGACATCTCGTCAACATACAGCGCACGCTCGCGCCCAGCGGTACCTATCGGTTGAACCGGCGGCGCACTTTCGCACTGAATTTCCAGCCGCCGCGAGGCATGGCGCTGCAGGACGCAATGCGCATCATCCGGCGCGATATCGAACCGCAGATACGCAAACTGCTGCCCACCGACGGCAACATCACCTATGGCGCGGCCGCCGACCACCTCGACAACGCATTGTGGACCATGGGCAAGAATTTCGGTCTTGCGGTACTCATTCTCTTCCTGATCATGGCCGCGTTGTTCAAGTCGATGTGGGATTCGGCAATCGCGACCATCGCCCTGCCCCTCGGTATGGTCGGAGGGATGGCCGCCTTGCGGCTGCTCGGGTTGTTCGTGTTCCAGCCACTCGATCTGCTCACGATGATCGGATTTATCATCGTGCTGGGGCTGGTCGTGAATAACACGATCCTGCTCGTGGCCCGCACGCGACAGGCGGAGGCAGAAGGCATGTCGCGCGTCGATGCCGTGCGCTCAAGCCTCGAGACGCGATTGCGGCCCATTTTTTCGAGCACGCTCACGGCGATTTTCGGCATGTTGCCGTTGGTCTTGGTGCCTGGACCCGGCGCGGAGATTTATCGCGGGCTCGGCGCCGTGATCGTCGGGGGAATTCTCGTGAGCCACGTTTTCACACTGGTGCTGATGCCCGCGATGCTGAGACTCGGCGAACAGCCGGTCGCGTTGCGTCAGGCGCCGATGGCACCTGCAAGGCAAGCCGCATGATGTCGAACCGCGAAACGCACAACGGAATGAGAACACTGGCGGCCATCGCGGTCTCGCTTGCTGTACTTTGTTCCGTATCCGCATCGGCACAGCAACACGCCGACACGCCTTCCGTGGGGGTGATGCAGGCCAGGGTGGTGAAGATGGCGCCGAAAACCGTGCTGCCTGGCACGGTGGTGTCGCGCAATGATTCGCAGCTCGCCTCGGAAGTCGAGGGGCGCATCGCTTCGGTCGCGGAAGTCGGTACCGTTGTTCCCAGGGGCGGGATCGTGGCGCGGGTCGACAATACACTTGCGGCTACCCAGCTGGCTTCCGACCAGGCGAACGTCACGCGTCTTGAGGCGCAGCTTGGTTACGACCGCGGCCAGGCGCAGCGGATGGAAAACCTGTTCTCGCAGAATGCGATTGCGAAGAGCACGCGCGATCAGGCGGTTTCCACGCGCGACATGGATTCGGCCGCGCTCGCCCAGGCAGAGGCCGCGGTCAAGAAGAGTCAGTATGAGGTTGATCACAGCGACATTCGCGCGCCATTCCCCGGTCGCGTGGTGGCGCGGCTCATCAACCCGGGCGAATATGCCTCGCCCGGCAAACCGATCGTCCGGCTCGTGGACATTGGTTCGACCGAGGTCAGCGTGCAGATCCCGATCGAAACCGCGAGTTATCTGCACGAGGGAATGCCGGTCGCGGTCGAAATCGAGGGCCGTAGCGCGACGGCAAAGGTCCGCGCGATCGTCCCGGTCGGCGATGTTTCAAGCCGGACGATTGAAATAAGGCTCACGCTCCCGTCAGGCGCGGGCTTCGTCGGAGATGCCGCCAAAGTGCTTATTCCTTCGGCCGCGCCGCACGAAGTGGTTGCCGTGCCACGCGACGCATTGGTGCTTCGCGAGGACAATACTTACGTATTCAAGGTCGATCGCAAAGGCATCGCCCAGCGCATCGCCGTCCAGACGGGATCGGAGGACGGAACGCTGGTGGAAGTCCATGGACCGATCGCGCCTGGCGAACGCGTGATCGTCCGCGGTGCGGAGCGGCTCGAGGCGGGTCAGAAGGTCAAGCCGGTCTTCGCGTCGTAACAGCCGAAACGCGATCTGCACGAAACAACTATGTCATCCGCGAAAGCGGGGACCCGGTTCGGCGCCATTTCCGGATAATTCGCGCCGCTGGGTTCCCGCTTGCGCGGGAATGACACTGAATGGAAATCAACGGGAGGCACGACGAAGCTTCTCAAGCCAGCCTGCTCACTGCTTCACGCAGGCATTGCGCCAGGGCTTCGGTATCCGCGCGGCGTTCCCTCTGTTCGTCGACCACATCTTCCGGAGCGCGAGCCATGAAATCGGCATTCTCCAGCTTGGCGTCGATCTTTGCGATTTCCGCCTGCGCGCGCTGAAGCTCTTTTTCGAGGCGCGCACGTTCCTTCGCAAGATCGATCACCTCTCCCAACGGCAGCGCCGCGACCATTTCGCCGACAACAAACTGTGCCGAGCCATGCGGAACCGAGTCGGCAAAGGATATGGATGACAGCCGCGCCAGTGTCAGGATGGCGTCACGGTTCCGCTCCAGCCTTTCGCGCACCACGCCATCTGCGCCGGTGAGCACAAGTTCGATTCGGGCGGCAGCCGGTACGTTCATTTCGGTCCGCACCGAGCGCACGCCCGACACAAGAGCAATGAGCCACTCGATTTCTGTGCTGGCTTTCTCGTCTGCCGACGGCGCAATCTCGGGCCAGTTCGACACGATCAGCAGCGCGTCCCGCTCGGCTGTTTGCGTCCAAAGCTCTTCGGTGATGAACGGCATGAAAGGATGCAACAGCTTCAATATCTGGTCGCGCACCCACGCCGCAGTGCCGCGTGTTTCGGCAACATGTGCTTCATTTCCGCCGCCAAGCAGCGGTTTTACCAGTTCGAGATACCAGTCGCAAAATCGCGACCACACGAACTGATAGGCGGCACTTGCCGCTTCGTTGAAGCGGAGTTCCTCGAGCGATCCTGTGATCTCGCGCACTGCAGATGCGGTTTCCGCGATGATCCATTTGTTGATGGTCAGTTCAACCTTGCCGGGATCGAATTGGGGAACCGTTTGGCAATGGTTCATCTCGCAGAAGCGGGCCGCGTTCCAGAGTTTGGTCGAGAAATTGCGATTGGCCTCAACTCGCGCCGGACCGATCCGCATGTCGCGGCCCTGCCCGGCCGCGAGCGCAAGCGTGAACCGCAGCGCGTCCGCGCCGAACTCGTCAATGAGCACCAGCGGGTCGACGACGTTCCCCTTCGTCTTCGACATTTTCTGGCCCTTCTCATCGAGCACGCGCGTGTGGATGAAGACTGTATGGAACGGCACTTCGTTCATGAAATGCAGCCCCATCATCATCATGCGCGCGACCCAGAAGAAGATGATGTCAAAGCTCGTGATGAGCACGTCAGTGGGATAGTAGCGCGCCAGCTCGCGCGTTCCGTCCGGCCAGCCCAGGGTCGAAAACGGCCACAGCGCCGATGAAAACCAGGTATCCAGCACATCCGGATCCCGCGTGAGCAGCGGATCTCGACCCTGCTTGTGCCGCGCTTCGGCCAGTGCGTCTGCTTCGGTCTCTGCGACATAGACGTTGCCGTCCGCGTCGTACCAAACCGGAATCTGATGGCCCCACCACAGCTGGCGGGAAATGCACCAGGGCTGGATGTTGCGGAGCCAGTTGAAATACACATTGGTCCATTGGCCTGGCACGAAGCGCGTGCGACCATCCTCGACCGCAGCAATCGCCTTCTCCGCCAGCGGGCGCACGTCGAGATACCATTGCTCGGTGAGATAGGGTTCGAGCACCACGGTCTTGGTCTTTTCGTCGTGGGGGACCGAATGCGTTATCGGCTCGATGCGCGCAACGAGTTCGAGCGCATCGAGATCGGCGATGACGGCCTTGCGGGCCTCAAAACGATCGCGTCCCTGATAGGCGGCAGGCACCGCATCATTGAGCCGGCCATCCCGTTGAAGGATGTTGATCAGCGGCAGCTCGTGGCGGCGGCCGACTTCGAAATCGTTGAAATCATGGGCCGGCGTAATCTTGACCGCGCCCGTACCCTTCTCCGGATCGGAATATTCATCCGCAATAATCGGAATGCGCCGGTTCGCTAGCGGCAGCAGAACATATTTGCCGACGAGATCCCGGTACCGGTCATCGTCGGGATGCACGGCAACCGCGACATCGCCCAGCATGGTCTCCGGCCGCGTCGTCGCGATGGTAATGAATTGTGCTTCTTCGTTTTCGATCGGGTATTTGATGTACCAGAGATGTCCCTTGACCTCGATGTTTTCGACTTCGAGATCGGAGACCGCCGTTTGAAGGCGCGGATCCCAATTGACGAGACGCTTGTCCTTGTAGATCAGGCCGTCGCGATAAAGCTGCACAAAGACTTTTGCCACCGCGCGCGAGAGACCTTCGTCGAGGGTGAAGCGTTCGCGCGACCAGTCACATGACGCGCCCAGCCGGCGCTGTTGCTGCACGATCGCGCCGCCCGACTCCTCTTTCCACTTCCAGACTTCGCGCAGAAAGAGTTCGCGGCCGAGCCCGATGCGGCTTTGCTGGCGTTCGGTGAGGCTCCGCTCGACAACAAGTTGGGTAGAGATACCGGCGTGATCCGTGCCCGGCTGCCAGAGAACGTCCTTGCCCTGCATGCGCGCGAAACGCGCCAGAACGTCCTGGAGCGTATTGTTCAGCGCGTGTCCGATGTGCAGCCGCCCGGTCACATTGGGCGGTGGCATCATGATGCAATAGGTTTCGTCACCCGGACGTGATCCGGCGCGAAACGCGCCCGAATTCTCCCACCGCGCGTAAATCCGGCCCTCGATGTCTCGAGGAGAAAAATTCTTTTCAAGCATGAGCCGCTTCTCAGGCTGTGACGCAGTCTCTCAAACCGCGCCGCCCTCACGGCGTCAAGGCTGACGAAGATTATCTGCGGCCGCGCGGTTTGGCGGCGCGGGCCAGTTCGCTGCGAATCGCTTCTTCCAGAAGGGCGGGAAAGTTTTCGTCGAGCCAGTCGCGGATCACGGGCTTCATGTGGCCGACAAGGGCCTCATTATTTTCGGCGAGCCATTTCTGAAGCACGGGGTCGAAGGCGTCTTTCACGGCGCGCTCGAATACCGCCTCGACCGAAAGCCCGGCGATGCCCGCCACCACGGTAGTTGTATGCGTTTCGACATGCATTTCCGCTGTCGGCTCTACCGTTTCCGGGCCGATACCAGCCATCGCATCGTTCAGTGCCTGGCGCGCCTTCTCAGAAAATATGCCTTCTTCAGGCTGCGGAGTGGACACCGCTTCCGCGGCTGGCTCGGCTGGAGCCTCGTTCGGGGGCGAAGGATGAGATTCCCCAGGCTTGGGTTCGGCCGCAGCCGTAACTGCCGGCTCCGCGACCTCATGCGTCAGATCGAGCACTTCCGGCTCGGCTCCCTTTTGCTCTGGCGGCGGAGCAGCCGGTGTCGCCGGCGCCGCGGACGCGTCATCGGAAATGATTTTGCGGATCGAAGCCAGAATTTCTTCCATGGTAGGCTCGTGTTGGGGATTTGCCATCTCTTGCTCCGCCCGGCGCGAATGCGCGGTAAAACAATAGAATAATTGCCGAGAGAAGGAAAGACGGGGTTAACGCATCCTCGACTCGCCAGGCCGAACCCTTAATCTCCGAAGCCGAACCAGCGCGTCGCGTTGTCTTTGTAATTCTGCGACGGGTCGTAAAGCTGCACCCGCAGCGCAAGCTTCTTCGCGGTCAGCCAGCCCAATGCACTGAGCATCTGATAGGCGGCTACCTGCGCGTCCCGCTCAGCGGAAACGAGTGCAATCTGCGCGGTCAGAAGTTCCTGTTGCGCGTTGAGAACATCGAGCACCGTCCGCGAGCCGACCTGCTGCTCGGCTTTGACGCCATCGAATGCTTCCTGATTGGCGTTGACGGCAATTTCATCGGAGGCAATCGATCCTTTCGCCACCGTGTAGGCCTGCCAGGCCGTCTGGGTGGCGGCGACTGCCTGACGCTGCGTATCGGCGATCTCGATCTCGGCCTGCGAACGCTGATCCTTTGCCTGCCGCACCGCGGATTCTTCCGCCCCGCCCTGATAGATGGGGATCGTCACCTGCCCGATAACGGATGTGATGTGTTGCACGCCGGTGCCCTCGGTCGATTCAAGTGAATCCTGCGAGAGCTGGTACTGAGCATTCAGGCTGACCGTGGGCAAAAGCGCCCCGGTGGCATCCACAACAGCGTAATCCGCAGCTTTCGCGCTTTCGTTCGCCGCTACGATAGCCGGATTTTCGTGCAAGCCGATCGAAACGGCCTGGTCCTCGGTCGACGGCAATTTGGGCAGTGGTGGATTCTGCTCCAGCGTTTCCGGCGGGCGGCCGATGACGTGCTCGAAATTGGACCGGCTGACGCCCAGTTCACCTTGGGCATTGACCAGATTGGCTTGCGCATCGGCGAGGCGCGCACGGCTCTGTGCGACATCGGTCCGCGTCAACTCGCCGACCTTGAATTCCTCCTGCGAAGCATCGAGTTGCTTCTGAAGCGCGGCCACATTGTCCTGCTGGTAGCGCACCGTCGCCTGATCCCGAACCATGTTCATGTAAGCGGTTACCGCGTCCAGAAGTACGCCTTCTTCGGTCAGCGAGAGCTGTGCGACACCGGCCCGGACGAGCGCCTTCGCCTTGCTGATTTCGGCTGCTGTCCGTCCGCCGCGATAGATGTTCTGCGCCAACTGAACGCCCGCAGTGAGGGGATGCGAGGCCAGCGTCAATGCGGACCTGTTGTTGAAGCCGGACCCGACGGAAAGAGTTTCATACCCGTAGGATCCCTGCAGATTGACCGAGGGCCGCCAGTTGGCTTCGGCCTGCGCCACAGCCTCGTCGGTCGCCTTCTGCCCTGAGCGCGCCGCATCGAGTTGGGGATTGGTCTCATATGCTACCGCCATGGCTTCGCCGAGCGTGAAAGTGGCGGCGGAGCCGGGCGAGGCGCCGAGCAACAACAAGGCGCAGCCGGCGCCCGCGCAGAAAATGGAGTTCAACAGCGGCACCCTGATGGTAAACCCAGCGTGTCGAGTGTTAGCGTTTTCCGGCGCAAATCAAGCGCTTAGAAGACGAACCCGGCAGGCTGCCTGAGGCCGCCGAGGACTGGCGCGGATGCATCGAAGCCGATTCGGCGCCCCATGCGGTCCGGTTCTTTCAGATAGAGCACTGCATGCGCCTGAGCCTCGTTCCGGAGGATGCCAACCAGTCGTCCACCTTCCGCCAATTGCGCAAGCAGCTTTTCGGGACTTTGCTCGAAGGCGCCCTCGACGACGATGACGTCGTATGGCGCCGCAGCGCGATTTCCATCCGGCAGGGACCCCTGCACTATAGCGGCATTTTCGACTCCGCATTCATGCAGCGCCTCGACGGCGATGCGCACCAGATCAGCGTCCTGCTCCAGCCCGACTACGCGCCGCCCAATTCGGGAAAGGACTGCGGTCGAGTATCCGGTGGCACAACCGACATCGAGCACACTGTCCGAGGGATGTACCTCCGCGAGCTGCAACAGCTTCGCGAACGTTCGGGGTGCAAGCAGCGAACGGCCATGTACGACCTCGACATCCGCATCGGCATAAGCCACGGAGCGCTTTGCCGAGGGAACGAATCGCTCGCGCGGCACGTCGCGGAACGCCTGAAGCACGCGTTCTTCCGTTACGCCGTTGGCGAGAACCTGCGCGTCGACCATGTTGAGCCGCTGAACGACGTAGTCGGGCATGATTTGCTCTGGAATGCTGAAGAAAGCGCGCGGGCTTATACGCCGGGAAGTCACCTGATGACAATCGCCGCCATATAAGCGCGCCCGTCGGACCCCGGCTTTCTTGCCTTGGCTTACGTTCTGCGGTACCCCGGTTCCGGGGCCACGTGGCGGAGTGGTTACGCAGCGGTCTGCAAAACCGCGTACCCCGGTTCAATTCCGGGCGTGGCCTCCAGAAATTTCATCCTTTGGCATGATTGCGTTAACCTGTTGTTAACGTTAATGTATCACCCTGTACACGTCTTCCCTTGAAGACACCCCACCATTACCCAACGCCTTGGGCCGGGCTTCCCCCCGGCCCCTTTTTTATGCTCCTTGCCGAGACCTATAGCCATGCGCCGCAGGATGCGCTAACACGCGGACAGTTCCCCGGTAGCTCAGTCGGTAGAGCAAGCGGCTGTTAACCGCTGGGTCGCTGGTTCGAGTCCGGCCCGGGGAGCCAACGAAATCAATGGCTTATCTTCAAATCGCGGGTTGGAGCTACGTCTGGTCTTGCACATCAGACGAGCGCGCCCCGGTCAATTTGCCGGACCGCCGCAGGACCACGAGGTACAATTCCGGCTTGAAATGGGAACGTGGCCTATGCGTCTAATCCCGAATCAAACCGTCTGAGCTCCTCGCGTGCCGCTTCCGCGAATTCGCTCAGCGGACTGGGCCCATTACCTGCCCGCATCATGGCCAGTATTTCTTCGAAGGTTTTGTTGGGCTGGAGGTAGGTTTCAAGCGTCGTGCGGGCAACATGCAGGGCGGATGCGACGGTGCGCGGCGAGCATATGACCTGCATCCTGTTGATCATGCCATACATGGGAACAATATCGTGGAGTTCCGGTTTGTCGCTCAGCATGGCCTGACTATAAGCTCTGGTTGCTGCGACAATGAAATCCCGGAAAAGTTCTTCGCGATAGGCGAGCTGCCGCGCGCGAGTTCCCGCCTGCAATTGCGACCGTTGTGACATCCAGGTCGCGGCGCCGGACACCAATCCACCAACGACCGATCCGCCAAGCGCTGCGAAGGCGGAAACATATGCGCCATTCATGGATTGTCGATATCCGGCATGATTTTCCTCATTTCCATTGCCTGACTTGTGGGCACCTCCTGGATACCCACGACGATCTGGTCGCTGGCGCACCGGTTGCGGCCTGCAACACCTCCTGGAGGCGAGCCAACATGGTGCGCTTGTAGTCCGCCGACCGGCCGGAGCGGATCAAGAGCGTAAGTGCTGCCGCCCCGGCAGGCAAGCCGGCGGTGAAGCCGTTTCCGGGCGAATACTCCGTAATGCGCCAGCGGCTGTTAACTGCTGTACCGCCGTTTCGAGTTCGATTCGGGAAGCGATATTTTTCAGAGACCTAGCAAATGCCGCGCGAGTCTCTGATTGGAGTTACATCGAAGGCCGCGTTTGGCTGATCGTCACATTGGAGGGCAATGCCGCCGCATTCGCCGTGAAAACGGCAAGCGGGCCAAAACCGATAAGGAACCTCATGGAACTCCCTCGCTGGGAGCTACCCTGGAACTTTCATCGACTTCACCTGGCAAACGCAGATCCCAATATGGCCTGCCCGTTCGACACAGCTTTTGCTCCCGGCTGTCCATGCCATAATCGGCCGATGGATCAGGATCTGCAGAATTTTCTTCTTGAATCCGGTCTCGTCGCGGTTGGGGCAAGGACGGACTGGATCCCTCTTTCGGGCGGCGTTTCCTGCGATGTCTGGCGCGTCGACGCCGCTGGACGGTCGATCTGTGTGAAGCGCGCCCTGCCCCGCCTGAAGGTTGCGGCGTTCTGGGAAGCGCCCGTGGCACGGAGCACGCATGAGTGGCGCTGGATAAAATTTGCTTCGGAAGTGGCGCCCGATTCGATTCCGCGACCGCTAGCGCACGATCCCGCACGCGGCCTGCTTGCCATGGAGTACCTCGATCCGGCCGTCTTCCCAGTGTGGAAGCAGCTTCTGCTTCAGCGGAAGGCAGATATTGAAACGGCCAGTTCGGTTGCTGACATTTTGGCTCGGCTGCACCGAGCCAGCGCCGAAAATCAGAAGATCGCCGCGCAGTTCGACGCGGACGGTGCATTCTACGCCCTTCGCATCGAACCCTATCTGCTCGAAGCAGCGCGACGAAATCCGCAAGTTGCGGATATCCTGCAGATCCTTGCGGAAAGGACCCTGACCGCGCGCATCGCGCTCGTGCACGGAGATGTCAGCCCGAAGAATATCCTCGTTGGTCCACGCGGCCCTGTGTTTCTCGATGCGGAGACAGCCTGGTATGGCGATCCCGCTTTCGACCTTGCGTTCTGCCTCAGCCATCTGCTTCTCAAATGCCTCGCGCGACCCGTATGGCGCGATAATTACCTTGCGTGCTTTGACGCTTTCGCATTGCGTTATCTTTCGTCCGTTTCGTGGGAGGCGCCCGTCGAACTCGAACGCCGGGCGCTGCAACTGCTTCCGGCTCTTCTGCTGGCGCGGGTGGACGGCAAATCGCCAGTCGAATATCTGACGGACACTGACCGTGCCTTCGTACGCGATTTCTCTTGCCGATGGCTCCGTAACCCGCCGAAGAGCCTCGATCATCTTGCGAGGCTTTGGCGTGGCGCGGTCAAAGAGCGGGATATCTGTCTTGATTAGTTTCGCGGAGCCGGCTCAGTACGAGATCGGCATCCGCGACGTCGGCAGGAAAATCCGGACCGGAAAAATAACTCCACTCTTCGGCGCGCTGTTCGAGCACGAGATCGCGGCCGGCGAGCGTGGAATCAACATGCCCGGGATGGCACATGACGAGGCAGCCTTCTCCGGCGCCCGCAATCATTTTGCGGAACAGGTGGCCGAACGGAATTTTTTCCTGAAACGTCCGTACCCCGCGAAACCCGTGGTTGGTGACGATCCCGGCGCCGCGCGCCAGTTTTTCCAGCGCTCGTGAGGCGCGGGAGAGATAGGCCGATTCGAGCGGAGCCGGCCGGCGCCACATGGCGCGGTCGATGGGATCGCGCGGAATACGAATATAGGCGCCGATGCGCTTTGCCACATCCACGACCGCTTCGCGGACCACCGGAAGGACATGGACATGTTGATGGCCGTCGATGTAATCGGGACGCATTCCCATCGCTTCGCAAAACTTTTCCAGTTGCCGCTCGACCGCATCCCGCATGGCGGAGCGAGCGGGTGGACGCAGATGGCATTCGAGTGCGACGCGCGAGATAGGTCGGTGGTCTGTGAGCGAGAAATGCAGGCCAATATCGGCATCGCCGCGGAACGCCCTGAGCGACCGCGCATCGGCGTTGAATTCCGGATAGTTGACCATGCAGCTGGTGGCCGAGAGGCGGCCCTGCTCCAGAAGCTCCAATATGCCGCAACTGACGCCCGGCGCGAGGCCGAAATCGTCCGCACACAGAACGATCCGTTTCGCGCTCATGCCACTGTCCCGAGCGACGGAACGCAGGGAAATTCGTCGCGAAATCGAACGCCGTCGGAACTTGGTGCGTTACCACTGTCGGGAAACAGGGAGAATGAAATGCCGGCAAAATCACCTCGGGCAAAATCGTCCCGAAAATCGCGCGCGCCGCGCAAGACAGCCCCGAAGTCCCAAAGCAAATGGTCCGCTCGGGTGACGCGGGAAAGCGACGCGCTCGATCTGAAAGGCGGCGTGTTCACTTTGAAAGATCCCAGGAAAATCGCCGCATCGCTCAAACGCTCCGCCGAACACAGCACGCGCCGCAAGGCCGAGCCATATCGCTCGGCACTCTCGATGCTCACATTCTATATCAATCGCGGCGGCAAAAATCTTCCGGCAAGCCGCAAACGTGTCCTGGAACAGACCAAGGTGGAGTTGCGGCGGCAGTTCGGCCGCGCTTGAAGCCCAGCGGCGGCGCGACTAGTTTTCGTGCGCGAGGAGCTGCCCGGTTTCATGGACATCAAGCCCGATATCATCGCAGCAATCGGAAACACGCCGCTGATCCGCCTCAAACAGGCTTCGGAGCAGACGGGATGCGAAATTCTCGGAAAGGCTGAATTCCTGAATCCGGGACAATCGGTCAAGGATCGCGCAGCCCTGTTCATCATTCGCGATGCGCTGAAAAGGCACACGCTCAGGAGGGGTGGCGTGATCGTCGAAGGAACGGCTGGAAACACTGGCATCGGGCTTGCGCTGGTTGCCAATGCACTCGGCTTCCGCACGCTCATCGTGATACCCGATAACCAGAGCCAGGAAAAGAAAGATGCCCTTCTTTTGCTGGGCGCCGAGATTATCGAAGTTCCGGCCGTCCCATACGGCAATGCCAACAACTATGTGAAATTTTCAGCGCGGCTTGCCGAAGAGTTGAACCGCACCGAGCCGGCTGGCGCAATCTGGGCCAATCAGTTCGACAATATCGCGAACCGCCGTGCCCATGTTGAGACGACTGGCCCCGAAATCTGGCGACAGACCGGCGGCAAAGTCGATGGGTTTGTTTGCGCCGTGGGCACCGGGGGGACTCTGGCGGGCGTTGCTATCGCGCTTAAGGTGCGTAATCCCTCCGTGCGGATTGCGGCTGCGGACCCCATGGGTGCCGCGATCTATAGCTGGATCAAGACAGGCAAGCTCGCAGCGGAAGGCACTTCGATTACCGAAGGCATCGGCCAGGGTCGCGTGACGGCCAATCTCGAGGAGGCACCAATAGACGACGCCTATCGGATTGCCGACGACGAGGCCCTGCCCATCCTCTATGATCTGGTGATGAACGAAGGTCTATGTCTCGGCGGATCGAGCGGTATCAACATCGCCGGTGCGATTCGGATGGCGCGCGACCTCGGCCCCGGCCATACCATCGTAACCATGCTGTGCGATTACGGCACGCGTTATCGTGCCAAACTCTTCAACCCGGAATTCCTGCGTGAGCACGATCTGCCTGTGCCGCTCTGGCTTGCGCACGACGCTCCCAAACGCGAACTTCCCTTCCGATGATTCCCCGCTCCGCTCCACTCGTTTCAACGGAATGGCTTGCCGAGCATCTGGCAGCGCCGGATGTCCGCATCGCGGACGCTTCCTGGTACCTTCCCCAGATGGCGCGCGACGCCAGGGCCGAATATCATTCGGCGCATATTCCGGGCGCCGTTTTCTTCGATATCGACGATCTTTCGGATGAGACCAGCAACCTGCCCCACATGCTTCCCCAGGCCGCGAAATTCGCGAGCCGCATGCGTCAGATTGGCCTTGGCGACGGCAATCTGATCGTCGTCTATGACGGCGCGGGCATCTATTCGGCGCCGCGGGCGTGGTGGATGCTGCGAGCCATGGGGCACGAGGACGTTGCAGTGCTCGACGGGGGCTTTCCAAAGTGGAAGCGCGAAGGCCGGCCGGTCGAAGACCTCACACCGCATCCGCATCTTCGGCACTTCACACCGCGGCCCAACAACGCCCTGTTGCGCGATTTTGCGCAGGTGATGCAAAACGTGCAGACTGGCCGCGAACAGATGGTCGACATGCGCAACGCGGGCCGCTTTGCCGGAAACGAGGCCGAGCCGCGTCCCGGAGTGCGGCCCGGACACATTCCGGGCAGCGCAAACCTCCCCTACACCGAACTTTCAGACCCCACGGGTGTGCTGAAAAAGCCGGAAGCATTGCGGGAAATCTTTCTCCGGCGGGGAGTCGATACCGATCGGCCCATTGTGACCACTTGCGGTTCCGGGATGACCGCAGCCATCGGGATGCTGGCGCTGACAGTGAGCGGGGCACGCGACCTCGCGCTCTATGACGGGTCATGGTCGGAGTGGGGTGCCCATCCCGAAGCCCCGATCGCAATCGGATGACTGTCACCAAGCTTCCCCGCAGGCTTCCCACCGTTGTCACCTTTCTCGAGATGCGGGCTCGACCGTCCGCCATCCCGCCTCCGCAGCCGAAGGGCAAAATCGCGCTTCTGCGGGCCGTTCGGCCGCCGGTCCATTTTTACCGCTATCTCTACGATGCAATCGGGCGGGATTATCATTGGGTCGATCGCAAGCGGCTGAGCGATCTTCAGCTGGCGTCGCTACTGGCGGAAGAGCGGCTGGAGATTTACGTCCTTTATGTCGATGGCTGTCCGGCCGGCATGGCAGAGCTCGATTTCCGGGACGCTTCGACAGCGAATCTGGCTTATTTCGGCCTGATGCCGGAATATATCGGCCGCCAGCTCGGCTATTTTTTCCTGTACCACACGGCGGTAAATGCATGGGCGAAGCCGATATCGCGGCTTCTCGTCAATACATGCACCCTGGACCACCAACGCGCCCTATCGCTTTATCAACGAATGGGCTTTGTCCCCTATAGCCGCGAAGACCGCTATATCGAGCTGTTGTGATGTACCACGGCCGGTCAGTGCCCATTCCCTTCCGGCGCGCAACCGGGCAGACTTGAAAGGTCGAACCCGGGGAGCACAGGGCATGAGCCGAACAGACACCGTCGCCGTACAGGACACCGAGCCGCAGCTGTTCGGGCATCCGCGCGGGCTCACTTTCCTGTTCACCACCGAGATGTGGGAGCGCTTCTCCTATTACGGAATGCGCGCCATTCTCGTCCTGTACCTGACGAATTTCCTGCTCCTGAGCGGCCACGCCGAGCATGTCGCAGGTTATCACGCGCTCAAGAGCATTTTTGAATCCATCGTCGGACGGCAGCTTGGCGTACAGCCTTTCTCCTCGCTGATCTATGGAACCTACACGGCGTTTGTTTATCTCACGCCCTTCTTTGGCGGCATGATCGCCGACAGATATCTGGGGCAGCGTTATTCGGTGATTATAGGCGGCGTCATCATGGCGATCGCCGAATTCACACTGACGATTCCGACGCTCTTCTTCCTCGGCCTGCTGCTCCTCATCATCGGCAATGGTTTCTTCAAGCCGAATATCTCGACCCAGGTAGGCAATCTCTACAAGCCTGGCGACAGCCGCATCGACCGCGCCTATTCCATCTTCTATGTCGGCATCAATGTCGGCGCATTTTTCTCGCCACTGGTTTGCGGCTCGCTGGGAGAGAGTATCGGTTACCAGTGGGGGTTCTTCGCGGCCGGCGTGGGGATGGTAGCAGGCGTCTTTATTTATCTGGCTGCGCTAAGGACGCTCCCTCCGGACCGCATCGGCCGGCTGAAAGCCAAAACGGAAGAGAAAACAAAACTCACCGCCCAGGATTGGAAAGCTGTTCTCGCGTTGGTACTGCTCTGCGTTCCGACATCCCTGTTCTGGGCGGTCTACGAGCAGCAGGGAAATACGATCAGCCTGTGGGCGCAGAATTTCACCGATCGCCGATTGATCCCCGGCGTCCTCAACACCGAAATACCGGTGACTTGGTTCCAGGCTTTCAATCCGTTCATGATTTTTGCCTTTACGCCCTTCGTCGTCATGCTCTGGGCTCGGCAGGCGAGACGCGGAAATGAACCGTCTACGGTAACCAAGATGGCGCTGGGCGATTTCATGCTCGGCGTGTCATATCTCATCATGGCTGCCGCTGCCTACCTCGCAGGCCCAACCGGACATGCCAGTTGGATCTGGCTGTTTTTCTTTTTTGCAGTTATTACACTCGGCGAACTGTATTTGTCGCCAATCGGGCTGGCGCTCGTCGCGCGGGTTGCTCCGCCTTCGATACTTTCGGCGATGATGGGACTGTGGTTCATCACGAGCTTCACCGGAAATCTCCTGCAGGGCTACATCGGCAGCTACTTCAGCGAGATGGACAAAACTCATTTCTTCCTGCTGTGCGCTGGCATTGGAGGCGTTGCGGCAGCGATCACGTGGCTTTTCGATCGGCCCTTGCGTTCAATTCTCGAAGGCCGGCCGCAGCCAGAACCGTTGGTGGTGGCCGAACCGCAGGCGGAACCTCATTTGGAACCGCATGCAGGCGAGTGATCCACAGCGCCTCGCCCGGCGCAGGTAATTTGCATGTCACGGTCTTCGTCTGCTGACACGCGCGTAACCCATGCCGGCCGCATGAGCCG
>DATAYG010000130.1:0-53570 GCA_036272695.1 Rhizomicrobium sp. | reverse complement strand
CCGTCCTGAGCCTGCTTGCGCAGGAAGGTCTCGACGTGACGGGGCTTGACTGCAGTCATCTTGCCTTCGCGCTCGCGTTCCCGAACGTTCGCAAGCATATGCTGTTCGGGGATCTACTATCGGTCGACCTCGGACGTACCTTTGACGCGGTCATCGCAATGGACATTTTCGAGCACCTCAATCCGCTCAAGCTCGGAACGTACATCGAACGGGCGGCGCAACTCGTCGACAACGACGGTTATTTGTTCGTCAATTCGCCGATGTTCGGAACCGACCCGGTGTTCGGTTCGCCGTTTCCGCTTCATCTCGAATCATGGACCCGCGAACGGCAATCGGACTTCTGGAGACACATTCCTTGCGACGCCAAGGGCTGGCCGTGGGATGGCCATCTGATATGGGCGGCGATCCCTTATTGGGAACAGCAATTTGCATCCATGGGTCTGGTTCGGGACATCAAGATCGAAGCGGCCATTCAGCGCGTGCTGAAATACTTCTTCGCGGAATTCGCCCCGGCAAGAAGGGCAATATTTGTGCTTAAGAAGCCGCAAAACAGACGGGAGTCATCCGAAGTTGCCGCGCAGGTTGCCGGGGCGCTCGCCGCAGTGGATGGGCTCCCCAAGGCGGGTTGAGGCCTTGGTTGGCTGCGCGGCGTGGCCGTGCGCACTCGGTTCCGTGAGCTTGGGACTGATTGCGGAATCACCGGATCAAAGCCGGTCTCGCATTCCATTAGGTGGCAGTCGGTCTTCCGATCTCCGGAGTGCCTCGGCTGGAGATGTAGGGGCTTGTCCGACAGGATGCATTCCGCCATTCTCCGGGAGGGCAAGTCCCGACAAGGACCAAATGGCGGCCGCAAACGATTGAGCAAGGGGCAGATGCGCCGATGAACACGATGTCCATTCAAGCACGGACAGCGGAATCTCCATCCCAAAACAGGACGAAGGAAACGTTCGTTTTCGATCACATTCCGAAAACGGGCGGCACTGCACTACGTGCGACATTTGAGGAAATCTTTGGAGCGGACCAGGTATCTCCTCACGTCACGACGCGTTCCGAATGTTGGGCGCGGCAGACTTTCGCATCGTACAGAATGGTAACAGGTCATTTTTTCCCGTCGCGCAACGAGCCTCCAAAGGACGGTCGAATCAGGCTGACGCTCCTGCGCCATCCATTCGAGAGGGCCGTCTCCGAATATTACTGGTACAGGCACGACACGGATGCTGTTGCTGGCGGTGACATGGCGCCGCTTGCGCGGAATTACCCATTTGACGAATATCTTATAGCGCTGGAAAAAAAGAATGCAGGTCTGAGTCTGAACGTATATGCCCGCCATCTGGCAGGTCAGCTCTCCCGGGACGTCGCGGACGAGACCCAAATGCTGGCGTTGGCAAAGGAAGCCCTGGCTCGGTATGATTTCGTCGGGATTACTGAAAACCTCGCCGATTCGGTGGATTTCTTCTGCTGCGGATACGACCTTCCGTTGCCCTCCGCCATTCCGCGCCTGAATACGACGTCCTCACGCAAAGCTGTAGCGGATCTTGATCCTGAAACGCTGCAGCGCTTGCAACAGATCTATAGACTTGATCTTGAGCTTTACGGTCTGGCCACAGTCAATTTTCAAAGCCGGAAGCGGCAGATTTTGAAGGAACTCATTGCGGGGCCAGTTCGCCTGGCATGGAGCGAAGCATCGACCGGTGTGGCGGCCGATCAGGGCCGGTCCATCAGTCCGGAATCGCGTGCAATTACAGTGGCTGGGCCAGGGGCCGTGCGATCGCTTTCATGGCTGCAGAGGTTCCGCCTCCGTCCTCGCGCCGCCGACCTAAATTCGGGAAGCGAGAAGCCTCGTCCGCGCCCGACTGGCCGGCGGGACGGGAGCCCGGCACCAGCCGAAAATTTCGGCAACAAACAAGTTGAGATCATTTCAGCGAGCATTTCCGGTGACCAATCCGGTGCCCGCTATGTGCACTCCGGAGAACAAATAAATATCATGCTCGTGCTGCGCGCGCGAGTTGCTGTACAAGACCTCACGGTGGGTATCGCGATCCTGGATTCCATGGGGGAAATTGCCTATGGGACCAATACGCAGCTTCTTGGTGCCAGCAAATCCATCCTTGCGGGACGATATTACGAGGTCACATTCAGGTGCAAGGCCAATCTGAACAGGGATTACTACTTTTTGAACGCAAGTGCACACACAGGTGCCGTGCACACGAATTGCTGCTTCCACTGGCGGGAACACATCGCAGAGTTGGACATTGTTGATTCGGGTTATCCCCAGTTCGAAGGCTATGCCCGGCTCGATCCAGAGGTGACATGGGTCGAGCGAAAATCTTTGAAAGGATAATGACCGAGTAGTGGTATCGACGGTCGATCATTGAAGACTTCCACGTTTCGCACTGATTCAGTTTCCGGTCGTAGAGCGACAATCCGTCATGCAAAGGACAATAAATCGTATCCGAAGAATTTTGTCGGCATGATCTTCTGTTCCGGAAGGTGCTTCTTGATGCGGGCAGTCATGGCCCGCAGATAGGTTTTGTGAAACGTCACTCCTACCAGAACGAGTTTGTTATGGCCGAGCATTAAAGGTACGAATTTTGGCTTGGTGGCAACAAATAACCGAGCGACACCTTCCATAACGCCTGGCCAGCCCGGATTTGTGATGTCGTCTATTATTATAATTCCGCCATGGTGCGTGACGCGTTCGGCAAAGTTATAGTCATTTATTACGTGTTCCGGCTGGTGGCCTCCATCGATAGAAAATATCTGAAACGGACCGAAATTCCCGAGAATCGAAATCTCGTCCCGGACGCTGAGTGCAAACGAATTGATGCACATGCATGATATCGGGCCACACGCGTATCTGGTGGCGTTTTCCTGAAACGCTTTCATCAGTTCGGTCTGCCCGGCCCCCGAGTAATCAATATTTTCTGCCTGGCGATCAAAGAGGTCGATCGCGAGCGACGGTCGTCCGTCCACGGCATTTGCGAGGCCGATCATGAACTTGCCATAGTACACGCCAATCTCGCATGCCCCGCCCCTGACACCTGCGGCGTCCATTTCTTCGGCAAGATGCGCCACGATTTCGAGGAAGATGGGGCTGCACCAGCCGGTAACCTGCTCGAATCCGGTCGCGATATAATGATTAACGCGATCAACTGTCATAGTTCATTTTCCTGCAGGGATAGTTCGACGTGTTAAGTGGGATGCGCTGCACGCGGAGTCATTGCATTCAGCTCAAATGGCTGGCCAGTTCCGATCGGAACCGCTTCGGTATCATGCTGCGTATGTCCTCCGGGATGTCGATCTGGTATCGCCTGGCTCCCGCCAGGAAATGCATCCAGTAGTACACATTTCGCGCCCAATGCGCTTCGCGGTACATCAATTCCCTGTATCTCACCGGATGTTTCCGGAGAAGCAGAGCGTCCTTCTGGAAAAAGTCGGCGCGCGCCGAGACCGATTCGCGTTCCAGCGAACGAGGTTGCGGCGGATGAAATACCCTGGCCGCAGCCGAGAACGGAATGCGGCCGAATTCGAGTGCGCGCCACGCAAGATCGGTATCTTCGCGGAAATGGGGATTGTCGAAGGCGATATCGAAGCCATTGATTCTCTGAAACGTCTCGAGACGGATCATCAGATTCGCGGTAAGAAACGCTATGCCCTCGAGTCCACGGTTGGTAACCGCACGCCACGATGGGTCGTTGAGGTGGTCGGACTCGACGAGGCCCTCCACGCCGACGACATCGTTGCCCGCGAACTCGTCGCGGGCGGCCGACAGCCATGTCGGGCATGGCTCGCAGTCGTCGTCGACGAAAGCAATTACCGTTCCAAGGGCCAGATCCGCCCCGGTGTTGCGGGCACGCACCGCGCCGCGGACATCGGTAAAAATGTAACGCAAATCAAGCGGCCAGTTGCGATTCCGCTCGGGCCACATCTCTGCGCTCTGGTCGACGATGATGAGTTCGAAGTCGCCGCAGGTCTGTTGAAGGAGGCATTCAACAAGTTTTGTGAGCGAGGCGTGCCGCTCATAGGTAGGAACGATCACGGAAAAATATGGGCGCTGCCTTCCGGAGACCGGCACATGGCGGCCGAGAAGATCGCCCAGATGACCTGATAGCCGCGTCCACGAGTAGGCCGCCTCCACCTGCTGGCGGGCGCTCGTTGCCAATGCGCGCAGTTCGTCGTGATTGCGGAGCAGATCGCCCAGTCGCGATGCAAAATCCGCGGGCTCAGCTTGCGCAAATGCCACCGCACTTGTTTCGATGCCCCGCGCGCCCACCGGCGTGGCAATGATCGGCAGGCCGGCCGCCATGTAGTCGAGCATCTTTATGTTCGTCCCGGAGCCGCCGAACATGGGATTGACGGCGACATTGGAGGCATGAAGCCAGGCGCGCTTTTCCGCATCGGAAATGCTGCCCGCCACCCGCAGGTTGAACGGCATCCGGCGATTGGCCAGAACGTCGCCCACGCCGCCAGCAACAACAAACAGAACGTGGTCCAGCGCGGGGCAAAGGTTGTCGGCAATGAAGCGGGCTGCCTGAACATTCGGCGCGTAATTGCTTCCGATGAAGAACGCAACGGGGGAGGAGCCCAAATTCAGAGCTTCACGCGCCGCGGCTCTCTGCGCGTCAGTGGCGGGTGCGATCTGGTCGGTGAAGGTACCATTCGGAAAGACGCGCACGCGTTCGAAGGGAACTCCATAAAGCCGGTTGAAAGCCGTCCGGTCGTCGTGAGCGCAGGCAAGAACGAGATCCGCGTTCCGGCAAAGGTCGCGTTCCACACGGATCACGTTGCGCGCGATTTCGGTGCCTGCGCCGCCGTCGTCCAGGAGCTCCACGCGCAGAAGACCTTCGACATTGTGGGCGTCGTAGACGACGAACTGGCGCGAACGGTCGAGTTGGTCGCGCACGAGGGGATGAATCCACGGGTGCGAGAAAATGACGACGTCCGCTTCGGAGGCGGCGTTCCGCGCAGCGGTGACGTAGTCCGGTGAAAGGTGTGCAAGCTCGGGGAACGTGCTGTCGATCACCGCGCGCCCGCCGGCCGCCCGGGAACGTGCCTCGGCCTCGGAAAAATGCGCCTCGCTCAGTGGAATGAGCAATTCTTCGAGTGTCGGCGACAGCATCTGACGGCGATAGCCCGGTCCGCGCCAATCATAGGTGCCAACATAGAGCGTTTTCACGTCCGGCCCGAGCGCATGATAGAGACCGAGCAGGCGCAATCGCCCGCCGCCCATGGCCGGTTCGATCGGCTGCATGTCGAGAACGGCGACTTTCAAACGTGCTTCGGAATTCATTGCGCCGCCATATCCCGGTATCCCAGCGCGTCGCACAAATTCGCGGCTATTTTGGACCATGTCAGACCGGCTATGGAAGCCTCCCCGGCCTGCCCCATCTGTCGGGCGCGATCCGGGTGGCGGGCGAGTTCTTCCATCGCAGCGGCCACGGCGCCCGGATTCGGCTGACAAACAAATCCACTCCGCCCGTCCTCCACGATTCGTGCCGGTTCTCCGCTGTCCTTGCAGGTGATGACCGGCTTGCCGCTGCGAAAAGCCTCCAGCGTGACAAGTCCCAGATCCTCATTCTGCGGCGTGAAGAGCACGGCCAAAGCACCGGCGTAAAGCTTCGCAAGCGCTTCGTCCGAGACGCGGCCCACAAACCGGATACGCCGGTCGGAAGCGGCAAGCTGGCGGTACTTCTGTTCATCCTCCCCGGTGCCCGCGACGATCAGTTCGCGGTCCGCCCCGAGGACGCGCATGGCCTCGATCGCGAGTTGCGGACGCTTCCAGCGGTGGAGGCGCCCGGGTAGGAAAAAGTACTTGAACGCGCCGCCATGCAGTCCGCCGAGCGAACTCGGATGCCGCATCGCCGAGGCCTGAAGCCCGTTGTATCGGCGCAATCTTTCGGCGACTTCTTCACCGATCGCAAACAGGCGCCGCGGCCGGCGGAGCGCAGCCGTGTCGAGCGCATGAACGAGACTGCGCTGCTCCAGGATTTCGGGTGTCGGGTGCGGGAACGCGGAATCGAACATGTCGTAGAACACGCGAATGGTGTGCATCAGGTAGCAGACGTGATTGGGGTGCCGCGCGACGAAAGAGGGCGCCTTCGCTGAAATTACCCCGTCATAGCGTTCCAGTTCGAGATCGTAGAACCGCAGGTAGGATCGTTTTATCTGTTCGAAATTGCTCTCGTTATTATACACCTCCAGAATTTCCGCATTCAGCCCGGCGTCCCGCAGGGCATCGCGAAGGCCCACGAAAAATCGTTCCGCGCCGCCCTCTTCGCCGCTTGCGGACAGCGAAGCCACGATCGCCACGCGCGGCGTCAAGGGCTCTTCCGGGCGAGCGCCGCGTAATCCTGGGGCCCGAACAGCTTGTCCTGCAGATAGGCCAGCATGGGATCCTGGTAGTCCTGCAGCGAACCCCAGCCGACGGGGTGAAGCGGCAGGATCCGCACCTCGCCAAAGCCGCGCGATTCGAGCAGATAGGACGTCAGTTCGGACGGCAGGGGATTGCGATGCGTCGGATCGAAATAGAACCGTTCGGCGGCGACAACCAGATTGGCGGGATTTGGGGTTTCGAGGATCAGCAATCCTCCGGGCCGCAGAACGCGAAGCGAATGGTCGATCAGTTTCACCAGAGTCTCGAACGGCAAATGTTCGATAATGTGGAACGCGGTGATAACGGAACAGCTATTGTCGGGCGAAGTTGCAAGCGCGCCGATGGCGTCGGCGAATGCCACATCAAGTCCGCGTGCCCGGCACTCTTCGACCGCGATCCGGTTCAAATCATAGCCGCGCCCCGGAATTCCAGAATCCGCCAGGAGCTCCAGCCATTCTCCCCGGCCGCACCCGATATCGATGACTGCACAACGGCCGGTTTCGGCAACGCATTCCGTTACCTGCTCGAGGTAGATGCGCTGCCTGTCCTTGATATCGTCCCGGGTGCCCCTATAGCGATCCTCGAATGACAGATAGAGCGGATCCAACAGATGCGACAGCTCGGATTTCGCTGGCGTCGCATCGCCGGCCCGATTTGTCTCCTGTTCCGTTTCGAAGAAGGCTTCCATTCTTAATTTCTGGTCGACGATCGCACGCCAATGATCGGTGCGGATCTGCGCCAGCTTTAGTACAATCTCCGACAGGCGGGTTTCGACTTCGGACCTATCCTTGTTGATGCGGGTTTCCAGCATGCCCGCGCGGTTGGCGATAATCTGATCCAATGCCTGTTTCGTTGCCGCGACCTGGTCTCTCGCTTGATTCACCTGCCTGGTTGCGTTCTGCCGGTCCGTCGCCTGCGTCGCCCGCAAGCCCCGGATCGCGGCCGTGGATTCCGCAGAGCGCCGCTCCAGGTATTCGACGCGGGTGATGAATTCCCGAATCCATTGGGGCGCGTGATAGATGTTGCCGATCACCCGGATGACCGCGCGTCCGAATTTGGCAGGCGGACTCCAGTAAAAACGGTCCTTCACGGACTCGTGCCAAAAGCCTTCGACGCGTTGCCGCGCTTCCGGCGATGCGTGGAACTCGCGAAGAACACGCACGCGGCCGACATGTTCAACGAGCAGCCGGTCGCGCAGACGCACGAACTCATCGGGCGATGGCTCGCGCCCGAAGAACGCAAGGTGAGCAGCGCGGGCGAATTCGGGTGCAGGCAGGGTCAGGAGTTCGCGCGCCGTCCAGCGTCGTCCGGAGAGATCTGCCATCAGCTCGGAAATTTTCGGAGGCGGCGCATTTCCTTCGGCCGATTTCTTTCGCTCCGCGACCTCGGCGCGAATGCGCTCCATCAACTGGTCCAGGTCGGGTTCCGGCGCAGCGGTTTTGTTTGTTCCTTCAGTGTCCATCGGAAGTCGATGCCCTTCGCCCTTTATGAGGCGGCAGATTTGGCCATGGCGCGCAAGGGCGGCAATTCCCGAATCGTCCTGCTGTCGAGAGCAATTCTTCCGTCGAATACGAATTGCAGCAGACCCAGAAAGCGCGATCTGTGGTGATAGTGCGAGGAATAGAACTCGGGTGCCATTCGCCGAAGGGCCGGCAGCCGCCAGCCCGATATCGCCGGCATGTCGTGATGTTCGAGGTGATAGCCGAGATTGACGGAGACGAGATTGACGGGCCCGTAATAAGACGCCATCCCGCTGCCGCCATCGAAGGCGACGTGTTCCTGGAGTATGTGCGCGCCGGCCGGATGGGGACCGGTGGCGAAATAGGTCGACAGGAGCAGATAGATCACCGAAGGCCAGCCCAGGAACCAGAGCGCACCGATCCACGCCGCCGCAACCGTTGTGATGTTCAGTGCCAGCCAGCGGTCGAATGGCATCCGTGCGCGCACGTGAAGAGGATGCAGGAGGCCATAGCTCACCGGCAGCAGAATGAGCCAGATGAGCTTGCGCATGGTGCTGTTCTCCACCAGCCGAACTTCCCAGCCCGTGGGAACGTCCGAATCCATTCCGCGCATGCCGAAATGATGATGATGCAGCAGATGATAATGACGAAACGCCATCGCCGAGGGAACGAGGGAAGGTATGTTGACGAAGACGGCGAGGGCCCTGTTCGCCGCGCCATTTCCGAACGCGAGATTGTGGGTGCATTCATGGATGATGCAATTGAGGCAGTGGATTGCGAACGCACCGACGAATACGGCGCAGGCAAATACCGCCCACCACGGCGCATGTGCGAGCAGCGCAGCGAGTCCGAACTGCAGCATTACGACGGCAAGCCCGAGGCACGCCGTGACCGCGGTCGGGCCGAACAGCCGTTTCACGTCCGGGCGCGCCGCAAGGATCGCGGTGCGGCGGGCGCCATGATCAGGTTCTGGGCGCATAATGTCCCCGGATTCCGCCTTCGCTGGATTTGGGCGTGCGCTCGAAAGCGGTGGCGCGGCCGATCAGTGCCTCAACCGCTCCACCGAGATTGGCAAGTCCGTTCGCAAGCTGCATTCCGATCACGCGCGGAAGCCGCGGGAGTTCGAACGCAAGCGTTGAACGTCGCACCACGATCTGACCGGTCAGCATCAACACCGCCGGCCCGATGATTGCCCCGCCAAGCAGGGAAAGTGCAAGCAGCGAAACACTCGCCCATGTCGGGCCGTAACCGGCCAGCAGGTCGATGAGTCCGGTCGCCAATGTTACGACGAAAAGCGGCCCCAGCATTCCACCGCCCAGATGCAGGGTGGAAACAAGCTTTTGCCCCAGAGACAACGGGGAGCGCCAGACCGGCCAGAGAAGCTTGCGGCCGGCTTCGGCAAAACCTTTCGTCCAGCGAAACTGTTGCTGCCGCCATACACTCATCGAATCGGGCAACTCGCCTTTCACCGCAACGGTGGAAAGAAACATGGCGCGCCAGCCAAGAAGCTGGGCGCGATAGCTGAGATCGAGATCTTCGGCCAGCGTGTCGCCCCGCCAGCCACCGGCCGCGTCAATCGCCGCGCGCCGCCATACGCCGCACGTGCCGTTGAAAGGCATCAACTGGCCCGACCAGTTGCGCGCCGCCTGTTCCACGGCGAAATGCGCGTCGAGTATCCGCTGCTGGGCGTAGGTCACGTCATTCTCGCCGGCATTCAGATAGTCGCAACGCGCCTGGACGAAGCCGAGATTCGTATCGTTCAGGAGCGGGCGCATGCAGGCGTGCAGAAAATCCGGCCCGGGCATGTAGTCCGCGTCGAGAATTGCAACGAATGGCGCATCCGAGCGGCGCAGTCCCTCGGCAAGGGCTCCAGCCTTGAAGCCTTCGCGATCAGCGCGCAGGATCACTTCCGCTCCGATTCCGGCTGCGCGCAGCGCCGTGGCTGCTTTCCGGCTATGAGCAACGCTGCTGTCGGTGCTGTCGTCGAGAATCTGGACACGCAGTCTATCGTGCGGCCAGTTGAGTCCCTGAACAGACGCGGCGACTCGCGCAATCAGTGCACCTTCGTTGAACGTCGGCAACTGGACAAGAACATCCGGCAGATTGTCATCCGGCGGCAGCGGGAGGCGCAAAAGCAAGCCCTCGTTCGCCAGCGCCGAATTGCGTAGCCGCAAGTACTGCGCCGCGATCCAGAAGACCGAGGTGCCGAACAGGCAATGAATGGCAAGACACGAGAGAAAAACCGTGTGATCGATACCAAGAAACAGCGAAAAGGGCATGGCGGGCCGCGAAATCCTCCTCAGCGGGCCGCTGCAATCGCCGGAATCTGGCGTTACAGCAGACGCGTGCTTAACACGGCCGCCAAGGTCCCGCCACCTGCGACATTGCCCGATGAAGGCGCAGTCTACATGAATGTCGGATGAACGGCTATGGCCGTGGAACCGGCAGTTCCGGTATCGCTTTGGGCGTGCGTTTGAACACTTCGCTGCGCCCGAAAAACGCGGCCACGATCGGGCGCGCATTGGCAAGACTCAAATATAGAATCAGGGGTGGGAGAGCGCATACGGCGCTCAGGTAGCGCAGCGCGCCGCCCCGCCGCAATTCGATATAGGGCGGTAAAGTCATTCCCACCACGACGGGTAGAAAGAGAATCAAAATCGTTGCGATCAGGGGAGCGATCAAAGGCGATATTCCGGTATGCAATTCGGTGTCGATCAGTAGCGCCACGGCTGCAACGGCGATGACAGGCAGGGCCGATTGATAGAAAATCAGAAACCCGGCCTGGAGTTTTTCCATTGGGCTCCAGCGGGACAACCAGATTGGTATGGTCAGGGTGCGCGCAATCTGTGCGAAACCGCTTGCCCAGCGCCGTTGCTGTATCCGCCAATCGCGCATCTGATCAGGGACGAGGCCTGTCACGACGGGATGGAGGGAAAAAAGCCCTTTCCAGCCTGTCAGCGCGGCGCGGATCGTAAGGTCCAGGTCCTCGCAAAGGGAATCCGCCGTCCATCCGCCCGCCTCCACAATGGCACATCTTCGCCAGATGCCGCCTGTTCCGTTGAACTGGAACAGCATGCCGGCCCGAGCGCGTACGCCCTGTTCCATGATGAAATGCGAATCGAAGAGCAGGCTCTGCGCGCGGGTCAGCCAATTGGTCTCCGCATTGGAGAATTCGCAGCGCGACTGGATGAAGCCGGCGGACGGTTCCGCCATCAGGGCCGGAATTGCGGTGATGAGCCATTCGGATGGCGGGCGGAAATCCGCGTCGAGGATGGCGGCAAAAGGCGCATCACTTTCCCGCAAGCCAGCGGCAAGGGCGCCGGCCTTGTAACCTTCACGATGATTCCGGATCAGGTGATCGATGCGAAACCCGCGTCCGCGCAGCCGCCCGACCAGCATCTGGCCGGCAACACGATGCGCGGGCGAACTGTCATCGAGCAATTGCAGGTGAAGCCGGTCCTTCGGCCAGTCGAGCGCGGCGACGGACCTCAATAGCCCCTCCACCACATCAGGAGGTTCGTTGTACACCGGCATCTGGACCAACACGTCCGGTCGAGCTCCATCCTCACGGGGAGGACCGGCCGGCCCGACACGGAGTTTGCCTTGAGCCAGTTCGAGCAAATAAAGCGCGGGCAATACCAGGAACCCCAATCCGACCGCGATCACGCCGAGCAGAGCCGCAGCAGTGATCCCATCGATGATGTCGAGCGCGGCGGATCCCATCATTTGTTGATTCTCATCGCCGTTGCGCCGGCCACAGCCGGCATTGCCCTGAAATTGCGACCCGCACGGCACGTCGCGCCGGCCCAAGTCACGCTACGGGTACTCCAGGCGCGGAGCCATATAATCGGCGTAAGGATTTCCCGGGCGACAAAGGCCGGGAGCGACCACAGGGAAAGCGGCCAGCCCTTTGCGGCGCAAAGGACCGTTTCCAGCGCAAACCACACCATGAGAGTGATTGCAGCGACAGATGCCATGTCAAACCCGAGGAACCTGGCGCCTATTGCGCCCGCCACGGCCGTAGGAAGCGCTGAGCCCAGAACGTCCCCCACAAAAGCTGCCGGAAGCTGAACGCGCCAGACTATCATCCAGCGCAACTGCCGCTGCCAAAATTCCGAGAAAGTTCTGGCGCCGAGGGGCTGATGGCTGACGCGCGGGGCCAGCACGGTGCGCAGCCCGAGCGATGTCATCATCTGTGCCAGCGCCATATCTTCTCCCAAAGCCCAGGCGAAACGCTCCAATCCGCCCGCCCGTATCAGTTCCGATCGCCGGAACAGCATGATCTTGCCCAACCCGAAACCCAGACCGGCCGCGTCCGCGAGCATCAGGACGCGTGCGTGATAGCAGTTGATGATCGAAGCTTCGATCCATGCCGGAAGAGATTGCGGATCAGTCGCAATAGAAATCGTGCTCACCAATCCCGTGTCGGGCCCGAGATGACAGACAAGATCGGCGAGTTCGCCGGGCTCGAGGCGCAAATTCGAATCCTTGGTGAGGATGACGTCATTCCGTGCTTCGCAGATCGCCGGCCACAGGGTGTTCAGTTTCGGGCTTGCGGCGCGGTCGCAATGCGATTGGATAAGTCGGGAGTTGGCCTGCGGATAGTCGCGCAGGATTTTTTGGACAGCACGAATGGCCGGTGAATCGCTCTCGACAGCGGAAATGAGGATTTCAAGCTCGGGGTAATCCTGCACAAATAGCGAGCGCTGCGCCGCCTCGAATTCCGGGTGCAGCGTCTTTACCGGAATGAGTGCGCTCACCGGTCTAACTTCGCCACTCTTCTGCCCGCGCCGGGTGCGAAGCGGGTGGGCAAGGCTTGCGGCAAAGGAAAGTACGAGCACGGCGACCGAGCAGGTCCACCAGATCGCCGCAAGCGTCGAAAGCACCGCGCCCGGGTTCAAAAAACGAACTGCGATTTGGGTGTACTGAGGGTCATGCCGCCATCCGCTCGCGGGCACGCCGGGCATAGTCCTGCCAGACAGCGTCGAAAATACGGCGCTTCGGCGTGCCCCTGGCGCCTGCCCAGTGCGCAAAATAGATTTCACGGCCCTGCCAATCAAGCGGACCATTTTCTGTCAATTTTACGCCCTCCGCCTTGTAGAAGCTTTCGTTGGAGGCATGCGGTACGCAATCGGCCAGCGCTTTGACTTTGAGCCCGAGCCGATGAACGACGAAATTGACCAGCGGTTGTGCGAACAGCATGCCGCGCTTGCGGACCGAATGAAACAAATCTTCATCGGCGGCCACGACCCGCTCGAAATCGGCAAGCGACAGGATGTGGCGCGAGGTCAGAAAGAATCCGTCATTGAAAAGCGTCACGTTGTCGAGAAAGGCGTGCTGGCCGCGCCGCCGGTTATAGACATAATCTTCACTCGACGATGCGATCACGAACTCCGTTTCGCCGGGGTCGAGGGCCGAAAAGACGCCGTTGAAGTTGCGAAACAGGATCGTGTCCACGTCCAGATAGATTACGCGGTCGAGCGGCAATGCGAGCGCCTGAAGTTTGCGCAGCCGCCGCCGGTGATGTGGAAACAGTGGATAAAGGCGCCTGGCCAGCGCGTCCACTTCTGTGGTTTCCTCCGTGACCCAGATTGCGCCGTAAAGCTCCGCCGCGCGCCGCGTTGCGGTCACGTTGTCGTCGAATGGAATGAGGTGAAGCGGAATGTCGGCATTGGTCGCCTGATAACTCTCGAGAAACGGCAGGAGCCAATGCAGCACCCTGTCATTGGCCACGATGGCAATACCGCGAATTTCTGTGGTCGTCGATGGTGTGGTCATCACGTCCGGCAGAATGGTGCATTCAGTGCGCGGGCATATCCTGCTTCGGCTGCACCGCCGCCCCCGCTTCGACGGGTACTGTTTCCGTCCTCCGCTGCGACCGCAGATGTTCTCTCACGAAATACAGTGGTCTGCGCTTCGACTCGTTGAAAACCCGGCCCAGATATTCCCCCATGATGCCGAGCGTCAATAGCTGCAGGCCGCCCAGGAACAGAACCACGACCAGGAGCGAAGGATAACCAGGCACCGGATTGCCGAGGACGAGCGTGCTGATGATGATGGCCAGACCATAGAGTGCGGCGATCACGGAGGTCAGAAGCCCGACGTAAGCCGCCACTTTCAGTGGCGCAGTGGTGAACGAAGTTATTCCTTCGAGCGAAAAGTTCCAGAGCCGCCAGTAGTTGAATTTCGATTCGCCGGCAAAGCGCGCATCGCGGTCATAGCGCAATGCGACCTGGCGGAAACCGATCCAGGCGAAGAGCCCCTTCATGAAGCGATGATGCTCGCGCAAGCGCCGGAGCGCCTCTACCGCGCGCCGGTTCATCAGCCGGAAGTCGCCGGTATCGTGGGGAATGTCGATTCCGGTGAGTTTCCTCATCACGCGATAAAACAGATGGGCACTGGTCTTTTTGGCATAGGTCTCGCCGCTGCGGCTGGTGCGTTGGGCGTAAACCACGTCATAGTCGCCGTCTTGAAGCACACGGAGAAGTTCGGGGATCAGCTCCGGCGGATCCTGCAGATCCGCATCGATGATCGCCACCGCATCTCCCCCCGCATGATCGATGCCGGCGGTCATGGCGGCTTCCTTGCCGAAATTCCGGCTCAGATCGATGAGCGCGACGTTCTCGAAATTCCGCAGATAGCCACGGATAATCTCCGGCGTGCGGTCGCGGCTGCCGTCGTTGATGTAGATCAGTTCGGCCGGGAACGGCAATCCGCCCAATGTGGCCAGCATCCGGCGATTGAATTCGTCGATGACCGCTTCCTCGTCGAAAACGGGAACGACGACCGAAAGCAGGCGGATTTCTTCGTTCATGGGATACGCGCCAGGCAGAACACGGACAGGCCGCCGATCCGGTTGTAGCGGAAGAACGGAATTTCCGCGCGGTGGGCGAAACTTAACATCCCGTTCACGAACGGCGTATGGATCGTAAGGCTGCTCCTGGGCGGCCCCTTGCGCTCCAGAACCCGCACGGCCGCGACGAGCGGCAGGATCATTGCGAAAAAGTATCGCGTCGAAACCACCTTAAGGCCAGCCGCCTCGACCGCCGCCTCCAGCGAGCGGATTGTATAGCGCCGACGATGCTCGAGGAATCTGTCATGCGCGGAAAATAGCGATTGAAATGCCGGTACGCTGATAAGGACGAAGGCGCCAGACGCCGCACCGGCGAGGCTCGCCCGCATCAGGCCGATATCGTCGTCCACGTGTTCAAGAACATCCATGAGCAGGACGAGATCGGCGTCTCCCGGCGCGATCTCCCGGACGAAGCGAATCATCTTGCCATTATAGGCCTCGCAGCGTTCCCCCGGGTAAGCGGGGTCCACGCATATGGCCGACTGGCCCCTCCCATCCAGCAGATGCTTGGAGAAAACCGCCGATCCCGACCCGATGTCCACCAAATTGCGGAAGGGGATTCCGCGCAGCATCGAATCGAGCGCGAGCCGTTTGGATCGATAATACCAGTGGTCACCCACCGCTCCGCCGAGTAGCTCCTCTTCCTTGACGTCCATCGGCTCCTCACGTCGCCCGCTAAAGCGTCAGTTAAGCTTATAAATGCTTAAAAAAGTCAGCACGTCGCGGGTTCGCCGCCCTCGCGGTTGGGCCAGCGAATAGGATTTCGACAGGAGGCGCGGGCCTGGTCGAGGCGGGGAAGAAAAGCACGAAATCAAGGGTGGCGCTTTCACCGCCCATTGCGCGCGGGCGGACCGGGACGATTCCAATTCGGGCGCCACGGACGAAACGTCGTTCCACGCGGACAGGCCAAATGTTGACAGGTCGCGGCCCGCGTGCAAAGCGAACCTCGGGGGGGCTGGGCTCTGTCGATGCACGGTTTCGGTTCTCAGCGGCAGTCAGACATCCGAGGTGTCCGGAACTAACGGAGGCGGGCATGGGTTGCCGCACCATGATTGACCAGAAGCTGCATCGGACTCCAGTAAACGAATTCTGTGACGTCCGGAATTGAGTGAAGTACACCACGGTGTACATGACGAAATTCATGAAAAAGATTGACACCTATCAGATCATGTTTTGGTGCATTGCCCTGGTAGCCGGCGTATTAGACGCGCGGTTGCTTGTGGGGTCGCGGCACTTAAACCCGCACGACTTGTCTTGGCTTTCCGGCGACTCCGCCCAGAGCGAGATCGGCTGGGAATTCCTTCGCCACGAAAAGATTTGGACATTTCCTCTCACATGGGTTGGAAACCTCGATTATCCGACAGGAGTTTCGGCGTCATATCTCGATTTCATTCCATTGATGGCAGTCCTTTTTCGACCTTTTGCAGGACTGCTTCCGGAGGATTTTCAGTACCTCGGCATTTACACAATACTGTGTTGCGTGCTGCAGACGTATTTCGGTTTGCGTATAATGTCGCTTTTTGCCAACCGCGATTGGCTCATCACCCTGCTCGGAGCCGGATTTTTTCTTTTCTCACCAATTATGACGGTTCGTTTGGCGGGCCATTTCCCGCATTCGTCACACTGGATCATTCTTGCCTGCATATATTATTATTTCAGGCGAGACTTGGCCGGCACGACTATCACGCGCTATATGATCCCCTTCGTGATTATGAATTTCCTGGCGGGGGCTATTTCACCATACATGGCGCTGTTTGCCGGGGTTTTTGGGCTCGCGGCGGTTCTTAGACTATACATCGAATCGCGCGCAGTAGATCACAGCCATGCCGGCGGTGCCGGTTCGGTTGACCACGCCCATGGAGCGGTCATGCCCGCAACTTCCTACCTGAAGTGGGTCTTTCTGTTGTTCACCACAACTGTCGTTTCATTTATGATTTTCGGTTTCGTCGTTATTGGGGGCTCTCAATTCGCCGGTGGCGGTTACCCGGACTACTCCCTGAATCTGTTGGGACCGCTTAATCCGGTCAGCAAAGCACTGTATTTTAGAACGCTGCCCTCGCTCAGTCCTGAACAGGCATTTGAGGGGTACAATTATCTGGGGATGGGGACAATACTTCTTCTGGTGATCGCAGTCTCGCGCAAACCCGAAATCGTTCGCAGTCTCCGGGCAGCCTCGCTCATTCCCCTGACGATTGCATCGACAGTTCTGACGATCCTGGCGATCTCCGTTGCCGTTTCACTCGGAAGTCACCTGTTGTTCACCATTCCTGTACCGCATTTCGTGTTCAACGTCTTGTCGATCTTCCGCGCGTCCGGGCGGCTGTTTTGGCCGGTCTACTATTTGTTAACGCTTGGCGGTATCGTGGGGATCATCGTGGCGGTGCCAAATCGAACCGCCAGGCGCTGCATTTTGGCCGTCGCTCTTCTGATTCAGTATTTTGACCTGCTTCCATTGCGAGAAGGTGTCGCAACGATTTCCGCGAGAGTATTTTCAACACCGCTCACCCAACCTGACTGGCAGCAAGTGCCACATTTTCATCGTCATCTTGTCGTGCTGCCCGCAATGCAGTGTCGGGCCGATGTTTCACCCGGTGGTCTTGCAGTCTGGCCCTTCTTTGCGCGACTCGCCGCCAGAGGCGGCATGACGCTAAATAGCGCATACCTTGCCCGCGAGTCTCGAGAGACGCTTTTCACCGATTGCGAAATGATTACAAGCGAACTGCTGCAACATGGCTTCCATCGCGACACGGCGTATGTATTGTCGGATCAGCTCGCTGTACATATGGTACTCAAAGGACGTACCGATCACTACTGTCGACGCGTGGATGGCTTCAATCTTTGTACCTATGACCCAAAGCGATCGGACCAGTCTAAGAATCTTGCCGATGTCGTCGCGCCGTTCTACGAACGCGGGACGGAGCTTCGTTCTGAACTGCCTACGCCGAGATCGCTACTGACTGATCATATTGATACTCATCCGTCCTTGGGCCGCTGGACGACAGATTCTGTTACAACATTTGATTTCAGGGTGCGCGATATTGCAAAGCCGGCAGCCTTGCTCAATATCGAGATATCCAATGCAAATATTGGAAGGCGCCATCTCCTACAGCGGGTGTTTGTATTTCTCAATGACAAATATGTCGGTGAACTAGTATTCCGGCGGGCGAATGTTGCAGATAAGCGCGTGATGCCAATTCCCGGTAAACTGTTTCGGTACGGGGAGCTGAACGAGCTGAAATTCGTCTTGCCTGATGCCGTTGCGCCGCGCGATCTTGGCATCAACACGGACGGACGCCCACTGGCGCTGTATGTTCACCGCTTGAGCATTTCCTAGATTTGCAGGGTCGCGGCACGGATGACTACGGCGTCGTTCTGAGCCTTCAACGTCCCTTTCATCTCATATTCATAAGCCCGCCGCGTTGCATCTCGTGAATATGGTCGAGCGCGCCGCGCCAGGCTTCCGGCCCGATGCCGATGGCGCTGCGGAACGGATATTGCAGCTCGAACAGCAGCACAAGCATGCAGACCAGAATTGTAGTGACGCCCGAGGTCATCAGCATCTGTATGCGCGCGCTTCGCAAGCCGAACAGCCAGCAGAAACCGACGAGACAGGCCGCCCCGATCAGCAGGATGAGCCACTCGAACCACGATACGCCTTCGGCATTGATCGCGATCCGCTGCAGCCGCGCGTCGTGCATCTGGGTGAGCTGCTGCAGCGTTGCCGACTGCGCATTGGACTGGCTTGAATTGGCGGGCACGAACGTGCCGGTGGCATCGATCGCGTCCATTCCGATAGCGGCCGCCACCACATCGTATTTGCCTTTTTTCATGAGCGGCCACTCACGGTCGGGCATGATCTTCGCATACTGGACCATGTCGCTGCGGACGTGCTGCCGCACGGACGCCGGCATTCCGACAGCGGTGTGCCAGGCATCGATAGCGGAGTCCGACTCCGCGACCACGAGCTGCCGCGCTTCGAGGTAATGCTCCCATACCACGACGGTCAGAAATCCGAGCACTACGGCATAAAGCGTGCCGGAAACGGCCATCATGATGCCGCCGACCTCGTTGTGGGAAATGAAATCCTGCCGGTCGAAGCGGCGATGGACGAAGAGCTGACCGGCGCCCGCGATTGCGATGGCCAGAACCAGCGCGCCCGCGAGCAGGAGCGCGGCCGGAATAGTGTAGAGCAGATTCAAGGCGGTTCTCCTTCGACCCTGCAGCAGCCTAGAAGATTCGTGGTTTCCGTCCTACTGTGGCTGGTGCATGATCGTCGGCGCGCCGGGAGAGAGCCCGCATGGGAGAGAGCTGCACGCATCTTGGCACGATCCGCGATGTGACGCCGAGTGCGCTTGGTTGTGAGGAATGCCTGAAAACCGGTTCGCCCTGGGTGCACCTGCGGATCTGCCGGATCTGCGGCCATGTGGGCTGTTGCGATTCCTCGCCCAACAAACACGCGACGAAGCATTTTCACCGGTCGAAACATCCGATCATCGAGGGCTATGATCCGCCGGAAGGCTGGGGCTGGTGCTATGTCGACGAGGTGATGTTCGACCTTTCCGATCGCAGGACGCCCCATAACGGGCCCATTCCGCGTTACGTCTGAGCAAAAGTGAGGGTCGGCATATGGCTGAGAGGATCGAGGAAGGCTTCGAGGTATTCGTTCATGACGGCGATGTGGCATTCGGCGCCGTGCGCGAAGTGAGGCCCGGCGGACGGCCCGAAATCGTGGTCTATATCGAGAGTGCCGGCGAGTTCACCGTGCCGTTCTCGGCGGTGCGCGATGTGCACGACGAGAAGGTGGTTCTCGATTGCGCCAAGCTCGGCCGCGCGCTGAAGGAGGCCATCGGTCACGCGCATCTGCGTGAAGATCCGAACGTCGCCGATGAGCCGGACGAGCCGGAAGTGGAAAGCTGAGCGATCACGAACAAGCACTGATCCGGGCCGAAAATGCCGGCGACATCCCGGCGATCCGGCGTCTGGTAACAGAGGCATTTCCCACCTGCGCGGAAGCTGATCTCGTCGACAGGCTGCGTGCAGACGAAAGCGCGGTGTTCTCGCTCGTCGCAGTCGCTGGCGGCGCGCTCGTTGGACATGTGATGTTTTCGCGGATGGAGCGTCCGGATCGTGCTCTTGGGCTCGCGCCCGTGGCTGTTGCCGCCGCCTGGCGCCGCCGCGGAACAGCGGCAATCCTGATCGGGGAGGGGATTTCGCGCGCCGGCGCCGACGGTTGGGCGTCGGTATTCGTCCTCGGCGACCCGGCCTATTACGGCCGTTTTGGATTCGACGCATCCCTCGCGGACGGCTTTGCTTCGCCCTATGCGGGACCGCATCTGATGGCGTTGGCCTTGGGCACGGATGCGCTTGCGGCGCGGTCAGGGGAACTGCGCTATCCGCGGGCCTTTGCGGCGCTCGGTTGAGCGCGACAGCGCTTATGGGGCCGGCGCGGCCCGGCAATTCGCGGCTCGGCTTCGCTGCCATTGCCGCCGTTATAACACTCATGTCGTTCGTCAACGCGCTGGCCTTTGCATCCCGCCTCGCACAGACATCCGACAGCGCGAGTGGTTTCGTCGCCGGCCATGCGATCGCCGGCGGAAACGTTCTTCTGTCCGGCTGGCATTTCCCGCTCGATGATTATTACTTCACCGACGCCATACCCTATGGTCTTCTGGAAGCTGTTTTTGGTCCGCGGCCCTTTCTGCTCGTTCTCGTTCCGGCACTTACCTATGCGCTTTTCGTGCCGGTTGCGCTTCTTGTCTGCTTCGAGCGGGAAAAACCGCTCACTGCAAATCTTGTGGGCGGTGCTACAATCGCTCTGCTGCTCGCAACCCCGTCCTGGACCGGACAATGGAATCCGCTCCTCTTGTCGGACATGCATATGGCGACCGTGCTCGCCGCTTTCGTGGCACTCGTCCTGTGCGCGCATATTGCGCGTGCAGAGAACACGCCTTTCGCGGCTGCCGCGGCTCTCGTCGTAATCACCTGCGCGACGCTGGCGAGCGATCCTTTCGCTCTTGTATTCGCCTTCGGACCGGCCACCGCGTTTCTCCTGGCCGAGGCCGTCATGCATCGTCGTTCGCGGGGCGTATGGCTTGCGCTTATGCTGCTTGCGGCCGGAATCCTGGCGGGAGTGTTGCTGCCCCGGATGATTGCACAGACCGGGGGATTTGCCACCGAAAGTGACATCCTCACGCGGCCCCAAACGCTTTCGCTCCTGACACGCAATCTGGTTGCTGTGGCGATGGGAACGCTTTCGCTGTTCGGCGCGAATCCGTTGCGCGTCGGAACCGGATTTCGGGATTTCGTGCTCTTGGCATTGCGCGGCGGCGGACTTTTCCTTGCCGTCGTGGCCCTTCTACGTACGATGCGGCGCGCGCTCAAGACGAATGAGACTGCCATTCTGGATCGCATGCTCTGCGCGAGCATCGTGACGGTATTTGTTGCCTGCGTCCTGAGCGCCCAGTTCGCGAAGGGAATCACGCCGCAGAACTTGTGGACCGGCGGTCCGCCCATGCGTTTCCTCGTGCCGGGTTTTCTGTTTGCTACGGTGCTTGCGGGGCGTCAGGCGCCCGAAATGTTCCCGAGGTTGCCGGGGGCGCGGATTCGAGGTCTGTTCGCCGCTGCCGCAGCGCTCATCGTGTTGGGCGCGGTCTGGTGGTCGCATCTCGATGAGCAGCCGCCCTGGATGGGCGGGAATGCTCCGGCCATGGCGGCGCGCTGGCTGCAGCAACGCGGCTTGTTGGAAGGCACGGGTGAGTACTGGTCCGCCAATCTTGTGACGGCCATGTCGGGCAATGCCGTGCAAGTCCGCAGCGTCGTGCCCGAGTCCGGACGCCTTGTGCCCTATGTCTGGGTCGAAGACGCCCGCTGGTACAAGCAGCCGCCCCAATTCGTCATCTGGGAGGACAACAACAAGACAGGCGTCACGTCTGACGAAGTGCGCGCAACATACAGGGTCGGACGCATCGCAACTGTTGCAGGCTACCGGATCGCTCGGCTTTCCGTGCCGTCGGGTGCCGTTACTGCCAGAGGAAAGTCACCGGCGCCCGGCCTGCCGGCCAAGGAATAGAGGCCGCTGGCAAACCTCTGGCCATCTGAGGAATCACCAGCCTTATGCTGCAACGCACACAGCAGGCAGCGCGGGGCTTCAACAGCTGTCCGGAAAACGCTACGGTCGATCCTGAACCCGGGATTACCCGGGGAAAAGTTGGTTGTCACAAGAAGACGGGGCGAACCATCGCTTAAGAAATAACGAGCAGGGGGATTCAATGCCGCATATCGATACGGGCAATACGGGTTTCATGCTGCTTTGCAGCAGTCTCGTGATGCTCATGACGCCGGGGCTCGCCTTTTTCTACGGCGGGCTGGTCAGCCGGCGAAATGTGCTCGCCATCATGATGCAGTCCTTCGTGTCGATGGGCTGGACGACCGTTATCTGGTACGCGGTTGGATATTCGCTTTGCTTCTCCGGCGGTCAGGGCGGCATCATCGGCAATCTGGACATGGCGTTCCTGCACGGCGTGACGCTTGCCACGCCATCGCCCACGCCGGGCATTCCCCTCTTCGTTCATATCGCCTATCAGATGATGTTCGCGATCATCACACCGGCACTCATCACTGGCGCCTTCGCCAATCGCGTGACCTTCAAAGCCTATATGGCATTCCTCACCCTGTGGCTTTTGTTCGTTTATTTCCCCTTTGTGCATATGCTGTGGGGCGGCGGAATCCTGCAGCAATGGGGGGTGCTCGATTTTGCGGGTGGCATCGTCGTCCACAATACCGCCGGGTTGGCTGCGCTTGCGTCGGTCCTCTATGTCGGCCGGCGGCTTGTGGTCGATACCGGTGCCCATAGCGTGCCGCTCGTAGCGCTCGGCACGGGGCTGCTTTGGTTCGGCTGGTATGGCTTCAACGCCGGCAGCGAATTTCAGGTGGACTCTGTGACGACGGTCGCGTTCCTGAACACCGATGTCGCGGCCTCGTTCGCGGCGATTGCCTGGCTGGCGGTCGGCTGGTGGCTGGAGAAACGGCCGACTTTCGTCGGCTTGTTGACCGGCGCCGTTGCCGGGCTCGCGACAATTACACCGGCGGCGGGCTATGTCTCGCCACTTTCCGCGGTGATTATCGGCATCGTGTCGGGCTGTGTTTGTTACTTCGCCGTGGCGCTGAAGAACCGCCTGCAATGGGACGACGCGCTCGATGTTTGGGGCGTACACGGCGTGGGCGGCGCTCTCGGCATCGTGTTACTGGGCGTCTTCGCGACCACCGCCTTCAATCCGCACGGCGCGGACGGGCTTCTCGCGGGCAACCCGTCCTTCTTCTGGAAGCAGCTCATCGCAATCGCGATCTCGTCCGTCTGGGCGTTCTGCTTTACCTACGCGATGCTGTGGCTCATCGACCGGGTCACGCCCGTGAAGGTGGATCAGTCCGCGGAGGAACAGGGACTCGACCAGGCGCTCCATGGCGAAACGGCTTATCTCGGCGAGGCCTGACGCTTCTACTGATAAGCTCCGGATACATAGACACGACCGGCAACGCCGCCCGGCGGCCATCGTGGCGGAGGCCAGAATGGCAAAGTAATGCGCGGATTATTGAAGGAAGCGGCCTTGTGGACAAGTGTAGCTTTTGTGGGGCCTCTCGGTGCCGTTCTGCTGTCAATGTTCAGCCGCCGCGGCCTCTTCAACCAGCGGGATATCTCCCCACCATGGCAGAGGCGACTCTTATTAGCATTGTCGGAGGGCCGCTTATTAGCTTGACCTTTAAAGTCTTGAGGGCGGGCCGGTCAAGATTGCGGGGCCATAGCTGAAATTAGGGGCACTACCCAGGTACGGTTGATGCTGATGTTCCAAATGCTTCCGTCTTCCGCAATGGCCGGTTTGAGTACTGCATGAGTGCGAACCGGCATATTCCCGTAAGGGGCGGCAAGACGGATGAACGCGTCATCCACGTCGTTTCCTACACGGACTTTCTCTGCCCCTATTGCCGGCGGTTCCGGACGGTCCTGAAGCGGCTCCGGCAGGCTTTCGGCGACAGCCTCGCCTATTCGCTGCGCCATTTTCCGATCGAGCGCATTCATCCCGGTGCCACGTTCGCCTCCCTCCTCGTGGAAGCCGCCGGCCGGCAGGGTCTCTTCTGGGAGATGCATGACCGGCTGTTCGATGCCGAGCCGCCGTTCGGCGAAGAGCAGATGCTGGACATGGCCCGCGAAGTCGGGGCCGACATGGAGCGTCTCAAGCGCGATCTCGCCGATCCCGCAACGCTCGCGGACGTGAAGGCGGATATCGCCGAGGGCCGCCAGAATGGCGTCAGCGGAACGCCGACCATCTTCGTGGATGGCGCGCGCTATGACGGCGCGTGGGATTTCTATTCGCTCGCGAATGCGTTCCAGCAGCCCGTCGCCGAGCGCATCCGCCGCTCGGCGCATGCCTTCGCGAGCCTGCCTGCCTCCGGCGGCCTCGCATTGCTCGTTGCCTCCGCGCTGGCGCTGATCTGCGCCAACACGCCGCTCGCCGGTTACTATCACGCCTTCATCGGCTCGCATTTCGGGATCGGCCCGGCCGACACGCCGCTGTCATTGACGATCGGCGACTGGTTTTCCGAAGGTCTGCTTGCGTTTTTCTTCCTGCTGGTCGGTCTCGAAATCCGCCGCGAGATGACCGCGGGCGCGCTTTCCGATCTCAGGGCCGCGCTTTTGCCGGTAATTGCAGCCATCGGCGGCGGCACCGTGCCCGCGCTTGTTTATTTGCTATTCAACCGGGGCGACACGGCCGCGGGTTGGGCGGTGCCGACGGCGACCGACATTGCCTTCGTGCTGGGCGTACTGGCGTTGCTGGGCGACCGCGTGCCGCCGCAATTGCGCGTATTCATTGCCGCGTTCGCAGTGATGGACGACATCGTCTCGGTTCTGACGCTCGCGATTTTCTATCCGCACAATTTCGAGGCCGTATGGCTGCTCGGTGCCGGCATGGCAATGCTCGCGATGTACGCACTCAATCGGGGCCGGGTCTATACAAGCTGGCCCTATGTCCTGATGTCAATTGCCGTGTGGTTCTGCCTGCATGCGGCGGGCGTGCATGGCGCGCTCGCCGGCATAGTACTTGCGGGCTTTATACCCACACGGCCCGCGCCCGATGCCGCTCCGCTGCTGGCGCAGGCCGCGAACGCGCTTTCCGTGCTCGAGATTGCGCAATCCGACAAGGATGCGAGTGAAGAAGATCGGGACACCGTGATCGACTGGGCGGGCCGCAATCTCTCCGCCGCCAGCGAGCGGCTCTTGTCGCCCGCGGATCGGGTCGAGCGCGCCGTTGCGCCCTGGAGTACTTATTTCGCGCTGCCTTTGTTTGCATTCTCCGCGGCCGGGGTGAGCTTCAATGCCGATCTTTCCGCGCCCGGCGCACTTTCCATCATGGCCGGCGTGGTTCTGGGCCTCGTCATCGGCAAGCCGCTCGGCATCGGGATATTTTCCCTTGCCGCCGTGAAGGCTGGCATCGCCCGGGCGCCGAAGGGCGTCGGCATCCGCACCTTCATCGGTGCGCTCTGCCTGTGCGGTATCGGCGACACCGTCGCACTGCTTCTGGCGGATCAGGCCTTTCCGCAAGGCGCCGACGCAGCCATCGCCAAGATCGCCGTGCTGATCGGCTCCGTCCTCTCCGCCGCGCTTGGCGCCGCCATCATCGCCGCGAGCCCGGGGAAGCTGCTAGGCGGCGAACAAACACCTGCGTAATATGCGCGGCGTACAAAACGCCTCCGGCCCGCTGTTCCGCGGCCGCAACGCCGCGCACGATCAACTCGCAAGCGACCTCTCCGCGCGCTGACGCTTGTGCAGAATGTTGAAACTCGCGGATATGAAATACTGAGGCCGGGACGAATCAGCATCGCTACGACGACCGTATTGTCGACGCTCTCGAAAGTGATTCAAGGACAAATCGGGCCGGTTCGCGGCTTCTCGGACACCAGATGTCGCATTCACGCGCGGCCATGTGGCCGGACGTCATGCCAATCCGAGAACGCAGTGCGCGATGCAAAGTAAAGGGCGGCGATGCCTGCCATGACCAGCGCGACGATCGTGCTGTGGCGGCCGATGACGGCGCCGCCCGCCGCACCGCAAACCAGACCCAGCCAAAGCGCCACATAGGGCAGGGGCGCGCGCCAGGATTCAAGGCGAAGGACCGCGTGAGCTGCGCCGCGGGCAGCGCGCACCAAGGTCCCGGTCACGTAAGTGGTCGCTACGCCGGTGCCCCCGACGAGATAGATCATGCCGTTCTGCATGCCGAGCGCGACGGTCAGTGGAATTGCCGACAACCAGCTCGTCGTATCGTATGCAACGCCTCCAGCACCGGCAAACAGCAAGCCAGCCTCGGCCAGGAACAGGAGCGGCTGGCCGCGGCGCCCGCCGAAATGACCGATCAATTCGCCGCCGAAAACGCCCGCGGCGAAGCCGATCAGCACGGTGGCGAGCGCAATCATGGGAATTCGTGTGCTGCCGGACAGCGAGACGGCGAACGCGGTGCTGTTGCCGCTCATGAAAGAGACGTAAAGACCATTCAAATGTAGATAGGCGACGGCGTCCACCCAGCCTGCCAGCGCCGCAAGTCCGACGGCAAACGCGAGGCCGACCGCCCGTTTCTCCTGCCCGGCCGAGGGGGAATTCGACTCACCCCGCTCAGGTGGCATTATTGGCGCTGTCGCCTCCGGTCACATCGTAGGTCGCGCCGCTGACCAGCGCCGCTTCCTCGGACGCCAGGAACACGACCACGGCAGCCACGGATTCCGGTTCGATCCACGGCACGCCCAGCGGGGTTTTCGCAATCAGGCGCTTCCTGGCTTCGCGCTCCAGCTCATCGGTCGATGCCGAGGATGCGAGGTCGTCGACCACCTGCTCGTAACGCTGCCGGTGGCGCGTCAACGCGGTGTCAATGAGGCCGGGAATAACGGCATTTACCGTGATGCCGTGCTGGCCCAGTTCCAGCGCGGCCGATTTCATGAGGCCGATAATGCCCCATTTGGACGCGCTATAGGCGGCGCCGTATTTCGTGCCATGCCGGCCCTGAGTCGATGCAGTGACGATGATGCGGCCGCCGCCATTCTTCACGAGATAAGGCGCGACGGCGCGGATCGCGTTGCAGGTGCCCGTGAGATTCACGTCGATCTGGTCGTGCCAGTCCGCGTCGTTCCATTCGAGGATCGGTTTGAAGGCCTGAATGCCGGCATTGGCAAAAAGAATGTCGAGCCGTCCGAAGGCCACGAATGCCATTTGGGCCGCGTCACGCAATGCCGGCAGGTTGCGTTGATCGAGACGCGCTTCGCACCAGCGTCCTCCTGCGGCGACGACCTCGCGGCCCGTCTCGGCAAGTTCGTCGGTAGTGGCCGGCGCGACTTCGAGCGTTGGGCTGACGGGACCGGCGATGTCGATCCCCATGATGTTCGCGCCCTCGCGCGCGAAAGTGATGGCAGTCGCCCGGCCGATGCCGCGCGCGGCGCCGGTGATGATCGCGGCCTTGCCGCTCAATCGCCCTGCATGCATCGCGTTCCCATCTTCCGCGGTTTGCGAGCTTATGGTCCGCCGCTCAAGCAGCAGTCACAAGACGGCCAACTTGTTCACGGGCGTCCCCCTCCGCATTGTGCACGGTCCCACTGCTTGACGAAATCTTGCACCCCCCGGGCGTGCCGGCAAGGCAGGAACTCACCACATCGGCACCTTGCTGCGCCGCATCCCAGTGGGCGGCGCCATGTAACACAATAACGTCCCCCCGAAAATTCGCAGCAGAGCGCCGCCGCTTGCCGTGCTCGACGCGATCGGAACAGTTGTTGCGCGGTCGGCGCGAATGATTCCGGCGGCGTGTAATTCCAGGCACGAATTCGCGCGAACGATGCCGTGTCTAGATCTTGTCTGCGTAGATCAGGTGGCCGGAGCCGAGGCGCGCGAGCACTTCGGGCAGGCTGGCGTTCGACAGCGCGAAACATCCCTCGCTGCGGCCGAGTACGCCGTGTGAATTCGCCATCTCGGGACTGACATACCACGCCGCATGCACGACAATGGCCCGCGCCAGCGCGTTGTTGTTGCTCGGATCGAGGCCGGCGAGCCGAATCGACTGGCCATGAGCGCCGATATAGAGGCCGTCAGTTCTGTAGGCGCCGGCGGAGGTCGCGTTAGAACTGGGTTGATTGGAGAAGCGTTGCAGCCAGCCGGTGTGGCCCGGATCGGAACCGCGGCCGTGCGCCACGAGCTGCGAGCTGACGCGGCCACCTGCAACATCCACCAGATGAAACCGCGGGCTGCGCGACGCCAACGAGAAATCGGCAATGGCGATGACGTCGTGATTCGGAATCGCAGCGCCATGCCTGTCGAGCGCATCCAGCGCACGCCGCAGCAACGCAGGTGATACACCGGTTGGACCTGCAACCGACGGAAGCGGCTTGAACAGCGCGGCGGCAGCAAAACTTCCTGTCGCAGCGAACAGAGTGCGCCTTGAAACGTTCATACAGCGAGGCTCCATGAGGCCCGCACGTCCGTGCGGACAACAACTTGACCGATGATCAGATCTGCGCCCCAGCGATGAGGCAGCGACGGAGATATAGTGCATTTTCAGCGTGCGCAAAAGGCCTGATTGGATTTGGTTCCGCATGTCTTTTGGCAAGCAATGCAGTCTCGGCGCCGTCGCTGACCGCGGGCGCCAAGCCATCATTTCTTGTTTCATCCGAAGCTGATACGCTCGCTCCCGGCAACTTTCTTTGGGACCCGCTGATCGCGATGTCTGGACCGATGAACATGGTTGTCGATCTCTCTTCGCAGCGCGCCTTCGTCTATCGCGGCGGAAAGCTGATCGGCATCACCACCATCTCCTCCGGCAAGCCGGGACACGAAACCCCCGATGGAACCTTCACCGTGCTCGAAAAGGAGAAGATGCATCACTCGAACAAATATGAAGACGCGCCGATGCCCTTCATGCAGCGGCTCGGCTGGGATGGGCTTGCGCTGCATGGCGGTCATCCGCACGGCTACCCGGCCTCGCATGGTTGCGTACGCCTGCCGATGGGTTTTGCCGCGGCGCTCTTCAAGGAGAACACGCGCGGGATGCAGGTTGTTATTACCGGCGAAGCGCCGAGCAGACAGGAGATCCTTGCCGCCGGCGAGAACGCGCGCACCCCTTCGCAATGCTGCGCGGCACATGGTTTGGCCGGAACCGGCAATCTGCAGGCGGCGAAATTGTTGAACACGCAGGGTGATCCTGATGCGGCGCCATGCTGCGCGCCGGTCCCGGACACGGCGCCTGCAATCCCGCCAGTCGCTTCGGATTGCGCCGTCGACCGCGGAGTTGCTGTGGAGGGAGACAGCGGCGGCGCCGAGGACGGCAATGTGACCGGCGCGCCGGAAAAGCTTCAGACTGAATGCACCAGTAGCACGTCGCGGCCGCCGAGCGACCCCGATTACTCCTCCAACCCGGGACGCTAATGTCCCGATTCTGAAGTTCGCAACATCAGATTCGGCAGTTGCACAGGTAGAACCGCCGAGACGCCGAGCGGCAAGGCGTCCCGGCGGTTATTCACTACGCGACGAATAACGCTGCGAAATTCCAGTTCAGGACACTGGAAATCCGCATCGCTGACATGCCTGCCCCCGCCTGTAACGGAATCGTCCGGTCGACCGAATTCGTGTCCTGGACGCATCATCGGCGGAGTCGCATATGACAGAACACGCAAAGTCCCTGAATGTCATCGCTGCAGCTGTCGCGGGGCTGGTGTGGGCAGACCCGGCTTCGGCACAGCCGGTCAGGCAACTGACCGTCGTCGAACTCTTTCAGAGCCAGGGCTGCTCCGATTGTCCGCCCGCCAATGCAAACCTTATTGCATTGAGCGACAGGCCGGATCTTCTGACGCTGAGTTTCGGTGTCACCTATTGGGATCAACTCGGGTGGAAGGACACGTTTGCGTCGCCGCAATTCACCGCCCGTCAATGGGATTATGCCCGCGCGTTCGGCCGCAGCGAAGTCTTCACGCCGGAAGTCGTCGTGAATGGCAGGTCGGACATCGTCGGCGGGAACCGCGCCGAACTCGAAGCGCTGATCGAGCGCGAGACGCGGAAGGACGCGCCGGCCATTACTTATGACAATGGTTCCGTCGGCATAGGTCCGGGGCAGGGCAGCGGTGCAGTCTGGCTGGTTCGCTACGATCCCGATGTTGTGCAAGTTCCGATTTCCCGGGGCGAGAACGAGGGGCGGACATTGCCGCACAAGGACGTCGTCCGGCAACTTCTCAGACTCGGCGACTGGTCCGGCCGGGCGACGCAGTTTCATACGCTCCCCAGCCCGGATCCGCGCTGGAAAGACGCCGTATTGGTCGAACGATCGCAGGGCGGCGAAATCATCGCGGCAGGCAAGCTTCCGTCGTGATGCGGTACCCGTTTCTTTGGTGGAGATACGGCATATCGCCATTGTCTTTCGACATGAGCTGGTACGCTTTGCCGCTCCGGCTCATGGTCGGCCTCGGTTTTCTCGAACATGGATATGCCAAACTGGCCCGCGGTCCGGACACCTTCATTACAATCCTGCATGCGATCGGCCTGCCCTTCGCAGGGCTGCTCGGCTGGGCAACGATCGTCGTCGAGATCGTTGGAGGCGCGATGATTCTCTTTGGAGCTTTGGTGCCGTTGGCCGCGCTGCCGATGATTGTCGTGCTGCTCGTCGCGATCTTTACGGTGCATCTTCCCAACGGCTTCAGCTCGATCAAGCTGCTGTCCTATGACGCGGCCGGCGCACATTTTGGTCAACCCGGTTATGAGACGGACCTGCTCTATCTGGCAGGACTCGTAGCGCTTTGTATCGGCGGCGCCGGGGCGCTTTCCGTCGACAGGTACCTGAAAGCCCGGGCGGGCATAAACCACGGCAGCATTACCGGCGGCGTCCGCGCCAACATTCCGCGTAGCCTTGGTGCAGAAACCGATTCAACTTTTTGTTAGTCCGCGCGAACCTCCAATTTCAACCTGCGCGCGATTGACGCGGCCAATCCTTCCTCTACCCTCTCCGCGGGCTGCGGGCATGGCGAAGAGGGAAACATCTCATGCACGCACTTCAGAAATTTATTTTGGGCCTGCTCGCGTTCCCGGTCGCATCCCATGCCGCCACGCTGGTTCCGGTGACGCCGCCGCCCGGCGCCGTTCAAACCATCGTGTTCGGCATCAACAACCACGGCGTGATCGCCGGATCCTGGATCGATGCGAACAATGTCACGCACGGTTTCATCGGCCCGCTGAACGGAACCTATACGAGTTTCGATTATGGCGGCGGGAGCACGGCAACGGTGCCGCGCGCGCTGGACGATGACGGCGACATCGTCGGCTTTGCGGAGGGGCCGAATCTTTATGTGGGCACGGAATTCCTGCGCCAGGCCGATGGCACCATTGTTACAATCGAGAAAAACGGCGCTCCGCTCGATGGCGTTGCCCAGGGAATCATCAAGAAGGGCGTCGAATCAACCGGCGACTACGTGACCGACCCCAATACCGGTGTCAGAACCGGCTATCTTGCGAGCAACGGGATATACCAGACCGACGTGAGCCTTCAGCTGAATGAACTGACGACGAATCCGCGCGGGATCAATGGGGCCGGAACGCTGGCCGGATTCATTCGCGAACAGAACGACGTCACCATGCGGGGCTTCATTTTCAAGAAGGGCATTGTGGAGGTCATCAATGCGGATGACAGCGGCACGACCGCGCTCGAGAGCATCAACAAGAAGGAACTGGCGGCGGGCCAGGTCATAGACAAGGACGGCAATCCGCATTCGTTTGTCTTCAACAACAAGACCGGCCTGTTCACGTCCATCAACATACAGGACGGTTCGCAGGAGCAGCAGGCATGGGGCATCAATGATAAAGGGCAGGTGGCAGTCTCCACCGGCATCGGTGCGTCATACATCTACTGCATCAATGATCATCAATGCCCGCGCGGCGGCCACGGGATCGCCGAAGGGCGTCCGTGGAAAAACAACCCGGGCAGCAATGCGGGTGCCACGCCGGCAGTTCAACAGCGCTCCGGAGTACTTCGATAATTCGTTCGCTTCGTCGGCTGCGAGGTGCCGAGGCTTCGCAGCCGATTTTTCGGGTGGCCAGTGCGGGGTGTATGGCTTCGACACCCTGTTCCGGATCGACGAGAAATACATAATCAGCGAAAAACGACCCCGTACGCTTCAGTCAAGTCTGCGCAACGAGATCCCATTTTGTCACTCGTCGAAAAACGCGATTGCGCGGATTTCGATGCTTTCGCGCGGGCGTGCCCATTCGGGCGCGGTTGGATCGAGAAACGCCGCATGAGGCGTGAATCGCGCCCGCCCGTCCAGGGCCGAATCGTAGTTCTTGAGGAGAATCACTTCATCCGGCCCCATCTCGGGGACGTAAAGCCAGCGATGGCGCGTGTCGAAGGTCGCGTAGTAGATCTCGCCGGTTCGGTTCTTGTAGATGAGGTCGGCGGGCACGAGATCGCGCGCGGCCACGCTTCGCGCGTCGCAGAGCGCAAGCGGTGCGTCGCGCACGATGTCTCCGATCGGCCGCCAGACATTGATGAATGCAAAACGCCGCGCGAGAAGCCGATTGGCTTCGCCGGGCAGAAGGTCGCGGACGCGCTGCGGCGCCGATCTCCCCGTGTAGTCCACATGCACACGCGCGGCGGGAAGCCGGACGCCACCGAGCCGATCTTGTTCGGCCGGCATGCGGCGGCGAAGCGTGCGATCGAAAATGAGAATGCGCGTGGCGCCGGTGCGCGCCTTAAGCAACGCTTCGACTTCCGCGTCGTAGACATGCGCGACTTCCTCCACATCGAAGAAATCGCGCACGTCGCTTTCGTGGGTCTCGAAGGCGAAACCCTCGCGCTCGAGCGCGGGCGGCGGCACGATCCGCGCATTCTCGATCGCAACCGACTGCGGATGATAGCGCATATTGGTTGCCATGACGCCTGGCGGAACTTCCGCCTCGTGCCGATACGCCCGCTCCCGCATCGGCACGAGATAGTTCAGCTCGCCGCGAATCATCTCGCAGGATCGGCGGTCCGCCGGTTTGGCCCTCAAGGTGGTTTCCACAATCGCGCTCATCCGAGGTACAGAAGGGCGACTGGCATTGCCACGACGATACCGCCGGCGATCGCCAATGACAGCACCAGCGCGGCAACCTTGTGAACCGCGCCGATTTCTTCGCCGGATTCGCTGGCGCGTCCCGCAGCGCTTCGCCGCGGAAGCATTGAGCTCTCTCCAAACATCGATATCTCCATCATTATCAGACAGGAGGAGATATTTGGCGGGTACCCCCAGGCCACAAACGGATTTCGCGGGGGCGGCCATAAGGCTGGTTTATGGCTGGAGGGATTCCGACGGGGCGCAACTGGTCGGGCCGAAGCCTTACCTGAGAACCCGAGGATACCAGGGCGCGTCTGCGAGCGGCGGCACCCGTCGGAACCCGCCGAGGCGCCAGTCGTCACAGCGGCACGCTGTTATAACAGTCCAGACTTCTCAGAGCAGTGCGTCGGTCGCGGCGTAAGGTTTGATACTGTCAGCGACGGAATCGGCGACATGCTCTTTCGTGATAACGCCAACGATATCCGATTTGCGCGGCACGCGTCCTCCGGTCGCTACGACCGCCGTCGTGGCCTTCCTTCGCCACATGCGCCCGATCACATTGAACATCACGTCCTGTTCGCGCGCGAGCGTGAAGTCCTTGCTCGCGATACTGCCGAGACTCACGTCCGCGAACAACTTCTCGGTTCCGCGCCGGAATCCCGTATTGACCCTGAGTACGCCCACGATGCTGTCGCCATGTGCGACGACGACGTGCCGCAGACGTCCATCGTGACCTGGCAGCATGAGGAAATCATGGAATGACATGGTATCAGGCAGTACCAGAATGTCCCTATCCATCACTTCGCCGGCGCGGCGCACCAGAAACATGTTCGCATGCAGCGCCTTCGGAATGAAATGCCGCCGGGCGACCAGCTTGATTGTGTAGATGTTCTCGCGCGACAGCATGCGCCGGCTGCCGATGGCGACCGCGACCGCAATGATCATCGGCGTCACGATGCCGTAATCGAGCGTCATTTCGAAGATCATGGTCACGGCGGTCATCGCCGCACCCGTGCCGCCACCTACCATCGCAGCCATTCCCACCATGGCGAAGGCCGGCACGCTGATCTCGGCAGATGGAAAGATCAGATGAGCCAGCGCTCCGAATGCGCCGCCGAGCGTCGCGCCCATAAAGAGGGAGGGCGAGAAGATACCGCCCGAAGAACCGGATCCCAGGCTGAGCGAGGTGGCAGCGAGTTTCGCGAAGAACAGAATGGCGAGAAAGGGGGCGGCCGAAAGTCCGCCGAGCAATACGTCCTGAATGGTGGCGTAGCCGACGCCCTCGACATGGTAGTGCCCGGAAAAGCGGAAGAACGCGTACATCATCGCGCCCACGAGAAACATGCCGAGCGCATGGCGAAGATAGGGGTCGCGGATTTTCTCGAACCCGTCTTCGGCGGCGTGCAGGCCCTTGATGAATGCGGTGGCCGCGACGCCGGTCAGCGCGCCCAGGACTGCATAGAGCAAGAGCGGATAAATGGCCGACGCATGTGTACCAAGCATCCCGACGGGAGGTACGTTGAAGGCGGGGCGTGGTCCGAGAAAGATGCGGCCGATGAAGGTGGCGGTTCCCGTCGCCAGCGCTACCGGCAGAAAGGTGCGGGTACTGACCTCCGGCATCATCAGTTCGACGGCAAAGAGCACGCCGCCAATCGGCGTATTGAATGTCGCGGCGATGCCTGCCCCTGCGCCGGCGGCGACCAGGGTGATGCGCTGCCAGGATTCCAGGCGGATGAATTGACCGATGCTGGAGCCGAGCGATGCGCCGATCTGAATGATGGGCCCTTCGCGCCCTACCGACGAGCCGCTGCCAATCGCGAGCGCCGAAGCCAGCGACTTGACAGCGGCAACCGCCGGCCGGATGCGGCCTTCACTGTAGAATATGGCGTCCATCACTTCGGGAACGCCGTGCCCGCGCGCTTCGGGCGCGAAAGTTCTGACCAGGAACGTCACTCCCAGACTGCCGATGACCGGAACCAGTATGACGAGCGCGCCCCAGGGCGATGCAGGCTCGTATCTGTTGGCGTCGTAAATGAAAGACAGCTGGCCCATGAACAGCAGATTATGGACGAGCGCGATGAGCCCGCGGAAAAAAATGGCCCCAAATCCCGTGATCACGCCAACGCAGATTGCGACGAGCGAAAAAGTAAATAGGTTGAGGGACCGTTCAGTTGCGGCCGTGCCTGGCATGATCCACCGGGAGCTGAGAAGGGTTTGTTCGAATCTTTTCGTGCCACAAACCTTCGAAGGAATACAAGCCACCGATAGCATGGGCTGTACCATGCGCAATATGGCTTGGCGGCGCGTCGGATTATCTCGCGGGATATTGGCGACGCCATATTAAGGCTGCGTAATCCCAAAATTCGCCACCAATCGCTTGCCTTACAGGTCTGGCAGCGGCGTCGGCCCCACCGCCGATTCAAGGCCGGTTCAACTTGACGAAGCTCGATGGACGCCATGTCGCGCCGTAGACTTCAAAAGCAAATGGTCGCTCATTTGTTTCGGCTATACGTTCTGTCCGGACGTTTCCGGCCACAAGACTGCCCTCGAAATAGGGGAACGTCCGAGTTCGCTGCTACGGAGGCGCATTCTCTACGCATTCGCGGAGATGTCGCTGTTCACCACCAAGACACCAAGAGCACCAAGAATTATTGGCCGCAATGCGCGCCCGATTTCCGTGGTGTACTTGGTGCTTTGGTGGTAAACCTATCCAGCGGCCTCCGTCTGCGCCCGACGGACGAATTGAATCAATTAACCCGTCCTGGCGTCATACCTGCTATGGCCTGACCCGGAACGCTGTGCCGAGATTTGCCGTGCCGCCATCCAATGTTGTTCCGTACAGCATATCGTTTACGGCGATGACTCCGGCCAGCGGCTCGGACCCGTTCGGGCATGGCGGCAGGTTGCAGGAGGGAAAGGAATAGACGACGCGCGTCGCGCCGGAGTTCGGGTCGACCGAATAGACCGTGCCGCCGCCATTTCGGCCGCCAAACGGTGTTGTTCCATACAGCATGCCGCTCGCGTCGATCACGCCGGCATAGGGGTACGCGCCGTTTGCGTCGGAGAAAGAATGGAGCACCCTTTCCTTGCCGGTGATGGTGTCGAAGGAATACACCGTGCCCCAGCCGCCTTTGCTGCCGCCAGACACAGTCGTTCCATACAGTTTGCCCTGCACGTTTACGAGACCGGAGAACGGGCCCCAGCCGTCCGTGCAGGCGCCGTGTGCCGACCACCTGCAAAATGAATATACGACGGTCTCCGCGCCACTCTCCGGATCGAGCGAGAACAGCGTCCCACAACCGCCATCGGCCTCGCAGTTTGCGCCGCCTGACGTCGTCGTGCCATAAAGAATCCCGTTCACATCGATCAGGTCGCCCTGGGGGAGGGCGCCGTCCGTGCAATATTGACCGCCCTGGCTGCAAAACGAATAAAGCACCGTCTCGGCGCCGGTTTTCCGGTCGATGGCAAACACCGTGCCCCGGCCGGAACCGTTTAACCCTGTCCCGCCCTGCCGCGTCGTACCATATAACATGCCGTTGACAGCGACCAATCCGGCGTCGGGGTATTCGCCGTCCGTGCCGACCCCGAATGAATGCAGCACCTGCTCGGCGCCCGTGCCCGGGTCGAACGCGAAAACAGTGCCGCAACCGGTGCCGCAGCCTCCGCTGCCGCCGAAATACGTCGTGCCGTAAAGCATGCCCTTCACATCGATCAGGCCGCCGTCGGGGTATCCTCCGTCCGTGTAATCGAAGGAATGAAGGAGTGTTTCTTTGCCGGTGTCCGGGTCGAGCGCGAACAGCGTGCCGGCGTCGGAAGCACCGCCTTCCGACGTCGTGCCGTACAACGTACCGTTGACATCGAGCAGAATCCCGTGAGGAAGCACACCGTCCGTGCCGTCGCCGAAGGAATGGAGTACTTTCTCCCTCGTCCGGGCGGCCTCCGCCGGAGGGCCGGACCGGGCCGGCGTGCATCCCGATACGGCCGCGAACAGAGCGATGACAGCAGGGTTCATCTGGTTCACCTTCCCTCAACCGGATGTTGCCTGCTCTGCTGCCGCCTGCGCCAGTATCCAGCCGCGGAAGGCGCGGAGCTTGGGCGCGTTCGCGTGCTGCTTCGGATAGGCGAACCAGTAGCTCGCGCCGCTGTCGGCGGTGATATCGAACAGCCGCACCAGCCGGCCGCTCTCGAGCTCCGGCAGGAAGAAATTCGGCGTCACCATCGCCACGCCCTGGTCGGCGAGCGCGGCTTTGCCTTCGAGATGCTGAACGCCGAAATTGGATCCTTCATGGGGCGCGAGCCTGACATCGGGCACGCCCGCGGCGGCAAACCAGATGCGCCATGCGGGATCGGCCGGGCTGATCAAAGGCAGGCGCAGGAGATCGCGCGGGCGCTTCACGGGGCCGAGGCGCTTGAGGAGCGACGGCGTGCACACAGGCGTGAACATCAGCCGGAACAGCCGGTGTGCCGCGATGCCGGCCCATTCGCCGCTGCCGCTTCTGACGCCGGCATCGAATTTCTCGTGGGCAAAATCCACAAGCTTGTTCGAGGATTCCAGGCGCACGGCGATCGACGGATTCTCCATCTGGAAGGAGCCGAGGCGCGGCACGAGCCAATTCGCCGCGAAGGTCTCGGAGACCGAGAGCGCCAGCACGCTCTGCGCTTCCTTGTGGAAGCCCTCGAACGCGGCGCGCAGCCGGTCGAAGGCGTCGCGCAGCGGAATGGCGAGTTCGGCCCCGGTCTCGGTCAGAAGCAGCCGCCGTGGTTCGCGAATGAAAAGCGAGGTTCCGAGGCGCTCTTCGAGAAGGCGGATCTGATAACTCACCGCGGCCTGGGTGATCGCGAGTTCCTTCGCCGCGCGGGTGAAATTCATGTGCCGCGCTGCGGCTTCGAACGCCCTGAGGCTGGCAATGGGCGGCAACGGCCTGGGCATAAGCTCGGCTTATAGCAGGATGCGGAATCGTACTTGGCCATCCCCTCCGGGGCGGTCAAGGGCCGGAACGGCTGTTACACCTGCTGTCGCGGCCGGCGCCCGCTATGCCGATCGTAACGAGCGATGTCGATCGATGACACTGTTCTAAAAGAACCAGAATCGGCAGCAGACGAGCACCAGAACGAAGGCAAGAATAAAACGCAGGCTCGGTTCGGGCACTTTGGTGACGAGCATGCTGCCTACGATGATGCCCGGAATCGACCCGATCAGAAGCGAGCCCAGCAGGGGAAAGTTTATCGAGCCGAGCCACCAATGTCCGAGGCCGGCTATGAGGGTGAGCGGAACCGCGTGGGCAATGTCCGAGCCGACAAGGCGCGCGATAGGCATTTTTGGATAGAGCAGGATCAGCGCCGTGACGCCGATGGCGCCCGCGCCCACGGATGAGATCGACACCAGCACGCCGAGAACCGCACCCATGAGAATGGTCAGATTGCGCACGGTGGCCGGCGGCATCTCGCCGACGCGATTGACGTAGATTTCCATCACCGTCTTGCGAAAGAACAGCGACAGCGCGGTCAGAAGCAGTGCGACGCCGAGCCCGCTGGTAATCATCTTCTGCGCCGCCGGATTGTTCATATCGAGCTTGGAAAGGGCGAAGATCGTCAGAGCCGTAAACGGAATGCTGCCCAGCGCAAGCCGCCCCACGACGCGCCAGTCGATGGTCTTGTTGAAACCGTGAACGAGCGTGCCGCAGGTCTTGGTGGCCGACGCATAGAGCAGATCGGTACCGACCGCCGTCAGCGGGTGAATCCCGAAAAGCAGGATCAATATCGGCGTCATGAGCGAGCCGCCGCCCACCCCGGTCATGCCGACCAGAGTGCCGACGACGAAGCCCGAAGCCACATAAAGCGGCTGGATTGCAGGAAGCACGGCCATGGGTTTTGCCCTCCGGATCGCACGAATCTCGGAAGTTCCTCGCGCATTCCCGCCCGTTCGGAAGGGAAGCGAACCCCGCCCCGGAATTCGTAAGACTTAGACCTACATTATGAAATGCAATATATCTAGCGTGTCAATAGAGTTATAGGTGCAGCGGCGCCGCAATTCCGGCAGCGGCTGCCGACCGAGCCTTTGGGCCGGACACCGGCGAAGCCGGTAGCAGCCCCACTCGCCGACCTTCCCGCCCGTGTATGGGGCGTGGCCAGCATTCACTTACGCGCGCCCCCACGCTATTGAACGGACCCGTCCGCTGGTGAACATGGTCCAGGGGCCCCTATTTAGCTAACCTTATTTAGCTAATCTGGATTCGTGCGGTATCTGGCTTTCGCGTCCGGGTGATGTATTCAGGGAGAAGTGGCGGATGGCCCGTACGATACCGACGGCTGTTTTTGCGAAGGGCGCGCGTTCGCCGGGAGAGGGTGGGCAGCCGGGCCTGGGACATCTCCCGCACCCGAATGCGGGCGGGTTTGTTACGACGCCATCAGACAATATCGCACCGGAGTCGATTCAGCGACGGGACGGGATCGGAGTTGCCGCGGCCTCGCCGGAACATCTCTACGAGCTTGCCCTGACCACCACCGCGATGGCGTTTCATAGTGCCGCGATTCAGGCACTTCGCGAGTGCACCACAATTGCCCCCGATCATGGGCCAGCCTGGCGCAAGCTGGCCCAGGTGCTGCGACTGGCCAGGGAAGACGGGGAGGCTGCCGCGGCCGATGCCGCTGCGGATCGTGCAGAGTCCACGGCCGGATGGCGCGGCCGTATCGACCGGCGCACGCCGGCGGAACTCGAGAAGGCTGAGGCCCGGCTCCGCGAGCCGCTTGCAGGCAAGGCCATCAAAGACGTTGCCGCCACGTTGCGCGCCCATCTGATTGCCGATCCGCTCGATGCGGCGGCCATGCGCGTGCTGGCGCGGGTCGAAATGAGGCTGGGCGATCCCGTAACCTGCCTGCGGCTTCTGGAACGCGCGCTGGATGTCTCGCCCGACTATCTGGGCGCCCTTGAGAGCTATGCCGAAGCGCTGCTGCAGCGGTGGCAACATGCCGGCATCGCCGTTGCACAGACCGCGCGCCTCATCGCCTACGACCCCCGAAACAGTCATTACCGTTATCTGCATGCCTACGCCACGATGCAGACTGGCGATCTTGAGACCACGATCGAACTGTTGGTCGGCCTGCTGCGGGAACAGCCGGCCCAGGCGGGGATTTGGCTTTCATACGGCCAGGCGCTGCAGTTTCTCGGCCGGCGCGAGGAAAGTGTACAGGCATTTCGCCGGTGCCTGGAATTGCAGCCGGAAATGGGGCAGGCCTATCTGGGGCTGGCGGAGCTGAGGGGCAAGGACATTACGGAATCCGACGTGGCGGCCATGCGCGCGCAGCTGGCGGGCACCGCGATGCCACCTGACAGCCGCCCGTGCATGCTTTACGCACTCGCTCAGACGCTCGAGCGGGCGGGCGATTTTGCCGCGAGTTTTGCCGCTTATGAGGAAGGTTCCCGGCTGGTGCGGGCCAACGCCGAGCGGCGCGGGCCAGCCGACTCGTCCGGCGATTCAGCCGATCCGACCCGGGTAGGGCGCCTGAAAGCGGTGTTCAGCCGCGAGAATCTCGAGACGAAACTTGTACAGGCTCCGGCGCCGGCAACACCCGAGGCGCCGATATTCGTCATCGGTCTGCCGCGCGCGGGCTCCACGCTGGTGGAGCAGGTTCTCGCGAGCCACAGCCAGGTGGAAGGCACGCGCGAGCTCCCCGTGATGGAAGACATCGTGAGCGACCTGATGCTGAGCCGGATCATGGTCATGCCGAACGCCTATCCCGAGTGCATCCTCGACCTGACGCGGGATCAGCTGGCCGCGCTCGGTGCACGCTACATCGAAGAATCGCGCGCCTACCGGCAGACACAGCGCCCCCGCTTCGTCGACAAGCGGACCTGGAACTGGATGGAGGCCGGCCTCATCCACCTGATCCTGCCGCAGGCGAAGGTGATCGACATACGCCGCGAACCGATGGCTGCCTGCTTCGCCATGTACAAGCAGCTGCTGGCGGACTTCGCCTACGATCTCGACGGTTTGGGCCGCTACTACAGGAAATACGTCGGCATGATGGACCATTGGGAATCCGTTCTGCCCGGACGCATCCATTTTGTGCAGTACGAACGCCTGGTGACGGACACGGAAAGCGAGATCCGCCGCATGCTGGCGTATTGCGGGCTGCCGTTCGAGGAAGGCTGTTTGCGCTTTTGGGAGACCGATCGTACCGTTTCGACTCCGAGCGCCGAGCAGGTGCGCCGCCCGATTTATCGCGACGCCGTTGAAGCCTGGCGCAATTTCGAACCCTGGCTCGGTCCTCTCAAAGCGTCGCTGGCCGAACCGGCGCCCGCGTAGTTTCCGCGGCCGCAACTACGATGTCGTCGCGCAGGCCTGTCTGTGCCTCTATTGATCCAGGCGTCTGTCCTGCCTGATACGGTTGGCAAGTATGCAACGTCCACGCATGCTAACCGTCACCGGTGCGATGGATGCAACGATTCTATTTGTGGCTCTTGATGAAGCCGTGAGCCATACCACTGCTGTCGATGTAGTTGCCAACGATATTGCCGCTGTTGTCGATGCCAAAGGCGCTGGTGCCGGCCGATCCGGCAGGATCGAACGTCTTGATCGTCCCGTCGGCATGGCGCTCAAAGCCGTGGATCACGGAATTGCCATCCTGGTAGTAGCCTGCGATATTTCCCCTGTTGTCGATGCCAAAGGCGCTGGTGCCGGTTGATCCGGCGGGATCGAACGTCGTGATAGTCCCGTCGGCAGCCCGCACAAACCCGTGAAACACGGTGTTGCTGTCGTAGAAATAACCCGCGATCGCGCCCGCCTTGTTGATACTTATCGGCTGGGTGTAGCTCGATCCCGCAGGATCGAACGTTTTGATCGTCCCGTGGGCAGCCCGCACAAACCCGTGAAACAGGAAATCGCCGCCCACGTAATTGCCCGCGATCGCGCCCGCCTTGTTGACGCCCGCCGGGTAGGTATCCACCGCGCCTGTTACATCGAATGTCGTGATCGTCCCGTCGGGCGCGCGCAGAAAGCCATGGTAGTAGTAGTTGCCATCCTCGTAGTAGCCCCCGATGTCGCCCGCGCCGTTGAGGCCTCCGGCGATAGTGCCGATCGATCCGGGCGCATCGAATGTGGTGAATGCCCCGTCCGTGCCCCGGAGGAAGCCGTGGTCGGCGCCTGTGTTGTCCGCGTAATAGCCGACGATCTTGCCACCGACGATGCGGGCCGCAAAGGTGCTCGTCGCGCCCGCCGGATCGAACGTCGTGATTGTCCCGCCGCCGGCGCGCACAAAGCCGTGCTGCGTATAATTGCCGTCGTAATACGCGCCCGTGACGATGCCCTTGTCGACGCTTCTGGGATTGGTGGCGATCGACCCCTGCGGATCGAACGTCGTGATTTTCGCGTTGGCGTTGGCTGCGCCGAGAAGCATCAGCGCCGTGATGGCCAGAAGTGACGTCCTGAACATGGGTGTTTTCCCTTTGCAATATTGTCGTTCGTCCGGAATCGCTTCCGGATCGGCAGTGGCTGCTTGACAGCGTAGGCCTTCTGGAAGCGTGCTCGGACCCTGACAGGCACGGAAACGGCCGTCCTGACTCAGAATCTTAAATTTGATGCCCCATGGATGCGGTCTCAATGCAGGCACCCTGCACATTCGGCAGATTTGCCTTTGACCCCGAAAGCGTTGCGCTTTTCGACGAGGGCAATCCCGTGCGTCTCGGGACAGTCGAACGTACGATTCTGACCGTCCTGTTGGAAAGACCCGGCGTGCTCGTTCCGAAGGCGGAGCTCATGTCGCGCGTGTGGGGACATTCCGTTGTCGGCGACAACGCCCTTCACGTGCATATCGCGCGTCTGCGCAAGACGCTTGGCAACGACACCATCGTCACGAGACGGGGAGCGGGCTATCGCTTCGCCGCGCCCCTCTCACGTGAGCATAAAACTTCCGCCGTCGGCAATCTGCCTATTCTCGCCAGTCGGGGAGCGGGACTTTCGCCTCTCATCGGCCGCGACGACGACTTGCAGCAGGTGGTCGATCTTCTGCGGACCGCCCGCTTGGTGAGCCTCACGGGACCGGGGGGCGTGGGCAAGACCAGCCTCGGCTTACAGGCGTCCCGGCAATGCGCGGACGAATTCCGGGACGGTGCCTGGCTCGTGGAGCTTTCTGCTCTCAATGATCCGAAGATTGCGGCGAGCCAAATTGCAGCCACGCTCGGTCTGGGACTCGGAAAGACTCACAACCCGCTTCAGACGCTCGCCCGATTGATCCGCGACAAGGACATGCTGCTCCTCCTCGACAATTGCGAACATCTCGTCGAAGCGTGCGGCGAAATCTGCGAGACGCTCCTGAGCATGGCTCCCAGGCTCAAGATCGTCGTCACCACAAGGCAGGCATTGTCGTGCGCCGGCGAAATGGTCTTTGTGGTGCCTCCACTGGCCGTGCCGCGTGAAACGCCGACAACAGCCGCCAATGTCCGCAAGTCCGGGGCATTCGAACTTTTCCTCGAGCGGGCCAGAGGCGCAGCTTCCGGCTTTGCGATCAACGACAACGAAGTCGGAATCGCGGCGCGAATCTGCCGCCGGATCGATGGTCTCCCGCTTGCGATCGAGATGGTGGCGAGCTGGGCGGCAATGTTTGGCCTGCAGGCGCTCGATGAACGACTCGATGGCTCCATCGAGTCCTGGCCTCGTGCAAGAGATACGGCTCCTCCGCGCCACTCGACGCTGACCGCGACGCTCGAATGGAGCCATGGGCTTCTTTCGGCCGAAGAACAAATAGTACTCCGCCGCCTTTCCGTTTTTGCCGGTGCGTTCGCCATGCAAGCAGCGGAAGCGGTGGTGAGTGACGAACCTATTCGGATGGAGTCGTTATTTGATCATGTGGCGGCCCTGATCCGAAAATCGATGGTGACGGTTGTCGCGGGCACCCGGCCGCCGATGTTTCGACTCCTGGCGACAACGCGGGCGCTTATGGCCGGGAAGCTTGCGGGAGCGCCCGAGGCGAACGCCGTTTTGCGCCGCCACGCGACCTATGTCCTCAAAACGGTTCGGCGTGCGATCGACGAGCTTCAGACGGTTCCGGAATCCGTATGGCTGAAGCGCCATGCGTCCGTTCTGCCCGATATGCGCGGAGCGCTTGACTGGGCGTCTAGGGAAGACCCGCGGCTCGCCATCACGCTGGCCGGCGACGGCTGGCAAATATGGCGCGAGCTGTCGTTGCATGGCGAGGGCCGCCAACGTCTCGATACGATAACCAGGCTCGTGGATGCGGAGACGCCGCGGGAGCTCAAACTCGGCGTGCAACGGGCGCTTGCAGAACTGTGTCTGAACTCGGACGCGGAGAAATTTGCCTATCGGAGCCTGCTGGAGGTCGTTTCGTCGATTCGCGAGCTGAAAATGGGCCCGGAATTCGCGAGTGCTTTTTTCGAACTTGGTTTCGCGGCGAGCGTGCTGGGGCGCACGGAGGAAGCGCACGGCTATGTCGTCGAAGCGATCGATTTGCTGCAACGGAGCGGAAGGACGCGCGATCTGGCGCGCGCCTACGCGACCCTCTCGGCGATTCAGGTTGGCGCCGGACGATATGCCGACGCAAAGGACAGCGGCCTCAAGGCCCTCCGGCTGTGCGAGATCGTCGGATCCGATCGCGGTGTGTTCGTGGTCGCCGCGAACCTGTTGGAAGCGGCGGTGCTGGCCGGGAATCTGTCCGAAGCAATTGCAGATGGAAATGACATCGTAGCGCGGCTTCGCTCCGCGCCCTACCCGGAACTATTGGGTTACGCATTGGGATTGATGTCCTGCACACTGCTCTTCCAGAGAAAGCCGGGAGACGCACTCCCCTTGCTGCGCGAGGCGTCTACGATTCTGCGGGAGGCGGGGCTGATATTCTGGCTCTATGACAAATTTGCATTGAGGCTCGCGCTGAACGGGCGCCAAAGCGATGCGGCCGTTGTCGCAGGTTTTGCATTCGCGGCCCTCGAAAAAAGCGGTCGATCCGGCGAGCCGCTTGCCGTGCAGGTCAGGGAAGCGCTGTACGGCGAACTGCGGGGTGTCACGTCGGACGATGTCATAAAGCAGCTGATTGAGAGCGGAAAACACTTGACCGAGGAGCGCGCCCTCGCTCTCGCGCTGGAGTATTGAGCGGTGGTTTTGGTTGATTCGGCAAATCAGACAGCCAAGGATCCCGAGACTGACCCTAAACTACCCGAGGAGGGACATGATTCCACGGTGAGGGCTGCATCCGCTGCTGCGCAAGAAGATCGAAGCGTCGGCCGTTCAGTTTTTCTCATGCAAGAATGTCCCCGGAGCATCCGTTGCAGGACAACATACTGGCCGCAATCGGTCATATCGAACAAAAATTCGAAGTCATTTCGCTGGACGACTTTCTGCGTGATCTGGACCGGCGGCGGATTGTCGAGCGGTGCCTCGAGATACTGTCCGAGGCCAGCCGGCGACTGCCGGAAAATCTGAAGGAGCGCCATCCGGAGATACCGTGGAGAAAAGTGGCAGGCATCGGCAACGTCACGACTACGAGGAAGTCATTCCCGACGCCCTGTGGAAGCTCGCAAGCGACGGTCTGCCTGTCCTCGCAGCCGCATGCAGGGCGGAGCTGGAGAGGATGGGCAGCGGTATTGCCTGACGAGTGGGTCGCGAAACGGGAAGCGGATCAGGCAGGAATATGTATCATGTCACCGAGATTACAGATTACGGCTGGGAAACCCAGTTGTTGGATATGAATTCGCTCAGATGATTCAAATGTTCCGGCAGGCCGCCCGGCAGCGGCCTGGCGCCCAGCTGATGGCAATTCAAGTCGGATGATAAGGGTGGCTGACGGTCGAACTCGAGACATTTCGCATAAAAGCACTGCAGTTCACCCCCGATGGCATTGTCCCTCTTCGCGATTGTGGAAACGCAATCGTCCCAGGAAAGGACGCGTAAGTTGTGGCTTCGGTCCATCTTTTCGATCACTGGCAGAAGATAGGCGGTCTCCCAGGCTCGCAGATCGCGCGCCTCGGCGCGAGATGTATTCTCGTAGGCTATTATTCGCCGGGAAATGTTCTCTCGAATTGAAACGGCTGTCGCGCAGCCTTCGAGATTCGTATTACGAGACTGACGCCGCTTCAATTCCGGCGCGAGCACGAAAAACCCGATTTGTTCGAAATCGTCGATGTGCCTTCCGCTCCGCGAAACGGCGCGTGCCATGCACGCAACGTTTCGAGCAGCTTGATCGTATTCGGTGGCGTTTGTTGTCCCGGTAGATAGATTGCTGAACATCTTTGCTTCTACGACGACAAACTGCCTCGCAGTCTCGATCAGGTGAAGTCCGGCTCGTTTAAGAGGATCAAAAGCGAAATGTCCTATCACGGCATCGGCGTGTGTGAAGCCCTCGCCGAGGTTGTCACCGCGAGAGCGCGGCGCAAAAGGCGAGGCCATGCGAGCCTCGGAATACCATCTCGATTGAGGCAGGAATCGTAGCGGATGATCGTCCAGTTCGAGTTTCTGAATTGCATCGAGAACCAGCCTCAACATCCAGCCTTCATTGAAAAGTTCCGTAGGGGGAAAATGGCTGGTCTCGGTATTCTCGCAAGACCGCAGTAAATCGAGAAGGCGAGGAGGGATCATTTGGGCCTCATAAATGGATAAATGGCGGGCAAGCCGAATTCTTGCTGCAAGAGTACTTCTGCCATTCGGCGGATTACACCGATTGAAGGTTACCTGAATCGGTAACTGCACACTGAACTTCAGGGGTTCTGGTCTTTTGCGTCTTTTGCTGTCTTGCCAATTTTCTTACCGCCTTCTGCGCAAGCTTTGCTTCGTCGGATTCCATCAGTTCTCGTTTGATCACCTGTTCCTGGATTACGCATCGAATGTTGTCCACGTCCGGATTGAGGCCGTCTGCCAACTTTCTTAGTTCGCGGCGCACCACGGAGACGATCGGGTCTGAGATCAGAAGTGCTGCGATGGAATATCGGCTCATTGCCTGTTTTGCGCGGAACATCTCCGACATGGAGTCCCGAGTAAACACTTCCCGACTGAGGTCCCCGAAGAATTCCATAACCTCGGACCCTTTCAAGTTTGCCGTGCAGAGATCAATGTCGAGAACCAGAATTCGATCTATGGGTTTGCCAAAGGTAATTTTGTACGCCTGCCACCGGGCTCCGTTCGTAAGGATCACCCAATCGGCCGGAAGATTGGCGGCGTAATTCACGACCTGGGTGACATGCGACTCCTTGAGTTCCACATTCACCGCTTTCACTTCGACGAGGAAGCGAACTGCATTTTCTACTCTGACAGCGATGTCGGCGAATGTACCGCGAACCGCGTGTTCTGCCGTAATCTCCACAACCTTTTTGTAGCCCAGAACATCAGCCAATATGTCAATGACCAGCACGGCCGTGTCCGATTCATTGACATCGCGCTTGCGCGCGTCACCTATCATTGCCTGATATTTCTTTAGTTGCTGAAGAACGCGCGCAGATACCTTCGCAGGAATCTTAACCGACATTGCATGCCCCCAGTTTGACTGTTGTTGCCACGAATAGACCGATCCGATCGGAGTAACTCCCGGCGGCGTTCTTTTACTGCGAAATCGTTAACAAAGTTAGTTGTCGAAGAAAATCGGGACCGGAGTCGGAAAAAGCTTCCCCGCAACAAGCCAGATACCGAGCCGGCGGGTCAGATAGCAGCAGGGCGCTGCCCTTTGGGCCGATGACCACGTGGAGGAAATGGGGAAGTCAACATGACCGCCAAACGCTGCGGAGTAGGCGCAGATGTCAGAGCCGCCGTCCTTACCGCCGCCGCCATTTTGGCGGACCCGCTATTACGAAAACCAGGTCATCTACAAGGCCGATCGCGGCTGGATCGTCCCGGACGAAATCGTCCAGGCACTCGCACATCCGATCCGCACCCAGAAGCAAGCCGATGGCCGCATCCGCCACTGGGCTTACCTCCGGCGATTAAAAGCATATATTCGGATCGTGACCCTCGCCGATGGGCAAACCGTCCACAACGTGTTCAAAGATCGGGATTTCGTCGAATGAGCGACACTTTTGGCTACGATCCGACCACGGACAGCTTGTACATCAAGCTGCAGCCGGGGCCGTCCGTCGACAATCGGACAGTCGGCGACGATCTGGTGATTGATCTTGGCGCCGACGGAGAGCCGGTCGGTTACGACATTCAGCACGCAAGCCGGCACCCCGAGTTGATCGCCGAAGCTCTGCAAATCCTGCAGCGCGGCAGCAGGATCGCCGCGGAGTAGATCGAGCCTGCTTCGGACTTGCCGACGTCCGGGGACGGGCAAGCTGTCAGGCAAACTCGCCGGGATTGAAGATGCTCCCGCTCCCTCGTCTCAGCCAAGCCATCGTGGCGGCTTCAGTCCGAAATGGCGCTGCAGCATCGTTTCGGTGCGCTCGATCGCACCTTCCGCCCAGGACTGGTAGTATGGACTGTAGGCTTCGCCGCAAATGTAAAGCTCGCGGCCGGGTAAGGGGCTCATCACGGAATCGGCTAATTTCATCCCGTCGACACCCTGGCGCCACAGGCTCCAGCCGCCGCCATATGGATCGACGGTCCAGTCCTGAAAACAGGCGTGGAGCGGCGCGGGTGGCTCAGTCGCATAGGTCCGGCCGGCTTCGCGATGAATTTCGCGAGCGAGTGTGGAATTGCCAGGCAGCCATTGAAATCCCGCCGCTTCGCGCGGCGCTTGCGGCGCGAACTGCTGCCAGTACTGAACATTCGGTCCGCAGCAATAGGCCATCAAGAGCCCAAATCCGTTCGCCGGTTCGCTAGCGAGCCGTTCCTTCTCGGCGCCCAGCGCATAGAACATGCGTGCCGGCATATCGGTGACGGAGCGTCCGCCGTCGATGCCGAGATCGCGCCACCAGGGCCGCGGATAGAGCAGAAAGGCTTTGCTTGCGGGCTCGCCGACGACAGAGGCGATAAGGCCGGCAACATGCGGATCGCGCCGTGCGGGGAAGTCGTCGATCAGTTCCAGAGCGCGGCGCGGCAGCGCGAGCACAACACGTCGCGCGGTAAGCACGGTCGCACGGTCCGCGCGATCGACGAGGCCCAGCCTGAACGCCTGCCCGGGCAAATCCGGCACGGAAAGACTCGCGAGCCGGGTCTCCGTCAGAACTCTCGCGCCGCGGTGCTGCGCTTCGGCCGCGAGCGCGAGCGGCAATTTCTGATAGCCCCCCGCGATCGTAACGAACGGTTTCGAAAAATCGGCTTCGAGCAGCTCTTCGTCGAACTCATCCAGCGCGCTGCCGAGAGGCGCGATGTCATAGCCGCCCGTATCCTGGAAGAAGCGGTTCTCTTCGGCCGTGAAGATGTCCGCCTCAAGCGCCCAACTCGGCCAATCCTTGAGCAGTCGGCCTTTGTAACGCAGGCCCGATCGGATGCCGAGCCAACGCGCGGGCGTCATATGGCCGAAGCCGGGAATGACTTTCCCGACGCCTTGCACATAGCGCGGACTGTCCGGCGCCTGGTCCGACGGCGGAATATTATACGGAAAGAGATTTGTCGGCCGTCCTGCCTCCGCATAGGTCAAGCTGCGGCCGCGCAGGGCGAGGTGATCCTGCGGTTCCTGGACCGGATAGCCGCGCGCTGGCAGCCCGAGTTGCCGCACAAGATTGAACACATGTTTGTGAGCCGGCAGGAAACGCATGCCACCGGCTTCACCGACCAGATGCGGCGCTTCGGGAAAGGCGATCGAGCGCAACCGTCCGCCGATCCGGTCGCTCATCTCGAACAGGGCGAGGCGCAGGCGGGGCTGTTCGCTTGCGAGGCGCCAGGCCGCGTAGGTGCCGGCGACGCCGCCGCCGATGATCGCGACATCGATATCGGCATTCGCGGCCGCACGAGCCGCTGGCGGCAGCATCGACAGCGCCGCCGCGCAGGCAAGCAGGCTTCTCCGCGTGACTTTCATTGCTGCCCCCATCGCTCACCGATCGCCATTAAGCCCATCATTACTATTGAATGGTTACCATCCAGGCTGTCGGTCCGTCTCTCGCGCGGATCGCGAGCAGAGCCGCGGCACCATGATCAAGGCACTGTCCGTCAGGCGGACACTGGAAGCCATCACGGGCACCATGGCGCTTGTGCTGGTGGTAACATCCGCCATTTCGGCGAACAGCGCCTATGACGAGATGCGCACGGCAGGGCGTATCGTTGCAGCCTCGGGCATCGCGCGCGACCTGTTCACGTCCATGCAGTATCGCAGGTTCGAACTGGGCACCGTCAGCACGGTGCTGGAATCGCCGCGTGCCGTGGACGCAGAGACCTGGGCCGACATCGAGCATATGCGGGCGCGTTCCACCGCCACCCTGAATCGTGCGCTGTTCGGGCTCGCGAAGAACAATATGAGCACCGCGTCCGAGCGCGCCGCCATCGTCAGGGAAAGAGCCGCCATAGACGGGCCGCAGCCGGAGATCGATGCCGCGTTGCGCCGACCCCAGCTCCGATCAGCGGCAAGGATTGCCAAATGGGTTCCCACCGACAGAAACCCGTTTGCGGCGGAGGACCGCGTATCCGCGGAGCTCACCAACGAGATCGACCGTAGCGACCCTTTCATCGCCGAGATGATGAAGATCAAGCAGCTGAGCTGGGCGGTGCGCGAATTCGCAGGGAACGACAGGCTGCTGGTCGGTGCCGGCATCGCCAGCGGCAAAGGCTACAACAACGCCCGGCTCGAAGTCATGACCGAGCTCACGGGCCGGGGCGACGCGCTCTGGGACGTGGTTTTGGAAGACGCGAGTGTGGGACGCGTGCCGCCCGCGCTGCACACAGCGATCGCCACCGCAAACGAGCTTTATTTCGTGCGACTGCGCGGACTTCGCAAGACGGTGATCGACGCGTTCGCGTCGGGCAAGCGGCCACCGATCTCGGGCCATGACTGGATCGGCACTTCCGGCACGGCAATGAAGAGCCTCGTCCAGGTGGCGAATGTCGCGGTCGATCTCTCCGACGCCGATGCACGCGCGGAGCTGGATGCCGCCCGCTGGAATCTCGCCATCCATCTTTGCATCATGTTCCTGTCGCTCGCCGCTGCACTGGTTGCGACACTGTTCATCAGCCGCAGGATCGCGCGCCCGATGTCGAGGATCGCCGAAACCATGCGGCTTGTTGCAGACGGCGACATGACTTGCGAAGTACCATTCGGAAATCGCGGCGACGAGATCGGAGAGCTTTCGCGCGCGCTGGCCGTGTTCCGCCGCAACGCGCTCGAAAAGCGCCGCGTCGAGGACGAGTTGGTCCAGAGCCGCATCGCCGAGCAATCCGCCGAAGCCTCGAGCCGCGTCAAGTCCGAGTTCCTGGCGCATATGAGCCACGAGCTGCGCACACCGCTCAACGCCATCATCGGATTTTCCGACATGATGCTGCAGGGCATATTTGGTCCGCTGCAGAAGCGGCATGGCGAATATGTCGGGCTCATTAACAAATCGGGTCTGCATCTGCTCGAGGTGATTTCAAACATACTGGATATGTCGAAGCTTGAGGCCGGCAAATTCGTGCTTCATATGGAAGACGTGGATCTGGCCGCGTTGAGCGGCGATTGCACCGCGTTGATGCGATTTGCCGCCGAGGAACGGCAGATTCTGCTGTCCGCGGATGTGCCGGCCGACGGAGCAAGCCTGGCGGTCGATCCGCGCGCGCTGAAACAGATTGTGATCAATCTGCTGTCCAACGCCGTCAAGTTCACGCCGAAAGGTGGCGAAGTGCTGATCTCCGTTAGGACGCGCGCGGATGTTCTGGAGATAATTGTCCGCGACACCGGAATCGGAATTCCCAAAGCCGCGCTCGAACGCGTGGGGCGCCCGTTCGAGCGGCTCACCAACAATTCCCACGTCGCGGGCGAGGGAACGGGTCTCGGTCTCGCGCTCGTTCACGCCCTGGCCCGTCTGCATGGAGGGACGGTGCGTATCGACAGCACCGAACATGTCGGAACCGTAGTGACGGTGGCGCTTCCGACATTGCGGCAGGCCGCGGCGGCGTAAGTTTTTCTCCCGGGATACCAACAAACCGCGTCGGGCCCGGGCGCGTCGCGCAGACGCGCTTCTTCAAATCCCGACCGCACGGATTGCAGGCATCCCGGGATGGGGGATATGAGCGAAAATTCACTGGTGAATAGGCCTGTTCGATCGCTTCAAGGCCATGTGAGGTTCACGAAGGTTAACCGGCCGGCGAAATCGGGTGACAGCACATGCGTCCCAATAACCTATGTTTAGCCGGCATCGCCCGGTGAAAGGCTCGGGCATGCCGTGGAACATTCGATGGCGCCGCGAGTTAGTACGCATCATTTGGCATCACTACTTCCGGGGAGAAACGGAATGAACAAGACCACAGTTTCGGTCATAGCATTGGTATGTCTCGTCGGCTCTGCGGCTCTTGCCCAGATGCCGGCCCAGCCCGGCCCGCAGAACCCGGCCATGAAAACGGACAATGGCAACAACTCCGACATGCCCGTCAAAGGTGCGAACAGCTTTACCGCGTCCGAGGCGAAGTCCCGAATCGAAAGTCAGGGCTTTACGGGTGTGAGTCCGCTCAAGAAGGACCAAACCGGCGTCTGGCGCGGGACGGCCATGAAAGACGGCAAGTCCATGCAGGTCAGCGTCGATTTCCAGGGCAACGTCAACGCTCAATAGTTTCAGCGAGGAAACACATGTCAAAGACTATCTCGAAGCTTTATCCGGACTATCCCACGGCGCACACGGCTGCACGCGAACTCGAAGCGGCCGGCCTGAAAAGCGGCGATATCAGTATTGTGGCGAATAATGTCGAGCGCTGGGACAATGATGACAGGTTCAAGCACGTCGAAGCCAGGCACGACAAGGATCACGATGGCGTCGACGATCGCACAAAAGGTGCCGGTATCGGCGCGGGCGTTGGCGGCGCTGCCGTCGGCGCCGCGGGTCTTGCGGCCGGTCTTGGCGCACTCGCGATTCCGGGCATCGGGCCGATCGTCGCTGCGGGATGGCTGGCTTCGACACTCGCCGGCGCGGTCACGGGCGGTGTTGCGGGCGGTGTAATCGGCGCGCTTGCTGAATCCGGCGTCAGCAAGGACGACGCGGATATGTACGCGGAAGGACTGCGTCGCGGCGGCGCGCTTGTCGTGGCCCGCGTTCCCGATGCGGACGTCGTGCGCTATCAGGCAATCCTTACGCGCCAGAGCATAGACATAACAAAGCGCGCCAGCGCCTATCGCAATGCCGGCTGGAGCGCATTCGATCCGAAAGAGACACCTTACACCCTCGAACAGATTCGCGAGGAACGGGGCCTTTATCGCTGACCAGAAATGGGGGACGCGAACTGCATCAGCCTCAAAATGATGGAAAATGCAGTTCGTGTCCCGGGACTCCGCGTCCTGGCGGTTATCGGCGTCGACTCGCCGATAACCGCGCTTACAAATGTCGCTGCCTATTGGGCCGCAATCCGGAAGAACGAACACGCGGGCCGCGTGTTGACCGAACTTCGCCGCGGCGTCGAAGAACGCCGCGAAATGATCCGCACCGGCGAGATCGAACGGTTCAGGGCGGCAGCCGCCGCAGCGCAGAAGGCGGCGGATGGGGCAGCGCTGATGGAATTGCGTGAATGTGATTGGGCTCGTGCGGCGAATCGAGCCGCACTTTCGGCCGTAACACGGCCAGAGGGCGCCTGAATCGGCGTTTCCTTACGCTTGGCTTCAATGAGACTCGTCAGTCGGTGAACATTGGTCCAAGCCCCCATTTCTCCGAGGTTTGCGGCGCCTCGACTCCTGCGCCCGAAGGCATACATTCACGATGCAGTCCAACAGCGCAAGCCAAGATGGAGCGCGAGCGAGCACA
>DATAYG010000129.1:0-4407 GCA_036272695.1 Rhizomicrobium sp. | reverse complement strand
CCTCGGCGTTGTCGATGACGCCGGGCACCTTGACCGCGAAATTGCCGTGGCCGGTATCGATCACCCCCGCCGCGACCAGTGTGTTGTTATTGGTTATGGCGTCGAACATCTCCTGCTGGGTGATGCCGTAGGTTTCGAGCTTCGCGGGGTCGACGTCGATCTCCAGCATCTCGTCGCGCGTCCCCGAAAGCTGTGCGTCCAGGACACTGGGGATGGTCTTCAGCTGGTCGGAAAGGTCGCGCGCCAGGTGATAGAGCGTGCGTTCCGGCACGTCACCCGACAGCGCCACCGAAATGACGGGGAAAAGACTGGTGCTGATTTCCTGGACGGTCGGTTGCTGGACGTCGGGCGGCAATTCAGCGCGCGCTGTATCCACCTGTGCACGCACATCGGCCAGCGCGCGGTCCTTGTTGAACGAGACGTCGAATTCCATGATGACGACCGCGGCGCCTTCGTAGGCGCGCGCCGTCATCTCCTTCAGGCCCTGGATCGAGCGGAGATAGTTCTCCATCGGCTTGACGAGAAGCCGTTCGCTGTCCTCGGGGCTGATGCCGGGATAATACACTTCGACGACAATGTACGGGATCGGGATGTCGGGATCCGATTCCTTCGGTATCTGGATGAACGCAATGACCCCGGCGATGATGGTGACCGCCAGGGCAGCGATGACGAGACGGGTGTTGCGAACCGCCCAGGAGATGATCCCCGTCACGCGCCCGCTCCAATTGTAACGGCCTTCACGTGCGATCCTTCACTCACGAATTCCTGCCCGACCGTGATGACCTCGGCATCATTCGAAAGCCCCGTGACCCACATACCGTCCGGATTGTCCGACACGATCTGAATGGGTTTGAAGCGGACGATGCCTTTTTCGACGGTGCGAACGCCGACGACTCCGCCATCGCTCAACACCAGTATCCCCGGGGAAATCTTCGTCGCGACGACATTGCGGACGGGAATGTGAATGTCCGCGCTCACGCCGTCGCGCAGTTTTGCATCGGGGTTTGGCAATTCCACTTCAAGGCGAAACGTACGCGTCATGGTGTCGGCACGATTGGCGACGAAGCGCACACGGCCCTGCACGGTTTCGCCTGTTACCAAAGTCGCGGTCGCGGGATCACCCGGTTTGATGCTGCCCACGTCGTGCTCGGAAACCATGCCGATGGCGAGGAACGGTTCGGGCGCGATGAGAAGCGCGCACTTGTCCCCATTGTGCATGAGATCGCCCACATTGACGTAGCGGTCATCGACAAGTCCGGCAAAGGGCGCGCGGATTTCTATGTGCGCCAGGTCGAGTTCTGTCGTCTGCTCGCTGGCGCGCGCTGTCTGGAGGGCCGTGGCGGATTCTGCGAGAAGTGTGCGCGCGAGATAGCCGTCCTTCGCCAGCGCAACGTTCGCCTTATATTTCTGTTCTGTTTCGGTGACCTGCGCGCGTGCCTGTTCGACCTTCGCTGCGCGATCATTTACTTTCAGTTCGCACAGCACCTGACCGGCTTTGACGAAATCGCCTTTCTCGAAATGCAGCGCCTGCACGACGCCATCGACCTCCGCCTTGACATCGACGGAGTGCAGGGCCTCGGTCCGTCCGCGCACAGTGATGGACGCGTCCCGATGCAGCGCCGACAGGCGCCGGACCTGAACGCTTGGCAGATCGGCCGTCTTCGCAGCCGCGATGTCGCCGTGCCGTGCGGCACCCACTGAAACCACCCCGGACCCGATCCACAAGCCAACGAGGATCAGGATTGATGTCGCGGCGCGATATCGTGGCTTCATGCGGCGCCAAAAACGGGGCTCTACTCGCTGCCATGCACGGCGAATTGTGCCGATCAGATTGGAAAGCATGCCATCGCTCCTCTGCCGCGACCATTCGGGCGGGCGAGCGGATTATGCCGCCGCGCCCACTGACGGAGCGTTACAGCCACATCCGGTCCGTTACCTACAGTGATATACTCATCTACAACACTAACGTCAATGGATGCATGGCCGCACTGCGTGCGACCAGCAGCGTCGCAATACGTTGGGAGTCCAGTACGAGAAGGTCGAACGTCCATGCGTCGCGCCCCGAAACGCGGCTGTGCTGGTTCGATTTGCCGTCGTTATATCATTTCGGCCGGGGCAGCTTTCAATCCCATGCGCGTCACAGCGGACCTGCAATCCACGCAGCGGCGCCCTTTTGACTCCGCAAGGCCGGGAACTAGCGGAATTCGCAAGTTTCGGACTTGGGAAAACATGCGATCCCGACCAATCCGGCCCCACGCATAACGGTGCCAAGCCTATCCGACATCATCCAATCGCCCCCCAAAGCGAAGCGCGGGGGGCGATATTTTCGCGTCTGACTGCTCTAAAGCGCCTCGATCCGGTCGACTTCGACACCTTTCATGCCTTGCCGCGTGGAGAAGCGGATGCGTTGCTCGGGGGCCAGGACGCTGAGGCCTGAGCGCCTGAGTGCGCTTGCATGAAGGTAAATATCGGCCCCTCCATTCTCCGGCATCACGAAGCCGAAGCCCTTCTGTTCGTTGAAAAATTTCACCTTGCCCTCCATCATGGGTCCGGACGCGGCGCCGCCGTGGTCGCGTTCGCGATGCGAGGAAGACCGATCGCCGCCGCCAAAGCGGTCGCCGCCACCGAAGCGGTCGCCGCCACCGAACCGGTCGCCACCACCGAAGCGGTCGCCGCCGCCAAACCGGTCGCCACCACCGAAGCGGTCGCCCCCACCAAAGCGGTCACCACTGCCGAAGCGTCCTCCCGGACGTGGTCCACGTGGCGCCTGCTGCTCGGCCGTACTTCTATCTATACTGTGGACGGCGACGACCTGAAGCCCGCGCGGAGAATCCTGGAGATCACAGACGACTGTTGCGCCCGGCGGTGCATCGGGCGAGCCCATCTCCGCCAACGCCGAAGCATGGCAGAACGCGTCGCTGCCGTTCTCCAGCGTAATGAAGCCATACCCTTTGGTAGTATTGAACCATTTGATCGTGCCCTTGACGGAAGCCATCGCCAAGGGGCGCGAGCCACTGCTGTCGAAATGTGCCATGAGATCGCCGCTATACACTCTGCCGGACATCAACGAACGCGCCGTGCACGACCGGCCACGGGTGCGGCGCCCAATAGAGGCATAATGCCCAAATTTCCCGCGCGACCGCAACGGGGAGGAGCGCTGAAACTTTGCCTGCGCGGTGCGGGACCTCAGCGGCTCCAGGTGGTGGCGATGAAGTCCGGATCCTCCTGCCGGTTCCGCTCGGAACAGAGGAAATCGTAATAGCCACACCGCCCGCCCGGATAGGTCCGGCAGGTGGAGGGCCGCGCCGCATAGACCGTGCACCGGCGCGCTTCGGTGTCGAAGAATCGACACACCTTGCCAAAAATTTCGTCGTTCTTTCGGCGCATGGCGTATCTCTCGCCGTCCCGCTCCACGGTGAACTTCCGGCGTGCTTCCTGAAAGCCGAGCCCGAAATGTTTCGCCAGGCGCTCCACGTCGCGCTTGGTCAGCGGGATCAGCTCGTAGGAACAACAATAGCCGGGGCACTTCGCACAGTTGAACATGCAGCCTCTGTCCGCGCCTTCCGTCTACTTGCAGCACAAAAACGCACAAGAGGGAAATTTGCGAGACGAAAGGGAGGTGCTGATACCAAATTCGGCTATTGCAATGTCCTGGTCGTGGTTTCCACGGGATTTGCCACCGAGGCGACGGCGAAGGCCACCCGCCCGATCAGCCGGCCGTCCTCGGCATCGATATTCACGCGCCAACCGCCCGGCCTGGGGTTGGATTTGACCGAATAGCCCCGATAGCCGTGTTCGCGTCCGCCAGAGATTTCGAAGGACACCACAGACTGCGTGTTCCAGTGCTTTGTGCGCACATCCCACCATTGCCAGCGATGCGTAATGCGCGTGGTCATTTTGATGGGTGCGAAGACTGCGCTGTAGAGCACGAGCTTCTGACCCGGCGCGACATGCAAGGCGGGCTGTGTCAATCCGAGGCGCGCAGTCCAAGGCTCGGTTTCCGCCTGCGCCACATAGACGGTACCTGTGTGGCGGATCGCCTGGTAAACGCCGGCGTCCGCAAGTGCCAAGGGGAGCGGGGGCAGAATTCCGGTAAAGTAGAAGATGTTCATGGCGGTCGCAATTGCCAGCGCCCCGCCGATCAGTTTCCAGCGCGATTGGCGGTAACGCGCACGGCCCAGAATCTTGAGCAGACCAAGAAAGAGGAAGAACAGCGCGACCGCCAGTACGCCGCTGGCGATAAACATGACGACGCCGATGCTTTTCGTGAAGACCGGCACGACGAAGACCGCATAGGAATAGAGCGCGAAGAAGAACAGAAGCGACGCGAAGACGAGCCGTGCGTGATATCTGCGAAATACCTCGTTGCCGAGGAGAAAGGCGGCAAGCAGCACCAGAAATGGCCAC
>DATAYG010000128.1:0-26338 GCA_036272695.1 Rhizomicrobium sp. | reverse complement strand
CGCCTGATCCTCGAGCGGAAAGGTCAGGGTGGAAACACGCTGGTCGTGACTGTCGAACAGGTCGATTTCCCAGGCAAAGCCGTGGCTTTGCGGACCGCCAAGCCGGAGCAGGTCGCCCGGTGAGCGGGTTTCGGTTTCATTATCGGAAGTCATTTGGTCTCCTCCGCAAGAGGAATGCATCGGCAGAGCATGACGAAGATCATCATCCCGGCCGCGAAGCGAGCCGGGAGCCGGTAAGCGCGCGTCCGCGCACGCGATGACTTATTAGCCCGCAGATGCACGCTCACCGGCTTTGCGCTTTCGCGGGAATCACAAATTTCGTTGTGCAGCAATGGCGCTCGAATCGCGTCACGCGGCCGCGCGCCTGATCGCGGGTTCGATCTCCTGGATCGTCATGATGTCTCCCCTCGTATCCGGTCCGGCTTGAAAAACCCGTCGCGGTAATATGTGCCTTGCGCACATATATGCGCTTGTCATACAGATTGATCGGCACGTCAAGAGGAGCGGAAATCGCGCTATGGTCCATTCACCCACGAATCAGGCGGCCCGTTGGTCATGCAAAGGCGAGACGGAATTCGCGCGGTCGAGCGTGCCATGTTCGAGATTGCGCGCAGTCTCGGCCGGCGCGACCTCGGCCGCCAGGTCGAACGGCGTCTCGGGAAGGCCGTGGATGCTTCCCATCTCCTCGTGGTCGACGCGATCGATGGCGGAACGGAAAACGGCGATTTGCCGACCGTGGGAAAGGTCGCGAAGTTTCTCGACGTCCACCCGTCGCGGGCGAGCCGCATGGTCAAAAGCGCGATCCGCGCCGGGCTGGCCCTGCGCGTGGCCTCGCAGGGTGACGGCCGCAAATCATGCCTGGAATTGAGCGCGCGGGGCCGCGAGATCGTGAAAGCCATTCGCGGTGCGCGCGCCAGATATTTTGCGTCCCGCATGAAGGGGTGGCCGCGCGGGGATCGCCGGGAATTCGCAAGACTGCTGGTGCTGTTTGCGGAAAGCGAGCACCTGCGCCGCCACGAGCGGGCGGACAACGACAATCGTGAGCCGCGTGAAGAGAAAGACCCCGAAACGATTCTTTCCGATTCGGCCGACCCCGACACCCCGAAACGCCGATCGAGCCGCACGGCAAAACGCGATCGAAACGCCTGACACGGTCCAAACCACCGCAAATTTCGTCCAAACGTTGCTGTGCGGTTATTGCGAGCAATTGCGTCAAGGGTTATGCCCTACAATTGCTATAAGCGCACATCCTAACATAGAGCAGAAGCATGAACAAGGCTGCAGCTTGCACGCCGGTGGGCGCGTCCGGGCCGACGGCCGCCCGTACCGCGGCGCTGACGCTTGGCGCGCTCGGCATCGTGTTCGGGGATATCGGTACCAGCCCGATCTACGCCATGCGCGAAACGGTGCGGGCTACGGGCGGGGCGATGCCGGGAGCCTTCGCGGTGATGGGCGCATTGTCGGCCATCATCTGGGCGCTGATCCTGGTCGTTACGATCAAATATGTCGTTCTCATCATGCGCGCCGACAACGAGGGCGAAGGCGGCGTGCTTGCGCTCGCAGCACTTGCCCATCGCTCCCCGAAGCTGAAGCGGCGCGTGAAGAACGTCATCGGCGTGGCGGCACTCCTCGGGCTCGCCCTGTTCTTCGGTGACGGCATGCTCACGCCTGCGATCTCGGTGCTTTCGGCGGTCGAGGGCCTGGGAGTCGAAACTGCGAGCCTCGAACCGCTCATCGTTCCGCTGACTCTTGTGATCCTCATCGGACTGTTTCTCATGCAGAGCCGGGGCACGGCCAGCATCGGTCGCTTGTTCGGTCCGGTGATGGTCGTCTGGTTCGTCGTGCTCGCGCTATTGGGCGTGCGCGGAATTGCGCAGGACCCCGGCGTGCTGTTCGCGCTTAATCCGTTTTACGCGGTTATGTTGTTTGTTCATGCGCCATGGACGGCATTCGTGGCGCTGGGCTCCGTGGTGCTGGCGGTGACGGGCTGCGAAGCGCTCTACGCGGACATGGGGCATTTCGGAAAAGGCCCTATCCAAAATGCCTGGCTTTATTTCGTACTGCCGGCGCTGCTGCTGAACTATCTGGGTCAGGGTGCCGAGTTGCTGCGCAACCCGGCGCTTGCCGGCATCCCGTTCTATGCGCTCGCACCGCATTGGGCGCATTACCCGCTCGTACTGCTGGCGACGGTTGCCACCATCATCGCCTCGCAGGCCGTGATCTCCGGCGTGTTTTCGATCGCGCGCCAGGCCGTCCAGCTGGGCCGCCTGCCGCGCATGGAGATACGCCATACCTCCGCTACGGATTTCGGCCAAATCTACGTCCCGCGCATGAACACGATCCTTGCGGTCGGTGTCGTGCTGATCGTTCTCATCTTTCATACGTCGAGTTCACTTGCAGCAGCCTATGGAATTGCGGTCAGCGGGGTGATGGCGATCGACACGTTCCACGCGTCCATCGTTGCCACGAAGAAATGGCACTGGAAACTCCGGGCCGCGATCGGCCTGTTCGGATTGCTCTTCCTTATCGATATTTCATTTCTCGCAGCCAATTCGCTCAAGATCGTGCAGGGCGGATGGCTGCCGCTCCTGATTGCCGGCTGCGTGTTCCTGATCATGCAGATCTGGCGTGCCGGCCGGCGCGTGCATCTGGAGAAACTTCGCGACGAAACACTGCCGCTCGAACTGTTTCTGGAACGCGCCGACCGCACGCCGCAGCGGGTCGCCGGGACGGCCGCTTTTCTGAGCGCGCGGGGCGACGTTGTGCCAGGCGCATTGCTGCACAGCCTCAAGCACTACAAGGTCCTCCACGAGCGCGTACTTATCGTGCACGCGGCGGTGGAAGAAATACCGATCGTGCCGGAACATCGCCGGCTCGAGATCCGCAAGCTCGGCAAGGGATTTTTCGTTGTGACGGTGCATCATGGTTTCTTCGAGACGCCGGATATTCCCCGTATCCTCGAAGGTGCCCGCCCCTTCGGACTCGCCATCGACGTGGCAACCACCACGTTCTTCATCGGGCGCGAGACGCTGGTGCCTTCCGAACATTCCGCGCTTGGGCACTGGGCGAGCAGGATCTATCTGCAGCTGGCGGCCTCCGCGCTGTCGCCCGCGCGCTTCTACCGTCTGCCGCCGAACAGAGTTGTCGAGTTCGGCACGCAGATCGCGATCTGATTCAATTAGTGAGAAATTCCGGCTTGCTTTTCGTAGGATAATGCCCTACTGATCGCTAGGGCAGAAGCCGCAGAACGGCCGCAATTGCACACGCCGGATAATTCCCGAACCGGGAAGCGCAGGAAAAAAGCCGGAATGGCGGCGTCCCAAAAGGTGACCCGGGCAAAAGCGCCACGCGAAGCTTCGCGCCCATCGCGCAGAAATCGCAGACATCAGGCGTGATCGCTAATTAGTAGATACAAACCGGTCCGTATGGCTCGACAGTGGCTCGGCAATCGATACCAGTGATTTTTTCTCGGCGTCCACGCCGTGAAGCCATTCCACAAGGGCGCAGCCAGCAGCAGCACGCCGGCAAACGCATAGCCAGCCCCAGCGCGGCCCGCGATCCCGTGCCGATCATCGAGCCAAATAGAACTGGCGATAGCGCGCCCCCGATCGCGGTTCCCACCGCATAAAAGCAGGCGATCGCAAGCGCCCGTGTTTCAAGAGGAAAGATTTCGCTCGCCGTCAGATAGGCGGAACTCGCGGCGGCGGAGGAAAAAAATAAAATCACGATCCACGCGGCATTGAGATTGTTTGCTCAACCATCGGGACCGGGACGGTCATGTAACGTGCTCCGGATGGCATCGCGGGGTGGCACGCCGCACTTCGTAAGCGGAACGATTGCCGCGGGCGGTGGTTGAGAAAGGATGGTCTCCATCATGCCGGACAGTTCCGAAAGTCGAGCCATCCCAGAGAGACCGAAAGTTCCGGCTCCGGCAGCCTGCACGGGTTCCGCATGTATCATTTGATGCCATGCCGCCGGAACGGGAGCAGATGCCTGACATGTTCGCAAACCAAACGGAGGACGACATGGAAGCGAAAAGATTTCTGGTACCATTCTCGGCGGCAATATTTGCCGGCAGCCTGATCATGATTCCCGCAAGCAGTCTCGCCCAGGGCAGTGGCGGCGGCGCAGGGGGCGCGGCGACCGCCGGAGGGACCGGGACGAGCGGGGCGACCGGCTCCCCGGGCGCGAGCGGCGGCTCCATGCAGAGCGGCCCGTACACGGCTGCGCCGGGCTCGACCATGAGCACATCGCCCACATCGAATACGGTTCCGGCCGGAACCTCTAATTCCCAACCAGGAGCCTCGTCGCCCTACGGTACGCAAACCACCAGCCCGGACGGCGCGCAAATGAACAATCCGAACGCGACCACCAAGCAATGCACAGCCGGCGCCACGCCCGGCACGGCGAATTGCACGGCCACGTCCAACACGCCTCCGCCCCCGCAGTAAATTTTTGCGTGATCGTCACCGCCCGCCGTCACTTCACATCCGCGCCCGTGACGGCGGGCATCAATACGATTGCATCGTCGCCGCAACGCGGAGATGGAGCCCGTGCGCGGGGTTCGCGCACACATTACGGAACCTGCGCGCAGGGGAGCCGTTCCGAAGCAAAGGCATCGTCTCAGTTCTTCGTCAGCGTTACAGCCTTGGAGGGACGGCATGAGCACCGGGAAACAGGACACCCGCCCTGGGTCGCTGTCCGTCAGGCAGCGTCAGAAAAAGTTGGGGCGGGGTCTGCGCCTAATGTACGAGCAAGTTCTGCGCGAGCCGATACCCCCGGACATGATTGAGGCGCTGCGGCGTGCGGATCAGCAGCCGCCCGGACCCTGTTCTCACGCCGGCCTCACCGGCGGATGATCTGTAATGGCAGGGCCGAGATGTTCTCTGGGCATTGCAGTCTCCCATGGGATCTCGGATTCAAGTAACTGCGCGTTCACTCCACAGTCATCCTGAAATTGCGATGAGACGTTGCTGCGGGTTGCATTCATATGCGCCGCAATATAGCTGACTTATCGGCTAGATGTTCTTCCCCTTAAAGCCGTGGCGCGAGGAGCGAAGGATTCTGAGGTCGCCGCCGGCCGGCGCGGCGAACTGATATTCGGAAGGGTACGAAGAACACGATGCGTCAATCGGTGGTAATGGGAGGTGCCGCAGCGATCGTAAGCATCGCGGCGATTGTGTGCGCGGGCGCAAAGCCGGTTTTCGTCGAGACACCGAAAGCGGCGGACGACATCAAGCGCGGCCAGGAGGATGCCATGCGTTGCGCGCTCGGGTATATGGGCGCGGCCCGGATCACGAACTGTTCCTATGCCATGGCGCGCGTGAACGCGCGGGACGGATCGGACACGCGCGCCTACAATGTCGGCCTGACTTTCGAGACATGGCGCGATCTCGACGTGGATTTTGCCGCCGATCAAAAGCCTCCAAAGCCGGGCCAGATTACCGCCGCCCAGCAGCGCGATGAAGAAACAGCGACCCGGGCCATGTATCTGCTCTATCGCAGTGCCCGCGACGCGATCGGTATTTCCGATAAACAGCTTCTCGCGCTGCTGTCGAGGATGACGTCGTCGGGCAAGGCGACGACCTGGGTGCGCCTGCAATATTGGGCAAAACAGGTCCACTGAAGCGCGCGCGAAATCTGCCTCGCAACCGGAAACACTGCGAACGGTTTACGCTCCAGACTGAGGAGTGAATGCCGTGAACGAGACGGATCTCGAGACTTCCCGACGGAGCATCGTCGCGGGCATGGCGACGGGCGTGCTGGCCGGCGTTGGCAGTTCCGCCCTGGCGCAAGGCGCGCCGGAAGGGCCGTGATCTGAGCCACGCGCAAGTCTGCGCGATCCGGCTACGGAATATCCGCGGCCACCCTTTCCCGAACAGCACCAGCCCTGGCCCGGCTTGGCGGGCAGGATGACGCCGCGGCCCGATCACGGCGAAACGAGCTATCGCGGTTCGGGCCGCCTGATGGGACGCAAGGCGCTGATCACCGGCGGCGATTCCGGCATGGGCCGCGCGGCGGCAATCGCCTTCGCCCGGGAGGGCGCAGACGTCGCGATCAACTACCTTCCGATGGAGGAGCCCGATGCCGCCGAAGTCGTGCGGCTGATACGCGCAGCGGGGCGGAAAGCGGTACCGATACAAGGCGATATCCGCAGCGAAGACTTCTGCAAACATCTGGTCGAAGAAGCGGTGCGCCGGCTGGGCGGGCTCGACATTCTCGTCAACAACGCCGCGCGGCAGATCTCGCATGATTCGATCCTCGACATCACCGACGAGGATTTCGACAATACGTTCAAGACCAACATCTATGCCAATTTCTGGATCACGCGGGCGGCGCTCCCGCACATGAAACCGGGGGCCACGATCATCAACACCGCCTCGGTAAATGCGTACGATCCCGGCGAGAACATCATCGACTACGCCGCCACCAAGGGCGCAATCATGATTTTCACCAAGGGCCTCGCCAAGCAGCTGGCGAAGAAAGGCATCCGCGTCAATGCCGTGGCGCCCGGGCCGGTATGGACGGCGTTGCAGGTCACGGGCGGACAGCCGACGAACAAATTACCGCAATTCGGCGCCAACACGCCGATCGGCCGCGCCGGCCAACCCGCCGAACTCGCGCCGCTTTATGTCCTGCTCGCCTCCGACGAATCGAGCTTCTCCACCGGCCAGGTCTTCGGCGCCGTCGGCGGAAGGGGCGGCCCGTGATTATTGCACAGCATCAGACGGGATTGGCTAATAACCTGTTCGTCATCACCCGCTTTATGCGGGCGATCTGTTTCCCCCGCAGATAATTGGGTCGGCAGCACAAGCCGGGCGATGACGATAGACAAATGAGCGCGACGCGATTGGAGGGAAGTACACTTCAACACGAGGACAGGCATTATCCATTTACGATCGTGCCGCCATTGGGATGCAGGACCTGGCCGGTCATGTAGGAGGATTCGTCGCAGGCGAGGAACACGAAACAGGGCGCCACTTCGTTGGGCTGGCCGGCCCGTTTCATAGGTGCGCTGGAGCCATGCTGCGCGGTTTTTTCCTCGTCGTATGATGCGGGGATGAGCGGTGTCCAGATCGGTCCGGGCGCGACTGCATTAACGCGGATGCCCTTGTCGACCAGCGCCAGCGCAAGGGAGCGCGTGAACGCGACAATTGCACCCTTGGTCGCCGAATAATCCAGGAGTTCTTTGTTGCCCTTGTAGGCGGTGACCGACGTCGTGTTGACGATGGCCGAACCTTCCCCGAGATATTCAAGTGCGGCCTTGGCCATGTAGAAATAACCGAAAATGTTTGTTTTAAAAGTCTGCTGCAGCTGTTGTTGGGGGATGTCGAGCGGCCCGCCTTCGCCCTTCTTGTGCTGCTCGCCGGCATTATTGACGAGGATGTCGAGCCGGCTGAACGTCTCGATGACCCGGTCTACGGCCTCCTTGCAGAATTCTTCTTTCCCGACGTCACCGCTCACAACCAGGCATTTGCGACCTTCCGCTTCGACGTAGCGCTGCGTCTCGCGCGCGTCGTCATTCTCTTCCAGATAGACAATCGCGACGTCGGCGCCTTCGCGCGCCATGTGGACGGCGACCGAACGGCCGATGCCTGAGTCGCCGCCCGTGATGAGCGCGACCTTGTCCTTCAGCTTGTCGGCGCCGCGAAAGCGCGGCAGGAATTCCGGCGCGGGACGCATTTCCGATTCACGTCCCGGCTGACGTTCCTGTTTCTGCGGCGGCTGTTTCTGCTGTGCCTGGCTGCTCATGAGGTTCTCCTTTGGGACTAGAACGGCAGGCGTTTGCGTGCGTTCCGTGCTCAACCGCGCAGGATTTGTTGCAGCAGCTTCGCGGGCCGGGCTTCGGTTTTGAGCTGATCGAAAGTGCATTGATCCGGGCGCTTGTCGGGCCGCCAGCGGAGAAATGCCGTGCCGTGGCGGAAGCGGTTGCCCGTCACATGGTCGTAACGGACTTCCACCACGAGTACGGGCTTGAGCGGCTCCCATTCGCCGCTGCGCTCTGTCGACCACCGGCTCGGTCCGCCGGGTGCGTTTCCACTAAATCCCGATCCTCCGCGCAACGGCGCAAGCATCTTCTTCAGCGCCGGCTGAGCGTGTTCCGCAATGGCGGAGGTGAAGCCCACATGATCGAGTTTGCCCTGGTCATTATACAAGCCCAGGAGAAGCGAGCCGATGTCGCGGCTGCCACTTGCGTAGCGGAAGCCGCCGACAACGCAATCCGCGGTCCGCAGGCATTTCACCTTGAGCATGACGCGCTCGCCGGGCACGTAGGGCGCATCGAGCGGCTTTGCGATCACGCCGTCGAGCGCGCCGCGGCCGGCGCGGGCAAGCCAGGTCTTTGCCTCCTTGTGCGCATGTGTGAAGGGTGAAAGACGGAAGCGGCTGTCCGACCGAACGGCAGCAAAGAATTTCCCCAACGCTTTCCGGCGCACCTGAAGCGGCTCGGTGATCAGCGAATGTCCGTTCGCATCTTCGAGCATATCGAACACCATAAGCAGCGCCGGAGTTTCGCGCGCGAGCTTTTCGATCCGGCTCTGTGCCGGGTGCAGACGCATCTGCAACGCATCGAAAGAGAGGCAACCGCCGGCCGGAATGAGAAGCTCACCATCAATGATGAAATTATCGGCGGAAAGATCTAAGAGAGCGGAGACGATTTCAGGGAAATAGCGCGTCAGCGGCTTGCCGGATTTGGCGCGCAACTCGATGGTCTTTCCGTGACGAAAGGCGAGGCAGCGAAACCCGTCCCATTTGGGTTCGAATTGCCACGCTCCGCCTCTGGGCAACTCCGAAACAAGCTTCGCCTCCATCGGGTGAAGCCCTTCCGGAGACAGCTGTTCTCTCTGGCCCGCAACAGGTCCGCCCTTGCTTAAGCCTCGGCGCGTTTCGCGTTTTGCCTGGTCCGTCGAGGCCTTGTCCTGGATCCTCGCCTTTCTGCGCGAGACCGGCATCGTCTTTGTTTCAAACATTTTCCAGACCTGATCACCCCCTCGCGTGGCCCTACCCGCCACCACGTCGGGAGAGGGAACGCCAGAAGGGAACGCGCGAGGGCGCGTAGCGATTACCGTTGGGCGGAAAAGGAGAAATCGCAATGAAGAAGAGCCTCGACCAACAGGTTATCCCCCCGGCTGCGGGCAAGAAATCGTCAAAAGCCGATTTCGATCGCAACCGCGACGGGCTTTACGGCGGGTTGCCCAAGACGCGCGATCCGGCCGCGGCAGGTCCGTATCCAAATCAGCCGCATCCGGAGCCCGACAAAGCAACGCAGGGCCACTTGCGCGACCAGCCCCGGAAATGAAGCTTGTCTCAACTGCCGCGCTTGCGAGGAAGCTCGGCCTGCACATCGTCAAAGCGGCGGACCTGACGATCCGGCGGGAGCGGGACGGGGAGGGCTGGAGCTATTGGTCGACCCGCGGCCGCCGTCTCAAGGATCCTCGCGTCATCCGGCGGCTCAACAGCCTTGCCGTACCGCCCGCCTATACCAACGTGTACTACGCAAGTGACGCCAAAGCGCATCTGCAGGCTGTCGGCCGCGATGCGGCCGGCCGGCTTCAATATCGCTATCATCCGGATTGGGTGAAGATACGTGAGATACGAAAGGCGCAGCGCCTGATGGGGCTCGTCGAAGTGCTTCCCCGGATTCGGCGTGCGCTTGCCGCGCGGCTGAACAGCGAAGCCACGAATCGTGCTTTCGCGCTCGCCGCCGTCATCGAACTGATTTCCGCGTCCGCCATCCGTCCGGGCAACGAAGAATATGCGCGGGCGCATCGCACGCGCGGCGCAACGACACTCCTCAAATCGAATGTGCGTTGCGAAAGCGACGACACGCTCGCTCTCAGCTTTCGCGCCAAAGGCGGCAAACAGGTCCGCAAGGAAATCCGCCATTCGCGGCTCTGCGCGGCTGTGGCACGTCTGCGGGAATTGCCGGGCTTGCGGCTCTTTCAATATCGCGCCGAGGACGAAACCATCCGGCAGATCAGTGCGGCGGACGCGAACCAGTTTCTGCGCGAGATTGCAGGCTGCCCGATTTCGCTCAAGGATTTCCGCACGCTTTGCGGCACCGCCGAGACCTTGGAAGCGCTCGCCGCCATCGAACCTGCGAACAGCGCGCGGGCGCGAAAGAAGCAGATCGCAGCGGCGATCAGGAGTGCTGCGGAAAAGCTGGAGAACACGCCCGCGATCTGCCGCAAGAGCTATGTACATTCCGCGGTTTTGACCGCATTCGAAACCGGCACGCTGCAGAATTATGCCGAACAGATAAAGCGCGCGCGGTCGGAATCAACGGTTCGGTCCGTTGTGGGCGTGCTCCTCGACACGGCGGCAGCGGCGTAGGATGGCGATAAGCTAATAACTTGTATCATCCCGGCGCAAACGGGGACCCAGAGCGCCGTGCATCCGCACAACTCGCGCCGCTGGGTTCCCGCTATCGCGGAATGACAAGTTTGATCGTGCAAACAGCCTCAATAGAACACCCCATAATCGACCTGGAGGATCTCACCCGTATACTGGTCGATCAGGAGCGCGTCCGGGCCGTAGCGGACCCAGATGTATCCGTCCGGCGGAGCAAACAGTCCATACGCCAGGAAATCGGTGAGCCAGTAATCCCGGCCCCAATAGATCGAGGGCAGGAACTCTCCGTAACCCCAGCGCCGGTAATGATAGCCCGGCGGAGCGCGATAGTCGCCGGCGTGAAAGCGACGGGCGGCCGTCACATTGCGCCGCAATCCGGCGACCTTGGCATTCACATGGGCCCTCCCGACCGCCACGGGACGACCGTGATGCACGACATGTGTGCGTACCGTCACGTGGTGATGATGGGCTTGATGATACACGTGGTGTGCTGCCGGGCGGTGGTAATGCGTTGCCGGGCGCCGGGCATAGTGATGGGATGTCGGGCGGCCCATGGTGGCATGAAAATGACTTGCCGGAGCATGCATTGCCGGAGCCGGCGCATGCATCGCGGGGGCGGGATGGCCACCGCCGCCAGGATGGCCGCCTTGCGGATGCGGCTGGGCGCAGAGCGAACCGGGTACTGCGCCGGCGAGCCCGGCCAGCAGCGTTGCTATCAGAAAGCGTCTCATCGGACCTCCACAAATCGCCGAGCTTCTGCCGGGTATGATCCGACAGCCTTGCGATAAGTTAAGTCCGTTGGCGCGAAACCGTTCCGCAATATCTACCACCGCAAGACGTGCGGCCCGGTGAGCCAGCCCAGAAGCGCTGCCGCCGCAATTCCCAGGCTGTACCATACGGCAAGGAATGGCGCGCCGGTCTCCGTGCAATGCCAGGCATAGGCAAAGGCACCGGCGCCTCCGGCCGCAAGGCCGATGATCAGGCCGGCTTCGCGCAACCGCGTCGGTGCGAGGCCACGCATCGCCCAGATGAGGCCGGCCAGCGGCGGAACAGCGAATGCGGACACCAGGAAGGGGCAAATCCGCGCCGATTGACCCATCAGCATGGTTTCGCGAGCGGATGGCGGCGCAAGAAACACCGCGATCAGCGCCAGCAGAATGACGAGTATGACCGGAACCGGGAGCCACGCCACGCGCGACCGGGCCGACGCCGCGGGACGGGCGAGGCGTTCCAGTGCGAACACCGCAATCACCGCGAGGGACAGCGGATAAATCAGTTTCGCCCAGAACATCGGCGTGTGCATCGCCTGCGCCATGTCCGGACGCGGCCCGAGGATTTCAAGCACCAGCACAATGGAGACCACGAGCCCGGCTGCGAGGCCGAGCAGAAGCCGGCGCGGAACCTGGGCGCGCGGTACGGGTGCAAGACCGGCGGCGAGTTCGCGCGCGAGATCGCTCATGGCCGTTTCTCCGGCTCGGTGCGCAGGAATGCCGCGAGTTTCTTCAATCCGCGATGCACGGCCACCTTGACCGCGGTCTCCGACATGCCGCGCGCCGCTGCCGCTTCGGCGTTGGAGAGCTCCCGCAGTTTGATGTCATGGATCAGCGCGCGGGTCGCCGGCGGCAGCGACGCAAGCCCGCGTTCGACATCGAGCCGCGACTCCACGCTGCTGGAATCGTCGGACACGAACAGCCCGCTGTCTTCGACGGGAACCATCGCCGCCCGGCCCCGCCGCCGGAAATGATCGATCAGCTTGTGCCGCGCAATCGCATAGGCCCAAGCCGTGAAAAGTTGCGAGCGGTCATAGGTGCCACGGCGCGTGTGAATGGCGATGAGCGATTCCTGTACCAGATCGTCGGCCTCCGATGGGTCGCCCCCGAGACGTCTCCGGAAGTAGCCCTCGAGCTGCTTTTGCAGGGTCTCGAGCAGCAGGCGATAGGCGGCCGCGTCACCCGCAAGGCCCGCCAGCATCAGCGCTCTCAGATCAGCTTCCGGTGTCTGCACCCGTGTTCCCGCTTATTCGGCTCACCGTTCACGAAGGTTACACCGGAAACAACCATGGAACAGCACTCGCTCTTGCCCACTTGCGTGGAGGCGAGGGAAGTCCTTTCTGTAACCTCACAGCTCGTTCATGCGACTTAAGGGCAGATACGCGGGAACCCGATGATGGATGCGACGACCGGTTCACACGCGGACGTGCCTCGGCCAAGGCCGAGTGGTGAAGCCTTCTACCGTCACCGCGCAACCGTTCGGCTGACGCATTGGATCAATGCGCTCTGCATCCTCTTCCTGCTCGGCAGCGGGCTCAACATCTTCAACGCCCATCCGCGGCTCTACTGGGGCCTGTACGGCGCCGATGCCGACATGCCGTTCATTTCGATCCAGGCTTATGACACGCCCCAGGGGACGCGGGGCATCACCAAGATCGGGCCCTGGCATATCGACACCACCGGCGTTCTCGGCTGGTCGCGCTATATGGGCGAATACATGAACCGCGCTTGGCCCGGCTGGCTCACCATCCCGAGCTATCAGGATCTCGCCGACGCGCGGCATTGGCATTTCATGTTCGCCTGGCTGCTGGTGATCAACGGGCTTGTCTATCTCGTCTGGAGCTTCTCCACGCGGCATATTCAGCGCGATATCTGGCCGACGCGCGCGGATATCCGCGCCGTTCCGCGCTCGATCCTGGATCACATCCTGCTGCGCCATCCGGCGGGCGAGGCCGCCAAGCGCTACAACGTGCTGCAGCGCTTCGCTTATCTCGGGGTGATCGTGTTGATATCGCTCATGGTGCTGACCGGGCTGACCATGTCGCCCGGTTTCGACGCGTTCTGCCCCTGGCTGCTCGATCTGTTCGGCGGGCGGCAATCGGCGCGCTCGATTCATTTCCTCTCCGCCGCGCTGATCGTCCTGTTCGTCATTGTTCATCTGGTGGAAGTCGTGCTTGCGGGACCCATCAACGAAATCCGTTCGATGCTGACCGGGAATTATGTCGTCCCCAAGGGGCATAAGCGATGAGCGGCGCGCTGAAATTCACCCGCCGCGCGGCGATGGCCGCAGGCTTCGCCGGCGCCGGAGTTCTGGTGTACGAAGCGAACAATCTGACGCTGACACCGAATATGCAGCGAATTTTCCGCGCGACAGAAGGCTGGACGATGCTCGTCCAGCGCACGCTGCTTTCGCCCGGCCAGCTCGCGCGCGAATATACGGCGGCGGATATTTCTCCGGTCTTCAAGGCGAACGGCACGCTCAATCCCGGCACCGACGAATATGCCGCCCATTTGGCAAATAATTTCATCAATTGGCGGCTACGGATAGACGGCATGGTGGCGCATCCGATGTCATTACCGGTTGCGGAAATCCGCAAGCTTCCGTCGCGCACCCAGATCACGCGCCATGATTGCGTCGAAGGCTGGAGCGCCATCGGCCAGTGGACGGGCGTGCCGCTCGGTTTGCTACTGAAGGCGGCGGCGATTTCGCCCCGCGCCCGCTATGCCGTGTTTCACTGCGCCGACAATCTGACCGGCGAGCCGGCCAAGGGCGGCGCGCAGAGCCCGGGGCAGTATTACGAGAGCATCGATCTCGTCGATGCGTTTCATCCCCAGACGATTATCGCCTATGCGCTGAACGGCCGGCCGCTCGATGTTCCGCATGGCGCGCCGCTCCGGCTCCGGGTCGAGCGTCAGCTGGGCTACAAGATGGCGAAATACGTCAACCGGATCGAGATCACTGACAGTTTCGCCCGCATCGCCGGCGGCCGCGGCGGCTACTGGGAAGACCGCGGCTATGACTGGTATGCTGGGATTTGAGGGGAGCGGAGCAGGGTAATTATCAGCCAGTCGAGCAGACCGGAACTGGGGTTGGCGCGGTCGGCGCAGGTGCAGAGGTTCCAAGATAAGTACGACGTGTCGAAGGAGCCGGAATTGAGGAGTCACCAACGATAGTTCAACGCTACAAAGGCCCCCCCGGGCGTCGCCGATATGCTCGTGGTGAGGTTGTATGGTTGATGATAGCGGGTTGTAATAATCTCATTGTAGCCTAGCGAAATCGCGCCGCTTGCGGCCACATCCCACCAGTGATGCTGAGAGGAGATGATTCGGCTCGCGCCTACGAAGCCCGCCGCCGCGTAGGCAGGAATGCCATATTGCCAGCCATAGCGTTGCCAAAGATATTGGGCAGGCGCGAATGCCAGCGCAGCAGTGTTGGATGGAAAGGAATGGTCGTCGCATCCGGGTTGTCCCTGGCAGTAGGGCCGTCCTTCCTTGACAAAGTGGCTCAGGAGATACGAAGTCCCGACAGTGGCGCCGGTCGCGAGCACCAGTTGCGCTGCACCCGCCCAATCGTTCCTATAAGCCGAAATGCCACCTGCAATCAAAGGAAGCGCGATCGCGACGCCCTCCCCAACGTTCTGAAGCCCTTCGTCGGTATTCGCCCCGGCGTTGGCGGCACGGACGGGTTGGGTAAGCAACAGCACGGCGCTCAGGCAGCACCCGGCACATAATCCCCTTCGGATAAACATTTCCGTTTCCCTCTGCGCGACCCTGCCACGGCCATGAACGGAAGCCTTGCATCAATCTTCCCCCGGCCGGGCATCCTGAAGTGCGGCCAACCATATCGGGTGTCGGAGACCCTTCCAACCCGACAGAACCTCCAACTGCGGGCTTTGCGTGGGAATCGAGCGAAAGTGTTGCATACTTTGGGGCGTTCACCTCGATGAGGGGTTGCCCGGCGCGCCATCGAACCTTTTGACGACCCGTCGGAATTCCGCGCCTGAGCTCGATGTCTTGCGAAAGCGAGGCATTCGCAATGAAGATTTCAGTCCGTCGCCGCCAGCGATTGCAACAATCGACGTGTGCGGGAGGTCATGCAAAGGGCGCGCGCGCATTGAAAAAGTTTAGGTCGAACACATGCTGACGGCCATTGAAAAATGCGGCGCGCCCCGTGCAAAAGGACAATTACCATACTGATTTCCGGGGGTGTCGCCGTGACTGGATTGAAACATCCTGAGCACCATCTCATAGGTCGGATCGGATGGCTGCGCGCGGCTATCCTGGGCGCCAATGATGGCATCGTCTCGACGGCCAGCCTGATCGTCGGTGTGGCGGCGGCATCCGCCGGCCGCAACCAGATTCTGATTGCAGGAGTTGCGGGGCTGGTCGCCGGCGCCATGTCGATGGCGGCCGGCGAATATGTTTCGGTCAGTTCGCAGGCGGATATGGAGAAAGCCGATCTCGCCCGCGAAAGCGAGGAATTGCGGCGCCATCCGGAATCCGAGGTGAATGAACTTGCCGCCATTTACGCGAAACGCGGCATCGAACCACAGCTTGCGAAACAGGTGGCGCAGCAACTCATGGCGAAGGGCGCACTCGCCGCGCACGCGCGCGACGAACTCGGAATTACCGATATCGCGACAGCACGGCCAGTTCAGGCAGCATTCACATCGGCCGTGACATTTTCGGCGGGAGCCGCGATGCCGCTGGTGACGGTTATGCTGTCGCCGGAGAAACTCATGCTCTTAATGGTGCCGCTTGCTTCACTCTTTTTTCTTGCAGCTCTCGGCGCAATCGGAGCGCGCGAGGGTGGCGCTCCCCTTGTTCGAGCCACCCTTCGTGTGACGTTCTGGGGCGCGATGGCAATCGCGATTACCGCGATAATCGGAAAGCTCTTCGGAACAATTGTGTAGTTCATGGGTCACACTTCGCTGATTGTGCTTGCTTCCAGGGCTGGTCTTCACCGCCCCCCTGACGTGAGACACCGTAGTGCGTAGTCTATGTCGCCTATGTGTTATGGCTGCTTGCGAGGTCGCTAATAGGCTTTCAGTGCGGTCGCGCACCGGGTACGGCCAGCAGCCGGGAATACTCGGCGATCGAAGCGAGCGGCTGCGCGGAAAGCTTTGATGCGATAAGCTGCCCGTCGGCCCAGCACAGAATGCGATTGATTTGCGGCGGCGCGACGTCATCGCGGGTGAAATCGGCGCGAAGCAGGGAGCCCCACTTCTGGTTCAAAGTAATAAATGGAACGCTCATGCACGCATGCAGCTTGGCATGAACCGGATCGGCCAGAACGCGTTTTGCGGATTCGAGACAGTCGTTTAGCTGCATATGCAGGGGCCATGGCGGAACAGTGAGCACCGGTATCTCGCCCGCGGCCGGTACGAGCGATGGAATAAAGTCCGCATTTTCCTGTCCGCCCGTTGCCGCGAACGCCTCGCCGCCAAGGCACAGCGCCAGAATCATCACAACAGTCGCAATAAGTCTCACAGGTTCCTTACGCGCCAGGCGAACGCGCCATTAATGTGCCTGTCGCTTCGGTGGTTGTTGATTCCGATCGGGAAATGAAAAATGCTTATGAGTATCATTCGCAAATCGGCGGTTCCCGGAGCGGTCCGCAAAATTGCATTTTCGTCGTTTTCATGCAATCGCGTTGTAATCCGGGACTTGCGATGGCTCATGGCGACGAAAAAGATCGCTGGGATTTCATGGTAAGATTGTCGAAGGCGACATAATGACGGAAACTCACCAGTCGATCGAGGATTATGTGCGATTTGCCGTCTGGCGAATGGCTTTGAACCGTCTCAAGCAGGCAACCGACCGTTTGGCTTTGGTTCATAACCTGCCGAGTGACAATCCCACACGATTGGACGCCTGGGCTGAGTTTTGGCTGCAAAATGGGCTTACGACAAATAACCGCGGAAATTGGATGCTAGCCCGATCGCTCCGAGCCGGATTTGCGTGCGCGCATCTTTATAGGTGGCGCATTGGTTCGAGCTTCGTGCTCAGGCCGGTTTCCATCGCTGTCGCGTTGGCGCCGACGTACGTGTCCGCTCTGGCTCAGACGGACGAGATTCAGGTTTACAACGCGGAAATCGCGGCGCCCGGCGTGTTCAATCTGACCCTGCATGATAATTATACGCCGAGCGGTCGCACCACACCCGCCTTTCCGGGCGCAATCGTGCCCAATGATACGCTCAACGGGGTGCCCGAATGGGCCTATGGCGTGACGGATTGGTTCGAAGCAGGACTTTATATGCCGCTCTATTCGATCGCGAGCAACCTCGGACCGGTTGTCAATGGATTCAAGTTGCGCACGCTCTTCGTGTCGCCAGACGCGGCCGATCGCACCTTCTTCTACGGCATCAATTTTGAGTTCAGCTACAACGCGCGGCATTGGGATGCAAACCGCTATACCTCCGAGATACGGCCGATCGTCGGCTGGCATGTGGGACCCGTTGACCTCATCTTTAATCCGATCCTCGACAATTCGTACCAGGGCGTGTCGCGCCTGGATTTCGCACCGGCGACGCGACTCGCGTATAATTTCTCGAAAGACTGGGCTCTGGCCGCTGAGGAATACGATGATTTCGGGCCGCTGCGAGGGTTTTACGCAGCCAGCGAGCAAAGCCATCAGCTCTTTGCGGTCGCCGACTGGAACGGCGCTTCTGTCAGTATCGAGGGCGGCATCGGATTCGGTCTTACACCGGCGACGGATCACCTGGTCTTGAAGCTGATCCTGTCGAAGGATTTGAATTAGACCGGGAGCAGATATTGGCGCGCGACTGGCGGAAGCGATGCACCGCCGCCGGCAGGTGCTCGGTCGCAGGCGCGAGTTCCTCAGGCCATAATGGCGAATTTGTCAGCGAGCAGCCCCCGTCCAGGTCCTGCGGAAAAATGAAACGCCCTGCCGCTCCTTACGGAGCTCCGGGGGCATCGGTCCAACGTCAGAGAACAACCAGCATATTTGATCAGAACGAAAAAAATGAACCAGAAAAAAAAGAAGCCGGAGTGATCTACTTCGGGCGCCGTTCGCGTCAAACGCAGCAACCGACAAAATGACTCTGGCTCCTTTTCATGGCTCCTTTTCACCGTCGGCGCTTCCCTGTTTCGGCCATCCCCCATCTTGCCGAATCGCGGACCGCTCAAACCGCGAAAATGCCAATATTCACAGCCATTTCCCCGCTATGAGCACTCAAAATCACCCACTCGATTCCCGGAAGACCCTCTTTTTTTTTAACGACATAGCTCGTTTGCGTCATGCGAGGAGCGTCATTGAAGGGCCAGATATCCGGAGTTCAGTTGGTGCCGCACTTGGGTAAGACATGCAGCACCCGGAAATCGAACGCGCGAGGGATCTCACGATGCGAAACAATATTTATGCGTTGAGAGCGGGGCTCCTGGGCTGTGGGTTGGCACTTGCACTCGCGGGTGATGCACAAGCTGGAAAGTTCACTGTGCTTCATAGTTTTGTAGGCGGCAGCAGCGACGGCGCCAGTCCATTGGGCGGCCTCGCTCCCGCTGGAAACGGCGGCTTCTACATCGCAACGGACGGAGGCGGATCGTCCAACCGCGGCACCCTGACCTTGCTTCGCAAGGATGGCACCACCCAGGTGCTCCACGCCTTCACCGGTGGAACCGACGGCCAGAACGCCGACGGCACACCGTTGGTGTGGCCGTCGGACGATCGAAACGTCTACGGGACCACGCAATTTGGGGGAGCTTCGGGTTGCGGCACGTTTTACAAGTACATTCCGGGATCCGATACGTATCAGCAGATCTACGCCCCCGAGTGCGCCCCCGAGGGGGCCTTTCCGTTCGCGGGTCTTGTCTGGGATCGCGCCAAGGACGTTCTTATGGGCACCGGCTACAACGGCGGCAGCAACGACGACGGAACGCTCTTTGCTTTTGACACCGTCGGCAATTTCGGAACCGAATGCCCGAACTCCTTCTCGGGCAGCAATGGATCGCATCCCTACGCCGGCATGAGTTTCGCATACGGCAATGGATACACGGTTACAACGTCAGGGGGCCAGAGCAGTCTTGGTACAATTCTTGAGTTCCCATACGGAAACGAAAGTTGCATTGTAACCGTACTTCATGCTTTTGCCGGCGGTGCGGGAGATGGCGCAATACCGTATGGAAGGCTGCTCTACAACAAGCATATGTTATACGGGACGACATCGAAGGGCGGCGCGCCAGGGCTCGGCGTGGTGTTCAAGATCAATTTGGACGGCAGCAATTTCGCCGTGTTGCACACCTTCCAGGGCATCAATCAGAATTCCGATGGAAGCTTTCCGCATGCGGGCCTGACCCTCAACAAAGCGGACGGCATGCTCTATGGAACAACGATCAATGGCGGCAACGGCAGCGATCTTGGGACAGTCTTCAAGATTGACCCGGAAACTGGCGTCGAGACGGTCGTTCACGCCTTCAGCGGCAGTGACGGCGCCCATCCCTACGGCGATCTCTACATCAATAAGGGCAATATCTACGGCACCACGGCAGCCGGTGGCGCCAGCAATCTTGGCGTCGTCTTCAGGCTCAAAACCTGAAGCGCAGGAAAAAGGAACCAGAGTGATCTACTTCGGGCGCCGTTCGCGTCAAACGGAGCAACCGCCAAAATGACCCTGGCTCCTTATTTCATCTGGCTCCTTATTTCCTCTGGCTCCTTATTTACTGGCTCCCTGGCTCCTTATTTATTTGCCACGGTCGTGACCTAATTTTAAATAGTGCGTGTCCTAATTCGACATAGGCGCCGCGATGAAGCTAAAGGCGCTATCGGTCCTGGACTTACCGTCGATCCATTTGAAAACGACGAAGCAGGACGTTGGAGTTTCTGCGAACTTGTAGACATATATTGAGGTCCCTTGCGTGGGCGTGATCACACAACTTGCCCGTGGCTACATTGCTGTCGCGAAATCAATCTCATACGTACCGCTCCTTACATGGGCAACAGTGTAAAGCGACGAGGTTACGGCCACTGTCCCATCAGCGTTCACATATCCGCTAATCGGATCGGCAATCGCAGGGGTCGTGGCATAAATTAAGGCCGCAACAAAGCCAGACGCTCCTAAGAGTCTGCTCATTTTTCTTTCCCTTGTTAGCCGTTGCCGGTTTCGGCGCCGCCGCCCTCTTTAGCGCTGTCCTTGTAGATCAGTTTGCAACTGCCTTCAAGAAGTTGAAGCCAGACCTTTCGTTCTGTTTCCGGCCAAGCGTCGCCGGACTTCGGAACGCACGCAAGCAGCCCTTGGATGATGGGATCGATGAGCGGTTGACCGCGCAGATACACTTCGGTCCGTCCGCCAGCATGGTCAATTCAAGGGCCGGTTCACAGTGATCAAAGGCGGGAAGGGTTGAATGCATCGACTCAAAGGGCGCAACCCATGCCCACATGCATCTCAAAGCAAGGGAAGAGGATCGTCGCGCCGAAGAGTCAGACGTTCCGGCGCGATACACGAATGCCTATGCACCGAATGGGTGCAATGCAAAGCGAGGGGATGGGAACCCCGAGGCCTTCGTCGGGCGGGGTTATTTGGCTCCGTTCGATGAGGGCGCTATGAAGGGCGACCAACCGTTCTGTGTTGGCTGTCTGGATGCGCTGTTCAAGGTTGTCCATTGTCCTATTTTCCTTTCTCGCTTGTCCTAATCCGCCAGTACGATCAGAACTGTCCGGCGGAACAAAACGTTACCCTCGTGCGACGCCCGCAACGCGGCGGGCGCCCGGACATATGACAGGCAGGTTCGCGTATGGTTTCCCCTTTCAACTCCGTCCATAACGTGTTTACCGAGCCGCTCGCCTCGCTCGGCGGTGTGCCGGTCACGCTCGCGGGCATCCTCGTTGCGGTCGTCATCGTCATTGTTTCGTTCGCGCTGTCGGGTCTTGCATCCCGCCTGATCGCGCGCCTGCGCGGCCGCGTCCTGGGCGGGAGCGCAGCACTTTATCTGCTCGAAAAATTCACCGGCTACGGCATAGCCTTCATCGGATTGCTGCTGGCGCTTTCGTCGCTCGGAATAAACCTCTCATCCATCGCCGTGTTTGCCGGCGCGCTGGGCGTCGGTCTCGGTCTCGGCCTGCAGGGCGTGGTGAAGGAATTCGTCTCCGGCATCGTGCTCCTGTTCGACAACATCCTGAACGTAGGTGATTATGTGGAGCTTGGCGGCGGCGTCCGCGGCATCGTGTACGAGATCGGCGCGCGCGCGACGCATATCCGCACCAATGACAATCTCGATATCTTTGTCCCGAACTCCCGCCTGATCGAGGAGCGTTTCACCAATTGGACGATGCGCGGCCAGACACGGCGCATACATATCCCGTTCTCCGTCGCTTACGGCGTCGACAAATCGAAGGTGCGCGAAATCGTCCTGGCGGCGGCGCGCGAAGTGGACTTCACGGCGCCGGAAACCGAATCCCGCCGCACGCAGGTGTGGCTCATCGGGTTTGGCGACAGCGCGCTCAATTTCGAGCTCGTGGTCTGGCCTCGCCTGGAGGCGGTGAAGCGTCCGGCGGCGATGCAGGCGGCCTATACCTGGGCCATCGACGACGCGCTCCGCGCCGCCGGCATCGAAATTCCATTTCCGCAGCGCGACCTTCGCATCAGGAGCGTGCTGGAGCACGAAGGCGACGACGCCTGGCGCGCGCTCGGCTTCGAACGGATCGCCCCCGCACCGGAAACGACAGCGCGCGCACAGCCGTCGCGCAACGACGCCGCCGAGGAACTCATGAGCCCCGAGGATCCGCCCCCGCCCCGCGCGCCGAAAAGAAGCTGATATCGCCCGCGCCCGAAGCGTGGCGGTGTCCGAATCGCAAGGAAGGGAAATGCGTTCTTCGTCTATGATCTTCCTTGGCGGTGAACACTGGTCGTGCCGCGGAAGGCGCGCTCGACTGCGTGGTAGGGGCGCCTGCAGTCTCGCCCACCCGGCAGCTTGTCGGCATTCCCTTGCCCAGTGCCGTTCACCGGTGAAAGGTGGTCACAAAAATCACGATCGCGACGAGAACGGCGATGCCGGCAAGCACGATGCCGAAGAGAACCGCCAGCGGCCAGATGACCGGGGCCCAGGATGTTCCGCGCCGGATCCGTCCCGTCGCGTCCCGCAACGCAAATGCCGTGGCAACTCCGCCGAGGGGGATGAAAAGGAAAGCGGGCATGAAACCGTCATAGTCCGGCCCGCTGCATCGATGCTGGATGCAATACTCGACCGGCATCAGGATCAGGCACAGATAGGCGATCGCGACGGCGTAGGAAACGGCAATGCCAATCTTGCGCATCATGGTTTCCGGCTTCCTGAATCGACGGCAGTCTGCAGCAGATATGCTATCGCCCGATTAATGCGTTCCGGCGGGCAAGCGCCGTTCAATCGTCGTTCGGACAGCGCGGCAGGATCCGGTCGTTGAGAAAATATTTTGCATCCCGCGGAGCCGTGACGCTGTGAAATATGCGGGGCTTGTGCTGCCAGAAGAAGACCCGGTGAAATCGCCCATGTCTCCGCGGTGTCGGCAATCGTCATCTCTACGCCGAAATGCACACCGTGGCGCCGCACGCGAGAAACTGTCCGACGCCGACAGAGGCATTGCCGATCAGCAGACGAAACACTGTCCAAGGATGCTTTACAGGAAACGCCTTTGAAATGCCGCGGCAGGAAATACATCCGCCGGGAATGTCGGCGATAGTCAGTCCGGCCGCGAGACGAATCCGGAGCCCGACCCGTTCGGGTAGGATGCGCGCCGGACGGAGACTTTCGCGCCGATCCGTTTCAGAGCGGCGAGGAACGTTGCGCCCCAGCTGCGTCGCGGTTGCGGGTGCCACGTCGGCGCGGCGACCGGTGCCGGAACCGGCGCAACGACCGCTGCCGGAGCCGGAGCAACGACCGGAGCCGGAGCGGCCGCGTGGCGCGGACGAGCTGCTGCGGCTCTGGCGCGTGCTGCCGGTCCACCCTGCGCGGCCTTGGCAGGCTGTGCCGGACGAACCAGGCTTTCTTCCTCGCAGACGACGTCCATCGTTTCCTTGACCGATGCGGCGATCGTCGCGTCCGGGCTGAAATGCCGGAAGAACATGCGCATCACATGCTCGACGCCCGCCGGCGTGACCGTGCGCAGATCGGGCGCGAAATATCTGCCGCGGTTGAAACCGCCGGTGATTATTTCATAGGAGGGAAAATAGGTGACGTTCCGTTTGCTGCGCGCAACTTCCTCGGCCGCCACGCGCAGGACGGACTTGCTGTAGGTGGTCGAAACGAGCACGTGCCGCGGTTCGTAGGTGGCTATCAGCGGGACGGGGGAGACGGTCAGGATAACGCGGGCTCGGGGATTGACGCGCGACAGGCCGCCGAGAAAATTCCTCAGGTCGTCCACCACTTCGCTGACACCGAAATTGACGAATTCATACTGTGCCGGATTGAACGTGCCGCCCGTCACGCCGGGCGCAAGCGGGAAAACCGCACCGTTGCCTTTCGCGCGCCACGCCTCCGTGAGCCCGAGGGTGAAGACGAAGACGTCAAGTTCCTCGAACATGCGCCGCACCGCTTCGAAGTGGACCTTGCGGGCTTCGTACATGGCGGCGGCGTTTTCAAATCCATCCGGCTCGATCTCCGGCCGGAACGGATCCACAAATCTCTTTCCAAGCCGCCAGGTTCGGGTGCGCGGCGACCAGCTGCCATAGGCGCGCTGAAACAGCTGCAGCAATTGCCGGGCGGTATAGATGTTGCCGTAGCGGGCACTGAACACGCCGTAATTGCTGCCGCCCGTGCCGGGATCGGTCTCGGTCACGAAGTAATTAAATCCGTTTGCCGCGAGCGCGGCGGAAATATGCTGTGCAAAACAGCTGCCCGCGGTGGCAATCCGCATCTCGGGCGTTATGGTGAACGACGCTGTTACCGGATCGACGTCGCCGCGCACCGATTTTCGCCAGTATTGACGTTCGGGAAGGCCGATATAGGGATGTCGTCCGCGAAATTGGGCCGGCAAGAGGCTGCGGATATTCGCATAGCGCGGGCTCGCGAGACGCTCGGTGGAAGCGACACGCGGCATCTTTTCCCGCGCGTACATTTCAAAGCACTGCTCGACGAACTCCTTCAGATCGAGGATGCGTGCGCCGTCCAGCGAATGCATGCGGAATGCGTAACTGCCTTCCACGCCGATCCGCGCGGCGATTTCCGGGTACACGGGCCAGCCGCAGCCGCCCGCCCGGCGGTCGACGGGATTTTCCAGCGGCTTCCAGTCGAGATCCGTTTTTGCAAGGAGGGCATGGGCGATATCCACCATCACCCGCACCTTGGGGTGATTGCTGGTGTGCATGAAACACCCGTCCGCAAGCCAGCGCTCGAGATGATCCTCCAAAGGAATACCCGCCTCGCGGCCCTCCTCCAGAAGCTGCAGCTTTCCCGCCTCGAAATAATCGAAGAAGCCCAGCCGCTCGAAAACGTCCGCGTTGAACAGCGCAAGCGCCGCGTGCACCGGAACGCCTTCGCTCCACGCCTTGAGAACGATGCTGGACGAGTAGCCGCGCATCGGCGACGGCGTATTTTCATATTCCCGGCCATGTACGATGTCGGGATGGAAACCGGGCGTCGAAATGCGCGGAAACCAGATTGCCTCCTCCTGCAGCCAGGAGCGGCAATGCATCTGGGCGAAGATGATGCGCTCCGGATCAAGGACGGTCTTCCGGCTGAGAGTTTCGGCGGGCAGACCGGTGGCGGCGCCCAGCAAATGGGTCATGACCGAGGCTTGGCAATTTCCGGCGACGTAAATCTTCATCGGAAAAGCCCCTGACGCCCGGCACGTCCCGTTACGCCCGGTTGCGCGACTGTACAGCACCCCGCGTTGGCAGACCAAGCCTCAGGTCCATCATCGACCCGTCTGGCGATCCATAGGTCATCGCCGCCCCATGATCGTTCCGCTTTCGTCGTCACTTCCCTCCCCAGAGGCGGATTTTCGTACCGGACCCCGCCCGATGTAACCGCCGGCGGCCAGCCCGCGAATATAGCTGCGCCGCATCGGTGCGGCGCTTTCCAACGGGAGGGTTCCAATGCTTCGCTATGCAAGAAATGCCGGACTGGGTCTTGTCCTTTGTGCCGCCGCCGCGACGGCGGCGTTCGCGCAGGACCAGAACAGCGGCGCCATGTCCTCGGGCTCGACGTCGGGCAACCAGTCCGGCTCCATGCAGGGCGGTGCCATGAGCTCGGGCTCAATGCCGTCGGGTTCGATGTCCTCGGGTTCGATGTCCTCGGGTTCGATGTCCTCGGGTGCGAGTTCCGGTTCCATGTCGACCGGCGCCATGCCGGCCGGCCACATGACCTCGGCCACGGCGAAAAAGGCGATGAAAAAGCACGCAACTTCGGGGTCGATGTCGAACGGCTCGATGTCAAACGGCTCGATGTCAAACGGCTCCATGTCGAACGGCTCCATGTCGAACAGCCAGTCGCAGGAACAGAACGGCCAGCCGCATTGACTTTTGCGTGATGCGGAACCTGGCCGGAGCGCGGTCCCGGCCATTTCCGCGTCCGCATCGATAATGAATGGACTTTCTGCGGGGGCGGAAGCCCGCTAAAGTCGCCCGAGCGATCCAGCCGGATGGGCGCCTAAAGAGGGGTTCCAGTCATGAAATTTCGTCTACTGATGGCCGCAATGCTTGCGGCCTTGCCGAGCGTTGCGCCGGCACAAACCGTACAACAGCTCAAGAACCAGCCGCCCGACGGCGCCCAGCTGACCTTCCTGCTGACCGACGGAACAGTTCTCGCGCAAGGCTACAATAACACCAATTGGTATGTGCTCACGCCCGACAATACGGGAAGCTACGTCAACGGCAGCTGGAAACAGGTGGGCAGTCTGCAGGCGGGCTATTCGCCCTCCGCGAGCGCCTCGCAGGTGCTCGCCGACGGTCGCGTGCTGGTGGAGGGCGGCGAATACAATTTCGGCAATTTTGCGCTGACCAATCTCGGCGCCGTCTACGATCCGATCAAGCAGACCTGGACAGCGGTGAAACCCCCGAAGGGCTGGCAGAACATCGGCGATTCGCCCTCGGTCGTTCTTCCGGACGGCACCTTCCTCCTGGGCGACAAGCTGCACAAGCGCGGCGCCGAGCTTGATCCCAAAACCATGAAATGGACGGCGGTCGGCTACAAGGGAAAGAATGATTTCGATGCCGAGGAAGGCTGGACGCTGATGCCGGACGGCACAGTTCTGACCTGGGATGTAAAGGCCCATCCCAAAGCCGAAGCCT
>DATAYG010000127.1:0-4682 GCA_036272695.1 Rhizomicrobium sp. | reverse complement strand
AAACCGGCCCGTGCCATGGGCATGCACACCATCAAGGTGGAATCGGGTGCGCAGGCCATCGCCGAACTGGAAGCCGCAACCGGCATGACGCTCGGTTGAGCCGGGATTAACCGGCTGTTGATCGCGACTGCGGCAGAGTCGCCTCCATGGCGGTCGAAGATCTTATCCGGCAGTTCAACTTGCGCGCGGAGGCGAGAGCCTGGCTTCAGTTTTGCGATCCTGACAACGGCTTCGTGCTCGACGAATGCGCGGCATTGAGCGACTTGTGGCACAACGCCCGAAACGGCAGGCCCCTTCCGCGCCGCAGCGATCTCACCCCGCAACTGCTCAAGCCCTACCTTTCGCGCCTCGCGCTGGTGGAAATGGTGGGACGGGAGCCGCCGGCTTTCCGATTCCGTCTCGTGGGCACGACCGTCACCAACTCGCTCTCCGAGCGCACGGGACAGGGCTTCGATCATGAGAGCGCCACGGCGGAGCAGACGGAGCGCTGGACGAATTCCACGCTGCTGTCGCTTCAGGTGCTGAAGCCGTTGCGCTTCCCGATCGTAATCGCGGGCCGAATGGTGGGTGAAACCGTATTGCTGCCTTTGGCAGACGACGACGATCAGCCGCGGTTCGTGCTTGCCTATGGCCGCTACGAGCCGCAGCGCAACTGGAATGCGGCGTACCCGGCGTCGGTTGTCGCCGCCGCAGCCACCTGACACCAATCCGCGCGCAATCTCTTATGCGAAATCCTTTGTCAGTTCGGCGCGGATGTCCGGCATCACGACCGCCATATGGCTGTAAGCAGCGTGGGCAATGCCGAGCACGACCTCGACACCCGGCGCCTTGAACTTCGCGATCTGCTCGGGTGTGAACTTGAATCGCACCCAATGCACCGATGAGGTTTTCCCGTCGGGCGAGGTGCGCTCGTCGTATTCCGTAGGCGTGCCGGGAATGCGCTCCTGGTTCAGCGCGATGTAGGTCGATTCCTCGATACCGGCGAGGCGGTAGAGCTCGCGGTCGCGCCGCTTGGGATCCTCGATCTCCAGCATTAGGGTGGCGATCAGCTCGCTGCCTTGCGGGATCAGAGGATTGTAGGTTTCGATCTCGCCGGCGATCTGCTCGGCGCCACCTTTCTCGATGTGCAGCATCTCCTGCACCTGAAGCCACATGGTGTCGTAGTTCTCGAAATAGAACGTGGCGAACGGACCGATCTCGACGCGCCGGTTCTTCTTCACCGGAATCATGTTCTTGCGGAATTGCGCGCGGTCGGCAGCGTATTTCTCGTAGGCGAGAATGTCCGCCGGGGTGATCTTGCGGGCTTGAGCAGTCATTTCAGCCTCCTGATGGCGCGACACTTGACATCATTTCGATAATTAGCGAAATGTCTCCCTATGAACCTGGTGTTCAAGGCTCTGTCCGATCCGACGCGCCGCAAGGTGCTTGAGCTCTTGCGCAAGCGGCCGATGACGGCGGGCGAACTGGCGGATGAGTTTCCCGTCGCAAGGCCAACCATGTCGGCGCATTTTGCCGTGCTGCGCGAGGCGAATTTGGTCGAGCAGGAGAAGGTTGGACGCGAAATCATCTACCGCCTCAAAATGTCCGTCTTGGAAGAGGCGCTGTTGAGCTTTGCGCAGGCGTTCGGAATGGAGCTTTCGCCGCGCCGGGCGAAACGGACTTCGGCAAAAACCAAGGCCAAGGGAGCAACGGCATGAACAGCGCTATCAAAAGCATACTTGGCGGAGTCGTCGCGGCTGCGCTCATGATCGGCAGCGCTTTTGTTGTGCGATACCTGAAAGCTCGCGGTATATTTGCCGGCGACGTGCACGAATCTGTCAGCCGCAGCACCGGCGTCATCACGGGAATATATACGGCGTTTCTCGCCAATTCCGTGCCCAAGACTCTTATACCGCTGGCGCAGGTGCGCGAACCCGTCTTTGCGCAATCCCTTCGCCGATTTATTGCGGTGACCCTCGTTGCCGGATCGCTCCTTTTCGCGGCGGCGTGGCTGTTTGCACCGATTGCGCTCGCCTTGCCGCTGTCGCTCGCCTGTCTCGGCGGCGCCTTTGCGCTCGTGGTCATCGCCATCCTGGCTTGCGGGATCTCGCAAGCCAAAGGGCGAAATTCGTTCAGGTAATCGACAACCCATACGCCTTCGCCATGATCTCGATCGGATGTTCCGGTTCCCTCACCGGGGACTCCTTGCCGTCCTTCGCCATCATTTCGCGCACGTTCTGGACGATATGCTGCGCGGCCAGCGGACAACCCGAGGCGATATGCCCGCGCGCCTGTTGAATGGCGGTGCGAAACACCGGCCGTCCAACCTTCTCGGCCACTTTGTGCGTCTTGGTCACCACGCCGAACGTGCCGCCATGGCCGGAGCAGCGCTCGATCACATCGACGGGCGTATCGGGGATCAGCCGCAGCATCTCGGCCGCCTTCGGTCCCATGTTTTGCGCCCGGGCATGGCAGGGCAGATGCACCGTGACGCCCTCCGGCAGCGGCTTCATACCGTCGGGCAATCCGTCCTTCTTCGCAATGTCGACCACATATTCGTCGATGTCGAAGGTGGCTTCGGAGAGCCGCTTCACGTCGGCATTGTTCGGCACGATCAGCGGCCATTCGAACTTCAGCATCAGCCCGCAGGAGGCGGTAAGCGCGATGATGTCGTAACCCTCGTCGATCAGCTTCACCAAGTCCTTCGAGACTTTCGCCGCCTGCTCGGCGACCCGCGAAATCTCCGCCTGTTCGAGAAACGGCATGCCGCAGCAGCCGGGATAAGCCGCACGGGTTTCGACGCCGATGTGATTGAGCACCGTGCGCGCCGCCATGCCGGTGTCGGGCTTGTTGTAGTTGACGAAGCAGGTGGCATAGAGCGCGGCCTTGCGTTTGCCGAACGCCGGCGCGCTCGTGTTCGGTGCAATGGGCTGCTTCTTGTCGGCCCGCATGAAAGTCTGCGACGCGAATTTCGGCAGGCTGGCGTCGGCATCGATGCCGAGCGTCTTTTCCATCAGCGGCCGCGTCAGTTTGTTGTCGCGATCTGCGCCCCAATTCACGAGGCCGGTTAGCGGGACGGCCATGCGGCCGTTGCGATCCATCTCTGCCAACTGCCGCTGGGTGAAATCCTTGTTGCCTCGTTTCACCTCGGCGGCGCGATGGCGCAGCATCAGGTGGGGGAAATCGACATTGAACGGATGCGGCGGCACATAGGGGCACTTCGTCATGAAGCACATGTCGCACAGCGTGCAGGCTTCGACGATTTTGGGGAAATCTTCGCTCTTCAGGCCATCCACTTCGCCAGTCGGCCCATTGTCGATCAGGTCGAACAGGCGCGGGAAGGAATCGCACAGATTGAAGCAACGCCGGCAGGTATGACACACGTCGAAGATGCGCCGCATTTCCGCGTCGAGCTTCTGCTCGTCGGTGAAGTCCGCGTCGCGCCACGCGATCGGCTCGCGTATCGGCGCATCAAGGCTGCCTTCTCGGGACATAACAAATCCTTGTCATCCCCGGCCGAGCGTTGCGTCAGCGACGCGAGGGGAAGGAGACCCAGGTCGTGACGCAATACGGCGTGGAAGGTTCGCACCGGATGTGCGAAGCCTTCGAGTCCAGAACTGTCATCACCACCTGGGTCCCCTTCCCTCGAACTGCGCGCTTGTCGCGCGCAATTCTCGCCGGGGATGACAGCTGTTTATTGACCCAACGAATCCAGCGCGCGCTGGAAGCGGCCGGCGTGGGACTTCTCGGCCTTGGCGAGCGTTTCGAACCAGTCGGCGATCTCGTCGAAGCCTTCATCGCGGGCGGTGCGCGCCATGCCGGGATACATGTCGGTGTATTCGTGGGTCTCGCCGGCGATGGCCGCCTTGAGGTTCAAATCGGTTCCGCCGATGGGCTCGCCGGTTGCCGGATCGCCGACCGCCTCGAGGAACTCGAGGTGGCCGTGCGCGTGGCCGGTCTCGCCTTCCGCCGTTGAGCGGAACACGGCAGAGACGTCGTTGAAGCCTTCCACGTCGGCCTTCTGCGCGAAGTAGAGATAGCGGCGGTTGGCCTGGCTTTCGCCGGCAAACGCATCTGCCAGATTCTTGGCGGTCTTGGAGCCTTTCAGGTGTGCCATGTCGTCCTCCTTGTTGATCCACCCGGCTTTGGCGAAGCCCGGTGCCGATCGCGAACTTGCCCCCTCGCCGCCTGTCTGTCAACAGATTAGAATAGTTCTAATATGAGCTCTTTGTTGCTGCACCGGAAAGCGCAGGACCGCCCGCGACGCGTTCGGCAGCGTCACAGGCAATCACATCTCGCGAGGTCGCCTCCAGCCTTAAGCAGCGAGATCGAAGCGATCCGCGTTCATCACCTTGTTCCAGGCTGCCACGAAATCCTTCACGAACTTCTCCTCGGTGTCCTTCTGCGCATACACCTCGGCATAGGCCCTGAGCTGCGAGTTCGAGCCGAAGATCAGATCGGCGCGCGTGGCCGTCCACTGCACCTTGTTGGTCTTGCGGTCGCGGCCTTCGTAGACATTCTCGTCCGCAGTCTTCGTCCACTCCGTGCCCATGTCGAGCAGGTTGACGAAGAAGTCGTTGGTCAGCATGCCGGGACGGATGGTGAAAACGCCGTGCTTCGACTTGCCGGCATTGGCAGCTAATACCCGCAGTCCGCCGACGAGAACGGTCATCTCCGGTGCGGTCAAGGTCAGCAGATGCGCC
>DATAYG010000126.1:0-8770 GCA_036272695.1 Rhizomicrobium sp. | reverse complement strand
CCGTTTGCTTGCGTTTATCGATTTCCAGATTGATTCCGATCCAAAACAGCAACCTTCCGTCGCTGCTCCGGAGAGGTTCCACGCGGCCGATGAACCAGCAATATTCGCCGTCTCCGTTGCGTATACGATACGTCACCTCGCCCGCGGTTCCGGTTTTCAGGCACTGAGACCAGACTCTGCGCGTCTCTTCATGATCGTCGGGGTGCAGATAGGGAATATGCGAATCCCATGGTGCGCCGATGTCGATCCCAAACCGGAGAGGATGATCCTTGGGCAGACCGCCATAGTCCGCGCCTCGTTCATTGATGAAGAGAAGGGCACCGGACGGAAGCGCATACCATGCATGGGCAGGAACAGCGCTAAGCGTGTCGCGCAGTTGCCTTGCGAGCATCGCACTGGCGTCCGCCGCAGCGGCGTCATTTGGCCGGATAGCCTCTATATTTGCCGTCGCTGAGCGCATGTCCCGCTTCCGTCCTCTGTCTACGCGGCGGCTTATCCGCCATATCGCTATTTTACTCTAAAAGCGTGCCGCGTCATGGGTTGGGAAGCAACGTCTGGGCGGCAGATGATCCAGGCTGGGGCACGGCGTGTTTGCGAACGGCGTGCCACTGCCGGAGGATGCGCCGCCGCAGTGCGATCGACTTCTTCCTTGGGCCTGAACGGTGGCGCCCCCTCAAGGACTGTTCGGACGAAACGGATCCACCTTGCGCAAGAGCGACCATGTCCCCTTCGCGTAAAAAAAGGCGGGCCTCTTGGTGCTTGGTCGTACAGCGACGTTCGGGCGAACGCTTCGACCCCACCGTGACAAAGCTGGTTCGCACACCGTCAGGAAACTCTTTCGGCGAGACTGACCGCAGCCTGTTCGATCGAAGGAAGAGTATTGTTCCCTGGATCCCGCCGAACGCGTGCGATGTTTACGCCGCTCTTGCGCGTACGAGCGCCGGCGCAAGCTTCGGCACCAGGTTCAATGCAGCCTGAATGCTGTCCTCGCGTTGATCAGCGCCCATTGCCAATCCCTCGGCGCGTACGAATTCAACCGTATCGATACCGATGAAGCCGAGCGCGGCGCGCAGGTACGTTTCCTGAAAATCGAAAGGCGCAGCCGGACTGCCGGCTCCGTAGGACCCGCCACGTGAGGAAGCAACGATCACGCGCTTGCCACCCGCGAGTCCTTCGGGCCCTTTCTCGGTGTAGCGAAACGTCTTGCCTGCAATGAGAATGCGGTCGATCCATGCCTTGAGTTGGCTTGGAATCGTAAAATTGTACATCGGCGCGCCTATAACCACGACGTCGGCGCCGAGAAACTCTTCCAGCACTCGGGCGCTTTCTTCGGCCGCGGCACGCGTCGCTTCATCCGCTGGGCCATTCGGCCCCGCTGCGCCCACGAGCTTGCTGTCGAGATGAGGCAGCGGCTCTCCGTCCAGGTCGCGCCGGATCACCTCAATATGCGGCGCGGCATGAGCCAGGACGCTGACGATAGCGGAGGAGAGCTTCCGCGAGGCGGAGGCCTCGCCCGTGATGCTGGAGTCGATATGGAGGAGTTTCATGGCTCTTATCCCTGTCTCTGATCAGGAGAACCTAATTCCGAGACAGTGGCTTGATTAGGCGCGCTGGCCGGGACAGATTGTTCTCTCAGTAGGACAATCAGGGATATGCAGGACCTCAACGACCTGAACTTCTTCGCTGCCGTGGTCACAAATGGCGGTTTTTCCGCGGCCGCCCGGGCGCTCGCGATCCCAAAGTCGCGCATCAGCCGGCGCGTGAACGCGTTGGAAAGCCAGCTTGGCGTTCGACTGATCGAGCGCTCCACGCGGCGCTTCAGCGTCACCGAAGTGGGGAAGGAAGTTTACCGGCACGCGCGTGCCGCGGTGGCTGAAGCGGAATCCGTTGCAGAGGTCGTTTCGCGTCTGAAGGCGGAGCCGCAAGGGCTGGTTCGCGTCAGCTGCCCGCAAGGCATGGATCGCATCTTGTGCGTCGAACTTCCAAACTTCCTCGACCGCCATCCCAAGCTGCACGTGCAGGTGATCGTCAGCAATCGACGTGTCGATCTCATCGAGGAAGGAATTGATATCGCCGTGCGCGTTCGCGAGAAGCTGGACAGCGATGTCGAATTCCAAGTGAAGATTCTCGGTCGCGCCAAGGTGGGCCTTTATGCGAGTCCCCATTTCCTGGCAGCCTCTGGAAAACCAGAAAAGCCTTCCGAAATCGCACAATTCTCAACACTCGGACACACGGAACGAGTGGGGTTCGATCGATGGCACCTCAGAGATGCCAACGGGAATGAAGAAACTGTCACGCATCATCCACGGCTTGCGGCGAGCCAGTTCGAAATCCTCACCCAAGCGGCCATTGACGGACTCGGCATCGCGCTTTTGCCCGAACCCTCGGCATGGAACGCGCTGCAGGACAGGCGCCTGGAGCGCGTGCTTTCAGAATGGAGTTCACCGGAAGGCATCATCCATCTTGTCTTCACCTCGCGCCGCGGCCTGCTGCCAAGCGTTCGTGCAACGATCGATTTCCTTGCGGGCATTCTTGAACCGGATCACCCAGGCTGGCGGCATTAGCGCTGGCGACATGCGTAAGCGCCCGGCTCGGTGCGGCGATCGTTAGTAATGCCGAGTACCGCATAATCGCCTGCCGCATCCGTGCGCCGGAAATACTCTGCGATTTATCTGCGTCGCCTTGACTACCACGCTCGCTGTTTTTCGCTCGCCACCATGGGCGCGAATGTAGAGACCTTCCTCAGCAACCCGGAGCATGAAGCCGGGAGACCGGCTCGGGATATGCTAGAGGCCGGGCTCAGCGGCAATTGCAACCCACGCCGGATGTGACCCGAAGCGGCAGCATCGGTCATTCGCCACCGGTGACCGCGCGGTCGTCCGATGCATCTTGGAGACGCGAGACGCACTTCGCGAATGCTGTATCTCCTTCTGATTTCGGGCCGTATTGAAAGACGGAGCCGGGGCCGGTGGAGGGGCAGAGGTGCGGCCCCGGCTCACATCCGCGGGTCTCGCGGATGATTCATTTGACGACGATCGCCGCCATCATCTTCGGGTGGATCGAGCAGACGTATTTGTAGGTGCCCGCCTTCTTGAAGGTGAAGGAGTAGGTGTCGTTCTGGTCGAGCGCCTGCGAGCGGAAAGCGCCGTCGATGCTGACGACGGTGTGTGGTTCGCCGTCGAGATTCTTCCAGGTGACGGTTGCGCCCACCGGTACCGTCAGGCTCATCGGCGAATAGTCGAAATTCTTCATCACGACCATGTTGGGGTCGGCGATGGCAGGTACGGCGCACGACAGCAATATGGCAGCCGTCAAGGCGTGCCTGAGCGATTTCGGAATCATCAAATCGTTCCTTCCTAGGCTATGGAATCAGGCGAGCGTGGAGTCGATCAGGGCGAGCGGTCCGGTTCGGCTCACCGCCGCAACCGTGGTGACACCCAGCATCGTCGGCAGCTGATCGGGCGGGACTTTCAGCGGACCGGGCCCCGGGCCATTTCCAGCTGTGGGCTGCGGATAGGCCGTGGAACGCGCGGTGTGAAACGTGATGTTGCCTTCGACTTTCTGCACGATCTGGTGAATGTGACCGTTGAGAACCGTGACGGAACCGAAGCGGCGTAGCATGGCCGCAAGCTGATCGCCTTCGGCGGTGCCCCAGCCCCATGGCTCGTAAATGGTCCACAGCGGCATATGGGCGAACACCACGACAGGCTGACTCGCGGCACGTCCCGAAAGATCGTCCTTCAACCAGGCCAGCTGATCGTCGCCAAGAGCGCCAAGGCCGCCGGCCTTGAAGCTCATCACGTTGACCAGAGCGATGAAATGCACGCCGCCGGCATCGAAGCTGTAATAGCCCTTGTTATTCGAAGGCTTGCCGTAGCGCGCGAAGAATTCCGTTCCCGGCCCATCGGTCACATCGTGCTCGCCGGGAACCACGTGAAGCTCGCGCACCCGCAGACGCTTGAGCAGCTGCTGGGCGGTGTCGAATTCCTCCGCCTTCGAAAGATGCGACACGTCGCCGGTGTGGATGGCAAAGGCGGGCTGTCGCGGCAGCGCGTTCACCATGTCGATGCTGCGGTTGAGCGTGCCGATCACATCGGGATTTGCATCCTTGTTGAAGCCGATGTGGGTGTCGCTGATCTGTACGAACAGCGGGGTGCCGATTTGCGTAACCGTGGCGGCTTGCGCGAGATCGACGGCGCCGAAGACGCCGCTCGATAGCGTGAACAGCGTGCCGGCGCCAACGCCAAGGCATTTTAGCGCGGCGCGCCGCGAAGTCGTCTCGTCGATCATGTCCAGCCCTCGATGTTTCGAGTGTCCAGACCGGCGGGGCTCGTGTTTTATTCCGGCTCGCTGCGCACCAACTGCACGAATTTGCGCATTTCCGCTTCTTCCATGTCGGACACGGCAGCGAAATCGAGGTCGCCGCGCGTCCAGAACAGCATGCGATAGCCACGCGTCACGGTTTCATTCGGCAGGTGCGCTCCGCTGTCCGCCCAGACGAAGAGATCGATCTCGTGGCGCCCGTGGCGGTAAACCACCACCGCCGCACGGTTGCCGGCGATCTCGTCTGTCCGTCCGCCTGCGAGCGCGAATCCTTGTTGCGCAAAATCGGCTACCGGCGGGGAGAGCGGCACACGTCCGGCAAACCAGGGTTTGACGGTGTGATGACTGCTGGAAACGACCTGAATAACGTTTCCGGTCATCAGCGCCTGCGTGTGAGCGTCGGCAACCGATTGCGCTAGCGTGCCGGCGGTTGGCGGAAGGATCGCGAGAATGGCGAAGGCCGCCGCAAGCGCCGAAACAGCCGCACCGCCTGCAGCGCCCGTCCAAAAGCTGCGGCCGCCTAGCCTGAAGGGCAAAACCCTGGCAGACGGGCGCTCCGCATCGAGTGCTGCGCCAATCCGCGCGCGCAAACCCGTCGGTGCCGCGTGGCGGACGAGGTTGCGCCGGATCGCATCGCTCACCAGCGCGGCATCCGTGCTGAATGCCTGACAGTCCGCGCAGGTTTCCACGTGCCGTTCGGCTTCCGCCGCGGCCTGGCCGTCCAGTTCGCCGTCCAGATAGGCTTGGGTGCACAGCAGCTCGGGACAATTCATGTGCGCGCCTCCTGCATCCATTTCTCCTTGAGCATGGCGCGGGCGCGCGCGAGCCGGGACATCACCGTACCGATGGGAACGCCTGTGACCTCCGCGATCTCCCGATAACTCATGTCTTCTATCTCCCGCAGAATGAGCACCTCGCGGAACTCGTTCGGCAACAGCGCAATTGCTTCGTCCAGCTTGCGGCTTTCGCTGGCCCGCATGGCAAGCATCTCGGGGCTCGCATCCGGCGAGACAAGCGGGTTCGCATCCTCCTCGGGCAACGGCGTGTGCCCGCGGCGTTTCGTGTCGGACCCCACATTGCGCGAGCAGTTGCGCACGATCGTGAGCAGCCACGCCTTGATGTCGCCGCCGCGGAATCCGTCGAAGGCGCGGAAGGCGCGCAGCATCGCGTCCTGCACGATGTCGTCGGCGTCGGCTGGCGAGCGCGAGAGCCATCGGGCAAGATTGTAGGCCGCATCGAGATGCGGCAGGGCTTGCGCCTCGAATCTACGGCGCCGATCGTCCACAATGTGCAAAGACCTTGGCCCTGACCGTTTTATTCCGCCTCGCCGACGATCGAGGCAGCCCGCGATCATGATTGTACCTGAGGCCGCGTCCGACGGACCAGCGCGACGCGAACCACATGCCGAACGACTGGAATAAAGTCGGCCGGTGGCGAGTCTTGAGCCTGTACCCGTCATTCACCTTCGAAGGAATGCAACCGGTGAAAGTGTTCTTCACCCTGGCCGTCGCTCTCGCGACGGTCTTCTCCGCCGGCGCGGCAACGGCGACGAGCTACAGCGGGAATTGGCCGTTCACCGTCACCGATTCCAAGGGCTTCAACGGCAAGCACTGCCTGGCGGTGACCGACGACGGCAGCTTCGGCTGGCCGCACAGCGGTTTTGGAAAGCTCGACGGCAATTTCGCCACCTTCCAGGTGATCGGCACTCACATCGAGGTGGTTGCCCAGGATGAGGGCCAAGAAGTCGAAGGTACGGTCGTCACCGCCTCCGCCAAAAACGGCAGCATCGGCAAGGGCGTTTTCACCATCGTCCTTGCTGGCGAGTCCGAACATTCAGGCCGGGTTGCGTTCGCTGAAAAGGGCGGCTGCTGAGCTTTTCGCGTTCCAGGTTCTGCATCTCACTTGGCGCAAGCAAAGTCAGGAGATCCGAACAGGTGGGAAGCAGACCTTTCTTCCTGAGTGCCTTGGATGGTGGAACATTCAGCCTTAAGTGCGACAGAGCAGTCATCAAACACAACGGCCTCGACATTCGCTCAAGCGATGAGCTTTTCCGGCGTAATCGGTAGGTTGCGAATTCGCTTGCCGGTCGCGGAAAAGACGGCGTTGGCGACGGCGGCCGCAACGCCGGTCGCCCCCAATTCGCCGATCCCCTTGCCGCCGACCGGGCTCGCCTTTTCATCGATTTCGTCGACGAAATGCACGGTAATGTCCGCGGGAATATCGGCATTCACGGGGATGGCGACGCCGGCAAGGTTCTTGGACAGAAAGCGGCCGAGCGACGGTTCGAATGGGCTTTGTTCCATCGCCGCCATGCCCCAGCCCCAAACGATCCCTCCCAACAGCTGCGCCCTGGCCGTGCGCGGATTGACGATCCGGCCGGCGCTATAGCTTCCAACCGCCCGGCGCAGGCGCAGCAATCCGAGATCAGGATCGACGGCCACCTCGACGAAGATGGCGCCGAAGGTGCGCATCGAAAAGCCCGATCCCAGCTTCGCTGGATCAAACGCGCCGATCCCGATGATCTCGGACTCGTCGGCCCGGTCCATGATGTCGGCAATCGAAAATCCTTCGGCCGCGCCACTGCGTGCGATTTTGCCGTTTGCCATTGTCGCTTCGTTTGGCGGCAGATTGGCCAACCTCGCGAGCTTGCTGCGGACATCTTCCGCCGCCGCAATCACTGCGGCCCCTACGCCCATCGTGGAAGACGATCCATAGGTCGGGCCGGCTTCCGGTAGCGTCGTATCGCCCAACTTCAGATCGATCCGGCTTGCAGGAATTCCGAGGATTCCGGCGGCGATCTGCGGGAAGATCGTCGTTACGCCGGTGCCGATGTCCTGGGTGCCACTCTCGACGACAGCGGTTCCGTTGCGGCGCAGGCGTACCTGCGCGCGTGAAGGAAACCGGAAGGTCCCCATCAAACAGCTAGCCATACCATGCCCGCTGATCCAGTCGCCGTCGCGCTGAGGTATGCGCGGGCGGTGGCGCCACCCGAACAAACGCGCACCTTCCTCATAAGCCTCGCGAAGTTTCTTCGAGGACCACGGCGCGCCGTTGGCGGGATCGCGTTCCGCATAATTGGCAAGCCGCAAGTCGAGCGGGTCCATGCGAAGCTGATACGCGAGTTCGTCCATCGCGCTTTCAAGCGCCCACATTCCAGGCCCCTCGCCGGGCGCCCGCATCGCGGTGGGCATTCCAATGTTGGCACGTTCGGCACGTTGGCTGAGCCGCATGCTGCTGGTGCCATAAAGGCTCTTTGAGGCCTCAGTCGCGGCTTCTATGAAATCATCCGTTGCGCTCGTGAGGTTGATCACATCGTGCGTAACAGCCGAAAGCGAGCCTTTGTCGTCCGCGCCTAGGCCCATCTTCTGAACGATGCGCGTTTGATAGCCGAGGACCGAATACATGTTCGATCGCGAAAGAACGATCCGCACCGGTCGGTTCATCATGCGCGCTGCGAGCGCAGCCAGCGCCTCGTGAGAATAGATCAGTCCTTTCGCACCGAAAGCACCGCCAGTGTGTTCTGAAATGACGCGCACGCTCTCAGGCGGGATTCCAAAGAGCGCTGCCAATCCGGCGCGCACGGCATAAACGTGCTGCGTGGAGTCAAAGACGGTGAGTTTATCCCCCTCCCACAATGCCAGAGCTGCAGAAGGCTCCATCGGATTGTGGTGACGCGGCGGTTGGGAATAGACCGCATCCACGCGGTTTTTCGCGCGAGCGAGACCGTGATCCGCATCGCCCTTTGAGAATTCCGTTTCGAGAAAGAAGTAGCCGGTGTTCTTCGGCGCAATCGCTACACGCTCCAATTCGGACCACTCCAACGCCGCTGGAATTTTAGCCAGGGTGGGCGCATAGCTCACAACCACTTTGCGCGCGCCGGATTCCGCGGCTTCGAGTGTCTCGGCGAGAACGAGCGCGACCACCTGGCCCTCGTGACGGATTTCATCATCTTGCAGCGGAAGAAAGCTATGGCCCCAAGGAGGTCCAGCTATCGGGCATTTGGCGCGAGGCATATCCTTGTGGGTCAACACTCGGACAACGCCTGGCTCTGCAAGCGCAGAGGCGCCGTCAACGTCGCGGACCTTGCCGGACGGGATGGTAGCGGTCACCAGCACCCCGTAAAGCATATTGGCAACGCGCACGTCCGCGGTATAGCGCGCCTTACCCGTGACCTTGATCGGACCATCGAGTCGTGGGAGTGGCTGTCCGATTGTCATTGCGAAGCACCTGCCGCCAAACGAATGGTGCGTTCTGCCGCGTTCTTCGCGAGAACGATCTTGTACGCGTTGTGCGCCAGCGACTTTGCGTGGGCTAGGGACAAATCGAGCGCCTTACGGATCGCCGCCGAGTCGCTCGCAGCGACACCGGCAAGCGCCTGCTCCGCTTGTGTCAAGCGCCATGGCTTGTACGCAACCGAACCCAAGGCGATCCGGGCGCGGCGAATGTG
>DATAYG010000125.1:0-4343 GCA_036272695.1 Rhizomicrobium sp. | reverse complement strand
CAGATCGCGAACCGTGATGGTAGTGCCCGGGTTGCGGGCGATCTCGTCGCAGCGCAGCAGCTTGCCGCCGGCCAGTTCGACGGCAGTTCCGGTCTGCTCCTCAGCGATTCGCGTTTCGAGAAGCAGGCGGCTGACGGAGGCGATGGACGGAAGGGCCTCGCCGCGGAAGCCAAGCGTGGCGATCGACAGCAAGTCTTTGACGTCGCTCAATTTGCTGGTGGCATGGCGTTCGAAGGCGAGCAAGGCATCGTCGCGCAGCATGCCGGAGCCGTTGTCCTGGATGCGAATGAGACGGCGACCGGCGTTTTCGGTATCGACGCGAACGTCGTTAGCGCCGGCATCGAGCGAGTTTTCGAGCAGCTCTTTTAAAACGGAAGCGGGCCGCTCCACCACCTCTCCGGCCGCGATTTTATTGGCGACGTTGTCGGAAAGAATGCGGATGCGGCCCATGAACAGATCGGATAGCGTCAGCCGCTCATAGCAGCCAGGAATTCCGCGTTGGAGCGCGTCTTACCGAGCTTGTCGAGCAATAATTCCATCGATTCGACGGGAGAAAGCGGATTGAGCACCTTGCGGAGAATCCAAACTCGGTTGAGTTCTTCGCGCGGCATGAGGAGTTCTTCCTTGCGCGTACCGCTGCGGTTGATGTCGATGGCGGGAAAGACACGCTTGTCGACCAGTTTGCGGTCGAGGTGAATTTCCATGTTGCCGGTGCCTTTGAATTCCTCGAAGATGACGTCGTCCATGCGGCTGCCGGTATCGATCAGCGCGGTGGCGACGATGGTCAGGGAACCGCCTTCTTCAATGTTGCGCGCGGCGCCGAAGAAGCGCTTTGGACGTTGCAAGGCATTGGAATCGACACCGCCGGAGAGCACTTTTCCGGAAGGCGGGACGACGGTGTTGTAGGCGCGAGCGAGGCGCGTAATCGAGTCGAGGAGAATCACCACGTCGCGCTTATGTTCGACCAGGCGCTTGGCTTTCTCGATCACCATTTCAGCGACCTGGACGTGACGGGAGGCAGGCTCGTCAAAGGTAGAGCTGATGACTTCGCCGCGCACGGACCGCTGCATGTCGGTGACTTCTTCCGGACGTTCATCGATGAGAAGAACGATCAGGCTTACTTCAGGATGACTATGGGTGACGGAATTGGCGATGCTTTGCAGCAGCATCGTCTTGCCGGTGCGAGGCGGCGCGACAATGAGTCCGCGCTGACCTTTGCCAATGGGCGTGAGCAAATCCATCACACGGCCGGAGAAGTTGTCACGCGCAGTTTCGAGCTTCAACCGTTCATCCGGGTAGAGCGGCGTCAGGTTATCGAAGAAGATCTTGTTGCGCGATTCCTCGGGCGGCTCGAAGTTGATGGCGTCGACTTTGATGAGCGCGAAGTAGCGCTCGCCTTCTTTGGGCGGGCGGATCTGACCGGAGACTGTGTCGCCGGTACGAAGGTCGAAGCGGCGAATCTGCGAGGGCGAAACATAGACGTCATCGGGCCCGGGCAGGTAGTTGTATTCGGGGGCGCGCAGGAAGCCGAAGCCGTCGGGCAGGCATTCGAGGACACCTTCCGAGAAGATCAGTCCGCTTTTTTCGGCTTGGGTCTGCAGGATCTTGAAAATAAGTTCCTGCTTGCGCAGACCGGCGGCTCCGGCAACGCCCAGATCCTTCGCGATCTGGTTCAGATCCTGGATCGCCATGTCCTTGAGTTCCACCAAGTCGAGCGTGGTGGCACCGTTGCGTTGTCCTTGCTGTCCGGTATTGCCGATGGAATGACGGCCGCGGCGCTGGCCCGGAGGCAATTGGTGAGCTGGTACCTGCGCCTGCGCCTGAGGCTGTTGGGCCGCCGCCTGAGGCGGGGGCGCCTGAGAACCGGTGGCGGCAGTTGCAGAAGGCGTGGCGGCGGGTCCCGCAGACGGTGTCGATGCCGGTTTTGTTTGAGGCGGCCTGACATCGCCGGCGCGGGGCGGCTCGGATGCATTCGCCCGTGCATCGCCGACGGGACGAGTGTCCGCCGCGGCCGCACTTACGTCGGCGGCAGGCAACTTCGCGTCGGGAGCCGGCTTGCGGCTTTCGGCACTTCGGGCGCCATTGGTTCTTGATTCACCGGCGGGCTTGCCGTCCGCCGGTCTGGCCGTTCGGACAAGTGGCTTGTCGGAAGAAGGTGGCTTGTCGGCGAGCTTGGATTCTACCGGTTTGGCCGAGTCCGCAGGCTTCGACTCTGCTGTTGTTTCAGCGGCTTGCGCGTCGGTCGCCAGAGCCGCGTCGGGGGTCCCGTTTCCGTTTCCTTCTTGTGGCTTCTCGGTGGGCTTGCCTTGGGGCTCAGCCGCGGGGGTTATTGCTTGTTCTTGATCTTCGAGATGGTTTGCCAAATTTCCCTCACTCCCCGGCCGTCGATGGCCGAGAACGGAATGGGCGTGTGATCCAGGAGTTTGCTTTGGATCGCAGCCAGTCCTGCTTTCAATTGATTGTTGCTTTTCAGTTTGTCGATCTTGGTCGCTACCACCTGGTAGCGCCGGTTGTGGAACTCAAGCCAGGATTTGAGTTCGAGGTCCATATCCATCCAGCCTCGCCGGGCGTCCAGCAGCAGGAACGACAGCGCCAGGCTGTGCCGTTCGAGCAAGTAGGATTCGATCAGCTTGCGCCAGCGGGCTTTCTCATCGAGCGAGACACGGGCAAAACCGTATCCGGGCAGATCGACGAATCGAATGGAGTCGTCGATCCGAAAAAAATTAATGAGCTGCGTACAACCAGGCCGAGCACTGGTAAAAGCCAGTTCCTGCCTACCGGTTCCGCGCTGCCCAAGGGTTGCATTCAACAGGGTCGATTTACCGACATTGCTGCGCCCCAAAAAGGCTATCTCAAAGGTACCGTCTACCGTTTCGAACGGAAACTGCTGAGGCTCAGCTGCACTGATGATCAGCGACGGGCTGGCAGCAGTTTGAACGGTACTCAAGGTTCTTTCCGGTGCTGAAGCGCTTCCACCGATCGGAAGCGCCTCAGCATTACATTAATGAGTCAAATTATCTTCGGCGGGCCGACCCACCAGATCAGCAGCCGTGGCTGTTGGAGCGAGTGGGAGAGCTACAATCTCACGCTCTAAAGCGATTTTCAGCACTTCGTCCATAAAAGAGACTGCGTGCAGCTTCATATCTTTTCGGATATTCTCGGGGACTTCGGCCAAATCCTTTTCGTTTTCCTTAGGGACCACTACTTCGTGGATGCCCTGCCGATGCGCGGCGAGTAACTTCTCTTTGAGTCCCCCGATGGGCAACACACGCCCGCGTACGGTGATCTCGCCCGTCATCGCAATGTCACAGCGAACGGGGATCGCGGTCAAAGCACTGCAGATACTGGTAGCAATCGTAATGCCAGCCGAGGGCCCGTCTTTCGGGATGGCTCCTTCGGGCACGTGCACGTGGATGTCCAGGTGGCGATAGAAATCCTTGGGCAGCCCAAGGTATTGCGAGCGGGAACGCACATAGCTCATAGCAGCCTGGGCCGACTCCTGCATGACATCGCCGAGTTTGCCGGTGGTGGTCAGCTTCCCGCGGCCTTCCATGACAGTAGCTTCGGTAGTAAGGATGGAGCCGCCGACTTCCGTCCAAGCAAGACCGGTAGTAGCGCCGATTTCATTCTGTTTTTCCAGGGTGAGATCACGGAAGCGGGCCGGGCCGAGCATATCGTTCACGGTCCCTCGATTGATGACCACCTGATCGATCGCGACCAACGGAACAGGCTCTTCCTTCTTAGCCTTTTTCCTGCCTTTACGCGGCGCTTCTTCGACTGTTACAGACGGCTCATCGTCAACGAACACAGGTTCGGCGGATCCCTCAACCGGAACATCATCCGTGGTCTGCGCTTCGACAACCTTGCGCGCCACCTTACGGCACAGATTTCCGATCTCGCGTTCGAGATTGCGGACCCCCGCTTCGCGGGTATAGGACTGAATCAGCTCGAGCAATCCTTCCTCGAGAAACTGAACCTGATCTTCGCCGACGCCGGTATCTTTGCGCTGCTTCGCGACCAGGAAACGCTTGGCAATTTCGAGCTTTTCGAGCTCGGTATAGCCGGAAAGGCGGATGACTTCCATACGGTCCTGCAGAGCCGGGGGAATGGTGTGCAGCACGTTCGCCGTGGCAATGAAGAACACTTGGCTCAAATCGTATTCCACGTCGAGGTAGTGATCCATGAACGCGAAATTCTGTTCGGGATCGAGCACCTCCAGCAACGCGGCCGAGGGATCGCCTCGGAAGTCCATCGACATCTTGTCGACTTCGTCCAGCATGATGATGGGGTTCTTGGTCCCGGCCTTCTTCATCATCTGGATCAATTGCCCGGGAAGCGCACCG
>DATAYG010000124.1:0-42341 GCA_036272695.1 Rhizomicrobium sp. | reverse complement strand
ATACCGAAACAAACGACCCGACCCTAAAGCTAGTCGCGAGTCAAATCGATGCTTTGGCGGACCGCATAACTCCTACTACGACCCCGGAAGTCGTTATGGGCCAAGTGACGCAAATCCTAGGCGTCGGCGCCGCTCAACGGTTGTGGGCAGGTACCAGTCAGAAGGTAACGAAGGGCACGTCAATTAAGGTGTCAATACGCGAACTCAAAGAAATATCTTTCATAAGCTGGGTTTTCGTAATAGCGGCGACCGTACTTGCAGGTGCATATGTGTTGTTAATTTCGTCGTCCGGCAATGGATTTGGGGAATTTGCGGATTATTGCGCTTGCTGCCTCTGGGGGCTAGGGTTTCCAATTGGAGCGCAAGCTTTGCAATTAACGGTTACTTCCGCGCTATCTGCACTTAGTGCGAACCGAACATAAATACTGGGCCTTGTGGACAGGAAAATAGAAAATACAGTGACAGCGGCAACGTTTTCGATGCCTCAAAAGAGCCGCGGCTGGTCCTTTGGATGTTGTTTGGGCTTGCGTCCGGGCGCGTGGCCCGCGCGATCGGGCGGCCAAGAATGCGCTCCAATCCTGCAATGAAGTCGGTGGTGCCAAGTGGCCGGCCGGTTTGCTCGGCCGCTCTCAGCCCGGCAAATCCGGGATCGTCGGCGCTGCCGGCGATAAGCGCAGCGAAGTCCGCCACCCGGTCAAGCACGGGACGCACGCTGACAAGCCCATCGTCCTTGCCTTCGAGGCGAGCGCGGACGCTCGACCACTTCCAGTCCTGCGCGCGGCCAACAAGGCGCGCGCGGACGGGATTGAGCGCCACATAGCGAACCGCCGAGATCAGGTGACCTCCATCCATGGCGACGGAGCCGAAGCGGCCGTCGAAAAGATGGCCGCGCCACCTGCCGCGTCCGTTGATGAAGTTCGCCCATTGTTTATGGGCGGCGCCGAGCGCACGCGCGAGCCCCTTTCCGTCGTGCGGATAAAGAATGAGATGCACGTGATTGGGCATCAGGCAATAAGACCAAACCTCAACTTCAGCCTTGCGCATCTGCTGGGCGAGCATGTCGCAATAGATGTCCTGGTCGCCATCTTCGGAAAAGATCGGCTCGCGACGGTTGCCGCGCGCAGTGACATGATGCGGGCAGCCAGGAACAACGATGCGCGGCAGTCGGGCCATCGGCTATTCATGGCACAGGGCACTGCGCCATTCTTCGCCCGTCTGTCCCGGCTTTGCAGCCGGATTACGCAAAACCTGGCGATTTGGTGCCCTGCGACAAAGGGTGAATGATGGCCCGTGACTTCGAGGGAAACGTTGTCGCTGTCACCGTATTCTCCAATTCACGCCTTCCATCGTCCGCAAAACGGCCTTTGCCTGCTCCGGGCTGGCGGCGTTCTCGCCGAGCCATGTGGCCCAATCCGCGTCCTCCAGGATCGCCGGCATTCGCGGGTCGGGGTCGTGTTTCAGGATCGTGTCGCGAAGGAGTTTGTTCGCGGGCACTGTCACCATGCAGCACGCCAGCATCGGTTGCGGCATGTCCGCAAGATCGGACCGGCGCCAGACGAAAGAAGGCAAAGCTGCGCGGTTGCCCGTCGCGCGGGCGCATGTTCGAAACCGGCGCGATGTAGGGCTCGGTGATCCGGTAGAGCTCGACGATCTCGCGCCAGGTGAAACGATTAGTCAGGCGGCCGACCATGGGGTCGGCTGTGCTGCAGCGGCGCGCTTTCGGGAATCACCTGCGCTCAGGTGCGCGGGCAAACTGCGGAGCATCCGTATTTTTCCTTGACATGAATACGGACGCTCCGTATATATACGCTTCATGCACACGGTCGCCGAAACCACCATCTTCGCGAGGCGCCGCTGAAATCGGCATGTCCAACAAGGAAGTCGGGGAGCTGATTGATTACCTCGCCGGTCATCCCGATGCGGGTGACGAGATCAAAAGGACCGGCGGATGCCGCAAGCTCCGCTGGGGCGCGAAGGGGAAAGGAAAGCGCGGCGGGGTGCGCGTCATTACGTTCTTCAGCGGCGAAACGATCCCGGTGTTCCTGCTGACGGTATACGCGAAAAACGAGAAATCGGACCTGACGGCAAGCGAGGCCAAAGAACTCGGAAAACTGACGAAGCAACTGGTCGCCAACTACGACAAAAAGGTGCGACTGCCACGACGGGCCTGAACATTGCGAAGGAGATGATCATGTCGAAAAAAGTGTTCAATGATATCAGGGCCGGTCTCGAGGAAGCGATCGCTTTTTCCGAAGGCCGCGAAACCGGCATCCGCACGCATATTCCTCCGGAAATAGACGTGCGCGCAATCCGGAAAAGGATGAAGCTCACCCAGGATGCATTTGCAGCATCCTTCGGGTTCAGCGTAGCGCGACTGCGCGACTGGGAACAGGGCCGGACAAGCCCCGATTCCGCTTCGCGAGCCTATCTGTTGGTGATCGATCGCGCGCCGGATGCTGTGCGCGAGGCATTGGCGGCATAAATTTGATTCCCGGAGGGGAGAAACATTCACCCTGGCCGCGACGCCTGTTCAACGTCGATCCTGCCGCCGCTTTCTCTTTTTATTTCTTCCGCTCCGGCGCGATCTCCCAATTCACGCCTTCCATCGTCCGCAACACCGCCTTCGCCTGCTCCGGCGTGGCGGCATTCTCGCCGAGCCATGTGGCCCAGTCCGCGTCCTCCAGGATCGCCGGCATTCGCGGGTCGGGGTCGTGCTTCAGGATCGTGTCGCGAAGCAGCTTGTTCGCGGGCACTGTTACCATGCAGCACGCCAGCATCGGTTGCGGCAGGTCGGCAAGCTCGAACCGGCGCCATACGAAGGCAAAGCCGCGCGGCTGCCCGTCGCGCGGGTCGATCGTCCATTGGATTGTTTTGGGCTTGCCGGTCGAAGTGGTTGCTTCCTCGCCCTCGTTGAACGTCTTGAAGACGACAATCCCGCGCTGGCCGGTCGCGAACGCTTCCGCAAAGGCTTTGGTTGTTTCGATCGATTCGCTGCGCGCATGGATCGGCTGCGGCCGCCGCCAGTCCTTCGCGTGCGGGAAGCCCCAGCGCATGGGGACAACGCGGCGCCTGCCCGTCTCGCGATCCCACACGATCACCGGGAGAGGCCGCGCCACGCCATAGGTGACTTCTTCGTCCGGGCCGTCGCGGGCAATGCCGAGCGGTTGCGAGAAATCGACCACCTCGCGCCAGCTCGCCATGGCCGTGAACTTGCCGCACATTACCAGCCGCCGGGATGGGTATACATACAAATACTGTCATGGCCCGCGAAGGCGGGCCACCCAGGTGCACACCGGGAAAATCCGTCAGGGCGATCATGGTTCACTTAGGACAACCGTCGCTCGAACCTGGGTGGCCCGCTCCCCGCCTTCGCGGGGACAAGCTTGCGGGCCATGACACTTTAAGGCTGAATGTTCGAGGCCACTCAAGAAATGGAGTCGGAGTTCTAATTACCCACCAACAAATTTTGTTCTAACCTGCGACCGCTTCCATGATTTCCTTCGGCCGGCGGCGGATGGCTAGAAGATAAGCTGCGGCCGGCGCATCGGGCGCGCGTCTGCCCTGTTCCCAATTTTTCAGGGTCGCAAGCGGTATCCGGTATGACGCGGCGAACTCCTGTTGCGACATGTGCAGCTTTTGCCGGATCGCCTTCACATCGGGCAGGTCGACTGTCGTCACCCGCATGCCGCGCACCTTCTCACCCCGGGAGTACCGGACGGCCTGTTTCATGCTTGCAATCAATTCCCTGCCGAACTTGCTCATGCGACGTTCCCTTTCACGCCTTGCCGCTTGCCCTTGATTGCAGCGGCCAACTCCCGCACCGCTCTCCTGTCGCCTGCGTCCAGATCGTCCTGACGACCCTTTGCGTACACCATCAGCAAATAAAGCGGCCGATCCGGATCATGATAGAAATAGATCACCCGGACACCGCCGCGTTTGCCAGCCCCCTTCCGGCCCCAACGGACTTTGCGTACACCGCCCGTCTCCGGGATCAAATCACCGGCTTGCGGATTGGCCGCGATGTAGAGGACGAATTCCTGGTGTTCCGTCTCCGTCCAAACCTCTTTTGCCTGGCGCAGGAACAGGGCGGTTCCGCGACCGTTATGAGCGCTCCCGCCATGGCCGGTATATACGCCAATGGCGTCCTTGAGTCCAGCGCGAAGACCCGGTGCTGTCGCCGCTTTGGTATTCGATGTCAGGCCCAGATGCGGGCGGGGGCGCCTCCCTGCGTCGATCCGACTACGCCGAGGCTTCGGCGAAGGCAGGCCCGCGGTCCCAGAGCGGATCGACCCAGAGCCGGGTCATTCACGCCTCGCCTTTCCGCTTAGCTTGCGTCAACAGCTTGTCCAGCAGTTGGGGCCGATAGCGAAAATTTGTCGTCTTTAACCGAGCGATTGCTGCGGGCAGATCGATGAAACCAAGCTGTCCAGCGCGTTCGAGCACACCGAGCGTGCCGGTTGCCTGAAGCCCTCTCGCGCGCGCCTCGTTAATGCCGGCTCGATCGTCCATAAGCAGCAATGCCGCGTTTGCGACTTGTGCGAGCGCGATCTCGGCGCGTTCGCCGCCGCCGAGACGCGGCGGATAAATCCCGGCGGCTTCGATCGACCGGCGCTCAAGCCATGGGGGCATTGTCGCGAGCCAGCTTCGCACGACGGCTGGCGTTGAAGATCGGTTCATTTCGACGGCGACGATTTCGGGAACCAGCACGCGTTTGAACATGCGCGGCAGCAGCTCGACCGCGTCGATCAGGACCAGATAGTGCAGCGGCCCGGTGTCGGCGACAACGACCCGCACGACGCCTCAGATGCCGAGGCGTACGAGCGTTTCGACATCGCGTTCGATTTCTTCGAACGCGCAAGGCTCGTACACATCGTGCGCCTTGAGAAAGCCGTCGATTTGATCGAGCCCTTCGAGGCCGAGCACCTGCCCCAGTTCGTCCTTGCTGATGCGGCCGGCCCGAAAACCTTCCAGCACCAGCCCTTCCAGGGCCTGACGCTCCAGATCACGGTTACCCGCGCCGAGGCGGGTAGCAAGATCATCGGGGATCCGGACGGTCACGTTCATGTTTTGAGCTTATCACGGCTCCGCACAGCCGTCCAATTCGCCAATGAGAACCGTCGTATATGATAAGTGAAATACCAGGTGCGGCGAAGGCAGGCCCGCGGTCCCAAGGGGCGTCTAGGATTCCGCGCGGCGGACGTAGCTGCCGTCCGCCGTGGCCACCACGATCTTCGTGCCCGGCTCGATGAAGGGCGGCACCTGGGTGCGCACGCCGTTTTCGAGTATGGCTCCCTTGTAACCGGCCTGGGCTGTCTGGTTGCGGACCACGGGATCGGCTTCCGTCACCGTCAGCACCACCTGCACCGGCAGCGCGATCGAGATCGGTTTGCCGTCATGCAACTGGAGCAAAACTTTCATTCCGTCCTGCAGGAACGCAGCCTGCTCGCCAACGAAATCGCGCGACAACTCGATCTGGTCGTAATTCTCCATGTCCATGAAAGTCAGCGCGTCGCCGCTGGCGAAGAGGAATTGATAATCCTTCTTGTCGAGCCAGGTCTCTTCGACGGCCTCGTCGGACCTGAACCGCTGATTGAGCTTGGTGCCGGTGACGATGTTCTTGAGCTCGACCTGGTTATAGGCGCCGCCCTTGCCGGGCTTCACGGCTTGCGTCTTCACCACCAGCCACAACCCACCCTCAAAGGCGATGAGCGCACCGGGGCGGATTTCGTTACCTGCTATCTTTGCCATGTTTTTTCCTGGGACCGCGGGCGTCCCCGCCCGCATCGTTGTTTGTTGCGGATGAAAACAGCCAGTCTTCCGCACGACTTACAAGACCGGCCTTTACCGGATTGTTTTCGATATAGGCGATGGCATTGGTCAAGTGCAGCCCGTTACGGATATAACGATCATAGTAGTCCGGAGCCCAGACCGCGCCCTTTGCGCCACGACGATTGTTGATTTCCCTCGCCGAAAACGATTTCCATCCTTGTACGACACCAGCAAGCGGAAATCCGTCCAGCTGTTCAACGAGTACATGCACATGATTTGGCATTATTGCCCAGGCAAGCAGCCGGTACCGTTCGCCGTCAAAGTACTGAAGCGCCGCTTGAACGAGTGCGGCGTGGTCGCGAAGAATACATGCACCGCGACCTTCATCGATTATGGAATCAAGCCGTTGTCGTCTGTCCGACTCATCTGCCGCCTCAGCAACGAGTCTGTCATAAATTGTCCGCGGCAGACTGTCGGCGAGCCGGAATGTGATCGCCTGCACGACGGCGCCATTGTCAAAATGGGGCAGATAACCGCGATTGTGCCAAGCGCGATGCGGGCGGAGCGGCCGCGGTGCCAAGGGCGGTTCGTGCAAACTCATTGGTGGTCGTTATCAAAATCGCCGAGCGTTCTAGCAGCGCGAGCATAGCCGGCGCAAATTCTCCCTGGGACCGCGGGCGTCCTCGCCCGCACACTGTCGACACAACCCGGAACTACCATATAATGCACCGGAAAGATGCGGGCGAGGACGCCCGCGGTCCCAGGGGGCCGTGCAAATGGTGGAATACATCAGTGACGAAAAGCGGCTCCTTGCGCCGGGCCCCGATGATCTCGACGTCCTGCTTGCCCTCGGCAACGCGCAAGAGCGCGAAATCGGAGTCTTCAGCCGCACGGCGTTCGAAGAGCTGGTCGAACTCTCGTTCCGCACGCGGATGACGCTCGCGCGCGATGCGTTCCTGATCGCGCTCGCGGAAAGGGCTCCGGCCACCGCGCCCAATTATCGCTGGTTCGCCGAGCGCTTCGAGCGGTTTGTTTACATCGACCGCGTGGTGGTGGCGGAGAATACGCGCCGCAAAGGCCTGGCCCGGCTGCTTTATGACGATCTGTTCGCAGCGGCGGCGCGCGAAGGATATACGCGTGTCTGCTGCGAGGTGAATATCGACCCGCCAAATCCGGGATCCGACGCGTTCCATGCCGCGCTCGGTTTTCTGGAGATCGGTGGCGCCTGGCTGCCCGACCGCGGCAAACGGGTGCGCTATCTTATGCGGACGGTTCCGGCGCCTCTTTGAAATAGGGCTCGACCGTTCCTTTGTACTTCACGGTCATGGCATTGCCGGCGCGGTCCACGGTGCGCCCGACCGCAAGCCGCACCCAGCCCTCGCTGACGCAATACTCTTCGACATTGGTCTTTTCGACACCATTGAAGCGCACGCCGATGCCGCGCTCGAGCAGCGCTTCGTCGTAATACGGGCTCCTGGGGTTGACGCAGAGCCGGTCGGGCAGGGTGTCGGTCATGAACAGGTCTCGTGATGGAATTACTTGGTGGTCCAGTTCACCTGGACATGTGCCCCGCCGCCGGACGCGGACGCAATGACCTGCAACGCCTTTTTGCCGCCCTCGGCATTCGCCGCGAACATCGTCATCGGACCCGTGTTCATATTTTGCACCTCGGAAAGACCCTCGCCGGCCGATTTCTGCCTGTAGAAAGCAATCACCGCGGCAGGAGAGTCCGAGGTTTCAAACGTGACGGCGCCGGTTGTGCCGGTCACGCTCGAGCCGATCGTCGTCGATTGCCGTTTCGCGCCCGGGTAGGAGGTGACGAAATCCGGCAGATGCACATTCCGGGAACCGCCGGTCGAATTGACGACGACCGTCTGCTTGCCGTCGGACGCGTGCATCGTGAAATGGCCGTTGTCGCCGGACATCGAGAAACTGCCGTTCTTGTCGCCCTCGGCATGAATCGAGAATTGATGACCATTGGCCGAGATGGTGACGTTGCCGTTCTGCCCGTTGACGGTGACATTGTCGGATTTCGGATTCTGATCGCAGGCTGCGAGCAACGCACAGCCGGCGATGGTCGAAAACATTATCGCGCTCCGCATGGTTATCCGCTCCTGTTCGACGCCCGCTGCCGCCATTTTCTGGAAAATCACCGCATCCGCAAGCATGGCCGCGCAGGGTTGCCCTACCAGCCGCCACCGCCGCCGCCGCCCCCGCCGCCACCGGAGCCGCCGCCGCCGCCCGAGCCGGGGGCAGTCGACGCCGAGGCGACGGCCGAGGCCATGGACGCGCCGAGCGCGCCGGCGAAACCGGCCGTGCCGAGCTGGTCGAACGAACTGCCGGAATACCATCCCGGCGTGTAGTAGCTGTGCTGCCCGTCCGGTGTGACGCCGGCCGCGGCGGCTTCGGCCTCGAACTTCCTGCTCCACTGGTTTTCGCAGTCGAGCGCGATCGCATAGGGCAGGAATTTTTCGAACACGGCCGGCGTCACGTCCGGCGGATTGAGAACTTCCAGACGGTCTTTTTCGGCGGTCGCGAGAAACAACTCGAAACCGTCGATCTCGTCCATGATCCTGGCGCCGAGCAGCGTGGGATGTTTCAACAGATAATAAAACGCATAGGCGAAGATGCCGCCGAGCGAGAGCGCGATGGTGACGGGCAACGGCACCGAATGTGCGAGTCGCACGATTCCGACAAACCAGCTCAGAACGAAGCCAAGCGAAAACAGCCCCGTCATGGTGAGGGCGTGAATTGCGCCAGTCATGGCCGAGCCCGGACCGTTAAGCGTGGCGCGCCAGGCATCCCAGGCGCGATGTCCGAGCAGCGCGGTACCGAAACAGGCGCCGGCGATCCACACCAGGACGGTGTCGGCCTTCGGATCGTCGCACAGTGCTGCGGCGGCGATTCCGGTCAGCACCAGCATCGCGATCCCGCCAATGAACCAATGACTGTTGGTGACGAAATAGACGCGCTCATATTCGCCGGCGAGCGAGATCCTGAGTGCGGCAATCGACCGGGCGACGGCAGTGTGATTGTCCTGTGTCAACGCGATCGTGTCGCGATCGTCAAACAGCCTGGCGGCGAGCGCCAATTCGCCCGGTGCAAGAGGTGTTTGCATCTCGCTCCGGCGTGTCCTCGTCAGGGTGTAGACGCCGTGATCTTCGGTGATTGTGAAATAACCCTTCACCGCCATGTCGACGAGCGCGGCGGCATAGGCCTTGCGGTCGTACCCCATGCAATGGACGAAGCGCACGGCCGCCGGCGAGAAATCCTTCGGCGGCGCGAAGAGCGGAATGATCGTGCCGCGCGCCGGACGCTGGCCGTGCTCGATCCACACGATGATGAAATAGATCAGCATCAGCAGCACGCCGCCACTGGCCACGAGCGTGGCCGCATTGTCGCGAATGAATTCGCGCTGCAATTCCTCGGGCGTGGGCGGCAACACCGCACCCTTCGAAAAGCCGATTGCGACCGTCAATCCCTCTTTCGGGCCGAGCGGCGCCGTGGTCGCGAAATGCATGGCGAAATCGGAGATTTTCTCGGCTTGTGCATTCTGCGCGGTCGACCCGGCAGCGCCGGTGTAGAGGGAATATTGCAGGATGCGCGCATTGCCGGGCAGCTCGACCGTGGCTTCCGCATGATCGATCGGGAAGTACCAGAAATTCCCGGTGACATTCCAATAAAGCTCGTCGAAGCCCGAATAATACCGGATCTGCCGGTCCGTCGCATAGGTGAGTACAAAGCGGTGCGGGCCCGGCGGAAGTTCCGATTTCGGGTCGCCGATCTTCACGCGCTCGCCGTCTTCGATCCGCGCGACGCTATAGGGCTCGTCATGGCCGTCGAGGGAGACGGACAGCACATCGAAACCCACATGAACATAACGCCCCTGCCGGTCATAGACGGTCGGGAAGTCGCGGAAGATCCCGTGACGAATCGCCGAGCCTTCGGCATTGACCGCGATCGTTTCGGTGACCGTCAGCGCACCGGTCTGCGCGACGCGTATATCGCTGGCGAAGTCGGTGATGCGCTCGTCGGCGCGCGCGGGCAGCGACAAGCCGATAATAATCGAGACGGCCAGCAGCGCGGCGCGGATCATCCGCCAAATGCCGCGTCGGGAACCTGGCGGCCGGAATCATTCTCGATCTGGAAGAACGGCGCGGGCGCAAACCTGCCGATATCCGCGACGAGATTGGACGGAAACTGTTCGATCACGATGTTATAGTTGCGGACCGTGCCGTTGTAGTAGCGGCGCGCCAGCTGAATCTGGTCTTCGGTGTCGGCAAGCTCGCTCTGCAGTTGCCGGAAATTGTCGCTGGCTTTCAGCTCGGGATAGGCTTCGGCGACGGCAAGGAGATGCGCGAGCGCCGCCACTATCGCGATTTCCGTTTGGGCACGCGCGGCCACATTGGTCTGGGACTGCACCGACGCCCGCAGCCGCGCCAGCTCCTCGAAGGTGGCGCTCTCATGCGCTGCGTAACCCTTCACCGTCGCTACGAGATTGGGAATGAGATCGGCGCGGCGCTTCAGCTGTGCGTCGATGCCGCTCCACGCTTCGGCGACCATGTTCTTGCGCCGGACCAGGCCGTTATAGACCAGAATGGCCCACAAAGCCGCTACAACAATGATGACGAGAACGATCAGCCAGCCCATGATTCGTAACTAGCTGAGTCGCCTTAACTTCGGCTTAAAGTATCTTCCCCGGGACCGCGGGCTAGGCGGCGGCCTCCTCGATGCGCGGCACGAGGTAGGAACCAAACGCGATCCGCGCCACCAGCAGCACCGCACCGGCAATCGCCATCAGCACCACATGCATCAGCCAGAACGTCGTGTTGGGCATGGTGCCGAGCAGGCCGCCGAGATAGCCGGTCAGCAAATTTCCCATGAAGAGGTGGATGTAATAGATGGCAATCATAGTGCCGCCCAAACCCTTCGGCGCCGCACGCGAATAAAGCGCGAGACCGACCGGCAGCACATTGGCGAAACCAATATCGTTCAGGATGTGGAACCCCAGTGCCCAGTAGAGCGGGACGCGAACGTGATTGGTGTCGGCCACCAGGGCGCAGCCCGCCAGCACCAGCGGCCCCGTCGCGCTGATCGCCACGCCAATGACCATCTTGGTGATTTCGGCCGGCTCCTGCCAGCGCTGGCCGTACCAGCGCCAGAAAGCAATGACGCCGACCATCGTGACGGCGCTGACGAACGCGTCCAGCGAGGCGAGGTAGGTGATCGGCATGTTGAAGCCGAAAAACACCGTCTGGAATGTCTTTTCGCCCCAGACAAAATAGGCGTCGAAGATTTCCTGGTTGCCGACGATCGAGACGGCGAGCACCGGTAACAGCGCCACCAGCAGGATCACCGCCTTCCAGTCATGCGTGGTGAGCGGCGGCCGTTCGACATGATCGCCTTTGGTGCGGATCGGCTCCGGCGGGTAATTGCGGCGCCCGCCGAGATAGATGGCGAGGCCGAATATCATACCGATTCCGGCGGCGACGAAGCCCAGATGCCAGTCCACGCGCTGTCCAAGCGTGCCGCAGATGAAAGGCGAAATGATCACCGCCAGCTGGATGCCGAGAAAATAGATCTGAAAGCCGTCCGCGCGGCGCGGATCGTCGATGCGGTAGAGCGCGCCGACCTGGCTCGCAATGTTGCCCTTGAAGCAGCCGACGCCCGCCAGAAGCAGCATCAGTGCGATCAGAAAGGTCGAATTCAGCGCCAGCAGGAAGGTGCCGATCACCATGATGATGGCGCCGATGCTGACGGTGGCGGTGCGGCCGATTAGGCGGTCGGCGATGAAGCCCCCGGCGAGCGGCGTCACATAGACCAGCGCCGCATAGAGCTGCGCGGTGTTCGAAGCCAGCGCCATCTGCGACTGGCTGCCATAGACGGAGCCGATGAAGCGGCGGAAGGCGCCGAAGCCCCAGACCTGCTCGATATGTCCCGGCTGCAGCAGGTAATGGGTGAGATAAAGCACCAGCAGCGTCTGCATGCCGTAATAGGCGAAGCGTTCCCAGAACTCGGAGGCCGCGAGCCAAGCCAGCCCCACGGGATGGCCCATGAACGACCGGTCGCGCCTGGTTACACTTTCCAATTCCACCACCGACGATGTGCCCGCCATCCCGCTCACCCGTGTACGCAGCCCACAAGCACTTTCGCGGAGCCGCCACCCTTTCGCAAGCCGCGCGGCCGGCGCTGGACCATCCTGTGCTTCCACCCCCTGAAAAATGGTGCGGAGATATGTCCGAGGCCCTCACCGGATTGCATTACGCATGCAATGCTGGCATAATGCTGTCATGGGTGTGCAGATTACAATCCGCGATGTTCCGCCCGGCGTCCGCGACGAGCTGGCGGCGCGCGCCGCGCGCCAGGGGCGGTCGATGCAGGAGTTTCTGCGCGATGCGTTGGAGCGCATGGCCGCAAAACCTTCCATCGACGCCTGGCTGATGCAGGTGCGGGCGCGAAAGCGCGTCACGGGGACCCGCGTCTCCTCCGGTCAGATTCTCCGAAATCGTGACGCGGATCGACGTTGAGTGCCGTCGTCGATTCGTCGGTATTGGTCGCGGCGCTCGTCGATACGGGTTCCGACGGGAACTGGGCCGAAGAAATTGTTGCGGGCGGTGCGCTGCATGCGCCGGAACTTGCCCGCGCGGAAACTGCCAACATCCTGCGCCGCCTGGAGCTTGCGAACCGCATCACGGCTTCGGTAGCCGAGGCGGCTTACGGCGACCTGTTGGCGCTCGCGCTCGACACCTATCCGTTCGATCCGTTTGCGGATCGCATCTGGACGCTCCGCCGCACGGTGACGGCTTACGATGCGTGGTACGTCGCACTCGCCGAGGCGCTGGACGTACCGCTGGCGACTCTGGACGGACGGCTCCGCCGCGCAAGCGGGACGAGGTGCCGATTTCTGGCGCCGTGAAGGTTTTTTGAAGGTTGCGCGCAGCGACAAGGCACGGCTAGTTTGCGCCCTTGCTCGAGCAAGGTATTTCAATGAAACCGATGACGTTCGTGGTCGCCGCTGCAGGGCTTGCACTGGCGGGTTGCGCGACAATGGTTGCGGGCGGTGGTTCGCAGGATGTCGCGGTGGAGACGCAGCCGGTGTCCGGGGCCACCTGCGAGCTTTCGAACCTCGAAGGAGACTGGCAGGTCGTTACGCCTGCGGTCGCCCATGTCCAGCGCGGCCTCGAGGCGTTGCAGGTGAAATGCACCAAGCCGGGCTACGAGGAAGCGTGGACGAATATGGCCTCGCACTGGGACGCCTGGACATTCGCAAATGTGGCGAATGCGGGGGTCGGGTTCGGCGTGGACACCTATACCGGAGCGATTGATGAATATCCGCACTCAGTCCAGCTGACGATGCAGCCGGTCACGCCGGCCCCACCGCAAGCCCCGGCACCACCGCCACAGTCCGCAACGATCCCGCCCCTCTGAACGAAGGTCTTTGGCTTAGCGGTAGCGGATCGGCGTGGCGGCGCAGGATTGGTAGCCGGTCATGAACTGGCCGAACGTGCCCGCCGAGCGCGGCGAGGCGGACTGGCCGGGCGCCAGTTGCAGATTGTAAGTCGCGTTCCCGGCCGTGAAGACGACCTGAAGCCATTGGCGGCCCATGTTCGAGACCGTGAATTTCTGCCCGTCGAAGGTCGTCGCGACGTCGCGGCCGGCCGTTCCGTCGCAACTCCGGGCCACGCAGGGCAGCGACAGCGCGAGCACCATCCCCGCGGCCGCGCAACGTACGGCGTGGGGCGGGCTAATAGCGAACGACATCGGCAATATCGAACCGGCCTGAGCGGTGGGATGTGACCCTCAACGGCTCGCCGGGCGTGAGATCGAAGAACGAGGCATTCGGGCGGCTGGAGACGAAACGTGTCGCGCGCGTGACCCAATATCTGCGGCTGGCTACTCTGTCGCCACACGCGAAGTTCAGCGTCGCGGCGTCAAGCTCGAGAACCGTGCAGTTTGCCGCGCGCTGCGCTGCGCTCGGACCCGCAGGATTCTGAGCCGCGCCCAGGATGACCTGAGCCGGGCAACTCGGCGCGAGGCCCTGGGTCAGAAGGAGTACGGCAAGGGCGAGTGTCGGCCTGGACATGAACAGGAAACGCGCCGGAGCGGCGACGGCTCCGCACTTTCGCGGTCGCGCGGTCCCGCTTATGCTGGGAGCCTGAACTCGACAGATGTGGGAGGCTGCACATGGCAAACCGGGAACAACGCAACAACCGCGAGAAAAAGAAGCCCAAGGCCGACAAGGTCAAGGCGAAACCGGCGAACTCGACCTCGCCCTTCGCGGAGCAGCGGACCCAGAAACCAGCCGCGTCCGGAAAGAAATAGGTCGCCCTGCTACGGCTGGATGCCGAATTGCGCGTAACTGTTTTGCAAATGACCGTCCAGGGCTTCAGCGGCCGCAATGTCGGTGTTGCCGCCGGAAACCTCGCCCATGCGCCGCTCGACAATGCCTTTCATGAAGAGCGATGCGGCAGCATTGGGATGATTTGATAGCGCAGCGTTGAATTCGCTGAGTGCTGCCTGCCACCTGGCCAGCCTGAACTCGACAATGCCGCGCGCATGACGGGCGGTTTCGTCCGATGCATTTATCTGAAGAACAGCATCGCAATCCTTGAGGGCGGCATCCAGTTCGAGTCCTGCGAAAGCCCGCCTCGTGCAGCGATTGGAGAGAGCCGTCTGTAACGCGCGTCCGAGCGTGTCCAACGCGTTGGCATAATCTGCTTCCTCGCGGCCCGGCCGATCCATGTTGGAACGGTCGCTTGTCGCGCCTTCGATGTGAGCAGTGCGATAGTCGAGGTGGGAATCGGTACGATAGTATTGGACCTTGTCGGGACCGGACTGCCTCATGGCCAGGTAGTCCGCCAGGGCTTTGTCAGCATCTCCGGCTTCAAAATAGAGAGCACCGCGATTGAAATGCGCCTGCCAGAGATCGGGCTGCAATTCGATGGCCTTGTCGTAGGCCTCGAGTTCGCGTTGCCGGTCGCCGCCTTGCGATTTATAGGCCATGCCCAGATCGAGCCACGCGAATGCCACTTCGTCCTGATCGATGCCCCTTGCGTTGATCACGGCTATGCAAGCGCGGATGCGCGACTCAGCCGGCCGCGAGGGATCAATGCAGCGGTTGAATGATACAACCAGCGCATCCATCTGCGCGAAGGCCCCGGTTTTGGGCAACAGTCCGATGGCAAGCGCAAGAATGCCGACCGCAATCGATTTGAACATGAGAACTTCCCCCTCGCTCGCCTGCAGTTGATAGGAAACCGAGGCGCCTGTTAAGTGCCCGAGTGGTGCAATCGGATTCTCTGGAACAGAGCGTTGAACTGCTTAACAGCGGCTGGCGGTCCTTCCGGATGGCTCCAGACACCGGCGCAGACTGCGAGAAAATCCGCGCCCGCTTCGACCAGGGGTGGCGCATTCTCGACTGTGATGCCCCCGATGGCGACGCAGGGCACGGTCATCAGTTCCGACCACCAGCGGAGCAAGTCAATCTCCGCCTGCGCCTTCGGGTCCTTGGTCAGCGTGGGAAAGAACGCGCCGAAAGCAACGTAATCGGCGCCGGCCTCCGCCGCTTCGATGGCGAGATGGCGCGACGCGTGGCAGGTGACGCCGACAATCGCGCTGTTGCCAACCTGCGCCCGTACACGGGCGTACGGCATGTCCTCCTGCCCGATATGAACCCCGTCGGCGCCCAGTTCGGTGGCGAGATCCGGCCTGTCGTTCAGGACGAACGCAACGCCGGCTTGCTGCACAACCGGCATGAGCAGCTCCGCAGCGCGACGGATGTCATCATCCGACACATCCTTCAGGCGCAGCTGAAGCGTGCCGACATCGCCTGCCGCCAGCGCAGCCTTTAGCGTCTCCGCGAAGTGATGTGGTTCCAGTGCCGGTGGCGTAATCAGATAGAGCCTGCAGTGATCCATTACCTGCACAAGCCGAAAAGCAGGTAACTCAAAAAAGGAACCAGCATTTCATCTGACGCAGCACGCAAATTGGCGATCACTCTCCGCGCTGCATTTACCGCATCCTGTGCTTCTTGCAGGGTGAAAGCGTTCTCCGGATCGTAATCGGCAAGATGCCTGAGCTCCTGAAGATTCACGAATTCGGTTGCGAAAAGCCGAAGCTCTTCAAGAAAGGACACCAAGCCGAAGAAATTCTGCTCTTCTGTAGGCAGCAGGTTTTGTCCAAGTCTCTTGCAGCGGTCGCGAGTCCGCCCATGCTCCAAAGCGCGATAGAAAAGTGCCCGCGACTTCCAGTGAATCTGCGGAACGAATTTCGTCGCGACGGTTCTTAGCAACTGATGAAAAACCGCGTAGTAGGCTGTCGAAACTGCGCGGCTGAGATTTGCCTTGCGTGGCCTGCCGACGCTTGGCGCACGCGCTCCCTCGTTCGCCAAATCGACGAGGTGATCCACATCCAACATGTCAGGAAGCTTCTTGGATTTCGCGTTCTTCGCTTTCCGATCGCAATCTGAAATAGGGAAAACGGTCGTCGTCGTAACTCAAAAGCCAAGTACGGAACTTGTCTACGACCTCCACCAGCCGCACCGCCTCTTCTCCATTCGGACGTTCCCGGACGATCACAGTAATCGACAAGCTCTTTTCGCCGTCCGAATCGATCATGGGTCGCGCGTTGACGCGCGCGACCTCTGCCGATGGCATGGTCTGTCCCAGGATTTCGGCCACCTTGGCCTTTCATTTCACTTTCGGTGGGCATCGCATTTGGCCTTTGCCGAGGTGTACCGCATTATCGTCTACGCCGCCTGCTTTTCCATTTCCGGGCTCCATTCGCCGCGCGTGGCGAGGCCGTTCATGCGGGCGCGATGCGCGAAGGCATGCTGCGCCGCAGGCACATTGGACGGCTTGCCGCTCCACGCTTTCTGCGGTGCCGCCTGCAGCGCCCGACCGTACGAGAAGGTGAGCGGCCAGGGCAGGCCCGCGTGTTGGTTCATCGCGTTCAGATGCGCCGTCGCCTCTTCATCGGACTGGCCGCCGGAAAGGAACGCGATACCCGGCAAGGCGGCCGGCGCACAGGCCTTCAGGCATTTGATGGTGCGCTCGGCTACTTCCTCGACGCTTGCCTGTCTGGGGCACTTTGCGCCGGGCACGATCATGTTGGGTTTGAGCACCATGCCTTCGAGTTCGACCCGCTGGTTATAGAGCGTATAAAAGACTTCTTTCAGGACCCACTCGGTCACCTGCGCGCAGGCATCGATGTCGTGATCGCCGTCCATCAGCACTTCCGGCTCGACGATCGGAACGATCGATTCCTCCTGGCAGAGCGCCGCATAACGGGCCAGCGCGTTGGCATTGGTGCTGATGCCGGCGAAGGTCGGAACGCCCGGCGCGATATCGAACACGGCACGCCATTTCGCGAAGCGGGCGCCGAGGCCGCGATATTCCACGAGCCGCGCCCGCAATCCGTCGAGGCCCTCGGTGATGGTTTCACCGGGGCAGAGCGCCAGCGGCTTGGCGCCGAGATCCACCTTGATGCCCGGAATCGCGCCCGCGTCCTCGATAAGCTTCACAAGCGGCGTCCCGTCCGCCGCTTTTTGGCGGATCGTCTCATCGTAGAGAATGACACCGGAAATGTTGTTGCGCATCGCGTCGCTCGTGCGGAACAGGAATTCGCGATAGTCGCGCCGGCTCGTCTCCGTCGATTCCACGCCGATTGCATCGAAGCGCTTCCTGATCGTGCTCGTGCTCTCGTCGGCCGCGAGAATGCCCTTGCCCTTTGTCATCATCGCGTGCGCCGTGCGCGCCAATTCATCCAAGTTCATCGTTCCTGTCCCTGTTTTGCACGAGTGCCGCAACGCCCGGCAGTTCGCGCCCTTCAAGCCATTCGAGAAACGCGCCGCCGGCCGTCGATACATAAGAGAACTGATCCACCACGCCGGCCATGCTAAGCGCGGCCACGGTGTCGCCGCCGCCTGCGACCGACAAGAGCTTGCCGGCCGCGGTCCGTGCAACCGCGTGCTTTGCCGCCGCCAGCGTGCCGCGTTCGAAAGGCGGTGTCTCGAACGCGCCGAATGGGCCGTTCCAGACCAGCGTGCGCGCCTGATCGAGCCGCGCGGCAAAACCGTCGATCGTCTCCGGCCCCACGTCGAGGATCATTTCGTCCGATCCGACATTCTTCACGCCTGCAACCCGGCATTCCGCGTGGGGCTTGAATTCTTTCGCTACGACGACATCGACCGGCAACACCAGCGCCGCACCATGTGCATTGGCCGACTCCAGGATGTCGCGTGCTGTTTCGAGATGATCCGTTTCGCTCAGCGACTTGCCGATCTCGAGCCCTTGCGCGGCAAGAAACGTGTTCGCCATCGCGCCGCCGATCACCAGCACGTCCACGCGACGCATCAGATTGCCAAGCAGTTCGAGCTTGGTCGAAATTTTTGCCCCGCCCACCACCGCCATCACCGGGCGCTCGGGATGATTCAGGGCGCGGTGCAGATGTGTTAGTTCCATTTCCATCGCCCGACCGGCCGCGCAGGGCATGAGATGCGCCAACGCTTCCGTCGTCGCATGCGCGCGATGTGCGGCAGAAAATGCGTCATTGACATAGTCGTCGCCGAGCGCTGCCACGGCTCTCGCGAATTCCGGGTCGTTTGCTTCCTCTCCCATGTGAAACCGCGTGTTCTCGAGCACCAGGACGTCTCCGTCCTTCAACTCCGAAACCGCCTGTTCAGCGTTTGGGCCAATGCAATCGCCAGCGAAGGAAACCGGGCGTCCGAGGACTTCAGAAAGTGCCGGCACGAGACGTTCCAGCGACATCGACGCAACGGGCCTGCCTTTCGGCCGGCCGAAATGGGAGAGCAGGATGACCCGCGCGCCTTTAGCTGACAATTCGCGGATGGTCGGTGCCTGGCGCTCGATGCGGAGCGTATCGGTCACCTTTCCATCCTGCATCGGCACGTTGAGATCGGCGCGCACCAGCACCCGCTTGCCCGAAACGGCAAGGTCGTCGAGCGTGCGATAGTTCTCTTCGGCCATCAGATAAGAGCGCCCATCATCACGGCGACATCGGCCATGCGGTTCGAGAAACCCCATTCATTGTCGTACCACGACATCACCCGCACGAATGTACCGTCGATGACTTTCGTGCCGTCCAGCGCGAAACTGGACGAAGCGGGGTTGTGATTGAAGTCGATGGAAACGAGCGGTGCTTCCACGATGGCGAGGATACCCTTGAGTGGCCCGGCGGCGGCCGCCTTGGCGGCGTTGTTGATTTCTTCCACCGTGGTCGGACGCCTGGCGACGAACTTGAAGTCCACCAGCGAAACATTCGGCGTGGGCACGCGCACCGAAACTCCGTCAAGCCTGCCTTTCAGTTCGGGAAGTACCAGTCCCACCGCCTTCGCCGCGCCCGTGGAAGTTGGAATCATGGAAAGTGCTGCCGCGCGCCCCCGATAGAGATCCTTGTGCAGCTGGTCGAGCACGGGCTGATCGTTGGTGTAGCTGTGGATCGTGGTCATGAAGCCCTGCGCGATACCGACAGCCTCGTGCATGACCTTGGCGACAGGCGCGAGACAGTTGGTCGTGCAGGATGCGTTCGAAACGATCAGATTCGCTTTCGTCAGCTTCTCGTGATTAACGCCGCACACGACCGTGAGATCGGCGCCATCGGCCGGCGCAGAGATCAGCACGCGCTTCGCCCCAGCATTCAGATGCGCCGAGGCTTTTTCTTTCGAGGTGAAGATGCCGGTGCATTCGAGCGCGACGTCTACGCCCAGCTCCTGATGCGGCAGCTGCGCAGGATCCTTGATCGCGGTCACCCGAATCTTGTGACCGTCGACGATCATGTAATGGCCCTCGACTGCCACATCGCCCGGGAACCTGCCGTGCACGGAATCGTAGCGCAGCAGATGCGCATTGGTCTCGACCGGTCCCAGATCGTTGACGCCGACCAACACGATGTCCCGGCGGCCCGATTCGACGATGGCGCGCAGCACCAGCCGCCCGATGCGGCCGAAACCATTGATCGCGACGCGGACGGTCATGAATGTCTCCTTATGGGTCTCATCCCGCGCCACGCGGACGGGGTAAGCCGGCGGGAACCGCCGGGCCTTAGCGAGGCTTCCGCGCGCCCGTCAAGAGCGCGGCGTTGCCCCACTTTCCCGTACACCCTATGGTCGGTGTGTTTACGAAGGATACAGCATGTCACAATTGGAAGAAGCCAAGGCCAGGCTCTCCGCCGCGCTCGACCGGTTGGAAACGGCGCTCACCCCCCTCAGCGACGCGCAGAGGCGCCATGCGCGGGATGCAGCCGAGATTGCTTCACTGACGCAGGAGCGCGAAGGCCTTCTCGCGCGCATCGCCGCGCTGGAGGAAGAAAACCGGTTGCTCGCAAGCCTGGCCGAAGAAGTCGAGGGCCGGGTCGACCGGGCCATCGCCGATATCAATGCGGCGCTGGCCCAGTCCGAACTTGCTGCTTGAGGACGCCATGCCGCTCGTCAATGTGATGGTCAATGAGCGGAGCTACGCGATTGCTTGCGACGACGGGCAGGAACAGCATCTGCAGCGGCTTGCGGCACATGTGGATTCCAAGGCGCGCGAGCTTCTGAAAGCGACCGGGCAGCCTGGCGAGCAGAGGCTGCTTCTTATGGCGGCACTGATGATCGCCGACGAATATTTCGAGAGTCGGGCCGAACTCGAAAAGCGCACCGGAGAAATTGCGGAAGCCACAGGCGCGCATGAAAGCGCCGTCGCCCATATCGGCGAAACCGAGCGGGATGCCGCGGCTGCCCTCCATTCCGCCGCTGCCAGGGTCGATGAGGTTGCGGGTCGCCTGCCAGGCGCCTAGATTTGCCGGCGGATGGGTACTGCCCCGCGCGTCAGGAATGCGATGCCCAGGGGCCTTAATGGTACTCACCGGGAGCTGTCCCTGACCGGGGTCGTGGCCTCGGATATATGGCGCCCACCTGCACTTGCAGGCCCGTGAGGATCCACATCCAACGGCGGTGGTGGTCCCATCCACTTCCAGCGATCGGAGAGGGCGATCCGGCGGGTCGTGCATCGCGAACCGATTGAAAGCCAGGCATGCGGATTCTTTTCATCGGCGACATCATCGGCCGGCCGGGACGAGAGGTCGTGGCCGCCGAGCTGCCCGGTCTGCGCGAACGCTTGCGGATCGATTTCGTCATCGCCAATGCCGAGAATGCGGCAGGCGGTTTCGGGCTGACCCGTAAGATCGCCAACGAGCTGTTCGCGTTGAGCATCGACGTTCTCTCGTCGGGCAATCACTGGGCCGACCAGAAGGAGATTCTTTCGTTCATCGGCGACGATGACCGCATCCTGCGGCCGGGCAACTATCCCTTGGACACGCCAGGACGCGGCGCGGGGCTTTATCAGACACGGGGCGGACAGAGCGTATTGGTGGTCAATGTGATGGGCCGCCACTTCATGGACCCACTCGACGATCCGTTCGCGGCCGTGGAACGGGAGCTCGCCGCCTGCCCGCTGCGCGAAGCCTGCGACGCGGCAGTGATCGACATGCATGCAGAAGCGACCTCGGAGAAGATGGCAATGGGCCATTTCTGCGATGCGCGCGTAAGCCTCGTGGTCGGCACCCACTCCCATGTGCCGACGGCCGATGCCCAGATCCTGCCGGGCGGCACCGCCTATCAGACGGATGCGGGCGGCTGCTGCGATTATGATTCCGTGATCGGCATGGATAAATTCGAGCCGCTTCAGCGCTTCACCCGGAAACTCTCGACGGCCCGCTACACACCCGCGACGGGACCCGCGACGCTTTGCGGCGTGTTTGTCGAAACCGATGCGAAAGGACTGGCCATTCGGGTCGAGCCCGTCCGCGTCGGCGGCCGGCTCATGCCACATATTCCGACGGCTTGAAGCCAAACTCTCGCCCGGCTATCTGACCGGTTTTCAGGTGTCGAAATGGCCGGCCACTCTCAGTTCAAGAACATCATGTTCCGCAAGGGGCGCCAGGACAAGGAGCGCTCCAAGCTGTTTTCCAAGCTCGCCCGCGAAATCACCGTTGCGGCGAAGCACGGCCTGCCCGACCCGGCGCACAACCCCCGCCTGCGCGCGGCCATTATCGCTGCCCGCGCCCAGAACATGGCGAAGGATAATATCGAGCGCGCCATCAAGAAGGCGGCCGGTGGCGATGCCGAGAATATCGAAGAAGTCCGATACGAGGGCTACGGACCCGGTGGCGTGGCGCTGATCATCGAGACCCTGACGGACAATCGCAACCGCACCGCGGCCGATATCCGCGCCGCCTTCTCGAAATATGACGGAGCGCTCGGTGAGACGAATTCTGTCGCCTTCCAGTTCGCACGGACGGGTGTGATCGCCTATCCCAAGAGCGCGGGTTCCGACGAAGCGACGCTGGAGCTGGCGATCGAAGCGGGGGCGGACGAATGTATTTCCGGCGAGGAGACACATGAATTCCTCGCAAGTCCTGATGAATTCGGCACGGTGCGGGACGCGCTGGAAGCGAAGCTCGGTCCGGCACAGGCGGCGAAGCTGGAATGGCGTGCGCAGAACATGGTCGCCGTCAGTGACGAGGTGGGTGAAACGCTCGTGAAGCTGCTCGATGCGCTGGAAGATCACGACGATGTGCAAAATGTCTACGGCAATTATGAGCTGTCGGAAACGTTGATGGCGAAGCTCGCGGCTTGAACAGCAGCTGATTTCTCAGCAGGCTATGAAAGTGCAAATCATAGCATCTTTCGCGGTAGGATGCGGCCATGGCGTCGGCGATTCGCATTCTTGGGCTGGATCCCGGCCTGGCCCGCATGGGGTGGGGTGCCATCGAGATGACGGGCACACGACTATCGCATGTGGCGCATGGCGTGCTGATCACGGATGCAAAGGCGGGTCTGGGACCGCGGCTGATGGTGCTTTTCGAATCCCTTTCCGAAATCGTGGCGCAGCTGGAACCGCAGGCCATCGCGATCGAACTGGCTTTCGTGCACAAGGATCCTTCCGCCGCGCTAAAGCTCGGCCAGGCGCGCGCGGTGGCGCTGCTCGCGGCCGCCCGCGCGGGTCTTGAGATTGCCGAATATGCACCCAACCATGTGAAGAAGTGCGTGGTCGGGGTCGGGCATGCCGGCAAGGAGCAGGTGCAGGCGATGATACGCCATCTCCTGCCCACGGCGCGCGTCACCTCCGCCGATGCGGCCGATGCGCTGGCGCTCGCCATCGCCCATGCCCATCTCGCGGGAACGCGCGCTCGCATCGAAGCCGCGCTCGCATGATCGGCAAGCTCGCCGGTACAGTCGATACGCTCGCCGAGGACCACGTCATCATCGACGTGCATGGCGTTGGCTATCTGGTTCATTGCCCGACATCGACGCTGTCCCGGCTTTCGCCTGGCGCGGCAGCGGCACTGATCGTCGATACGCGCGTGACGGATGAAACAATCCGGCTTTATGGATTTGCATCGACGGAAGAGCGCGAATGGTTCCGGCTGCTGCAGAGCGTGCAGAATGTCGGCGCTCGGGTGGGGCTCAATGTGCTCTCGACGCTCAGTCCGCGCGAACTCGAACGCGCCGTCGCGCTCGGCGACAAGGCGGCGGTCGGGCGCGCACAGGGCGTCGGTCCGAAGCTCGCCACGCGAATCGTCACCGAGTTGAAGGACAAGGCGCCATCCATGATGCTGCGCGGACACGCGCCGGACCCGGCGACGCTCGCGCCGCGCGGCCCCGAAGCCGACGCCGTCGCCGCCCTGATCAAGCTCGGTTATTCGCAAAGCCAGGCGGCGGAGGCCGTTTCGCGCGCAGGGCAAGACCTGGGCGCGGCAAGTGTCGAAATCTTGATCCGTGAGAGTTTGCGGAACCTGGCGCGGTAGCGTATCAACTGACTAGTCAGACTAGTCAGGAGAATGAGCCATGGATGGTACTTGGCCGGTGCAGGACGCAAAGGCCCGCTTTTCGGAATTTTTGCGACAGGCCGAAACAAAACCGCAGATCATCACCTATCGCGGCAAGCCGAAATTCGAGGTTCGGCTGATCAAGAAAAAGCGCGGCGAAAAGGAGAAGCCGCGGACGCTGGTCGATTGGTGGCTTTCGGCACCGAAGGTTCCGGAATTCAGGCTGCCTCCTCGCAAACGCGAGAAGCCCCGGAAAATTTTTTGATGCTTCTGCTCGACACATGCGTGATATCCGAGACGGTCAACCCCGCGCCACATGCGCATGTCGTCGCCTGGATGCGGATGCAGAATCCGGGAAATTTGTTCATCAGCGCCGTAACCCTGGGCGAACTTCATTACGGCGTAGCTCGCCTTACGGCCGGAGCAAAACAGCGTCACCTCGCGCTCTGGATCGAGGAGGTCGAGCAGCGTTTCGCCGACAGGATCGTCGTTCTGGATGATACGGTGGCGCGGCAATGGGGACGGCTGCGTGCCGTACACCCGAACATACCCACGGCAGATGCGCAAATCGCGGCAACCGCTCTCGCCTTTGATTTTGTGTTTGTCACCCGCAACGTGAAACACTTTCGCCTCGATAGGCTCAATCTCGTCAATCCGTGGGAGACCTGATGTCCTCGCCCGCGCCGAAACCCGGAACCGACCGCATTCTCACTCCCGAGCGGCGGGAAGATGACGCGCTGGAGGTGAGCCTGCGGCCGAAGCGGCTGGCGGAATTTGTCGGCCAGCGGCAGGCACGCGAGAACCTTGCCGTCTTCATCGCGGCGGCGCGGGCGCGCGGTGAAGCGCTCGATCACGTGCTGTTTTCCGGGCCTCCGGGGCTCGGCAAGACCACGCTGGCGCAAATTGTGGCGCGCGAGCTGGGGGTGAATTTCCGCGCGACATCCGGACCCGTGCTGGCGCGCGCCGGGGATCTCGCCGCCATCCTCACAAATCTCGAAGCACGCGACGTGCTGTTCATCGATGAAATTCACCGGCTCAATCCGGCGGTCGAGGAAATCCTCTATCCGGCGATGGAGGATTTCGAACTCGATCTCGTCATCGGCGAAGGACCGAGCGCGCGCTCGGTCAAGATCACGCTGGCGCCCTTCACGCTTGTGGGTGCCACGACACGGTCTGGACTAATCACCACGCCGTTGCGCGACCGGTTCGGTATTCCGCTCCGGCTCAATTTTTACGAAGCGGAAGAATTGCAGTCCATCGTCGAACGCGGCGCTCGCATTCTTTCCCTGGACCTGAGCACAAAAGGCGCGCACGAGATCGCAGCACGCGCGCGGGGAACACCGCGCATTGCCGGACGGCTCCTGAAACGCGTGCGCGATTTCGCGGCCGTGGCCGGGCATGCACATATCGATGCGGCAATGGCAGATGCGGCGCTCAACCGGCTGGAGGTGGACCGCCGAGGGCTGGATGCATTCGACCGCCGTTACCTTTCGCTCATCGCACAATCGTTTGGCGGCGGACCGGTCGGCATCGAGACAATCGCGGCTGCGCTGGGCGAAGCGCGCGACGCCATTGAGGAAATCATCGAACCTTACTTGCTGCAGCAGGGCTTCGTGCAGCGCACGCCGCGCGGCCGCATGGTGACGGGTGCGGCTTTCGCGCATCTCGGCCTCGAAGCTCCGGCACGCGATCCGGGGCAACTCGGGTTTTTCTCGCAGGACGATGCGGACGATGACTGAATTCGCTGGCGCCGGGCGCTTCGAAGGGAAGGTGCACATCCTGCCGATCCGGATCTACTACGAGGACACGGACCTTTCCGGCATCGTGTATCACGCGAATTATCTGCGTTACATGGAGCGGGGCCGCTCCGAGTTCTTCCGCTGTGCCGGTATCGCGCGGCTTGCCATGCTGGAACAGCACGAGGCGACGGCCTGGACATTGCGCCGGGCGTCTCTCGAATACATTCGGCCTGCGCGCCTTGATGATCTGGTTGCAGTCCACACGCGGGCCACATCGCTCACCGGCGCGCGGATGATGGCGGATCAGAAGATTTATTGCGGACAGCGGCTTCTTACACATGGCGTTGTTGAAGCCTGCATCATAACGCTCGACGGCAAGCCGCGCCGGATACCCGCGGATACGCGGGAGAAACTGCAGCCTTTTGTTATTACCGCGGGAGACCAGCTTTGAGAAAATTCGTTTGGGATGGCCGGGCGTTGCCGGCACTTGCGTCTCTGCTGCTGATTCCGCCGGCTGCGCTGGCGGAAACGCCCGCGCCGGATCTGCAGCAGGTAACCGCGGCTGCGGAGGGTTTCTATGCCGTCTATTCCGCATTTCATCCATCGGACGGGATTCCCGATGCGAAAGCGCGCGCAACGCTCGAACCCTTCATCTCGCCGGCGCTCGATCGGCTGTTGGTTGAAGGTGAGGCGGCCGAGCAGCATTTTGCGGCCGTTACCAGGAACATGTCGCCGCCGCTGATCGAGGGCGATCTTTTCACCGCGAACTTCGAAGGCGCGACCGCTTACCATGTCGGCACATGCACCATGGAGGCGAACACCGCCCATTGCACCGTACCGCTCGGCTATCGCGGCGGACAAGAAGATTCAAAGCCCGTCAACTGGACCGACACAATCTGGCTCCTCCGCACGGATGCCGGCTGGAAAGTCGATGATATCGCCTATGGCGGCAACGCCGCGTTCGGCAACAAGGGCCGGCTCAAAGATACCTTGCAGAGCGCCATTCGCGACGGCGCAGCGCAGTGATTGTCGTTCATACAATCTGAAGCCCGATATGGACATCGAGGGTATGGCGGTGGGGCAGAAGAAACATGGTTGATCCGGTTCAGACAGCCAAAGACATTGCGATCGTCGCGGTTCCCATCATTATCGCCATTACACTGCACGAAGCCGCCCATGGCTATGCGGCGCGGCATTTCGGCGACGATACGGCCGCGCGCGCAGGGCGCATCTCGCTCAATCCGCTGCGCCATATCGACCTTTTCGGGACGATATTATTGCCGGGTTTTCTTCTGCTCTCGCATGCCGGATTCGTGTTCGGCTATGCGAAGCCGGTGCCGGTGAATTTCGCCGCGCTACGCCATCCCAAGCGCGACTTGATCTGGGTGGCAGCGGCAGGGCCCGGCATGAATTTTCTGCTGGCAGCCATTTCTGCGATCCTGCTTTTCGCTCTGCTGCAGACAGGATTGGCGAGCCGTGTTGCATTTCAACTCCTGTGGGCCTCGGTTCAAATCAATCTTGTTCTCGCAATCTTCAACCTGATCCCGATACCGCCGCTCGATGGCGGGCGAGTCGCGGTCGGCATTCTGCCCCAGCCGTTTTCTTCCGCCCTTGCGCAATTGGGCCGCTTCGGCATGTTGCTCGTGGTTGCGGTATTCATCGTCCTGCCGCTTCTGGGCTTCGACCTTTTTCACTATCTCGTGCAGATACCCGTCGCGTTTCTCGAACGTCCGCTGCTTGCATTGTTCGGGATCCGGTCGCTATAGCGTCCGGATCTGCATTTCGCCCGAGCGTTTCATCGTTTTCGCGAATTGCGTGTCGAAGGTCAGGAACGCATCACAGCCCCGCGATGTCAAAAAGTGGATTGCATCGGCGAAATCTGCCCCTTGTCTCACCCAATCCAGGGCGTTCGCCACAGCGGGCTCTTGCAGCGTGACGCGCGGTAGCCCCGCGATGCCGGAAAACGCCTCGACGATTTGAACGAGTTTGAACCCGTAGACGCTCCGTAGCACCCATTCTGCTTCAAGCAAGACTGTCGTGCAGACAAAAATATCGTTTTCGTCGAAGAGCTTCCGAACTTTCGCCGATTGCTGAGGATGATCGCCGATAAGATAGCGAATGATAATATTAGTATCGACCGCGAGCATGACGTCTTTTTGCTTCGGCCACGATCCCCGCGTCCATTTCCTCAAGTGTTTTGGGCCGTCCCTCATATTTAAGCGAACCAAATACGTCCTCAGGTCGCGTAGGGGAGAAAATGGGGGCGGCTTTCAGGAGCACGCCGTCTGGCGTTTCCTCGACAGTCAATTTCGTGCCGGGCTCCCAGTGACGGCGGTGCCGGATCGCCCTGGGAAGAATGACCTGTCCTTTTGTGGACACTGTCGTGATCGGCTTTTCGGTGACGGCCATGCCCTATCTCTTAGTAAGACAATGGTAAGATAGCATTGACGGTTGCAAAGTCAATGGAAATCTCGCGACCTCGGCAATATGCGGACATTGCGGGGGTGGCGGTGGAGGCCTTCCTGGGTCTGGAGCGGCGGCCGCTCGGTGTCGCTTTCGGCGATGCGGTCGAGTTCTGTTGTGCGGTCGAAGATGCGCTCGGCGACGAGATGCACCACGCCTTCCGGGCTTCTCTGGATTCTGCCTTCGATGAGAAGCAGGCGCGCGCCCATCGTTTCGCGGCGGAATTTCTCGAACAGTTTCGGCCACACCACCACATTGGCGACGCCGGTTTCGTCACTCAGCGTGATGAAAACCACGCCGGCATCGCCCGGCATCTGGCGCACCAGCACGATGCCGGCACAGGATGCGCGCGCGCCGTCGGACGCACCTGAAATCTCCGCGCAGCTCATCACGCCTTCACGGCGGAACAGTCCGCGCAGGAACTGCATCAGATGGGCGCGCAGCGACAGGCGCAGCATGCGGTAATCGGCGAGCACATGCTCGCCAAGCGGCATGAGCGGCAGCGGCGCGATTTCTTCCTCCGGTTGCTCCTCGACAAATTGCGCGGCGAACAAGGGCAGCGCGTCGTCGTCCGGCAGCCGCCGTACGCCCCAGAGGATTTCGCGGCGGTCGCGCGATATGGATTGAAAACTATCGGCTTCGGCGAGAATGACCAGCGCACGTTTCGGCAGACGCGCGCGCCGCGCCAGGCTGTCGAGATCGCGGTAGCCGTTGCCGCGCGATTGCTTGAGTACCGTCGCCCAATCCTCGCGGAAACCATCGACCTGGCGGAAGCCGAGGCGCAGCGCGAGCGACCCATCCGCGCCATGCTCCAGCGTATTGTCCCACTCGCTGTAATTCACATCGACATGGCGCACTTCGACGCCATGTTCGCGCGCATCGCGCACGATTTCGGCGGGCGCGTAGAATCCCATCGGCTGGGAATTCAGCAGTGCGCAGGCGAATGCCGCCGGATGGAATTTCTTGATCCAGGCCGAAATGTAGACGAGATGCGCGAAGCTCGCCGCATGACTTTCGGGAAAACCATAGCTGCCAAAACCTTCGATCTGTTTGAAGCAGCGCTCGGCGAACTCCTGTTTGTAACCCCGCGCGGTCATGCCCGAAATCATCTTGTGCCGGAACTGGTCGATGGTGCCGACATTGCGGAACGTCGCCATGGCGCGGCGGAGGCCGTTGGCTTCGCCCGGTGTGAACCCCGCCGCGACAATGGCGAGCTTCATCGCCTGCTCCTGGAACAGCGGCACGCCCTTCGTCTTGCCGAGCACGGTTCGTAGTTCGTCAGACGGTCCGTGCTCCGGCGCGGGCGCGGGGAACACGACCGGCTCCTTGCCGCTGCGCCGCCGCAGATAGGGATGAACCATATCGCCCTGGATCGGACCCGGCCGCACGATCGCCACTTCGATGACGAGATCGTAAAATTCCCGCGGTGCGAGCCTCGGCAGCATGTTCATCTGCGCGCGGCTCTCCACCTGGAACACGCCGATGGCGTCGGCCTTGCACAGCATGTCATAGACGGCCGGGTCTTCGCGGGGGACGGTGGCGAGCGTGTAAGGTTTGCGCTCATGCGTGGCGATCAGCTCGAACGCCTTGCGAATGCAGCTGAGCATGCCAAGCCCCAGCACATCCACCTTCATCATGCCCAGCTCGTCGATGTCGTCCTTGTCCCATTCGATGAAATAACGATCCTCCATCGTGGCCGGCCCGATGGGAACGATTTCGTCAAGCCGGTCGCGCGTCAGCACGAAGCCGCCGACATGTTGCGAAAGATGGCGCGGAAAGCCGATAAGTTCATTGGCGGTTTCTACCGCCCGCGCAATCAGCGGATTCCCCGGATCGAACTTTCCCTGACGGACTTCCGTTTCCCTAAGCTCACCGCCCCAGCTGCCCCAGACGCCGGAGGCAAGCGCGGCGGTCACGTCTTCCGTCAGGCCGAATACCTTGCCCACTTCGCGGATGGCACTGCGCGGGCGATAACAGATGACCGTGGCAGTCAGCGCGGCGCGTTCCGAGCCGTAGCGCGCGTACACATCCTGAATGACGTCCTCGCGCCGCTCATGCTCGAAATCGACATCGATGTCCGGCGGTTCGCGCCGTTCCTGGGAGACGAAACGCTCGAACAGAAGATCGACTTCTGTCGGATTGACGGCGGTGATCCCGAGCACGTAGCAGACCGCCGAATTGGCGGCCGAGCCGCGGCCCTGGCAGAGAATCTCCCGCTTGTTTGCAAAGCCCACAATGTCATGGACGGTGAGGAAATAGGGCGCGATTTCCAGCTGGGCGATGAGCGCGAGCTCTTTTTCGAGCGTCTCGCGCACCTTGCCGGGAACGCCGCCCGGATAACGCGACGCGGCGCCCGCCCAGGTGAGGTCTTCGAGATGCTGCTGCGCAGTTTTGCCTTTCGGCACGGGCTCGTCGGGATAATTGTATTTTATCTGGTCGAGCGAGAACTGAATCCGTTCCGCAAAGCGGATCGTCTCTGCGATGGCTTCGGGCATGTCGCGAAATAATGCGGTCATTTCCTCCGGCGGTTTCAGATGGCGCTCGGCATTGGATTCGAGCAGGCGGCCGGCTTCGTCGAGCGTTCTGTGTTCGCGGATGCAGGTGACGACATCCTGCAACGCGCGCCGATCGGGCGTGTGATAGAGAACATCGTTCGTCGCAATGAGCGGGATGCCTGCTTCTTCCGCGATACGTGCAAGCATCTGCAACCGCCGCCTGTCATCCCCTCGATACGGCATCGACGCCGCGAGCCACACGCGATCGGGTGCAGCGGAGGAGAGCTGTTCGAGCAGAGCAACCAAATCACCCTCCCCTTGCCCGCCTTCGCTGAAGCTTCGGCGGGTCTGTTCACTTTGGCCCGCCGAAGCCTTGGCGTAGGCGGAAGGGAGGGTCGAAAAATTCAAGCGCAGCGCAGAATTTTTCGGGGAGGGGTAATCGGTGGCGACATCACCCTTCCCCGAAAAATTCTGCGCTGCGCTCGCAAATTTCGACCCTCCCTCAAGGGGAGGGTGGGCTTTCTCGGGAATGTTGTTCCACGCTTTCCTGAACGGATCGCCCGGGGATTCCTCCCGCGCGGGATGTGGCGGCATGACGGCGAGGAGCAGTCCTTCCTGGTGTTCGAGAAGGTCGGAGAGCTGCAAAATGCATTCGCCTTTCGCGGCGCGCGATTTGCCTGCGCTCAGCAAACGGCAGAGGCGGCCGTAAGCTGCGCGGTCGGTGGGATAGGCGAGAATGTCCGGCGTGCCGTCGACGAAAACGAGCCGCGCACCGACCAGCAGTTTCGGCGCCACACCGAATTTTTCCCGCACTTCGCGAATGGCTGTATAGGCACGCACCACACCGGCCAGCGTGTTGCGGTCGGCGATGCCGATGGCGGTATGACCATATAACGCCGCTGCCAGAACAAGTTCCCCCGGTTGCGAGGCGCCGCGCAGGAAGGAATAATTCGTGGTCACCGCGATTTCGGCATAGGCGCTCATGCGAACAGGCCTTGCAGGAACCAGCGCGGCGCACCGGGCTCGCGCCCGTAAAGCCCCTCGCGATAGACCCAGAAGCGCCGGCCATTTTCATCTTCCACACGGAAGTAATCCCGTGTGGGCTGCGGCGTCTGATGGCGCCACCATTCCATCGCGATGCGTTCGGGGCCTTCGGAAAGAACGACTTCATGCAGCACGCGCCGCCATCGGAAGCGCAGCGGCGGACCTTCCGGCACTGAAGTGGCCGGTACGTCGATGGGTTCGGGTTTTGCAAACATCCGCAGCGGGCGGCGCGGCCCGCCTTCTGATTCGCGAAGTGATTTCCAGGAAAGTTTCGTAGGCTCCGCGACCTGCGCCGGGAGCGCGACCGAAGCGGCTTCGGGAATATGGGTATCGTTCGGCTGGAAAACGAGGATGCGCTGCGAGCCGAAACGCGCCGCGAGGCGATCGACGAGGAAGGCAATCTCCTTATCCTCATTTGTGCGCGCGTCAAATCCCGCCGTTTCTGTTGCGCAACTTTCAGCCCGGTCGGCCGCAAGACGAATGAGATCGAAGCCGAAGCCGGGATCGAGCGGGTCCGCGAGTGCTGCGAGCTTTTCGCGGAACAGCCGCGCGATGATCGCGGGATCGCGGGTCGGGCCGGCTGTTGTAATTACTATGCGGCGCACCTTGCCGTCGGCGCGGAAGAATGTGGCTTCGAGCTGGCGCGCACCTTCGCCACGCTCGGCGAGCAGCGTGGCCAGAGATACGCCAAGGCCGCGGAGCGTTTCGAGGATCGCGTCCTCCTGAACGAGAGGCTCGGCGAAAATGCGCTCGGCCATGTAATCGGGGAGCGGGATGCGCGGCGAGATGGGTTTCTCCGCCTGCCCCAGCGCATGATCGAGCGCAAATACCATCTGCGCCCCGAAACGGGATGTGAGTTCGGAACGCTTGCGGTCGGCTATCTGGCCGATTGTTTTCAGCCCCGCATGACGAAAGGCATGGGTGATCGCGGGATCGAGATCGAGCGCTTCCACCGGCAGTGCCGCGACCGCATCTGCATCTTCGCCGGGCGGGATCAACGTGCCGTTGCGATAGCGGGCAAGCGCATGCGCGGCCACGGCCGAGCCGGCAATCGCGCCCTGCATGGCGAGCCCCTGTCTGGAAAGACTCACGCGGCTCCTGTCGAGCAGCGCTTTCTCGCCGCCGAAGAGATGGGCCGCGCCTGTTATATCAAGCAGCAATCCGTGCGGCGGATCGAGCGCCACCAGCGGCGTGTAATGCAGACACCAATCGGCGATGCTTTCGAGCAGATGCCGGTCGGCCGGCTCGTCGGCATTTGCCACATCGAATGTGCGCAGGATGGCGCGCGCATCGGCAAGCGGCATGGAGGGGCGCAGGCCCAGCCGCGACGCGTTGCGGTCGAGCGCTGAGATGCGCAACGCATTGCCGAGTTTCGCGGCAATGACGAGCGGCGGCAAGTCAGGCGATTTGCGCGTTCTGCGCTGCAGCCGGTCGGTCGAGAGCCGCGGAAACCACAGCGCCAGAATCCGCCGCCTGGAAGAGGCGATCATCACAATTCCACTCCATCAGCCAATGACCGGTGCGTCCATGCCGGTTGCGAACGAGCTCCGCGTCGAACCGCGGATGGCCCCAGCCCCATCCTCCCCCGCTCACATTTCCTCCCCCGCGTGCGGGGGAGGTGCCCGCGAAGCGGGCGGAGGGGGAAGTACGTACAACCACTCCCCCCTCCTCGGCCTTCGGCCGGACCTCCCCCGCACGCGGGGGAGGAAAGGTGATGGCGTGCGAGCTTGCGGCGCGAACCAGCCAGCGCGTTTCGGCGGCGCTGGGTTCGGCCTCCGCATCGAGACGCATAAGAAAAGCCGTCACGCCGCTTTCCTGGGCGGCCAGCACAAATCGCCGGCTGGCGGAAAGGTCGAGCACCCGCGGCGATCCCGGAATCTCGATGACAAGCGCGCCAAGCGCGGCACAGGACAGCGCATCAACCCCGGCCCGCAGGACAGCGGTCACGTCGGGCGCGCGCAACAGGAGAAACCGACCAGGATCCAATCCCAGCTCCAGCAAGCCTGTGGCCGAAATCTCGCCATGCTCCAGCGCGGCGAAATCCGGCCGGAGCCAGAGAATTCGCCGGCTCTCGGCCGCGCGGGCAGCTAGGGCCACGACGAACCCGGCAGCGACCGCCTCATCGCCCGCTACAGCCGGAAAAACCTCATGCAGCGTGCCCTTGAGCAGCCCGCCTCGCAGACAGATATCCGCGCCGCCATGTCCCAGCGCCACGCGCGCCTGCGCATGCGTACCCTCCAGCCCCGCCCGGGCAAGGCTGCCCCGCAAAAAAGCAATCTTTTCCGCCGCCGCATTCATGGCCGGTCAGATTAGAACATAAAGAGAACAAAGGCGAGTCGGGCGTTCTCCGAACTTCGTTACAATTTGCCCTTGGGTGGTCGCTTATAAGTGATCCCCTTCCGTGGGCGTGATGCCTGGCCCGTGAGTCGAAATCTCCCTTCCACAAGCAGCGCAAGGAAATTCGTCTTGACCGCTTTCCCGCTGCATTCGAACGTATTCCATCCGACCGTATCCGGTACCGCAATGCGGGCAAACTATCTGCGGCCATTTTCGGGTCATGTACTCCACTAACGCTGTTTGTAATGAAACCGGCACTGCAGGATTTCGAGGCGCTGATCCCGGCCACGAGCGCCCGTAACGCGATAAACCAAGCGATGTTCCTGATTGATGCGGCGCGACCACCAGCCCGAAAGTGGCCCCCGCAAAGGCTCCGGCTTGCCCAAACCTGCGAAAGGCGTACGCCGGATATCGGTAATCAGTTCGTTGATCTTCTGCGCCAGGCCCAGATCGTGGGCATGGAAATCGACGTAATCATCCCACGCAGCCGACGACCAAAAGACATTCATGCCTTTCGGCTGCGCCTCTTCACCGGCACCATATCGCGCCTGACGCCTTTGCCCGCGTCCAGCTCCGCGATTCCTTCGCGCAGCAATTTCGCGTTTGCCGGATTGCTGAGCAGATAAAGTGTCGTCTCCATAGCCTGATAATCGTCCAGCGACATCAACACCGCAGCGCCACGGTTGCGCTGACGCGAAATGTAAACCGGCGCGCGGTCCCGCTCGACCTCATCCATCAATTTCGCGAGGTTCTGCCGGGCATAGCTGTAAGTAACAACGCTCATTGCCTGATCCTTGTACAGAAAGTTGTACACGCCGGAGGCACGGGCGTCAAGTCGCGGCACTATCCAAGCCTAATACGGCACCTCAACCGCGCCGCAGAGGAATTTCATCAGCGGACCGAGCGCGGCGAAGGTTTCGGAAACTTCGTCCACCAGCGCAGATGAACCGGCAAGTTTCGGCGCCGCTTCGCGCATTGCGTAGAAGCTCTTCCGCTTGATATCTTCGATGAAGGGATGCTCCGGATCGAAGCCGCGCGGCGGGCGCGTCAGGCCCTCGCCGCGCACGCCGTCGAAATGCTTTCGGAACGCGGCGCTCTCCATGAGTTTCTTCCAGTTCGCCGATTTCGTGGCGATCGCCTCGCGCACCTTCGCGAGCGCCTCGGGCGGCGGCATCCACAAGCCGCCGCCGAAGAACACTTCTCCCGGAGCGAAATGCATGTAGAAACCCGGCGCGTGCACGTCCTTGCCCAGCGCATGGCGGAAATGGCAGGCGGCGTGCTCCTTGTATGGACGTTTGTCCTTCGAGAAGCGCACGTCGCGATAGATGCGGAACATCGAGCCGCCATTCGGCCGCGGATCGGCGGTGAAATGCTTCGATATCTTTGCAAGGCGCGGCGCCATGGCTTCGATGAAGCCGCTCATCGGCGCCTGCACGCTGTCGCGGAAGCGCTGCTTGTTCGCCTCGAACCACGCCCGCCCGTTGTTCTCCTTCAGCTCGCGGAAGAAGGCGAAAAAATCCTTGGGAAGGCCGTTGAAAGCCATGTGGAATTATTCCTGTGACCGCGGGCGTCCCGCCCGCACCGGCTACAACCCACATACAGTAGCAGAAGATGCGGGCGAGGACGCCTGCGGTCCCAGGGGATCAAGCCGCGGCGCGGGCGGGTTCGCCGGCCACGCGCAGCAGTGGCAGACGCACCATCGCGCGCGTGCCGACGCCGACGGTGCTCTCGAGTACGAATTCGCCGCCAAGTCGCTCGGTCATCTTCTTGACGATCGCGAGACCGAGACCACTGCCGGGCTTGCGCGACATGGTCTGCTGCACCTGGAAGAAGGGCTGGCCGATATAACGAATCTTGTCCGCCGGAATTCCGGGACCGCTGTCGCGCACGACAAGTTCGAGATATTCGCCGCGGCGCTGGAGCAGAATGGAGACCACCGAGCGCGGCGGGCTGAACTTCACCGCATTGGAGCCCAGATTGAGGAGAATCTGGTTCAGCGCCTTCTCGCTGGCCAGGACCTCGGCCCCGCCGGAACGGTCGACAAACTCGACTCGGATATCGTCCTCCTTTGCGACTTCGCGCAACATGCGCATCGCGCCGGCGAGCACGTCGCCCGCCCTGAGCGGCTGCATCGGAATTTCCGCGGCGCCGTTCAATTGCGTCCAATCGAGCACGTCATTGACGATGCCGAGCAGATGTTGTCCGCTCGTCCTGATATCACAGGCATATTCGCGATAGCGCGCGCTCAGCGGCCCGAACATCTCGCCCGCCATACATTCCGAAAAGCCGATGATGGCGTTGAGCGGCGTGCGCAGTTCATGACTCGCATTGGCGAGAAAGCTCGCCCGCGCCGCACCTTCCTCCTGGATGCGCCGGGCGATCTTCATCCACCAATACAGCACGACGAGCTGAAGCGCTGCGAGCAGGAAGAAACACCCAAGAGCGACCGGCGCAATCTGATTGGCGAAATCCCGCCCGGGCCTGGCGGGCCACCAGTTCAGAAAGCCGAGCGGCCGTCCGGCGATATCAGGGAGCGTGACATGGGCCATGGTTGCATCGGCCACACGCGAAAGCACGGGCAACGCCACATCGAAACCGGTCTGAAATCCCCGCAGCATGCTGGTGCTGAGGGGCAGCAGATAGACGAGAACATAATGCCGGGCGAGCGGGCGCATGGCACGGGCATCATTGGGCACGATGCGCTGCGCCGCGGCGAGAAAGACTATATTTCCGCGCCGCACGAAGGCGGTCACGGGCGAGGGCGGCAGGGCGGGCCGGGTACGCGCTTCGCGCGCGATCATGGTGAGCGTGGGGTCCGGAGGCGCCGGGAGTGTGGCGCGCTGCGACGCGTGAGCGGAAAAGCGGTAAACACGCCGGGCTCCCTCATCGAAAATGAGGGTTATGGGCACGCCGCCAAGCTGCGCGGAAAACCCGAGATTGTTGTCGAGCCAGTGCACATCCGGATGCGGCCCCACCGCATCATAGGCCGAATCCCAATAGGCCTGCTGGACGATCATGCCGCCCAGTTTCATGCGGTACTGGCCGAGGGCGGATTCGATGATCCGTTCTTCGATTTGGCGCTGATGGGCGTCACCCACGCGCGCGATCGTCATCAGCCCCGCATAGATGGCCGCCCCCAGAATGAGGATGCTGACCAGAATGATGGCCACCGGCCTGAAATGGGCATGCTTGCTCGGCATTTCCTGTGCATTCGTGAATGGGAAGAAGGCATAACCGGAATTGCGTTGCGACCGGGTAAATCGGATGAACCCTGGACGCGGAAAGTGTTAACCCCATCAGACCGACGGGACATAAATGCGGTTCGATATTGAAACAAACAGGGAGGGGGCAGGACGTTGAGCAGGCCGCAATACGACGCCATCGTCATCGGCGGCGGGCATAACGGGCTCGTCTGCGCCTTCTATCTGGCGCAGGCGGGGCTGCGCGTCAGCGTGCTCGAGCGCCGCTCGATCGTGGGCGGCGCGGCAGTCACGGAGAGCTTTGCACCGGGTTTTCGCAACTCCACCGCGAGTTATACCGTCTCCCTGCTCCACCCCAAGGTTATCGCCGACATGTCGCTCGCGGCGCACGGTCTCAGGATCGTGCGGCGTAAGCTGCAGAATTTCCTGCCGCTAAACGAGCGCGACTATCTGGCCGTGGGTGGCGGGCGCACAAAATCCGAAGTGGCGAAATACTCCACCCGCGACGCCGAGCGTCTCGACGATTTCACCATGCGCCTTTCTGCGCTCGCCGATGTCGTGCGCGAGACGCTGCTTCTTACACCACCTAAACTTGCAGAGACCGGCTGGCGGGACTCGCTCGCGGATCTGTTCAAGGCGAGCGGCCTCGCGCGCCGTTTCGCACGGCTTTCCACCGAAGCCCGCCGCGACCTACTGGCGCTGTTCGGCCGCTCGGCCGGCGATCTGCTCGATGGCTGGTTCGAAAGCGATCCGATCAAGGCGGCATTCGGGTTCGACGCCATCGTCGGAAATTACGCCAGCCCCTATGGACCGAACACCGGCTACGTATTGCTGCATCACGCCATCGGCGAGGTGAACGGCGAGAAAGGCGTCTGGGGACATGCGATCGGCGGCATGGGCGCAATCGCCGACGCGATGGCCGCGGCCTGCCATGGCGCGGGCGTTGAAATCCGTACGGATGCCGAAGTGCGCGAAGTCATAGTGGAGAAGGGGCGCGCCGCCGGTGTCATTACCAAGACCGGCGAGACCTTCCGGTCGCTCGCCGTCGTTTCCAACCTCAATCCGAAATTACTGTTTGACAGGCTGGTCGATCCTGCGCTGCTGTCCACCGATTTCCGCGCCCGCATGCGCGATTATCGTTGCGCTTCGGGAACGTTCCGCATGAATGTGGCGCTGGCCGGATTGCCGCGCTTTTCCTGCCTGCCCGAGCCCGGCGACCATCTGACGGCGGGCATCGTCATCGCGCCAAGCCTCGCCTATATGGATCGCGCCTATGCGGAAGCGCGCGCGGAAGGCTGGTCGAGAGAACCGATCGTAGAGATGCTGATCCCCTCCGTGGTCGACGACACGCTGGCGCCGGCGGGCAAGCATGTGGCGAGCCTGTTCTGCCAGCATGCGTCGCCCGAGCTGCCTGGCGGCGCTTCCTGGGACAATCACAAGGAAGAAGTTGCCGATTTGATGATCGACACCGTCGAGCGTTATGCGCCGGGATTCAAATCATCGGTGATCGCGCGCTCGTCCATGAGTCCGCTCGATCTCGAGCGTACCTTCGGCCTCGTCGGTGGCGACATCATGCATGGCGCGCTCGCGATCGATCAGCTCTTCGAAGCGCGGCCCGTGCTGGGCAATGGCGATTATCGCAGCCCTGTCCCCAGCCTCTATATGTGCGGCGCAGGTACCCACCCGGGCGGCGGCGTCAGCGGCCTGCCCGGCCATAATGCGGCACGGGAAGTCGTCAGTGATTGGAGAGGCCGAAGAACGGTCAGCGGCCGGTCTTTGCGATCTCGTCGAGCGCTTCTCGGGGTTGGCGCTCACCAGGGTTGATGGTCAGCGACTTTTCGTAGCTGGTTTTGGCGCCGGCAATCTCTCCCGCCGCACGCTGGGCATCGCCGAGGCTCGCCCAGGTGTTCCAGGACTGCGGAAAACGGTCGACATTCATCTGGAACAGGACGATGGCGTCGGCAGCCCTTCCGCTGTCCAACGATTTGTAGCCCGCTTTGTTCATGTCCGCTTCGGAAAACGGATGCCACCATGGGATTGTCCCCCATTGTACCAGTCGCTTTTCATAGGCCTGTTTGGCCGCGGCACCGCCTTCGGCTACGCCGAGAGCTGGCAAGGGCAGCAAATCTCCCTCCGTTCCGTTCAGGATCATATCGAGGCTGGGATCCCGGCCGGAAAAATAATCCGCGGCCGTCATGATGGCAGGGATGTCGGGTGGGTAGGAATCGCTCTGGTCGGTCGAGGCTGCGTACATGTGATAATTGGTCGAGACCTGGAATGGAATTTTCAGGTTCGGCGCCGTCATTTCCTGCGGATCGCCATAGGCGTTCGGCCCGGCGCCGGGGGGTTCGCCGACGAAAATGGCTGATGTCCATTGTTTGGCCTGTCCGACGAAATCGACGGCGGCGCTGAACGTCTTGCGTCCGGTGATGACGAAAAGGTCGCCCGGCCTGTCGAAACGGTCGCGCTTTATGATCTGCTTGATGACATCCGCATCCTTGGAACCGTCGCCGCCGCCGTCATACCGGACATCGACGATCAGCTTCCAGCCAGGATGAGAATCGACGTCCGCAAACAACCTTCTGGTGAAAGCGGTAAAATTCTCGCTGCCATAATCCTGGATGAAGTTCCATTGAAAATAGACGGCCTTGTGTTCGGGAATATCGGCAAAATAGTACGGCAGCCTGTAGCGGAGATGCAGCGGCAACGCGGGGTCGGTCTTGCGGAAGTCCAACGGACCGCGGCCGATACGCGCGTGCTTCGGTCGTGGAGAGCGCCGTCGCCATTGCGGCAGCCGAACATAAACCGGTCAGCACCGATCATTGCTCCGTCTCGTGGCGCGCAGTATGTTTCAACATAGCATGGAGCTGTAAAGCGATCGCGGCGCGGATATCGGCCATGCATATCCCACATATTGGCCAACTAGAGGGGGCCGACCAATTCACCTGGAAACTCGAAGGGAATATCTCATGCGCCGGTTCGCTCAGGCTTTGCTGCTCACCGTCTTCGCCGCCCCACCTGCCATAGCGTCTCCGGCCGACGTGCTCGATGCCAATCGCGGCGCCACGGCCGGTAGCGGCTGGAGCGGCAGAGAGGCGCTTGTTTCGGAATATGCCTATGCAGGGCAGGGGCTTACGGGCACGGTGCATTCGCGCGCCGACGTGCAGAAAGGCTGGTGGGACGACGATCTCGAGATCGGACCAGCGACCCTGGCGAACGGCTTTGACGGGCAGCATGCCTGGGCGAAGGACCAATCGGGAACGGTGACCATCCAGGACGGGGGCGAACAGCGCGCGCTTGCCGTTAACGAGGGCTACCGCCGCGCCAATCTGTGGTGGCGGCCCGACCGCGGCGGCGCGGCGATCACCGAAGACGCGGACAAAGCGGAGGGCGGAAACAATTATCAGGTCCTGACCGTCACCCCCTCGGGCGGGAAGAAATTCGATGCCTGGTTCGATGCGAAGACCCATCTGCTGTTCCGCATCGTCGAGCAGCAGGGAGCGCAGACGGAAACCACCACCTTCTCCGGCTACGCGCCGGTGGACGGCGTCGAATTTGGCGGCAAGGCTCTGATCACCGACGGCGACACCAAATACGATCAGACTCTCACGCTGAAATCAGCGAAATTCGAAAACGAACTGCCGCAAAACGCCTTCGCAGCGCCCCAGGTGAAGATTGCCGATTTCGCCATCGCGGGCGGCGCGCATGAGACGTCGTTTCCATTCCGGCTGATCAACAATCACATCTACGCCGCTGTGAGCGTGAACGGAAAAGGGCCTTATACTTTCGTCTTCGACACCGGCGGCGTGAACATCGTGACGCCACGCATCGCCAGGGAGCTCGGCCTGAAGAGCGAAGGGAAGCTCGAGGGCCGCGGCGGCGGCTCCGGCCACATGGATATGGGCCTCACCAAAATCGCCAGCCTCCAGCTCGGCGCGGCGGAGGTGAAGGACAAGATATTCATCGTCGCCCCGCTCGACGCGCTGACGCCGGCAGAAGGCACGGACATGCCGGGCATGGTGGGCTTCGAAACCTTCCGCCGTTTCGTCACCCGTTTCGACTATGGCGCCCACGCGATCACGCTCATTTCGCCCGATACGTTCGACGCAAAAGACGCGGGCGCCGCCATCCCGTTCAAGTTCAACGGCAATACGATCGAGATCAGCGCCACCTATCAGGGTATTCCGGGTAACTACACGGTGGATACCGGCGCGCGCATGTCGTTGAGCCTGTCCGCACCCTTTGCCGCCGCGCATGACCTTTATCGCGGCGCAACCGCGGCCGACGCGGTGACCGGCTGGGGCATCGGCGGCCCGTCGCGCTCGCGCGTGCTGCGCGGGCAGGCGTTGTCCTTCGGCCCCGAGACGGTCGAGCGGCCGGTCGTGGAGGTCTCGACCGACAGAGCCGGCGCGCAGGCCGATCCTTCCATAGCAGGGAATATCGGCGCCGGGATTCTCAAGCGCTACATCGTCACGCTCGATTACAATCATCAGACGATGTATGTGAAGCCGGTCACGGTGCCGGTGGATGATCTCGACACTTTCGACCGCGCCGGCCTCTGGATCAACCAGTCGGCGGAAGGCTTCTCCGTCGTCGATGTGATGAAAGGCGCGCCCGCCGACCAGGCCGGGCTCAAACAGGGCGACGTCATCGTCGGCGTGAACGGCACGCCCGCCGCCTCGCTCAAGCTTTACGATCTCAGGAAATCACTGCGCGACGAAGCGCCCGGGACCGTGGTGACCTTCACCGTCCGCCGCGGCGACGCACAGACGCGTGTGCCGGTGACGCTGCGCGATCTTATTTGAACAATCCGCGGGCGTTTTTGCATAACAGCGACTATCCGCGAATTGCTACAAAAGCGATAAAAACAAATAGGCAACGTGCTTCGGGGTGTCGGGGTCAGGTCTCTGACTCGCCGAAATCATTAGCACGTTTGATCGAAAAACGCCAGCGTATATAGTCGGCCGACCAAACCGCGCACGCGTTCCCGCCACCGCGCGAGCGGCCCCGCAAAAAATATTTTCACGGCACTGCATCCGGGAAGTCCCGCCGCCGCATCTGACAGATAACAGGCCAGCGCATCTCACACGGAGGCAGACATGAATTTCGACCATCTGGGCCCGGCGACGATCTTCTGGGGCGCCATTCTGCTGATTTGCTTCTTCACCTCGTTCTTCGGCTATCTCGAACGCAAGAGCCGCTACAGCGCCATCGAGAAGATGGTGGAAAAGGGCCAGACCGTGCCGCCGGAAATGTTCAGCCGGCGTGGATATGGCTATGACCACCATGGCTGGCGCTATCAGCACCCGGCGGTATCGGGGATTTTCCTGATGTGCATCGGCGTGGCGCTGGCCGTGTTTCTGTGGGCGCTGCAGGGCGGCGGCGACGTGATCACCGACGGCCACATCCCCAACTGGCTTCCGGTGATAGGCATTTTCCCCTTCATGATCGGGCTCGCGCGCCTC
>DATAYG010000123.1:0-37122 GCA_036272695.1 Rhizomicrobium sp. | reverse complement strand
CCATGCGCGCCGCCTTGTTCCGTCGTTCCGTAGAGGGGCGAAACCCCGTCATATGGGATTCCGGCCGCTGCATGGGCATAGGTGAGCCCGCCGCGCCAGGGAAGGCTTCCGTCCCCGGTGCCGCCAAAGCTGTGCAGCTGCTTCAGCTTCCAAGGCTTGCCGCGCCGAGGCGCCAGCAATTCAAAAACCGTCCCAGAACCGGTGCCGCCGGTGAATGTGGAGCCGTAGAGGTTGCCGGACGCGTCCAGTATCAAGGGGCCCAGAGGATCCGCGCCATCGGGACAACCGCCGGTGGCGCAAAAGGAATAGAGCTGCCGGAAGGTCCGCTTGCCGGTTTTGCCGTCGCGTTTCAATTCCACGATCGTGCCATAGCCATATTTGCCGCCCCGGTTCGCGGATCCGTAGAGATTGCCCGCGCTGTCCGGCACCAGCGCATCGTAGGGTGTTTGTCCGTCTGCGCATCCGTCCTTCGAGCAGAAGGAATACAATGTTTTGAGCTCCTGAGCGCCCGCAGCGGTTCCGAAACACGACACAACAGCAATCGAAAGAGCACTCATCGCGAAGATGGTTGTTTTTTGGGGCGGTCCGGGTACGACGGACATGGTTTCCTCCAGTCGGTTTTCGGATGCCGCTACCTGCTGCATGGGTTTTGAATCCGCACGATGCGGTCAGGGCCATGTACTTCACCACGGCCGCGACCTTACACGTCCCGAGGCGTGCTGTCCTGCATTCGATGATGCTGCGGCCGGAAAAATGTGTCCGAAGGCCAAGAAAAATCCGGCTGGCGCGGCTTCGCCCGCAATCTTAGGTATGCGCAACGTGCCGGACGAGTGAAAAATGACGCCCCGGCTTCCGCGCGGTGTCGGAAGCCTCTATTTTCCGGCGCCGGCACCGGCGACAGGACCAGCATTCGCCTTTTGCGTCTAAACAGTCTTTGCTGAATCCCGGGCTGCCGGTGGTGACAGCCCCGTCACCTGGTCATCGAAACGCCTCACTCGTCAATATCAGGAGAAATATCCATGCGTTCGCCCAATGCGTACCTGCTTGCCGCCTGTTCCGCACTCGTATTGTGCGCGGGACCGGCAGCAGCGGATTCCCTCAAGATCATTCACACCTTCGAAAACGTCGCGAAAGGCGCGCGCCCGCGAGCGGCGCTGACCAGCGATGCGGCCGGCAATCTATACGGTACGACCTACACAGGCGCACCGGACGGCAATGGCACGGTGTTCGAACTCAGCCCGCCCGCGGCAGGAAAGAAGACTTGGAAGCAGGCGGTGCTGCATCGCTTCGGCACGAATGTGAAAGACGGAATCTATCCCGACTCCTCGGCCATTCTCGACAAGGAGGGAAATCTTTACGGCACGACTTCTGAGGGAGGCATCAACGACGCGGGAACCGTGTTCGAACTGGTCCGCGGCAAGTGGAAGCAGGTAGTGTTGCATCGCTTTACCGGCGGTGCCGATGGCGGCTCGCCGCACGGCACGCTGGTATTTGGGCCCGATGGCGCGCTCTATGGCGCGGCAGGCTTCGGCGGAGCGTCGGGCGCCGGCCTGATCTATCGCTTTTCTCAGGACGCAAAGGGCAAGTGGAAGGAAGAAATCCTCTACAACTTCGCCAACGGCGCCGATGGCGGCTATCCCTATTGCACGCCGATTTTCGACAAATCCGGCAATATCTACGGCACGACGCTGAACGGCGGAAACGCAGGCAATGGCGTCGTATTCGAACTGTCGCCGCCCGTTGGCGGCAAGAGCTGGACGGAAACGGTGCTGCACAGCTTCGACGACGCCGATGATGGCGCGGAGCCGCGCATCGGCGTGATCATGGATGGTGCGGGAAATCTATACGGCACGACGGAGAGTGGCGGCAGCATCGGCTATGGCGCCATCTTCGAGGTGAGCCCGCAGGGTGGCGGATCCTGGGCAGAAAGCGTGATCTATAATTTCGACTTCTCTCCCAATGGCGGTTCGCCGGGCTATTCCGGTCTGGTGCTGGATGCATCCGGAAACCTGTATGGCACGACCCAGACCGGCGGCACGGCGGAGAACGGAGTTGCGTTCGAACTCTCGCCGCAGGGCGGAGGCAACTGGACGGAAAGCGTGCTTCACACCTTCCAGGGAGCGCCGGACGGAGCGCAGCCCGAGGCTGGTTTGCTGCCGGGCGCGGACGGCGATCTCTACGGCACGACGTTCTACGGTGGCGATGCCGCCGATTCGGGAACGGTGTTCCGCATCACCGCCAAGCACTGACAGAAGTGGCCGTGCGCAAGCGTACCACGCTTGCGCACGAGCACCCCGGGCGGGATACCGGCAACCTGTTTCATGTTCCACTGCCCTGATTTGATGTGCAGCCAGACATGCGGAGAAAATCGGTCGCGAGACTGCCCAGCCGCGCCCGCGAAGGGAACCGCCGCCGCCGTCATCAATTCTTTGCGCCTTCACCCGTTCGCGAATCGTCGCCGCGTGCCTTGACCGGGCCACGGAACGGGTATGGAATCCTGCCATCCATTCCACACGGGGATACCAATGACCAGAAATGCACTTATGATATCGGCTGCGCTAGTGAGCCTCGCGGCCGCGGCACCAGCCACAGCCAAGGGTTCGCTCTATACGCTTCCCATGGTGTCGGGCAGCACCGAAACCATCGCGTTCGGAGTCACCGACAACCTCAATGTCACCGGATTCTGGCTCAGCAGCAGCGGCATCGAGAACGGCTTTGTCGGGCCGGCCGACGGCGCCGGTTACACGCTCTTCAACGACGATCCGACGGGCGGCACGCAGCCGCGCGGGATAAACAAGAAGGGATACATCACCGGCATCGATGATGTGGGGAGCGGTGTTGTGACCGACTACATACCGTATGAGCGCAGTCCGGACGGGACCATCACCGATGTGACCAAGGACGGCACACCGCTGAACTACCTCGTCCAGGGCATCAACATGAAGAACACCTTCACCGGGAGTTATGAGGATAACTCAGGCGAGATTTTCGGTTATACCGGCAAGAACGCACAATACAAGAAGGGCTTCACGTTGCCGGGCATCACCACCACCGGCGTTGCCGGCCGTGGTATCAATGACAAGGGCGACATCGTCGGCTGGTATGCGGATTCGAGCGGCATCCAGCACGGGTTCCTGCTGAGCGGCAAGAAGGCCACGACCATCGACAACCCGGGCGGCACCACGAATCTCGAAGGGATCAACAACAACGGTGAGATCAGCGGACTTTATACCGACGTGTCCGGGAACCGGCACGGTTTCACCTACGACATCAAGAAAAAGAAATTTACCGAGCTCACCGTGCCCAATTCGACGTACGTGGAAGTCTGGGGCCTCAACGACAACGGCGTGGTTGCGATCGACGGAGAAAACACGAGCGGCGTGTTCGTCGGTTATCTCTATTGTCCGACGGCGAAGGTCTGTCCGAAGGGAGGGGCGAGATCGCCACAGCTTCCCGTTCTGCACCACGTACCAAGATTGTCTCCGATAACGCCCTGAACGAACGCAAATCCGAATTCCGCGCCCCCTCCTCCCGCAGGAGGGGGCGCTGATTTTCTCTCTGTTCCATCTTGTAACGGAAAGGCCGTTTCGTGCGCTTTTTGGGGCGGGATCAAATTGCCCCCGTCGCCTGTTCATTTCTTGATTTTGTAAACGGTACCATTGAAGCCGCACCCATAGCAGGCCGCCCCGGAGGTTGTTCCATAGAGATAGCCGCCACCGAGCGCCGGGTCCGTGATGAGGCCCGCATACGGCGTGTCGCCGTCGGCTCCGCTCGCGAAGGAGTGGAGCACGGTTTCGGTTCCGTCGGGGGCAAGCTTGAAGACGACGCCGAAACCATACGCACCGCCATAGGCGGCAGTTCCGTACAGATCGCCATGCTTGTCCTGGATCATGGTGGCGTAAGGCGTCCCGCCATCCGCGCCGCCGGTGAAGGAATGGAGCACGCTCTCGGTGCCGGATTGCGTGACCTTGAAGACCACGCCACTGTAGTCGTCGCCCCCGCCTAGCGTCGTGCCGTATAGATTGCCCGTTTCGTCCATCATCAGGCCGGAATTCGCCAGTCCGCCGTCAAATCCGTTCAGGAAGGCATAGAGCACGTTCTCGGAGCCGTCCGGAGCGACCTTGTAAACCGTGCCGGTGTTCCCCGCGCCGCCTTGCAGGGTCGCGCCGTAAATATTGCCCTGCCCATCGAGAATGACGCCACCTTGCGGCCCCTCTCCGTCGCTGCCCGCAAACGAATGCAGCACCCGCAGCCTGCCGGACGGATGAAGGACGAAGACGGTCCCGACATCGTTGGCGCCCCCCCATTCCGTGGCGCCATATAGCCGCCTGTTCTCGCCGATGGTAACGCCGCCTTGCGGGTTTGCGCCGTCATCTGTGCCGCCGGCAAAGGAATGCAGCACCGTTTCCGTTCCATCCGGCGCGATCTCGAACACGGTGCCGAGATTCGCTGTGCCGCCCTCGTATGTGGTTCCGTAGATGTTGCCATGATTGTCCATCGTTACCGGACCGTCCGGAATGGCGCCGTCATTGCCGCCGGTGAAGGCGTAAAGCACCGTCTCGCTTCCGTCAGGCGCCAGCTTGAAGACGACCCCGGCCCCGCTGGCACCGCCCTCGCTGGCGATCCCATAGAGATTTTCTGCCTCGCCGGCGAACAGACCCCTGGTCGGCATGACGCCGGCGCCGCCGCTGAAGCCGTGGAAAAGAATCTGGTATGATACGCCCTTCGGCGCGGCAGGCCCGGCTGCCAAAGTGAGGCAGACCAATGCCAATGACGCGAGCACGCGCCGGGGAAAGTTTGTCATGACACTTCCTCTCATCAGTTGCTGCATGAGTGCAGTTGGCGGTCCCGGCGTACCAGCCGAACGCTTGAACGTCCTTCTTCAGATTCTGAGATGCTCCGCCGGCAACACACCTTTGCACGTCATAGCCTCTGGGCATGACGGACGCTTGACGACGGGCCTATCCGCCAGAACCCGGCGTCATGGCCTTCGAGCGCCAGCGCAGCGACATGCAGGAAAGTCCTGCATCGAGTTTGGCGACCTCCGTCACTGGCAGGGGCACGACACGGAAATTCTCCTTGGCCAGCAGATCGAGGGTGCGCGGATAGCAGCCTCCCACAAAGACCGTGCCGTTGATCCTGATCGCATTGGCGGCCGCGCTTTCGCCCTCGGGCGCAAGGATTGTCCTGAAGCCGGCGAACAGGCCCGTTGACTCCATGCGCCTCGTCGCGAGCAGCGTCTCTTCATCCAGAAGTGCTGCGCCGCTTTTCAGGTGAAGCATGGATTCCGGGACGGGCACGGTCCGCGCCGTACGGCCGAGACTTGCCAGTTTTCCGGAAAGCGCATCGGCGCCGGCGGTGCTGGTGCGGGCCGATATGCCGATCACGACGCTATCGAGGGTGATAAGGACGTCGCCGCCGTCGACGGATTGGCCGCTCCCGAGCTCCAGCACGGTCTGAAACTGCCGTTTCAGCGCTGGACGCATTTCTTCGGTTTCGCCAAGCCGTGACGGCGCACCCGGGCGCAAAAGGACGGCGGCTTCCGGAAAAACCAGCGCCGGATCCTCGACAAACATCGAGTCCGGAAACGGTTCGAGCGGTGGAAGAACCTCGACCGCGAGGCCCGCGCCGCGCAAAGCCGCGATGTAAGCCGTATGCTCGCGGACGATTACGTCGTAGTCCGGCAATGCATCACTGTCGCTGCGCAATCCGTCGACCACACTGCGAGAAGGTTCGCGGACGATGGCGCGGTCGAAATCGAACAGGTGCATGCGGCCAATGACTCCTGACGGCCTGGCATCTCACCTGGAAATCCATTGGCTGGCAACGGCGCCCCACGACGCCGCGGGCGATTGCAAGAGGAGCCCCCGTCCGCAAACCAACGGCGCGGGGATTCGGGATTGGCGGACTAAACCTTCACCATCCCGCGCGGGGGGGAAGCGTTGCTCCGGTGCCTTGATCGTTTTGCAGTGGTGCGCAGCTTACCAGCGGCGGCAGATGTGACGATGGTGGTGCCAATACCAGCCGCCGTGGCAGACCCGGTGGTGATAAAACGGATTGGTCACGCCGACATGTACGCCCAGCCCGCCGACATGCGCGCCCGCCCCGACACCGCCAGGTCCCGTGCCGGCTCCGGCGCCGACAGGGCCGACCTGGGCGCCGGCGCCGACCTGGGCCTGTGCCGCGCCGCCAAGGAGAACCACGATTGCAAAGATCGAAGCAGACAGCGCTTTCATTTTCACATCCTCCGGCGGTGGAAAAAGGGTGTCCCCGTGTGCGGAATCAATGAACGGCCGGACAAAGAGTTTCGCAGTCGCAAAAAAATAGGCCGCCAGTCCGGGCCGAAGCCGGCGACAATCCGCCTGCGGAACATTCCATGGCTGCCGCGAGTTAAGACGCATCAAATTGGCAACTCAAACTTGGGGAGAACAACCGATGTACAAGGCCAGCGTTTATGGCGCCCTCGCCGCGTGCTTTGCGGCGTCAGCCGTCCTCGCACAGGAGGCGGCCCAATCCGGACCGCAAAACCAGGCCGTTAGAACGGACCAGGGAAATAATTCCAACATGCCGGTGAAAGGTGCCAACAGCTTTACCGAAACCGAAGCGAAATCCCGCATCGAGAGCCAAGGGTACACCCAGGTCGGTGGCCTCCAGAAGGGGCAGGACGGCGTATGGCGCGGAACTGCCTACAAGGACGGCAAGCCCGTACAGGTCAGCGTGGATTATCAGGGCAACGTCAACGGCCAGTAATGGCGGCGGAGGAATAACAATGTCGAAAACGATCTCTCAACTTTACCAGGATTACCCGTCGGCCCATGCAGCGGCGCGCGAGTTGGAAGCGGCGGGCGTGAAGAGCGGCGATATCAGCATTGTGGCGAACAATGTGGAGCGCTGGGACACCGACGACCGCTTCAAACACGTCGATGCGAAGCACGACAAGGACCGCGACGGCGTGGATGACCGCACCGAAGGGGCCGGCATCGGCGCGGGCGTGGGCGGAGCCGCCGTCGGCGCTGCGGGGCTCGCGGCGGGGCTTGGCGCGATTGCCATTCCGGGAATCGGCCCGATCGTTGCCGCAGGCTGGCTCGCCTCGACGCTTGCCGGCGTTGTTACGGGCGGCGTTGCGGGCGGCGTGATCGGTGCGCTTGCAGAATCTGGCGTGAGCAAGGAAGAAGCGGGTGTGTATGCCGAGGCCCTGCGGCGGGGCGGGGCTCTGGTGGTGGCTCGCGTCCCCGATGCGGACGTCGTGCGCTGTCAGGGCATTCTTTCCCGCTCCAGCATCGATGTTACCAGGCGCGGGGCCGCCTATCGCAGCGGCGGTTGGAGTTCGTTCGATCCCAACGAAACCCCGTATACGCTGGACCAGATCCGGGAGGATCGGGACTTGTATCGCTGAACGGATTTGATGTCGCCCGCGGCGGCGCGTGTCAGGCGTGCGCTGTATGCCCCGCCCGGGCGCTTTTCCAGGGGGCCGCCGCGATCCCGAAAATGGCTCATCCCAGAGGCCCAAATCTTCGATCCCTCCCTTATGGCCTCTTGAAATCCAACGGAATTACTTTGTCCCACCACCACCGTCATTCCCGCGCAAGCGGGAATCGGGGACGGCGATCTGGACTCGCGTTTGCGCGGGGGTGACTGCATATCGGGTAGCTTTTCAGGCCCTTGAGTATAACACAGGTTATTTTTAGGTTTAGTAATGAGATTATTGATGAAATTTCATGTGTGCAATCCTGAGCCCGATGCGCATCCGCCGGGAAGGAGCGGAACATTTGCCGGGATCGCCGCGTTTGTTATTTGTTCAAACCGGAGCAAGATGAAATGAACCAGCAGAATCAAGGCGGCCAGCAGGGCCAGGGTGGACAGTACGGTCAGGGTGGAAAGCCCGGTCAGGAGAAGCCAGGGCAGGGCGGTTCGTCCGGCGGCGGCCAGCAGGGCGGCCAGTACGGCGATAAGGACAAGGACAAAAGCGGCGGCCAGTCCGGCGGTCAGTCGGGCAGCCAGCAGGGCCAGCGCTGAATAACCGCGCCCATTGTTTGGGAGAGCCCCGCCGGGATCGTTCCCGGCGGGACTTTTCGTGGGTAATTTCATTGTGCATGGGGAGATGAGAATGCCACCGAGAAAGAAGCCGGATGCGATTGCGCTCCTGAAGAGCGATCACCGGAAGGTCGACGGCCTGTTCAGGAAATTCGATCGGGCGAGGGACAGCAGAACGAAAAAGTCGCTAGCCGATGAAATCTGTACGGAGCTTTCGATCCATGCCATGATCGAGGAGGAGATTTTCTATCCGGCGGGGAACGGCGAGGTCGACGACGATCTGAGACTCGAATCCTACGTCGAGCACGACGGCGCCAAGGTGCTGATCGCCGAACTCTCGCAAAGCGGCCCGGAGAACGAATTCTACGACGCCAAGATGACAGCGCTCGCCGAGCAGATCCGCCACCACATCAGGGAAGAGGAAAAGCCCGGCAAGGGATTGTTCGCGCAGGCGCGCAAGGCCGGGCTCGACATGGAAGAACTGGGCGCTCGCCTCATGGCGCGCAAGCAGCAATTGCAGAGCAAGATCAAGTCCGAGGGCCTACCGCCGCCCACCACAAGAAGCTTCACCGGCCACAAGCTTATCGCGGGCGCCCCGGTCGGAGAGGATGCTTAGTTCGAATGTCGCCCAACCCGCGGATGTGCGGGTGGAAAAGAGAGAGGGCGGCCGGAGCCGTCCTCTCTGCGTCAGCTAATTCCTTGCCTTATCCTTTGTCCTTGCCCAGCAGAGCGAAGGACAAGTCCACCGTCGATCCAAAACAGAAATCGATGGTCTGGAAGGAAGTATTGCAGGTGGGGTTGTCGGTCTCGACGCTCCCGCCATACCAGTAGCCCGACGCCTGGTTGCCATGGACTGTGGGATCGGTTCCCCAGGCCCAGTAGCCGCTCGTGTTAAAGCCCTGCAAATTGGCCTGCACGGTTACCCAGTAGGTGGTGCCTTTCTTGCCGCCCTTGAATTGCGCCTTGCAGGTCTTCGGCAGCGTGATCTCATAGGCGCCTGTGTCGAGGCCGCCGGTTGGCGTGAGGTTGTCGCATTCGACTGCGGGCTTCTTCCCGTTCGGCAGGCCTTTCTTGTTGTTCCAGAACAGGACATTCACGGAGGTGGCCGGCCCTGGCCCATTATAATAGAAGCCGGTGGTGTCCACTTCCGAAACCGTCCAGCTGTGACCTTTCGGAACTGTGAAATCGTCCGCGAGATACTCATCATATTGCGGGTAGGAGCTCAGTGTCTGCGAGAAGAAACCATACGTACCGTCGGAGCTGTTCTGGTCGTAAAGCGTCTTGGCGCCCTTGGGCGGGGCATGATGCACGACAGGATGAGTCGTACCGCGCGCGCCAGCGGCATGCATGCCCGGCGCCGCCTGGGCTGCGCCGGCAACGCATAGCGCGAGTGCCGCCGCGGTGGTGAGAAGCACTGTCTTCATGAGTGGAAACCCCCTGTTTTGAGATTTGGCGCAGGGGTGCAGTTCCCCTGCTGAGGACGCAAACTAAACGCGGAATTTTTTTCCCGCGCAATGGGCAAATCGAATCCCGATTGCGGAGGGCGCGCAGCAATATGTGCCTCTGCATCCATTTTTTGTTCCGTATCGCCCCGCTCCGAGTCGAACTATCAGCTCGGGAAATTTTTCGTCACCGCCGGACATTTTCCGACCGGCTTCGCATCGAGCGTTTCGAGGGTGCTTTCCCAACATTCGTCGAAGACGGAGCAATAGCAGGCGCGGAAGCTTGTGCGGGGGCGCGCGGCGTCCAGCCTGTGCCACACCGCGGCGTTGTCGTGTGCGAACAGAAGGCTCACCACCGACTGCGTCTCGCCCGCGCGCAATACGCCGCCCACGACTGAGCCGATCACGATGGGCGTGTAGTTCCCCGATTGCTTCGCGCGCATATAGGCGGCGATATCCAGGCCGCAACAATCGTGCAGGTAGGTTCTCACATCTGCATAGGGCTTGCCGTTCCAGAACAGTTCGAAGCTGCGGATCTTGGCCGGGCCCACGCCGGCGTTCGCGGCGCGTTTGGCTTATCCCATTCGAAGCACATGAATTTATGTAGCTACGTAAAATACCGATGTCGAGGAGTACCCCTGAGCCGTCGTCGGACTAAATTGGAACCCGGAACCATCTCGCGCCGGGTACGCTTTCCAGCGTAAGACTTCGCCACGCTGAGTCTGCACCCGCACAAGGAGAAGTGTCCAATGCTGCCACGCAGAAAACTCGGAACTCACGGCCTCGAAGTCTCCGCGCTCGGCCTGGGCTGCATGGGGATGAGCCAGTCCTATGGCGCGGCCGATGACGCGGAATCGATCGCCACCATCCATCGCGCGCTTGAGCTGGGCTGCGATTTCTTCGATACGGCGGAGGTTTATGGGCCGTTCGTCAATGAGGAACTGGTCGGCCGCGCGCTGAAGGACCGGCGCGACCGCGCGACCATCGCGACGAAATTCGGTTTCAAAATCGAGAACGGCGAGAATGTCGGCGTGGACAGCCGGCCCGATCACATCCGCGAAGTCGCGGAAGCGTCGCTGAAGCGGCTCGGCACCGACCATATCGATCTGTTCTATCAGCATCGCGTGGACCCCGCGGTGCCGATGGAGGATGTCGCGGGCGCGGTGGGTGAGCTGGTGCGCGTGGGCAAGGTGCGCTTCTTTGGGCTCTCGGAGGCCGGCATTGCCAATATAAGCCGCGCGCATGCGGTGCATCCGGTGAGCGCGCTGCAGAGCGAATATTCGCTGTGGGAGCGCAATCTGGAACCCGAGATCATTCCGTTCCTGCGCAAAGCGGGCATCGGGCTTGTGCCCTACAGCCCGCTCGGCCGGGGATTTCTGACCGGAACCGCGAAGCCGGCAGAAGATTATCCGGAGAGCGACTATCGCCGGCGCGATCCGCGCTTCCAGCGCGGCAATTTCGAAACGAATATGCGCGCGGCCGAGGTGGTGCGCGCGATTGCGGCGGAGAAGGGCGCGACGGCGGCCCAGATCGCGCTCGCGTGGCTGCTGCACAAGGGCGACGACATCGTGCCGATCCCGGGAACAAAGCGGCGAAGTTATCTGGAGGAGAACATTGCCGCGGCACAAATCACCTTGAGCGCCGCCGACATGACGCGCATCGACTCCAGCCTTCATCCCGACGCCGTCGCCGGCCCGCGCTACGCGCCGCAGATGATGTCGATGATCGACAGGTGATCCGCGGCGGCGGTCGACCCGGCGACCGGTGCGGAGAAGGTGCTTTATTCCTTTTGCAGTCAGAAAATATGCAAAGACGGCGAGGACCATGCCGGGCTGACCGACGCGAAGGGCATGTTCTACGGCACAACCTCGGAGGGCGGCAGCTTTGGCCGCCGCTGCGACTTCGGCTGCGGCACGGTATCCGCGCTGACGCGCTGAATCGCTGGCCCGGATTTCATCCCTGGGCGGAGCGGTGCGGAGGAATGGTTTTGACCATGAAGACCACAAAGAGCACAGAGAAACACAAAGAACCGCGAAGAATGTCTGCGCGCGGAAGGCGCGCGAGTCCTCCTTCGTGCTCTTCGCGCTCTTGGTGGTAAGCCTTTTTTCTCCGTGTCCACCGCGCCTCCGCGCGCCAAATAACCCGCCCGCGGCCGTCAACAGGCAAACCCGGTGCTTGAAACCGACATATTCGGAGCGCAATCTGGCCCAGAAGCGGATGACTCTGGCGCAGGCCATCTCCGAGGCAAATGCCGCCGGCGGACCGATCACCGACCGAGGCAGAGCCACGCTGAATCCCGCGCCGAGGTCCGTTCCAGGCGACTCGATAATGGAGGAACGGCAAAATGCGTAGCCTCGGCGTTACCGGCAAATCGTTTCTCGTCGCAGGGACCATGCTTGCCGCGGTGGTCCTGCCCGCTACCGCCCATGCCTTTGGTGTTCTTCATGTTTTCCGGGGCGGAAGCGACGGCGAGTATCCCTCGTCGGGCGTGATCGAAGACGCAGCAGGCAATCTCTACGGTATGACGGGCCACGGCGGCGGTGGCTGCTACGGCTACGGATGTGGCATTGTCTTCAGGCTGGCCCCTGACGGCAAGGAATCCGTAGTTTACGTTTTTGACGGCGGCAGCGACGGTTATATCCCTTCCGGCGGTTTGATCGCGGACGCAGCCGGCAACTTGTACGGCACGACCGAGTATGGCGGAGGGCAGGGCTGCAGCGGCGGGTATGGGTGCGGAACGGTTTTCAGGCTCGCGCCCAATGGCAGCGAAATCGTGCTCTACGCTTTCGCCGGCACGAAAGATGGCGCTCAACCTGTTGCGGGCCTGATCGAGGACGCGGCCGGCAATCTCTTCGGCACGACCCTGGCAGGCGGGGGCAATGGCTGCCAGGAAAACGGCGACGGCTGCGGCACGGTGTTCGAGATCGCACCGGACGCCACCGAGACGCTGCTTTACAAATTCACCGGCGGAAACGATGGCGGCAATCCGCTGGGCAGCTTGATCGCAGACAGTTCGGGCAATCTCTATGGCACGACCTACGAGGGGGGTAGTTACGGTTATGGCGCCGTATTCAAACTTGCCCCCGGCGGCGCGGAAACCGTGCTCCATGCATTCGCCAGCGGACGCGACGGTGCCAATCCCGGTTGCGGCCTGATCCGAGACAAGGCCGGCAACCTCTACGGCACCACGTTTGACGGTGGGCCCCACAACCGCGGCACCGTCTTTCGGCTGGCGCCCGACGGCACCGAAACCGTGCTCTACGCTTTCGCTGCCCGAAGCGACGGCTATAACCCCTCCGGCGGCGTCACCCGGGACAAAGCCGGCGACCTCTATGGCACGACCGGGCTCGGCGGTGTCAACAGAAGAGGCACCGTCTTCAAGCTTGCCCCGGACGGCACCGAAACGGTGCTTTACGCTTTCGGCAAGGGCGCGGGCGGCGGCAATTACCCCGGTTTCGGCGTGATCAGGGACAAGCACGGCTATCTTTACGGCACAACCGCCAACGGCGGCGGGAATAATGACGGCGCCATCTTCCGGCTCAAGGATTGAGATACACCCAGGCGGTGCGATTAGACCAGACATTTGTAACGTTGCACTACCTGGTCTTCCCTCGCCGCTATGCGGCTCGCCGGGAATGACATCTTTGATTTTATTTCGACGGAATCTGCTCTGAGAGCACAAAGAAACGCAAAGAATGCCTGCGCGTCGTCCGCGTTCGCCGGTGGTAAAAGCCTTCTTCTCTGCGCCTCCGCGCAAATAACGGCGATCGTACGCACCGCTGCGTTTCGGGCTCAGCAGCGCAGGTTGAGGGCGCGGGGCAGAAGTTCGAAGGTCGCGGGCAGACGGCCGACGCATTCGCCGTCGATCTCGATCAGCACGGGGCGGCCGCGGGTTTCGGCGACCGGCAGCGCCATGACCCGGCGGCCGCGGAGCGCGCGCACCGGCGGATTCGTCATCTGCCCGCCGGTACGAACTTCGCGCATGTCGGCGAAGGCGCGGATCTGCGGGGCGCCGCCCATCACGATGACGTCGAACAACCCGTCATCGGGCACGGCCTGGGGCGCGATGCGCCGCCCGCCGCCGAAGAACTGGCCATTGGCAACGGCGACGGTCGAAATCGAGGCGATCTCGTCATATTCGCCGTCGATGCGCAGGCGGATCATGCGGTCGCGCCAGAAAAGTCTGGTGCGGGCACTGTTGAAGGCAAGCGCGAAGCGCCGGCCGAAGAGCTGCGAAATCCGCGCGGAATTCGCTGTCCGCACCACGGCGCCGGACAACCCGAACGAACCAATATTCGCGAAGTAACGGACCACAGGTTTGCCGTCGGGCGTCAGGCAGGCGAGGCGGCCGACATCGATGCGATGCACCGGCGCCTGCCTGAGGCGCGCGATGGCGGCGATATAGCCCGGCGCGAGGCCAAAGGTTTTGCGGAAATCGCCGTCGGTGGCGCTGGTGATGAAGCCGAACACGGCGTCGGGCATGATCGGGCCGTCGGCATCGAACAACCCGTTCACCGCTTCGTTGATCGTGCCGTCGCCGCCGACCGCCACGATTTCGTGATGGCCTTCGCGCAGCGCGTCGCGCACCAGCGCCGTCGCGTCGCCGCGCGACTGCGTCATGGCGAGCCGCATATGGGGATAAGCGGCGCGAAGTGCGCGCTCGATCCGCGGCCATTCCCGCGCCGTGCGCCCTCCGGCGGATCTTGGATTGACGACGACAAATCCGGTCACGCCGGGATCCTCGAGCCGCTGAACTCGCCGCGACGCCTGCCATTTCAGCACGGTTTCGCGACGCGCTCCAGTCGGTAAAACCTTACAGCACACGCAGTGGTTCCCTGTTCCTGACGGCGATCGCTACAGTTCGAAAATTTTGCCGGGATTGAGAATGTTGTGCGGATCGAGCGCGCGTTTGAGGCGGCGCATCAAGGCGATCTCGTCTGCGGAGCGCGACAGCGGAAGATAGTTGCGTTTTTCGAGACCGATGCCGTGCTCGGCGGAAATCGATCCCGACCGTCCTGCAAGGGAACCATAGACAACGGCTTCAACGTCGTCCCGCGCGCCGGCATCTCCGACGCCGATGATGAGATGCAGATTGCAATCGCCGAGATGCCCGAAAATCATCAGCGACAATGTGCCGGGCCAGCGCGTCTGCAACGCATCGCGCACCGCATCGAGATAATTCTCCATCTCCATGATGGGCAGGCTCACATCGAAGGTGAAGATCGGCCGGTTGCGCAGGCATTGGGCGACATCGTCGCGCAGCGACCAGATGGCATGCCGCTCGGCCTCGGATTTGGCGATGACGGCGTCGGCGATCATTTGCTGTTCGATGGCCTCGCCGAGCACGCGTTCGAACTGCATCATGTCGGCGGCCTCGTCGCCGCCGAGCTGTTCCACGAGTACATAATGCCGATGGCCGTAAGCGAGCGGCGCGCGGCCCTTCGCGGGCGCAGTCGTAACAAGCCGGTAGAAATCCTCCCACATCACTTCGAAAGCCGACAGCTGGCCCGCAAGTCCGCGCTCCACGTGGCGCAACAGGCGCGGCAGCAGATCAAAGCGGTCCACGGCTGCAAGCGCGACGGCGTGGCTGCCCGGTCTCGGGCGCAGGCGCAGCACCGCGCGCGTGACGACGCCGAGCGTGCCTTCGGCGCCGATGAACAGCTGCTTCAGATCGTAGCCCGCATTGTTCTTGATGAGCCGGTTGAGCGAACTAACAACCATTCCGTCGGCCAGCACCGCTTCCAGTCCCAGCACCATCTCGCGCGTCATGCCGTAGCGGATCACGCGATTGCCGCCGGCATTGGTCGAGATGTTCCCGCCGATGGTGGCGGAGCCGCGCGCGCCCAGATCCAGCGGAAAGAACAACCCTTCCACCTCGGCGGCCTCCGCCACATTCTGTAGAATGCAGCCGGCCTCGACCGTCATCGTCCCGCCAGCGGGATCGATCGCTTCGATGCGGTTCATGCGTTCGAGCGAGAGCGCGAATGCACCTTCCGCATTTGCGCCTTCCACGAGACCGGTCTTGCCGCCCCATGGAATAACGGGCTGCCGGTTCGCGTCACAGATATGGAGAATTCGCGAGACATCCGCCGTCGAGGCGGGCCTGAGGACGGCGCGAGGTGTACCGAGCCGGCTCCAGTTGCTCTGCGCCGCCGCGGCGGCTTCGGCGCCCTCAAGCACGGCCCCGTCGCCAAGCAAAGTTTTGAATTGATCGACAAGTTCGCTCACAGCACAGTCCCATTTTGCACCGCCGGAAAAAGGTATAGAGTTTTCACTCAGAGTGCAGGGCAAAATTGCCAGGCGGAGAATGCCCATGACCATCGTGTCCGATGTCGAATCGCACGCCCCCCTGCCGGCCATCCGGCGGATAGGGTTCGCCGATCTTCGGATGGCCCTTCAATCCGGGCTCGCCGATTTCCGCGACATACCGAGCTATGCGGTCTTTCTGTGTTTGTTTTACCCCGTGGCGGGACTCCTGATCGGCGGCTTCCTGTTGAGTTACGATATAGCGCCGTTGCTGTTTCCGCTCGCGGCGGGCTTCGCGCTGATAGGACCGTTCGCCGCGATCGGATTATACGAACTGAGCCGGCGCCGTGAACTCGGCATGGACAGTTCGTGGGAGCACGCATTCGACGTATTCCGCTCGCCGGCAAGGTGGTCCATCCTCGAGCTCGGCATGTTGATGCTCGCGATCTTCTTCGCGTGGCTGCTCGTGGCGCAGTGGCTCTATGCGGATACGGTGGGCAGGCTCGAGCCGCGCAGCGCCGGCGCATTTTTCCGGGATGTTTTCACCACATCCGCCGGATGGCGAATAATTGTCTGGGGCAATCTGGTTGGCCTGGTCTTTGCCGTCGTGTCGATGTGCATCAGCGTGATTTCGTTTCCACTGCTGCTCGACAGGAATGTCAGCGCCGCCGCCGCGATACTCACTTCCGTGCGCGCGGTCACCGAGAATCCGAAGGCCATGGCGGCGTGGGGATTGATCGTCGCGGCGGCACTAGTCGCCGGGTCGATTCCGTTCCTGCTGGGTCTCGCCGTTGTAATGCCGGTGCTTGGACATGCCACATGGCATCTTTACCGGCGAGTCATCGGCGCTTGATGCAGAACAAGTAAAAATGAAAGGTGGGCGCTTGCCCACCCTTCATTCCGTTGGACTAAACCGGCAGAACGCCGACGATCGCCATCGTGTTGGGCGCAACGACTACGATCTCATTACCATAGTCGAAATACAAATCGCCGGCCCATTCCGGATGGATCGTGACAACGGGCTCCGGAACTGCAACAAGCCGTACGCTGCGCGGCACGACTGCGCCGACACCGATCCGGAAATTGACATGGGTCACGCGCGGGCCGCGAAGCAACACCGTCTCGCGCAGATTTGTCTTTTCCCGAACCGTCAGGGTACGACCGCCTTCCGGCCGCATTTCGCCGCCGCGCAACATTTGACCGCCTTGCAACCGGTCGCGATCGTTTTGCATCTGATCGCCTTGCAGCTGGGTATGCTGGAACGAGCCGTTGCGGTCGTTATCCCGGCGCATTTCATCTTCGCTCATGCCCTGCCGCCCGGACTGGTTGGCCCGGAGCGCGCCTGGACCGGTATCGCCCTCGCCAGGTCTCCCGGATGGATGTGGTGCGGAATGCGTCGCGTTCGGTTGCGGAGCGCTGCCGTTTCCGGCGGGCAGGCCTTGCGCCCAGATGGCTGTGGTGCCGCCCAGAAGTGCGGCAGCTGAAACAGCCAGGAGAGTCTTTCTCATTGTCTTTCTCCTTTTGCGATTTCTTGTTTGCCCGCAGCGTCGACCGTCATCGGTCATGGAAAAAACGCTGTCATTGCGCGCGTAGTTCCGCGTCGCAGAATTACCGCAATTTGCCCGCTCCCGGCATTGCCGAAACCGTTGCGAGCGGCGCAGAATGCAACCGGCAATTCCCATGAGCGGTGAAGCAATGCAATTCGGCGCGGCGATCTTCTTCACGGAATATTCGATCGGTCCCATCGAGCTCGGGCAGGCTCTCGAAGAGCGTGGATTCGAGTCGTTATGGGCGCCGGAGCATTCGCACATTCCCGTTTCGCGCAAGACGCCTTATCCGGGCGGCGGCGAACTGCCGAAGGAATATTACGATGTGATGGACCCGTTCGTGACGCTGACAGCAGCCGCGGCCGCAACGCAGAAGTTGAAGGTCGCGACAGGCATATGCCTCCTGCAACAGCGCGATGTAATCCAGACGGCGAAACTGGTTGCGTCCCTCGATCGGGTGTCGGGCGGCCGTTTCCTGTTCGGGATCGGCGGGGGCTGGAACCGCGAGGAAATGGAAAATCACGGCACGGTGTATGAAACGCGGTTTCAGCGCGTTCGCGAAAGCATCGAAGCGATGAAGGAAATATGGACGAAGGACGAGGCGGAGTATCACGGCGAGATCGTCAAGTTCGATCCGATCTTTGCGTGGCCGAAGCCGGTGCAGAAGCCGCATCCGCCGATCCTCGTCGGCGGGGGATTCCCGCAGGGCGCGCGCCGCGCGATCCGCTACGGCGACGGCTGGCTGCCCATCATCGGCGCGAACGACCTTGCCGCTCTCCTGCCGAAATATCAAACAATGGCGAAGGAGGCGGGCCGTGATATGGGGGACGTGCCGATTTCCGCGTGGAGTGCGCGCTTCGAAGCCGAGACGATCAAGCGCTTCCGGGACATGAGCGTCGTGCGCATGATCACGACACTGCCTCCCGCGGGCCGCGACAAGATCCTCCCCATCCTCGACGGCTGCGCCGAAGCCATGCGTGCCGTGTGAGCTGTCCAACCACAAAGAGGACAAAGCGCGCAAAGGCGCGCGAAATGCTCAATTCTTCTTCGTGCTCTTTGTGCTCTTTGTGGTAAAATCACTTCCTCTGGTTCAGCCGAAGGTGATGTAGGTCGATTTGAGCTGCGTGTATTTCTGCAGCGCGTGGAGCGACTTGTCGCGGCCGAAACCGGATTGCTTGTAGCCGCCGAACGGCATTTCGATGCCACCGCCATCCACATTGTTCACCAGAACCGTGCCGGCGCGGAGCGCGCGCGCGACCTTGTGCGCCTTCGTCAGATCGTTCGTCCACAGGCTCGCCTGGAGGCCGTAAATCGTATCGTTGGCGATCCGGATCGCGTCATCCATGTCCTTGAATGTGATGGTCGACAACACCGGCCCGAAGATTTCATCGCGCGCGATGGTCATGTCGTTTGCGACATTGTCGAAGATCGTCGGTTCGACGTAATAACCTCCGGTGTCCTTGCGTGCCTGGTTTCCGCCGACGCTCAGCGTCGCGCCATCCTTCCGTCCTTTCTCGACATAAGAAAGCACACGATCCATCTGGGTCTTGTCGACCATCGAGCCCATCATGGTGCCGGTCGAGAGCGGATCGCCAGGTTGAAAGTTGGCTGCCATGGTTTTCACTTTTTCGACGAACTCATCGTGGATTCGTTCTTCGATGAGCAGCCGCGAAGCCGCGACGCAGACCTGTCCGGAATTGAAGAAGATGCCCGAGGCCGCGCCCCGTGCCGCGCCGTCGAGGTTGGGCGCATCGGCGAAGACGATGTTCGGCGTCTTGCCGCCGCATTCCAGGCTCACGATCTTCATGTTGGATTCGCCGGAATATTTCAGGAAGAACTTTCCGACCTCCGTCGAACCGGTGAAGGCGACTGCGTCGACATCCATATGCCGTCCGAGCGCCTGGCCGGCCGTTTCGCCAAATCCCGGCACCACATTGAACACGCCTTCCGGAATGCCGGCCTCGGCGGCAAGCTCCGCGACGCGGATCGCAGAGAGCGGCGACTGTTCGGCCGGTTTGAGGACAAGCGAATTGCCGGCCGCGAGCGCTGGCGCAAATTTCCACGCCGCCATCAGCAGCGGAAAATTCCACGGCACCACCGCGCCCACCACGCCGAGCGGTTCGCGTGTTATCAGGCCAAGCGCATTTTTCGCCGTCGGCGCGATCTCATCATAGACCTTGTCGATCGCTTCCGCATACCAGCGGACGGTTTCCGCCACCGCATTGATGTCGACCGAGCGCGCGAAGCCAATCGGCTTGCCCATGTCGAGCGTCTCGAGCAGGGCAAGTTCGTCGGCGTGTTTGATGATGAGCTCGGCGAGTTTCTGCAGGGTGCGCTTGCGCTGCTTGGGCGCCAAATCGGACCATACGCCCTTGTTGAACGCGGCGCGCGCGGCCTTCACCGCACGGTCGACATCCTCCTCATCGCAGGCCGCGACGCGGGCCAGCACCTTGCCGTCGATGGGCGAAATGTCCTCGAAGGTTTCGCCGCTGGCCGCCGCGCTGTATTTGCCGCCGATAAAGGCCTGGGACCGGAACTCGAGTTCCTTCGCCTGCGCATGCCAATCCACTGCTGCCGCCATGATCCTTCTCCTGGAATGCTGTTCGCTTGGGAGTTTAGCCCTTCGACGCGACAACTGAAACGACCCCGCGAAAACACTATCCTCCCCCGCTGACGGGCGAGGAAAACGCACTGCAGGAGGAAGAAAGGGCGGACGAGCCTTAAACAAAAAGCGCGCCGGGCGGTCGCCGGGCGCGCGCGGGTACGGCCAAGAGGGCCGTTTACTTAATCTTGCCTTCCTTGAACTCCACATGCTTGCGCAGCACGGGGTCGTACTTCTTGATCGAGAATTTCTCGGTCATGGTGCGGGTGTTCTTCTTGGTGACGTAGAAGAACCCCGTATCGCCGGAGCTGTTGAGCCGGATTTTCGCCGTGGTTGGCTTGGCCATCTTGACGCCCAGTCATGAAAACGGCGGCCAAACTTACCCAGCGACCGTCCATTGTCAAGACTGGGGTGGAAATGGTCCCTTAAGCCATTGATCGGTATTGGCTTTTGCGAATTTCGCCGGCCATAATGTGGCAATTCGATTTTTTCTGCTTACTTTTCTTTGCGGGCTTTAATCCGCGGCTTGGCGGGCTAAGCCAAGTGAATGCTGCAGGGAATTATCCGGGCAGGAACGATGAGTCCTCGGCAAATTTCTTTTCTTCTGTGTCTGGCCATGGTTCTTGCGATGACGGGGCCGGCGCTTGCCGTTGCGCAGCCGAGCGCTTTCCAATCCGAGCAGCAGATGGGCTACCGGCAGCTGATCCAGAGATGGGAGCCGCTGATCGCGGAAGCCTCGCACCGGTTCGGCGTCCCCGAAATCTGGATTCGCAGCGTCATGCAGGCGGAAAGCGGCGGCCGCACCATGTCGGACGAAAATCGTCCGATCACGTCCAGCGCGGGTGCGATGGGGCTGATGCAGCTGATGCCAGGAACCTGGCGCGACATGCGGACGGATCATGGGCTTGGCCCTGATCCCTTCGCGCCGCGCGACAATATCTTCGCAGGCGCTGCATATCTGCACTGGCTCAACACCAAGTATGGCTATCCCGCGCTTTTCGCCGCCTACAATGACGGGCCGGGAAACCTGGCGGCGCGCATGGTCGATGCGGGATTGCTGCCGGCGGAAACTCGCTCCTACCTACTGCGCGTCACCGCGGCGGTTGAGGGCAGAGATTTTGTTTCGGGCGGTGGCAAGCCGGTCCGGTTTACACGACCTAACGGAGTGCCTGTTCTCATCAATCCCGCTGCTGTGCTCTCGATCCGCGCGGCGCTGCCCGGAGAATACGACCCGGCCGTCCATGCGGTGATTACTTTCGGGCGCGTTCACCAGGCCGTTTGCGAGAGCCTCGCGGAGGTGAAGACGAAGCTCCGGCTGCGCGGCTCGAGCGTTTGATACCGGCGCCGTCCTCGACCAGTTCAAAACGCAATCCGCCTGTCAGCGGGGCTGCTTCGCGCAGGCGGACGGCGACAGTGTCGCCGAGCGCATAGGAGGTTCCGCTGCGTTCGCCGACCAGCGCATGACGGCGCTCGTCATGGCGGAAGAACTCCGCGCCGATAGTGCGAATGGGAACGAGGCCATCGGCGCCCGTTTCCTTCAGCCTCACAAACAGTCCGAAACGGGTGACGCCGGTGATGCGTCCGGCGAACACGGCGCCGACGCGGTCCTCCATGAATGCGGCGACGTAACGGTCGGTGGAGTCGCGCTCAGCCGCCATGGCGCGTCGCTCGCACACGGAAATATGTTCTGCGGTTTCTGAGAGCGTTCCGATTTCGCGGTCGGTGAGGCCGTCGTCGCCGAAGTGCAAAGCGCGGATCAGAGCGCGATGCACCACGAGATCGGCATAGCGGCGGATCGGTGAGGTGAAATGCGCGTAACGCTGCAGATTGAGGCCGAAATGGCCGATATTCTGCGTGTCGTAGATCGCCTGCGCCTGCGTTCGCAGCACAACGTCATTCAACACTTCCTCATTCGGACCGTCCTTCGCGGCGCCGAGAAGACGATTAAAGGTCTGCGGCTTGACAACCTGGCCTTTCGCGAAACTCATTCCGATCGAGCGCAGGTAATCCGCGAAGGCGGAGAGTTTTTCCTGCGAAGGCTGTTCATGCACCCGATAGATCAGCGGCGTGTGCGCCTTCTCAAGCGTCTCTGCCGCCGCCACGTTCGCCTGGATCATGAACTCTTCGATGAGCCGCATCGATTCCAGCCGCTCGCGAAAGGCGATCGACGCGACGTGGCCGTCAGGTCCGAGCACGACACGGCGTTCGGGAAGATCGAGATCGAGCGGCGCGCGGCGATCGCGCGCCCTGACCACCGCGCGATAGGCATTCCACAGCGGCGCAAGTGTCAGTTCCGCGATGTCACGGTGATCGGTGTCGGGCGTGCCATCGAAAGCACGTTGCGCCTGAGCATAGGTGAGGCGCGCCGCCGAGCGCATCATCCCGCGCAGAAATTCGTGCCGGCGTTTCTTTCCGGTCGCATCGAAGATCATCCGCACCGCGAGACAGGGGCGGTCTTCGTCTTCGCGCAGCGAACAAAGATCGGCGGAAAGGCGCTCGGGCAGCATGGGCACGACACGATCGGGAAAATAGGCGGAGTTGCCGCGCTTGCGTGCTTCCTGATCGAGCGCCGAGCCGGGCCGAACGTAATAGGCGACATCGGCGATTGCGACGATGACGATATGGCCGCCTTTGTTTGCAGAATCCGGATCCGCGGCTGCCCAGACCGCGTCGTCGTGATCGCGCGCGTCTTCGGGATCGATGGTGACAAGCGGAAAGCTGCGAAGATCGGTGCGGCCTGCGAGACTTGCCGGTTTCGCGCCGTCTGCTTCGGCGAGCGCCTCGCGCGGAAATTCGGTGGGAATTCCATGTTCGTGAATGGCAATGAGGCTGATGGCACGCGGCTCGTTCATGCTGCCGAGCCGCTCAATCACGCGCGCCCGCGGCAGCCCGGAACTTCGGCCGGCCAACGGTTCCGCAAGAACCAGTTCGTTCGAATCTGCACCACCATTGTCATGACGATCGACAACAAATTCGTGCCGTGATTTCCGGTCGATCGGCTCGATGCGCCCATGGCCGGCATGTTCGCGATAGACGCCGAGCACGCGATGCACGCCGGCGCCGATGCGCTTGATCACCCGTGCCTCGTAACCCTCGCCGGTTTGCGACAGGCGCGCGAGCACGCGCTCGCCGATGCCGAGCGCAGGCCCGGCCTCGGCCTCACGGCCCGGCACGATCAGAATTCTTGGCGGCGCCGCTTCGTGTTCCCAGCGCTGCGGCAGCGCCAGCAATTCGCCGTCAGGATCGTGGCCGATGATTTCCAGAACGCCGACTTCGGGCAGGGTACCGGCCGGTGTGTAACGCTTGCGCGCGCTGCGCTCGATGGTGCCGTCGCTTTCGAGTTCCTTGAGGATGCGCTTCAGTGCAATGCGCTCGGAGCCTTTGATGCGCAGCACGCGGGCGAGATCGCGCTTTGAGCCTTGCGGCTCCTTCGCCAGCGCTTCCAATACGCGCGCCTTGTCGAGCGGTTGAGTTGGCGTGCCCGTGGGTTTGCGCGGCACGTTGTTACCCGCTCTCCGCCTCGGCGGTTTTGCGCTTCTTGCCGGAAGCCTTCTTTGCCGGAGCGCTGCTCTTTTTCCTGGTGCTGGCAGACGACTTTGCCCGCATCGGCGGAGCAGCTGTTTCGGATTTCCTCGAATCTTTCTTCGTTGTTTTCTTCGCGGGTTTGCTTCCGCCTTTCGCGGCGCGCTCGGCGATGAGCCCCAATGCCTGTTCGAGCGTCACGCTCAATGGATCGGCATCGCGTGGGATGGTCGCGTTGGTAGCGCCGTCGGTCACGTAGGGACCATAGCGGCCGCGCATCAGCTTGACCTGCGCACCGCCTGGCGAAGACCCAAGCTCTTTCAGCGGTTCGGGTCCGCGGAAACTTTTCGACTTTGCTTTCTTCTCCGCGAGCAGCGATACGGCGCGATTGATGCCGACCGTGAACACTTCGTCAGGGTCGTCGAGCGAAGCATATTGTCCCTGATGGGCGACGTAGGGGCCATAGCGGCCAAAATTTGTGGTGATCGGTTCACCGCTCTCGGGATGTTTTCCGATCTCGCGCGGTAGCGACAGAAGTCTCAACGCCAATTCGAAATCGACTGCGGACGCATCCATGCCTTTGGGAATGCTCGCGCGCGCAGGTTTCTCGCCTTCGCCGCGCTGGACATAGGGACCGAAGCGGCCGCTACGCAGGGAGATGGGCTCTCCGGTTTCCGGGTCTTCTCCCAGCGCCTGCGGCTGTCCATTCGCTGCATCGCTTTCGCTTTGGCCGAGCTTTCGCGTATAACGGCATTCCGGATAGTTCGAGCAGCCGATAAAGGCACCAAAACGACCGAGCTTAAGGCTGAGTTGTCCGTTCTCGCAACTGGAGCACCGGCGTGGGTCTTCGCCGTCCGCTTTCGCCGGGAAAATATGGTGACCAAGCATTTCATTCAGCTCGGTAATCACTTCTGAAACGCGCAGGTCTTTTGCGCCATCGATGGCTGCAGAGAAATCCCGCCAGAAATCCCTTAAGAGCTGTTTCCAGGCGAGGCTGCCTTCGGCCACCTCGTCGAGCTTCTCCTCCAGATCGGCGGTGAAATCATATTGGACGTAGCGGCTGAAGAAGCTCTTCAGGAAGCTCGTGACGATGCGTCCTTTGTCTTCCGGCACGAAGCGGTTGCGTTCCATGCGCACATAGGCGCGGTCGCGCAGCACCGAGAGGATCGTCGCATAGGTGGAAGGGCGGCCGATTCCCAGCTCTTCCAGCTTCCGCACCAGACTGGCTTCGGAGTAGCGCGGGGGGGGCTCGGTGAAGTGCTGTTCCTGATTGATTTTTTCGACATCCAGGCCATCGCCTTGCGCAAGCTTGGGAAGCCGCGCGCCGTCTTCGTCAGCCTCGTCGTCCTTGCCTTCCTGATAGAGCGTGAGAAAGCCGTCGAACAACGTGACCGTGCCCGTCGCGCGCAAGGTCACCTTACCGTCGTTGGAGACGGCATCGACGGTGGTGCGCTCCATCTCCGCGCTCTCCATCTGGCTTGCGAGCGCACGCTTCCAGATCAGCTCATAGAGTCGCGCCTGATCGGATTCGAGCTGGCGTGAAATATTCCCGGGCAGGCGTGCAAAACTCGTGGGCCGGATCGCCTCGTGCGCTTCCTGCGCATTCTTCGCGCGGCTCGTATAGACGCGCGGCGCGCCGGGCAGGTAGCGCGAACCATAGTTCTCGCCGATCAGCTGCCTTGCTTCGCCGATGGCCTCGCCGGCCATCTGCACGCCGTCGGTACGCATATAGGTAATGAGTCCGACGGTCTCGCCGCCGACATCCACGCCTTCGTAAAGCTGCTGGGCGATCTGCATGGTGCGCTTGGCGGCAAAGCCGAGCTTGCGCGCGGCCTCCTGCTGAAGCGTCGAGGTGATGAAGGGCGGAGCAGGGTGGCGCTTGACCGGTTTGATCTCGATCTCGCCGACCGTGAACTGCCGCGCCTTGATCGCTTCGACGGCCCGTCGCGCGTCGGCTTCGGTGCCGAGCGACAGTTTTTCGAGCTTCTTGCCGTCGAGTTGGGTAAGGCGCGCATTGAAGGTGCCGCTGGCCGCGCGTAGATCGGTATCGACGGTCCAATATTCCTGCGCCTTGAACGCTTCGATCTCGTCTTCGCGCTCGCAGACGAGGCGCAGGGCCACGGATTGCACGCGTCCGGCCGAGCGCGCCCCCGGCAGTTTGCGCCACAGGACGGGCGAGAGGGTGAATCCGACCAGATAATCGAGCGCGCGGCGCGCCAGATAAGAATCGACCAGCTCTTCGTTGATGTCGCGCGGGTTGGCGATCGCGTCGAGCACCGCCGAACGCGTCACCGCATTGAAGACAACGCGTTCGACATGCGCGTGTCCCAGTGCATGCTTTTGTTTGAGCACCTGGAGCACGTGCCAGGAGATCGCCTCACCCTCGCGGTCGGGGTCGGTGGCGAGGATCAGCTTGTCCGCTTTCTTGAGCGCGTCCGCGATATCCTTGATCCGCTTCTGAGCGCGGGGATCGACCTCCCAGGTCATCGCGAAGTCCTCGTCGGGCTTCACGGAGCCGTCCTTGGAGGGGAGGTCCCGGATATGGCCGAAGCTCGCCAGCACCCGATAGCCCGGGCCCAAATACTTGTTGATGGTCTTGGCCTTGGCCGGGGATTCGACGACGAGGACGTTCATGCGGGAGGGAAACTACGTGGGGCGGTTGCTCCGGAGGACGAACCCTCGGCCGGATATTGTAACGGGGGCGCAGATAGGGACATGGTCCCGGGGTGTCAATGCGAGGCTCAGTGTTTCGCCAATCTTAAGCTGTAAATCGCAGGGTAGTTCCTGATTTACAACTTTAGCGTGTATATTGGGACGCTCTCCTTCCCATTTTAGGGAGACTCACAGCAGCGCCACGCGGTTACCCGATTCGCGGTAGAGCCGCCCGGCAAGCTCAAGCTCGAGAAGGATGGATTGGACCGCGCCGGCCGGCGCACTGCATTGCCGGACGAGCTCATCCACCGAAGTTGGAACAGGTCCCAGCAACTCCTTGACGCGGCACCGAAGTGCCTCATCGGCACCGTGGTGACCATCGTCGGTCCATCGACGAGAGTTTCCGTCCGGCTCCCGGAAGCCCCCGCCGATCAACGGCCGCAATACGTCGAGAACGTCTTCGGCGCTTTCGGTGAGCGTTGCGCCGTCGCGCAAGAGCCGATTGGTGCCTTTTGCCCGAGGATCGAGAGGAGAGCCTGGAACGGCAAAAACTTCGCGTCCCTGTTCCAGGGCGAAATTGGCAGTGATCAGCGAGCCCGAACCTTCCGCCGCTTCGACGATAACGACGCCACGCGCCAGCCCTGAAATGATCCGGTTGCGGCGGGGAAAATGTTTGGCCTGCGGCTTTTGGCCGACCGGCATCTCGGAAACAATGGCTCCCTCCCGCGCGATGCGCTCGTACAACCGCGCATTATCCGGCGGGTAGATATCGTCGACGCCGCCCGCGAGCACGGCGACCGTGCCCGTTCCAAGCCCGCCTTCATGCGCCGCCGTGTCGATGCCGCGCGCGAGTCCCGAGACGACCACCAGACCCGCGCCGCCCAATCCGGCCGCAAGTTCTGAAGCAAATTTGCGACCCAGCGCCGAGGCGTTGCGCGCGCCCACGACCGCGATCATTTCGCGCGACAGAATATCGGCGCGGCCGAGCATTGTGATCACGGGCGGCGGCGGCTCGAGCGCAGCAAGTCCCGTCGGGAAATCGGCCTCACATGAAACGATCAGGCGCGCACCGATGCGCTCAATCGACTCGAGTTCCTGCTCTGCATCGCGCTGGCTCGGAATCCGCAAATCGCCGCAGGCTCCGCCACGCCGTGCAAGTCTGGGCAGTTCCCTGAGCGCGGCCGCGGCGGAACCAAAGCGCTCGATCAGCGCCGCAAACGTAACCGGCCCCACGTTCTGCGTCCGCGCCAGCCGCAGCCACGCTATGCGTTCGGAGAGGGATGGGGGATGACCCTTCAACGACATCTCCGTCTCAGCAAAGATCGTTTGACCACAAAGAGCACGAAGAGCACAAAGCTAGATCACCATGCGCTTCGGCCCATCCTTGAAAAGGCGGACGTTGAAATTCATTAGAGACCCTAACCGGTGTCCGGACAGCTTTAAATATGTGACGAGTTGCGCTCGATGTACCGGCGTAAGCGTTTCCACGGATTTTACTTCGATTATTACCGCCCTTCCAACCAGCAAATAAATTCGATAACCGGCAACCAGAGTGGTATTCTCGTAGCTGATTTGCAAGATTACCTGGCGGCAGACTTCAACACCACGGCGCGCCAACTCGTAGGCGAGGCCCTGCTCGTAGGCCGATTCGAGTAAACCCGCTCCCAGGGCAGAATGTACCCGCAATCCCGCGTCGATTGCCGATCGTCCAACGACCTCGGTTGCCGCTGGAACTGCGGGATGCTGCATCTTTGTGCTCTTCGTGCTCTTTGTGGTAAAATAACAAGATCGGTCGAGGGCGACAAATACGAGTTTGTCGCGATTCTTCGCTGAAGGCGACGCTGACTGGTAATAGCGACGAATTTGACAGACAGGCTGTTCAGGTCTTGGCGCCGATGCGGGGTTCGCGGCCGGCGAAGAGGCGGCGGAGGTTTTCGCGATGGGTGGCGAAAATGAGGATGGCGAGCAGCAATGCGAGCATCGCATAGAGGGGGGTGCCGAAGAGCATCATGTAGGTTGGTGCCAGCGCGGCGGCCGTGAGCGCCGAGAGCGAGGAAATGCGGAAGATCGCCGCGACGGCGAGCCAGGTTGCGAGCGCAAGCAGACCGGCGGGCCAGGCGAGTGCGAGCAATACGCCGAAGAAGGTGGCAACGCCCTTGCCGCCGCGAAAACGGAGCCACAGGGGAAACACATGACCGATAAAAGCGCCGAAACCGGCGATCACTGCGGCGATCTCGCCATGAAGCTGGCCTGCAAATATAACAGCCAGGGCGCCTTTGCCGCCGTCGCAAGTCAGCGTCGCGAGCGCGGCCCAGCGTTTCCCGGTGCGCAAAACGTTGGTCGCGCCGATATTTCCCGAACCGATCTTGCGCACATCGCCCGCGCCCGCGAGCCACGAAAACAAGAGTCCGAACGGAATGGAACCGAGCAAATAGCCGAAGAGGAGCGCCGCCCCGAAGACCGGCGCGCGCCCCCCCCAGTCCGTCGTGTTCAGCGCATCAAACATGGAAGGGCTGCGCGGCGGCGCGGTCGAAGACGCATTTGCCGTTCACGTAAGTCCGGTGCACGCGGCCTTCGAATGTCCGTCCCTCGAACGGCGTATTGCGGGCGCGGGAGTGCAGCTGTTCGGGATCCACGCGGAATGGTTCATCGGGATCGAAAATAATGAGATCGGCAGAAGCGCCGCGTGCGAGCCGGCCACCGTCGAGACCGAGAATCCGGGCCGGCGCGAGGGTCAATCGTTCGAGAACATTCAGGAGCGTCGCGTCGCCATTATGATGAAGCTGAAGGGCTCCCGGCAGAAGGGTTTCCAACCCCACTGCGCCAAAGGCTGCCTGTGCGAAAGTCTGACGCTTGGTATCTGCCGCCTGCGGGTCGTGACTTGAAACAATTACATCGATCTCGCCCGACGCGACCCCCCCCACCAATGCCAGGCGATCGGATTCGGCGCGGAGCGGTGGTTTCACCTTGCGGAAGGTTAGATAGGCGCCGACGTCGAGCTCATTGAGAGTCAGATGATGAGCGGAAACTCCGCAGGTAACAGGCAGCCCGCGTGCCTTCGCGGCGACGATGGCTTCGAGCGCGGCGCGCGTTGAAATCTGGCCGAAATGATAGCGCGCGCCGGTCAGCTCGACGAGGCGGATATCGCGTTCGACGATCAGCGTCTCGGCCATGGCGGGCGCCGCCGGAATGCCGAGCCGCATCGCGAATTCACCTTCGTTCATTGCCGCGTTTTGTGTCAGCTCTGGATCTTCGGCGTGACCAACCACGAGCGCGCCGAAAGTTGAAGCATAGGCGAGGGCTCGCCGCATGACGCGGGCGCTGGCGATCGTGCGATCGCCATCGGTGAAGGCGACGGCGCCGGCTTCCATCAGCAGACCGATTTCCGTCATGGTTTCGCCGGCGAGGCGGCGCGTGAGAGCCGCCATCGGCAGCACGCGGACGCAGGCGGTGGCAGCGGCACGGCGATTGATGAAATCGACAAGCGAGGGTTCGTCGATCACGGGCTCGGTGTTCGGCATTACAACCATGGTCGTGACACCGCCGGCCGCTGCCGCGCGGCTCGCCGATTCCAGAGTCTCCCGGTGTTCGCTGCCCGGTTCCCCGGTGAATACGCGCATGTCGATCAGCCCGGGCGCCAGCGCACGACCGCTGCAATCGACGATCGTGGCATTAGCTGGCGCGCCATCGTGAAAGAGCCGCGGGCCGAGATCGCGTATCAGTCCGTTTTCGATCAGCAGCGCGCCAGGTTCGTCGAGCCCGCTTGCGGGATCGAGCAGCCGCGCGTTCACGAAAGCCTTACGCGTCATGGCCCGTTGCGCCCTTCGCGCGCCAGCGCGTCCAGCACGGCCATGCGCGTCGCGACACCCATTTCCACCTGTTCCTGGATGACGCTGACTTCAATGTCGTCCGCCACCGCGGAATCAATTTCGATACCGCGATTCATCGGGCCCGGATGCATCACCAGCGCCCCGGGCTTGGCGTGTGAAAGCTTTTCGCGGTCGAGACCGTAGAAGCGGAAATACTCACGCGTAGACGGCACGAACGCGCCGGCCATTCGCTCGAGCTGCAATCTCAGCATCATCACCACGTCGGCGCCGGCGAGCGCCTGTTTCATGTCCGTATATATCTCCACTCCGTAGCGTCCGGCCTCGGAGGGCAGGAGCGTGCGCGGCGCACAGAGACGGACGCGCGCACCGAGCTTCGACAGAAGAACGATGTTCGAGCGGGCGACGCGACTGTGCAGAATGTCGCCGCAGATCGTCACGATCAGCCCTTCGAAATTCGTCCGCCGGCGGCGGATGGTCAGTGCGTCGAGCAATGCCTGCGTCGGATGCTCATGGGCGCCGTCGCCCGCATTGACCACGCAGCAATCGACCTTGTGGGAAAGGAGTTCTGCGGCCCCCGCATCGGGATGGCGCACCACGAGAATATCGGGCCGCATCGCATTGAGCGTCGCCGCCGTGTCGAGAAGCGTCTCGCCCTTGGAGACCGATGAGGTCCTGACCGACATGTTGAGGACATCGGCGCCGAGTCGTTTGCCCGCCAGCTCGAACGAGCTTTGCGTCCGCGTCGAAGCCTCGAAGAAGAGGTTGATCAACGTGCGCCCCCTGAGCAGCGCCTGTTTACGCTCGCCCGTGCGGTTCAGCGCGACATAGTGGTCCGCCAGATCGAGCAGCCCGGTGATTTGGGAATGGGAAAGCGAGCCGGTGCCGAGAAGATGGCTGGACTTTAGAATCGGTCCGTCAATGCTGTGCATTGAAAAGAGGTTTATAAGGAGAATGACAGAGAGGGGCAAGCGGGGCGTGCTTAGCGTTTGCGCTTGGCCGACGGCGGCCAGGCGGGGTCACTTCGGTTTAGGACGGGTGCAATTGCGATGGGATCGAGCACGATGACAACGACACAAATCCCGAAAATGGTCTTGGTCCTCTCCGGAATAGCTGCAATCGGTTTCCTCCTCGCTTTTGGCGCCATTGTCGCCGCCAACTATGGCGTTGATTTTGTGCTGCCCAAACTCAAACTGTGACACTGCGAAAATCCGAGGTTCGAGGATGAGCGCTCCAGGATTGGTCACCTTCGAGAGCTCGCGAGGGCAGAAGGAAACCGTTGAAGGGTTGGCCGCGGCAATTGCCGCGAAGGGATTGACCGTCTTTGCGCGCATCAATCATGCGGCGAGTGCTGCCGAAGTCGGGCTTCAGCTCCGGCCGACGGAGCTTGTGATTTTTGGAAATGCGAAAGGCGGCACGCCGCTGATGCAGCGCGAACAAACGATCGGGATCGATCTGCCGCTCAAGGCGCTCATCTGGCAGGACGCTGAGGGACAGACGTGGCTTTCCTATAACGATCCTGCCTGGATCGTTGAGCGGCACGGAGTTGCTCCGGACCAGCTTCCGAATTTGAAGATGATGACCGAAATGCTGGCCGTCCTCGCGCGCGCGGCGACAGCGGGCGATTAGTCGAACGGAATAGTTCCGCTTCTAACGTTATCATTCCCGCGAAAGCGGGAACCCAGCAGCGTGATTTGTCCGGAGAGGTCGGCGATGTGGGTCCCCGCTTTCGCGGGGATGGCAAAGGGGTTTCGTGATTAATCTTGATTCTAAGACTCGCTGGATTTCCAGTTCTCACGGCGCCCGCCGCGCGAGGTTGTTCAACGCGTCCAGTGCGCCCTGGAGCAGCCAGGCTGCGGCCATCTTGTCGACGAGTTCGGCGCGGCGCTTTCGCGAGGCGTCGGCCGCAAGCAGCGTGCGGGTTACGGCGGCGGTCGACAGCCGCTCATCCCAGAGCAGCACCGGCGCATCGGAACGCGCCGCGAAATTGCGGGCGAATGCTCGTGCGGATTGCGCCGATGGCCCTTCCGTTCCATTCATGTTGAGCGGCAGGCCGATGACCAGCCCGCCCGCACCGTGCTCGGCCATGAGCGCGTTCAACGCCGCGAAATCCTCGGCGAATTTGGTCCGCTTTCGCGTCATGAGCGGAGACGCCACTGTGAGGAGCGTATCCGAGAGTGCGATCCCGATCGTCTTCTCGCCCAGATCGAGACCGATCAGCCGCGACGCCGACGCGAGGCTGGCCCGTAAATCCTGCAAGCCGACCAGCACGGCCAAATCCCGTTGTTCCTTTTCTTCAGAGCGCCGGTTCGCGGGCTCGCTTGCCACTGCGGCGCGCGGTTGCTAGCAACGCGGCAGTTTTCTAGCACGACGATCATCCCATGTCCGTTGACGAAAAAACCGTCCGCCACATTGCCCGCCTTGCCCGTATCGCGCTGGCCGACGAGCAGGTCCGCCCCATGGCCGACGAGCTCAACGGAATTCTCGGCTGGATCGAACAGCTGCAGGAAGTTGACGTCGGCGGCGTAGCGCCGCTGACGAGCGTGGTCGCCCAGGAGCTCAAGATGCGCGATGACATCGTCACCGAGGGCAATCAGGCCGATGCGCTCATGGCGAACGCACCCCTGTCGGAAGACCATTTCTTCGTTGTTCCGAAAGTCGTGGAGTAATTGATGACGATTCCATCCGCGCCAACGGAGTTCACGCTTGCCGAGGCCCGCGATGCGCTCCAGTCGAAGCGGATTTCTGCCGTCGAACTGATGGAAGCCTGCCTGAAAGCGATGGCGGAGGCGCGATCGCTGAACGCTTTCATCACGGAAACGCCCGAACGGGCGAATGAAATGGCTGCTGCTTCCGACCGCCGCCTGGCGGCCGGCTATGCTCGCCCGCTCGAAGGTGTACCGCTGGCCATCAAGGATTTGTTCTGTACGGCGGGCGTGCGCACAACAGCGGGCAGCCGGATTCTCGAGAATTTCGTGCCGCCTTATGAATCGACGGTTACGCAGAACCTGTGGAACGCCGGCGCCGTGCTGCTCGGCAAGACCAATATGGACGAATTCGCGATGGGTTCGTCAAATGAGAACAGCTGGTTCAAACCCGTTGTCAGTCCCTGGCGGTGCCGCTACTCCAATGAGGACCTGGTGCCCGGCGGTTCGTCCGGCGGTTCCGCAGCGGCCGTCGCAGCAAATTTGTGTCTCGGGGCGACCGGCACGGACACTGGCGGTTCGATTCGCCAGCCCGCGACGCTGACCGGAATTGTCGGGCTCAAGCCGACCTATGGCCGTTGTTCGCGGTGGGGCATCGTCGCCTTTGCCTCCTCGCTCGATCAGGCAGGGCCGATGACCCGCACCGTGCGCGATGCCGCGATCCTGCTGAACGTGATGGCAAGCGTCGATTCCAAAGATTCGACGAGCGTGGACGTTCCGGTCCCCGACTATGAGGCGGGCATCGAGCGCGGCGTCAAAGGCCTGCGCGTCGGCGTGCCGAAGGAATACAGGATCGATGGTGTTCCGCCGGAAATCGATGCGCTATGGACGAAGGGCGTGGAATGGTTGCGAAGCCAGGGCGCGGAGATCGTCGACGTCAGCCTGCCGCATTCGAAATACGCGCTCCCCGTCTATTACATCGTGGCGCCGGCCGAAGCTTCGTCCAATCTCGCGCGCTATGACGGGGTGCGTTACGGGCGTCGGGCGGCCGATGTGCACGACATAACGGAGCTTTACGAGCGCAGCCGCGCCGAAGGTTTCGGCGCCGAGGTGCGGCGGCGTATCATGATCGGGACTTATGTGCTGTCCGCCGGTTATTACGATGCCTATTACGTCCGGGCGCAGAAGATACGCACATTGATCGCCCGCGATTTCGCGCGGGCCTTCGAGCAATGCGACGTGCTGCTCGCGCCGTCGACACCATGCCCGGCCTTCGGATGCGGCGAAAAGGCGGCCGATCCCGTCGCCATGTATCTCAATGATGTCTTCACCGTCACGGCCAATCTCGCCGGCCTGCCGGCGATCTCCGTTCCGGCGGGCCTGTCGGAAAGCGGGTTGCCATTGGGGCTGCAGGTAATCGGCAAGGCATTTGACGAAAAACTGGTGCTGCGCGCCGGCCGCGCGATCGAGGAAGCCGCCGCGTTCGATGCGAGGCCGGCGAAATGGTGGGTCACGTGAGCGGCGGCGTGGAAGAACGTCCGAACACCATCCGTGGCGCGGATGGCGACTGGGAAATCGTCATCGGCATAGAAGTGCATGCGCAGGTGCTCTCGAACGCGAAACTGTTTTCGGGCGCGTCGACCACTTTCGGCGCGGAGCCGAATACCCAGGTGAGTTTCGTGGACGCCGCCATGCCCGGCGTGCTGCCGGTCATCAACCGCTACTGCGTGGAGCAGGCGATCCGCACCGGGCTTGGGCTGAAGGCGGTAATCAACCGCGTCTCGACCTTCGACCGCAAGAACTACTTCTATCCCGACCTGCCGGCCGGCTATCAGATCTCGCAATACAAGAATCCGATCGTCGGCGAGGGCGAGATCATCCTCGATCTTGCGAAGGGCCGGGCGGTCCGCGTGGGAATCGAACGGCTGCATCTCGAACAGGACGCGGGCAAGAGTCTCCACGACCAGCATCCGGATCATTCCCACGTCGATCTCAACCGAGCCGGCGTGGCGCTGATGGAGATCGTCTCGCGCCCGGATATGCGTTCGAGCGAGGAAGCCGCCGCTTTCGTGAAGAAGCTGCGCACGATTGTCCGTTACCTCGGCACCTGCGACGGCAATATGGAAGAAGGTTCGCTCCGCGCCGACGTGAATGTATCGGTGCGCCGCCCCGGCGCGCCGCTCGGCACGCGCTGCGAGATCAAGAACGTCAATTCCATGCGCTTCATCGTGCAGGCCGTGGAATACGAAGCGCGGCGACAGATCGGCATCATCGAAGCCGGCGGCGCGATCCGTCTGGAGACGCGGCTGTTCGATGCGCGCCTCGGCGAAACCCGCTCGATGCGCTCCAAGGAAGAGGCGCATGACTACCGCTATTTCCCCGATCCGGATCTGCTTCCACTCGTCCTCGAAGACAGCTGGATCGAAGAAATCGCCGCGAGCCTGCCGGAGCTGCCCGACGACAAGAAGGCGCGTTTCATGCGCGACTACGGACTCTCGGCCTATGATGCGGGCGTGCTGGTCGGCGAACGCGAGCTGGCTGATTATTACGAGGAACTCGCCAGAGGGATCGACGCCAAGCTTGCGGTTAACTGGCTGAACAATGAAATCCTAGGCCGGTTGAACCGCGACGGACTCAGAATCGAAGATAGTCCCGTGACCGCGCGCGCCAACAATTCGATCCTGCGCCTCGTCGCGGCGCAGACCATTTCCGGCAAGATCGCAAAGGACGTGCTCGACATCGTCTGGATCGAAGGTGGCGATCCGGAAACGGTCGTGGCCGAACGCGGACTCACCCAGCTGACAGATATGCCGGCGATCGAGCAGGCGATCGAAGCCGTCATCGCCGCCAATCCCGACAAGGTGGAAGAGGTGAAAGCGAAGCCCAAACTTGCGGGCTGGTTCGTCGGTCAGGTGATGAAACAGACAGGCGGGAAGGCCAATCCGCAGGCCGTGAATGCCCTGCTCAAGACGCGACTCGGAATCCCCGAAGAAGGGTGATTCGCACATTTTGCAAGCCGTTGACTGCGGACGCGGGATGGGGCAGGCAACATGATCCTTGTACGGATGAACGTCAGAAAGTCAATAAAAATGCGGTTTTTTTGAATTTCGGCAGAGGGGCGGGATTCGCCTCGCACCCCCCGGTATTGCTTCGTTTACGCAACCCACTCATATTCTTCGCGTTTTGGACGCACGAACGATTCGGGGCGTCCGATACGTAAGAGGAGTCGTTTCACATGCCAGTGACTGCAAAGAAAGCGAAACGGAAGACCAAGGCGAAGGCGAAGCGCACCGTCCGCAAGGCCGGCGCTCGCGGCGCTGCGAGAAAGACGACGCGCAAGACGGCCGCCAAAAAGCCAGCGAAGCGGAAAACGAAGCGCGCAAAAAAGGCCACCCCTGCAGCAGACATGATGTAGGGCGTCCATGGTGAAGGCTGAGGCCGTGGTCGTCGAAGGTGCGAAAGCACAGTCAGGCGGCCACGGCCAAGCCCACCGCAATATCCGCGCGGTTCCGGGCGCGTTATTTTCCGGGCTACCCAGGCTCCCGCGCCATTAATTTCCTCGCCCATATCTGGTATCCTTGGCCTGCAATGTTTCCTCCTTTCGAGGGGACAAGCCCAGAGGTTCGAGGATGTCGCCATGGCCAGGTCGGGCGCTCTTCATGTCGGTTTGTTTCTGCTGACCGGTCTTGCCGCGCTTGGAACGGCACGTTCTGCGGTCGCGGGAAGCACGGCCATGCGCTGCAATGCGCATGGGTGCGTCCACATTCATTGCAATTCGACGGGCGACCGGTGCTATCGCTACTCCGACGGCTACGGCGCGCCGCCGATCCTAGATCGTTATTCCGGACGCGGCCCTGCGGGTTATCTGCACCTGGTCTGCGATTCCGATGGCGACCGCTGCTATCCTTCGGGCCGCCGCCACTGGGATTTCCGCGACTATTATCGCCGGCTGGGCTATCGCTGGAATGACGAAGCTTATTAGCGCCGGTTCGGATCGGATTAGATCGCCTGCGGAGGCTTCGCCCTCCGCCTCACTGCGCTCGGCACCTCTCCCACCATGGGGGCGGAAAGAAAAAAGAGCACGCCAACAATTTTCCTCCGCCAACGGGGGACGTCCGGCCGAAGGCCGGGGAGGGGGGAAGTCGTGGTTCAGCATGAACAGCACGCGCTTTGGTACGGATTTCCTGCGCATCTCCCGGATCGATGCCCTGCGGCAACAGAGTTGCCGCACATGAATTCCAGTTAACCTGTCCTTAGTTAACTCGCGCAATGCTTGGAACGCGTGCAGGCCGGGGCTTGCACGGAGGGCCAGGGGCGTAACGTTCAGGGGGCACGGATGGCGTGCATAGATGTCGATTCACTGTCGCAGTACGAGTGCGACGCAAAGCAGGGACGGCCGGAGGCGCTCTACAACCTGGGGCTTGCCTATTCGACCGGGCAGGGCGTGGATGTGGACTACGTCGCTGCCCATAAGTGGTTCAATCTCGCGGCGATGAAGGGCAGCGAAGTCGCGAAGTCCTGGCGTGCGCAGATTTCGCGTGAAATGAATTCGAACCAGATTGCGGAAGCCCAGAGGCAGGCGCGCGAGTGGCTTTCCTGGTGCCG
>DATAYG010000122.1:0-17188 GCA_036272695.1 Rhizomicrobium sp. | reverse complement strand
CTTGGCGATCAGCGCGCGAATCCGCAGGGTGATCGCCTCGTAATCGACTACCCGCTCAAGCCGGTCTTCGAGCGGGACAACATCTTCGACGGCAAGGTCGACGTTGATGCGCACAGGTTGGTGTTTCGTGATCTCGTGACCGTGAATGCCGATGTGGGCGAGCAGTTCGAGATCGCGAATGAAGACGTGACGCAGGGCCTTTTCGGCATTGGCGTAACGCGGTGGCTGTCCGGTCATCTGCTCTCTTTATTCGACTCCTGTTACATCGGGCGTCTGCCAGATCAGGTGCTGGCCGCCGTCGACCGCGATCATCTGACCCGTTACAACCGAGGCGGTGAGAAGGTAGCGCACCGCATCGCAGACGTCTTGTGGCTCGGCTCCCGTGCCGAGAACGGTAGCCTCGCGCTGACGACGAAAATCGGCTTCGCTCTGACGCGCGTTGATCATCGTGGGGCCGGGCGCCACCGCATTGACGCGAACGCGGGGGGCGAGGGCTTGCGCCAAAGTGGTGTTTAACCAGTACAGGCCCGCTTTGCTCAGGCTGTAGGAAAGGAATTGCGGCGTCGGTTTGAGGACGCGCTGATCGATGATGTTCACAATGGTGCCCCGCGCGTTTTCCGGAAGTGCGCGGGCGAATTCCTGTGAAAGTACAAAAGGTGCACGGAGATTGACCGCCATATGCCGGTCCCAGGATTCCCGCGTCACCGTCGCCCATTCGTCACGCTCGAAGATCGACGCGCAGTTCACGAGCGCAGAAACCGCGCCAAGTTCCGCCGTTGCGCGGCGGATCAGTCCCGCAGCTTCGTCTTCGTTTCCAAGGTCGGCCTTCAGCAGGGCTGCTTTGCGGTTGACGCCGCGAATCTGCGCCGCAGTCTCGCACGCGTCCGCCTCCGAAGTGCTGTAATGCAGCGCTATATCCCAGCCATGATTTGCGAGATCGAGCGCAATCGCCCGGCCGAGTCGCTTCGCGGCGCCGGTAACGAGCACGGGTCTCGAATCGGGCATCGTCAGATGGGAAGACGACGCGGGTTCATGAAACAAAGCCTACGATTTGTTTCACCTCCGCCATGACCGGAGATGCAATCGCGCGGGCTTTCGCGGCGCCGCTTCGAAGGAGATCATCGATCTCTGCAGGGTCGGCGAGGAGGCGCCGCATTTCGGCGGCGATCGGCACCAGCCTTTCCACAGCCAACTCGGCCAGCTCGTTCTTGAAGCTTGAGAATTGCTGACCTGCAAAACGTGTAATCACGTTATCGCGGGAATCGTCCGCAAGTGCCGCGAAGATATTGACGAGGTTTTCCGCTTCCGGCCGCCCCTCGAACCCTTTTTCGGAATCCGGTAATGGCTCGGGATCGGTACGAGCCTTGCGAATCTTCTGCACGATCGTGTCCGCGTCGTCGGTCAGGTTGATGCGCGAATAATCCGACTCGTCGGATTTTGACATCTTCTTCGTGCCATCACGCAACGACATGACGCGTGTCGCGGGGCCGGTGATGACGGGTTCGGGCAGCGGAAAGAAATCCGGCACACCGAAATCGTTGTTGAATTTCTGCGCGATGTCGCGGGTGAGCTCCAGATGTTGTTTCTGGTCTTCGCCCACCGGTACACGTGTCGCTTTGTAGACGAGAATGTCCGCAGCCATCAGCACGGGATAGGTGTAAAGCCCGACTGACGCCCGCTCCTTGTGTTTGCCGGACTTTTCCTTGAACTGCGTCATGCGGTCGAGCCAGCCCAGCCGCGCCACGCAATTGAATATCCATGTCAGCTCGGCGTGCTCGGGAACCTGGCTTTGGTTGAAAAGCACGGCCCGCGTGGGATCAACGCCTGAAGCAATGTAGGCCGCAGCCACTTCACGGGTGGCCTGCACAATATCCCCGGGTTTTGCGTAGCCCGAATCCTGCGTCATCGCATGCATGTCGACGACGCAATACAGGCACGGCATCTGATGCTGGATTTTGACCCAGTTCTTGAGCGCGCCCAGGTAATTGCCGAGATGCAGCGTGTTGGTCGGCTGCATGCCGGAAAGGACGAGCGGTTGGTGCGCGGGTTCAGTCATGGTGAAGTCCGGTCGGGCAGGGGGTTATGGCCGGGCGCGGCGGGTGCTTCAAGAGGCGGCGGACAGCACTTCCATCAACCGAGCCTCGATGCGGGCTCGATGCTTGCCAGCGTCCAGCTTGTTTCCGAAACGATCCCGAACATAGAACACGTCCACCGCCCGCTCGCCATAGGTAGCCACAATTGCGGCGGAGATGGACAGCCGAAGCTCGAAGAGAGCCCGGGCAATTTCGAACAATAGCCCCGGCCGGTCGGCACCTTCCAGTTCAAGAACCGTCGCGACTGCAGAGGCTTCATTGTCGAAATTCACCCGTCGGCGCGCGTCGAAAGCCGCGGAACGGGTGACGCCCGCTCGTCTGACGATGGCAGGGCTTTGTGGGATTTGCCCTGCGAGCATGCAGGCAATCCTTCGGCGCAGTCGCCTGAGCTGTGCGTCATTGCCAAATGGAGCACCTTCGATGTCCTGGACCGAGAAGACGTCCAGCGCGAGTCCATCATCGGCGGTGAAAGCTTTCGCTTCGACGATGGAACCGCCAGAGGCGGCAATGGCGCCTGCCAGTTTGAAGAAAAGTCCCGGGCTGTCGCGAGTGCAGATCGCAACTTCGCAAACCGACCGCATATCGCAGACAGCGCAGTCCAGCGCAAAAATCTCTTCCGTATTCTCTACGCGCGCCCCGAGATGCGCGTTGCGCTCGAGTTCGCTGGTGTCGAAGGCGAGCCAGTAATTCTCGCCGAAATGCGAAACGGCTCGCCCTCGTTCGGCGTCGCTCCAGTCCGCAAGCCCGCCAAGAAGCCGCTTCTTGGCTTCTTTAACTCGCTCGCCGCGTGCCGGTACCGGAGCACCCGACATCAGCGCGTCCGCCTCGTGATAAAGCTCGCGCAGCAGCTGGCCTTTCCAGCCGTTCCAGGTGCCGGGACCGACGGCACGAATGTCGACAGCCGTCAGTATCAGCAACATACGCAACAATTCCGGTGATTGTACCTGGGCCACAAATTTGCGGACAGTCGCGGGATCCGAAATATCGCGGCGCTGCGCAGTGTCGCTCATCAGGAGATGATGACGTACCAGCCATGTCGCCGTGGCGGCATCGGTCTCCGACAACCCCCATCGCAGACAAAGCGATTGCGCAACGTCGGCGCCGATTTCCGAATGATTGCCCGGCATGCCTTTGCCGATGTCATGCAAGAAGGCGGCGCAGTACAGCGCCTCTCGGGATTTTATACGGTGAATCAACTCGCTGGCGAGCGGATGGTCATCCGCCAGCTCGCCGCGTTCAATGGCCGCGAGATTGCCGACCGTACGGATGAGGTGTTCGTCGACGGTGTAGTGATGATACATGTTGAACTGCATCCGGGCCACCGCATGCGAAAATGGCGGCACGAACGCGGCGAGCACGCCGGATTCGTTCATCCACCGCAGCGACCGCTCGGGATCGTGGCGCGAACTCAGGATTTCAAGAAACAGAAGATTTGCGGAAGCATCGATGCGAACAGGTTCGGTAATGAGATCGAGCGAGCGCGTGATCGTACGTAATACGTTCGGATGGATGTGCGCCTGCCTCGTGTCAGCAACATGGAATATCCGGATAAAATTTGCCGGGTCGCGCCGGAAGGCGTCGTCGCGCGCATTCAATCTTCCATTCTCGAGATAAATCTCATCCCGTTCGACACGCGGCTTGAAGAAGCCCGGCAGCAGGCGCGCCGTATCAGGCCTGGGCTTTCTGTTCTGCTCTTCCAACGCGGCGCAGACAATTCGTGTGAGATCGCCCACGTCCTTCGCAGCGAGGAAGTAATCTTTCATGAAGCGTTCGACGGATCGGCGTGGCGGCTCGTCCCGATATCCCAGAAAATGTGCGACCTCGGGCTGCACGTCGAACGAAAGCCGCTCTTCGGCACGTCCGGCCACGCAGTGCAGCCGCCAGCGCACGTCCCAGAGGAACGCCTCCGCCGCCTGGAATGTCGCGTGCTCTTCGCCTGTAAAGACGCCGTGCGCGACCAGTTGGGCGGGGTCGCCGGAGCCGTAAAGATAGTTTCCGATCCAGTAGAGAGTCTGAAGGTCGCGCAGGCCGCCTTTGCCGTCCTTGATGTTTGGTTCGACCAGATAGCGGCTCTCGCCCTGTTTGCGGTGGCGCGCATCCCTTTCGGCGAGCTTGGCTTCGATGAAGTCGCGCCCGGTACCGTTGGCAATTTCCGTGCGGAAGCGTCCGGTGAGTCGTCCGGCGAGACCCGCGTCGCCACAGATGAATCGCGCCTCCAGAAGCCCCGTCCGGACCGTGATGTCCTGACGCCCCAGCCGCATGCATTCGTCCAACGACCGCGCAGCATGGCCTATGCTGAGGCCCAGATCCCAGAGCATGAGAAGGATAAGTTCGATAAGGCTTTCGCCCCAGGCCGTTCTTTTGAAGGGGCGCAGGAAAAGCAGGTCGAGATCGGAGAAGGGCGCGAGCAATCCTCGCCCATAACCGCCTGTAGCCACAATGGCGAGGTGCTCGGAGTCCGTCGGGTTCTGGACTTTGCAGAGATGTTCGGCCGCGAACTCGTACAGAACCTGGATCACCAGATCGTTCAGTTCGCGGAGTGCGCCGGCGGCCTCGACACCCGACCACGTTCCGTCTGTCACGTGCGCCGTTATTTTTTCGCGCGCGCCGCGGACATGCGGTTTTAGGTACGCGAGCGCGGCGCTGCGGCGCTTTTCTGCGCTGGGCTCACGGACCGCAATTGCCGCGAGGTTCTGCCGAAGGGCGTGGCCGTTCGGATAATCGATACGAGTCTCGTAGCCCAACGCCGCGTCCGCGAAAGATTTCGCGCGACAAGACTGCGCGCTGAGCGCGAAGGCAAGCCGCTACATTTCTGGGATGATTGTAGGCGGATCGTCCGTCGCCAGCCAGCGGTGTACGAAACCGCCCAGTGCGGCGCCGACGAACGGTGCAACCCAGAACGCCCACAGCTGCCCCAAGGCCCAACTGCCCTGAAAAATGGCGACGGCCGTCGAGCGGGCCGGATTGACCGAAGTGTTGGTGACGGGAATGGAAATCAGATGGATGAGCGTCAACGTCAGCCCGATCGCCAGCGGCGCGAACCCGAGCGGAGCTTTCGGTGAAGTCGCGCCAAGAATGACCATCACGAACATGAACGTCATGACGACTTCACAGATCAGGCAGGAGAGCAGCGAATAACCCTGCGGCGAATGCTCGCCATAACCGTTGCTGGCAAAGCCGTTCGCGGCGTCGAAATTGGCTGTTCCACTCGCAATCACATAGAGCACCGCTGCAGCTGCAATGCCGCCCGCGACCTGTGCGATCCAATAGGGCAGCACATTGCGCGCCGGAAAACGGCCGCCGGTCCACACGCCGAGCGTCACAGCCGGATTGAAATGCGCGCCCGAGATATGCCCGAAAGCGTAGGCTCCGGTGAGCACGGTGAGGCCGAAAGCAAGCGCCACGCCGGCATACCCGATGCCGAGATTGGGGACTGCCGCAGCCAAAACCGCGCTTCCGCAGCCACCCAGGACGAGCCAACCTGTGCCGAAAAATTCTGCAGCGAGTTTGCGAGTTATGGCCATGGCGCAGTCCCCTGCGGTTAGCGAATGTTAATGCTATAAATAACCCCTTAGCCGGCGTTGCTTCAAGTCAGGCGGCAGTACGGTCGCGCACCCAGTCAAGAAATTCCGAATGGCCCCCCTCGACCGGCAAGACCAGGAAACAGGGGACGGTGTAGGGATGAAGCGGCCGTGCCGTTTCGATGACTCTATCCGCAAGGTTGCGGCAGGTTTTGATGATTGCGGCTGTCTCGCGGCTGGTTTCAAGCTTGCCCTCCCATTCATAGAGCGAGACCATCGGCGGAAAAATGTTCACACAGGCGGCGAGCTTCGCTTCGAGCAGGGTACGGGCAACCTTCTCCGCCGCCTCATGATTGGGGAACACGGAATAGACGAGAACAAACTCGGACATTTCGGCGGCTGGCATGTGGTCCTAGCGATCGGAACAGTGGCGAGATGTACGAGGGCACGATGGCACATATCACGGGCATCGGCGGAATATTTCTCAGTTGCGAAGATCCCGCGGCGCTGTCGGAATGGTATGCCGCGCAAGCTTAGGCCGTCGGCGTTGTGCGCCGAGGCCTATTGCGCTGCCTGTCTCTGTTTGTTTCCACGAATCCCAAGAAATGAGCGGCGCGAAACTGCGTTCCGCGCCGCTCGATTTGATCGGTCAGTCAGGTCTCAGACGATCTTCAGATTGACCGCCTTGGGGCCCTTCTTGTCGGGTTCGACGTCGAAGCTGACGCGCTGGCCCTCATTGAGCCCACGAAGGCCGGCGGCCTGGACGGCGGTGACGTGGACGAACACGTCCTTTCCGCCACCCTCCGGCGCGATGAAGCCGAAGCCTTTCGTGGTGTTGAAAAATTTGACCTGTCCGGTCGTCATTACGGCTTTCTCCTGAACACGGGTTTTTTCGAGGCGGACACCATATCCGCCACGCCGTCAAAGTCGCGTCTCATTGTCAGGGAAAGCGTCGTCGTCACTCCAGGCCGTCTGCATAGTTGGGGGAGATTTCAACCAACCCGCTGATGCACCGTCCGGCGCGCATGGAACTCTTCTCTGCTCGCGCGGCTTCAACCGGCGACCAACATAGGGTTTCGGGCACCATTTGGCAAGCAAGGGTCACCACCGATCCGCGAGCGCGACATGTCCGGGCTGTTCGCGCACGCGACCTATCCACCGCAGAACGGCCGGAAAAGCGGAGAGATCGAAACCGCCTTCGTTAGCGCAATGAGTATAGGCGTAGAGCGCAATATCGGCCACCGAGTAACATTTGCCGGCAAACCAGTTCCGTTGCTCAAGGTGACCGTTCATCACACAAAGGGCGTGATTGCCCCTTTCATGCCATTCGGCGACGAGATGTTGTTTTGTTTCGAGTTGATCTTTCGGCGCATACCCAAGCCAGTAGCGGGCGACGGCGATATAGGGTTCGTGGCTGTATTGCTCAAAGAACATCCATGACAAGGCTTCGGCCCGCGACCACGCATCGCAAGGCGTGAGTGGCGTTCCTTCCGCGAGATGCCAGATGATGGCATTCGATTCCGGCAGCGCGCGGCCGTCCTCCCATTCGAGCAACGGAACGCGGCCGTTCGCGTTTTTCGCCAGGAAGTCCGGTTTGCGCGTTTCCCCGTCAAATAGCGGATAGTCCCGGAGCACCAAATCATGGCCGGTCTGCCTCGCGGCGAGGCGGACCTTGTAGCAATTGCCGGACATCTGCATCTGGTGAAGCATTGGCATGGTTTATTTCCTCAAAAACCGTTCAGGAACATGCACGGTTCGGTCATGCGAGCGGCGCGGGGCGGACCGGAAGCGCGGGTCGTAGCCTTTTTGCAGGAAACGAACCGCGGCCCACTCGCGTTATCGCATGTTGGTTGGCCAAAGGAGGCGTCCATGCGGTTCACCCACGCTGCGATTGCGGCATTCCTTCTGGGGGGTGCTGCCGGCTGGTTCTGGCCCGCCAGGGCGCAACAGTCTCAACAGCCGATGTCCGACCAGCAAATGCAGGCAATGCCCCATCAGCATATGCCCATGGACACCCCCGTCCCGATCGGCGGTGCACAGGCTGTTTGCACAGGGGTGGGTCAGGGGGCCGAGGATGATCCGCGCTGGACTTCTTTCCCCATCCGCCTCGTGTTTTCGAACAAGGGTGCCCAATACCTGTCCGGAGCGCATGTCGACCTTTCGACAGCGAACGGCAAGGCATTGGGAAGCCTCGATTGCGACGGTCCGTGGGTCCTTCTCGGCCTCTCGCCCGGGACCTATCGGGTATCCGCGACGTTACTGTCCCAGCCCGGCGGCAGTACCGCCAGTGCCACCTTCACCACGCCCTCGTCCGGACAAAAGCGCGTCGACCTTCAATTTCCACTGGCCCAGAACCAGTAGCAGACTTTGCGTGATCGCGCGGTCCTCGGCGGTATAAGATCGCCCGATGCTGGTCGCGTTGCACCGAAGATTGCTCTCGGGTTTCGGACACGGTGGGATGCGCCATGGCAGTACGGCGGGGATCCACCTTCTCGAAATCCTGCTGATGATTACCGCAACCGTGGTTTTCGCGGCGGCCGCGACCGCGGGTGTGAGCGACTGGGTCGAGCGCCGCTTCCACCGGGAGGATTCCACCAAGCTTGCCGGCTGGGCTACCTTCGTGATCGTGTTCGCGCTTTTGGGCTGGCTCACGCTCCGTGTCCTGTGATTCTTCTCCCCTCTGTCGCCGGGAAGAGGGCGGTGGTAGTGCCGCGGCTGCGCCGCCCGCGCCCCGCGTCCTTCAGCGGAGCATGCGGGTAACGGGCACACTTTTGCTGACGCTGTCCTCGGTGACGCCTGCCTCCTCGGTGTTCGTTTTCGTTCCGACCGTCATCCAGGAGGGTGGGAGCGGCGCGTTTTTGAGCATGGTCGTGGCGGCGCTGCTCTCGCTTCCGATTGCCTTCGTCTATGCCGAACTCGCATCGGCCTTTCCGATCGCCGGCGGCGAATATTCCATGCTGGGCCGCACGTTGGGACCAGGCTGGGGCTTTGCGATGTTGGGCCTGATCCTGTTCGGCAACATGCTGACGGTCACCGCGCTGGCGCTTGGCGCCACGCCTTATCTCGACGTGGTCTGGCCCAATCTCAACGCGACGGCGGTCGCCATCGTAATCATTATTTCGACGACGCTGCTCGCAATCCTGCACGTGCGCACCAATGCGTGGGTCACCGGCGTTTTCCTGTTGCTCGAGATTCTGGCTTTGGCCGTGCTCGCGGCATTGGGCCTGTTCCATGCCGTCCGGCCCGTGAGCGACCTGGTGTTACACCCGGTGACGCTTGCGGGCGGAAGCCTTGTGCGAACGCCGCTTGCGCTGATCGGGCTCGCCACCACGGTGTCGGTGTCCGCCTATTACGGGTTCAGTTCGGCCGTCTATTTTACGGAGGAAATGCACGAAGCGCCGCGGCTCATCGGCCGCACGATCTTCTGGGCCGTGATTATCACGATCCTGACAGAGCTCATCCCCGTTGCAGCGGTGCTCATCGGCGCGCCGGATCTCAAATGGCTCATCGCTTCCGGCAATCCGTTTGGCGATTTCGTGCGGGTGCGCGGCGGGCAGCTGCTCTACGACGCGATCAGCCTCGCCATTGCCTTCGCCATCATCAACGCCGCGCTCGCGACCCTTCTGCAGAACGCCCGTTTCCTGTTTTCGACCGGCCGCGATCTCGCCTGGCACCGTCACATCAATGACGGGTTCACGCGCACCCATCCGCGCTTCCGCTCGCCGTGGATCGCCACCTTGGCGGCCGGCGGATCGTCCCTTCTCACCTGTTTTCTCGGCCTGAAGCTGGTGCTCGTGCTCACGGGCACGGGAATCGTTTTGACCTATGCCGGCGTGTGCGCAGCTGCGCTCGCCGGTCGCCGCGACGGCTCCACCAAACATGCAAGCTTCCGCATGTGGTTCTTTCCATGGATGCCGATCGTAGGACTGGCGATGTGTACCGGCATTCTCATCGCAAGCTGGTTCGACATCGACACGGGACGACCGAGCCTCATCGCCAATATCGTCGCAATCACCGCGGCACTTGTTTATTACCTCTTTTTTCTGCGAGCGCGAGGCGGCTGGGTATTGCGGGATCCCGAACCGGACCTGCCGGAATGATTCTTACCAGTCAAAGCGCGGCGGGGCGGTCATCGGCGTCATCAAAACGTGGCGAGCTTCTTCAGGTCCTTGGCGTGACGTTCGGCATTGCCGTCGCGATCGGAGCGATGATCGGCGTCGGCATCCTGCGCGCGCCATCGCTGATCGCGCGCGACGTGCCGGACGGTTATCTCATACTTGGGCTCTGGCTGATCGCGTTGCTGCACGCCGCGCTCGAAGCCAATGTCATCGCCGAGCTCGCCACGTCGATGCCACGCGCAGGCGGACCTTACGTCTATGCCCATCGCGCCTTCGGAGATGTCGGCGGCCTCGTTGTAGGCTGGACGACGTGGATGCAGCGCGTGGCCTCGACGGCAGCCCTGTCCATCGCTTTCGCGGAGTTCGCAGCTCAATTGTGGCCGGTTCTGGCGACGGCCAAGCCCGCCATCGCGGTCGCGATCCAACTCCTCATGTTCGGGTTCAACATCGCCGGTGTGCGTGAGGGCCGCGCCGTCCAGGAAATTACAAGCTTTCTGAAGGCCATTGCGCTTCTGGGATTCTGCGCGGCGGTTTATTTGTTTGCCGCGCCGCAGCGCCCCGATGGCCCGCATGTCGCGACGATCGCGGGATGGGGGGCGATCATCGCAGCCTATCAATTGATCGTCGGCGCCTATTCGGGATGGTACGAGCCGGCATTCTTTTCAGAAGAGACGCCCAACGCGGCGCGAAACCTTCCGCGGGCGATGGGAATTGGCCTCCTGCTCACGGCAATTCTCTATCTCGGCATCAATGCGGCACTTCTTCATACGCTGAGACCGGCTGAAATTGCCAATTATCCGCTCCCCTTCGCAGCCGCGCTTGCAGGAGGCGGAAAGTACGCCGTTGCCGGCGTCGCCATTTTTGCAATGGTGAGTGCTGCGAGCTGCGCCAATGCCGGCATCATGAGCGCGCCGCGCGTTCTCCTCGCGCTCTCGCGCGATGGTCTGTTGCCCGCCTTTTTCCGGTGCGTGAACGGCGGCGGCAGCCCCGCCGCAGCGACCATTTTCACGGCAGCGGCGGCGATGGTCGTGGCGCTCACCGGCTCGTTTGCACTCGCGTTCGGAATGATCGCCACGTTGCAGTCGGCTTCGTTCGTGCTCGTCATTTCCGCCCTGTTCGTGCTGCGGCGGCGCGAGCCCGGGCTTCTCCGGCCCTTCCGCGCCATCGCCTATCCTTGGGCGCCGCTTCTCGTGTTCGCCATCGACCTTGGGCTTCTTGGCCTGTTCCTGAACGCGAACCGGGTCGGCGGTCTTTACGCTTTTCTTCTCTGGCTGCTTGCCGTGCCTTTCGCGATCGTCGCCCGCCGCGCCCGTTGGGCAGGCCCGGCTGGCGTATAACATGCCACAGGATTATTTGTCAGCGCGAAGGATTAGTTCCGGCGCAGCCTCGTCCTATTCTGTGCCGGGAGCGCGGTTCTTTTTCAACGCCCCTTCGCCGCCCATCCCGGCACGCAGCATGCCGGATGCATGCCGGAACTGGTGCGGCAGCGACGAAATACGATCCGGTCGACGGCATTTCGAATATCCCCACCGCATATCAGACTCTCATAGATGGCTCCGCGCAGCGCAAATGGGGCTCGGGCGGTCGCGCGGGGCGTCCCGGAACAGGCATGGCCCGGCATGGACGGGAGTTGAGCGGACGCGAATTATCAGCCCGGGGCGCCAAAGGCCAACTCTGACACCTCTTATTGAACGGAGCGGCTGCCGGCTGGCGATTTCAACCGACAAGGTTTTGCCATATATCATTGATGGTGGCCTCGGAGGGGGGCAGAAGGTGACGGCAGCGAATGCCGGTACGGAGTTTCAGGCGAGTCTGCAGCGCATTTTCGTCTGCCCGGAGGAGATTGCGCATTCCATAGCGCGCCGCGCCAGGGATAGACGCTACCCGGTCAGGTCGACGATCGTCAGGCAGGGCGATCAAACCGTAGCAACATTTCTGCTGGTTGCGGGCCGGGCGCAGGCGCTTACCTGCGGCCACGACGGGCAGCTCATGCTTTTGCACGAGTATCAGCGCGGCGATGTTTTCGGTGTTGCCGCGACGGACGAGCCGACAATCGAGAATGCCGATGTCGTTGCACTGGAAGAAGTCCGCGCCGCCGTGTTTCTGGCATCGGACTTCATTGCACTGTTAGAGACGCACAGTTGCGTGGCCGTGCTTGTCTCCAGGGCCTTGCTGCGCCAACTGCGCGCCGCATCGCTTCGAGTGGCGGAGCGTTCGACATTGTCGGCGAATGGCCGCGTCCACGCGGAACTTCTCCGACTCGCACATCTCGGCGAGGGGCGCATCATCAGGCCCGCGCCGGTGCTGGCAGCGCTCGCAGTTCGTATTCACTGCTCGCGTGAAACGGTTTCGCGCGCGATAAACGCGCTGCAGCGCCGCGGAATCATTCGCAGGGATGGAGATGCGCTGATCATAGAAGCCCCCCATCGCCTTGAAGAACTGATTATCTGAACTCGTCAGCGCTTAAGCGAAAACAGGCGGATGGAATTTTCTCCGTTTTTGGCCGGCATATCGCCAATGTATTCGACGCGCGGACGCCCGGCTGCGGCCCCCGCACACAGAACCGCGGCAAAATCCTCGCTTGCGTGAATGGCGCTGAGGGGGGTCGACAGAAGAATCTGGTTTGGAACGGAAGCTGCGCACCCCGCGACGAATTGCGTCGCGGTGAACGGGTCGTCGGCCAGCCGCGCGATTCCGTAATGTGCGGCGATGCGGAAATGCTTAAATGGTTTGAGAGAGCCAGCGATGGACAACGCAATCTGCGCCGCCTCGGCGGGATTTTCGATTGCCGCCGTCACGGCTTCTCCCGTCCAGCGCGGACGGACCAACTGAGGGCCGGCTGAGTGGAATATTTCTGCCAGCCGCGGCAGGACGTGGGGGGAAAGGTCGTCCCCGGATGTCCCCGAAATCTCGATTCTCAGCAACGCTGCAAGCCGTTCCCGTTTGGACGGCCGCTTGCGCGCCGCCAATCGGGTTCGGGCGCGCGTCCGGGATGCGGTAAGGACGTATTGTCTCCGGCCGCTCTTTTTCCAGACCTGTGCGCTCGCACCACTGGCCGTTTCTGCAGACAGATGTCCGGACTTTCGGTCCAGTATAAGTAGTTGGACAGCTTCGGTCATCAGGAATTCCGCCTGCATTACCGCGTTTCCCATGGCGATTTCCGCCGCCAATGTAATTTCCAACGCAGAAAAAGTGTCGGATCGGTTCCCGATTATCCGTACGCTGTCCGCCTGTTCGATGATTGCATCGAAACGTCTCGTCCAATTGCCGCCAAGCGAGGCTACCGAGACGTCTCTGAAAGCACTCGTTGCAGCTGGCAGGACCAGATGCAATTCGGCGCCCGCCTCCAGCAACGCTTCGGCGATTACGATGTCGGCGCCGGCCGCGAGGGCACCGTAGCCATAGCCAATCCGCTCCGCTTCGATCGTCTTTCTGATTTCGCTTTCCAGCGCGCTACGAGCCGGCGACACGGACATGTGACCGGCGAAGTGCAGACTTCGGGGCGGGCGAAAGCCGTCGAGCCAGGTCCTTCCCGCGTCGAGTTCTTCGAGAATGAGCCCGAGTTGACGAAGCGTCGACGCATGATCTTCGAAGGCTCCTGGGGCCAGACTGATAGCGCCCTGAAGGCTCGCCTTCGCCTGTTCAATCCTGCCGAGCAGCAACTGTGCTTCCGCACGAGTGGCAGCGCGCCAATAAGGCGTTTCTCCGGCTTCGTGGTCGATCTGTGCCAGCACGCGGCGAGCCAGCACTTGCGCCTGTCGCTGCTGGCCGGCCAGCATGGACAACGTCGCCGCATTGATGAGCGGATAGCTCGCGCCGCCGATCTCGGCTGCGCGCGCATAGGCTTCTGCGGCCTCCCGGTAAAGGGTCTTCCGTTTCCAGCCGGAAGCCGCAAGTGCGTGATCCTTCAGCAACCGACCCTTGACGCTCAGTACCGCCGGGTCGTCGTTGACTTCATCCAGACCCGATTCGTGGAAGAGCCTGTCCGCCCAGTCCAGCGCGCCGGACCGGGCGTGGGCGATGATGGAAACAAGTGCTGCGCCCCGCGGAGAATTCACGAACTTGCCCGGTAATGAATTCAGCCCGGTCCCTGATTCCTGAGGCAGGGATCGATGTCATAGAGAATGGTCGATCCGCCTGAAATGTACTGGAGAAACAGTGTATATGGGTCAGCGACTCCCAGGGACGCGGGGGCGACCACCGGAACTGCGAAATAGGCCACCGTCGGATTTCCCGCGCTACTCGTGCCGGCTTCGGTCAGGGCGTAGTATTTGTTGGAGCAGTCTGCCCCTGTCGTCATCCCCGTCGCTTGAAAGCAAAGCGTGGGCTGGTCGGGGCTGGACAGTGCCACCACGACGAAACAGGGCTCTACAATGATAATATCCGGCACTGCTTCGCCGGATGCAAATGGTGGCAACGCGCCATTCGGAGCCGGTAGCCTTCCAGCCTGAAGATCGCTCATGAATGCGCCAATCGAAGTGTAGCAGGTATAGGAGCCACTGGAACCGGTGTAAATGTATGTGTTGGTGCTTATGGTGACTTGCAGGCAATAAAGAAGAATTTCCTGCATGGCGAAGCTGGGTGCCGCGCCACCAAGCGGATAACTGCCTTTTGCCATCCATGCCTCCTGCGGTTATTTATGTTGCAGCTTGTTCAGATCATCCACTACTTTTTTTCGCGTTCGTGCCCACATCTTGTTTCCCGGATCGTACAGCATCATCTGCGACGCCAGAGCCAATGTACGTTCGAGTCTCTTTCGCGCTGCCTCCGGAACTCCTTTGCGCACCTCAATTTGCGCGAGCGCGCGCTGCAGTATCATCCATTCGTCATCGAGATCCTTGTTCTTCGGATCCGCGGCCATTTCTTTTTTGAGCTGTTCTTCTTCGGACTCTCGTTCTGCCAAGGCTGCGGCCACATTGTTGTTACGCAAGTAGGCATCCGCCATATTCGCATGACAGTTCTTGACAAGGTCATCAATATATTCTTCTGTCAGGTTGTTTTTGCCATTTTTGCCTGATTCTTGTGCGATCTTTTTGATCTGTGCCAAAGCTGCGCCGCAGTGAGTTAGCGCCGCGCCCGGATTGGCCGACGGTCCAATGGCCAGAGAGCAAAGATTGCTTTCGGCGTAGTCCAATTCGAGTTTGTATTTGATGCTCGTGGGTTCCAACGTAATCATTCGGGCTGCGAGATCCCTGTAGGCCAGGAACTGCTTTCTTGCATCTGGCAACCTTCCCTGTTGAAAAGCTGCCTCGCCGAGCCAGTATACGCTCTGCGCCTGGTCGAATACGCGCTCGGGATCATTTGGAGCAACCATCAGCAGCGCAGCAGTGGTGCGTTCGGCTTCACGGAATTTCAACAGAGCATCCATGTGATCGCCGCGGCTTTCGTCGTCCTCACCCATTGCATGAAGAATGCGGGCGCGGCGTTCGAGAGAGTCGACCGACAGGGAGGTGAGATTCTGCCCTTTGTAATGTTCCAACGCGCGTTCGTTGACGGCGGTCATCACGTCGAGCCGCCCGACGCCTTTCAATCTTTCGCGCAGATCGGTGAGCATGAATTCCACAAGTCCCTCGGCTTCGGCACGCTGGCGCTCCGCTTCCCTGCGCGCCTGCACGGCAACCGCCGTCAACACCCCCATAATGGCCATAGCCAGTAGTGCGCCAGCCGTGATGGCCGTCACGCGCCGACGATTCCTTTGCGCGTCCCGCTGAACCAGTTCGTCGAGGCCCAGGCCCGTAATGCCGGCGACGAGTTTCAGCAGCCCCAATTGGGTACCGTCACGGCCGGGACGAAAATCGGCAGCCAGCGGTTCGATCCGCGTGCCCGCCGGACCGGTGCCGATCAGCGTCTCGGGAAAGCACTGTGCCGGTTCGCCTTCGCGAATCGCCGCGAGAATGGGGAGGTCGGGATGCAGCGCCCGGAACAGCTCCACTTCGCGGGAAACCCACAGCGACGCTGACGCATCCGGCGAGCAAACCACGATCAGGCTGCGTGACTGCGCGAGTGCCGCGCGCACTTCGGTGCTCAGATCGGTTGCGGCCGGCAATTCCTCGCGATCGCGGAAAATCGGTGCAAGCCGCCGCGGAACTGAACCCTGCCCGGTGCTTCGCCCTACCATACGGCGCGGAAGCGAATAGCTCTCCAGCCGGCGATGCAATCGCCGCCCGAAGTCGGCATCCTTATGACAGTAACTGATGAACGCCCAGTAACGCGGCTTCGCGCCGGCGGCGTCGTCCGCCATCGCCCTTTACCCCGGACAGCTTGGCCGACCGTGGCAGAAATTCAGAAAGTGAACAACGCGGCGATTTTGACACAGTATTCCGCAGCCGCACTATGCATTCGGACTGAAACCATCATGGGCGTCTTCGGTAGAACACCAATATCCTGGCGGAGCCGGAGGGATTCGAACCCTCGATACGGGTTTAAGCCGTATAACGGTTTAGCAAACCGCCGCCTTCAGCCTCTCGGCCACAGCTCCACTGGGGGATTCCAACTTTTGGCCTTTTTTGTTCCGATGGGCAAGCTGCTTTTCCCGGGTCTCCTCGACATACCGGGGCCCCGGTGGACGTAATCCAGGGTTGCTGTCGTTGTCGAGTGCCAGGCGAGTCCGCGCGCGTTCATAGACAGTCCCGCCAGCCGCCCCGTTCTCGGTTTGGACTGTGGGCTAGAAATCCGGCAATTGCAGATTCTTGGGCAGTCCTGCCGCCTCCCTTATCTGCCTGTGAACCTTTTACCAGCTTAGCAGCATGCCGGCCATTCATTCGTTGCCGATGGGCTCGCATGTGAACAATGAAGCAATTGGGCTTCGATGGCTGCAAGGTAGGTTCTCTAAGAAGCGGCGGTCACCACCCGCGTGGCATAGGCACGAGACAGATATGTCGCACAGCCTGCGAGCGCGAGAAACATCGCCGTAAGTGGCAAGAGCCAAAGCGCGTACAATGGTGAACCCGGCCCAGTTATTCCGGCGCGGCGAAACAGCACGACGCTTACCCACCAAAGCGTGCCAAACGGCAAAAGGGACAAAACGAATCCCAGACCAAAAGAACTTCCGAGAGGCTTGGTCAGCCGAAGTGAATCCGAAGCTGTGAAATCTCTTTCTCCCATTGCTACGGCGGGAAAGATGAAAGCAAACGAGCTACCGCGATAGCTTCCGATGGCAAGGAGCGCCCAGTACAGAATTTCTGTCACGAGCTGTTTATCGGCCGTCCCCAAAAAATTCGATAAATCCGGCGCATTGGCGCTGATGAGTTTAGCGACGAGAGACAGAATGAGCCCAAGCATCCAGAGCCGCCACAGATAGCGAGCGGTCACGCCATATGGCACGAAACCGCGCGCTTCTCCCGTGATGATGTAGCGATGCCATGCAACTAGCGCGATTGGAAGTGCAATCGCCGATGCCACAGTGTACGGCAGCCGCTCGGCGAATAACGCCGTGGCTGTGCTTACCTTAGCGACA
>DATAYG010000121.1:0-2653 GCA_036272695.1 Rhizomicrobium sp. | reverse complement strand
GCCGTAACCGCGCCGGCTTTTGGGTCGCGCGCGACACGGACGGAAAGTTCGGCGGCCTGTTCTGGCGCAAGAGCTCGGCCCTGCGTTTTGCCAAAACAAACGCCGGGCCCACCGGTTGCGCGGCATTGTTTCCGCGTGCCCGTTTCGAGCTCGACCTCGAAAATCAGGGCAATCCCTTAGTTGCCGGGTTGGGAGCCGCGAAGCTTTTCCTGAGCCGGCACCTGCGCCGGCTGCTGGTTGCCATTCGAAAGAGCACGCGGTCCTGACCTTAAGGCAACGGCTTGCCAACCGATCCGTGAACGAGTTTCGAATATGACATTGCTGTCACATTTCTCCGATCCTTTGCATACAAGGGGCCCCTCCTCGCGCGTACATCGGCATGCCGATGGCGCGGAAGCGTCGTCGCATTCCGGTGCAGCGGACGCGCGGCTTGCCACGATCCGGCGGATCGTCGGGGTCGCCTGCGCAATCTTGTTGGCGGCTGGCGCCCTGACCGGAATATCGCGCTGAAGACTGCAATATATCTTTCACACTTCAATTATTAACGCCCTGTCACGAAATGGCAGTAACGAGAGAGCGCTACCGATCGTGGCGTCTTCATTGGCCGAAGATCTGTTTTCTCTCTCGTTCAGCAGAAGGGCAAAATGACGATTTTTCTGGCGATGGCCGTATTTGCTGCTGCTACATCCGCGCCCGTGGAAGACCAGCCGACCCTCAAGCCATCCACGGTGTCTCTCATTTGCACGTCGGCCGGCGCACGAGTCTCGGGGCTGACCAAGGTTTGCTACTACAAATGCGCGGGAAAGGAAGGAGCCTTTACCACACGGCTCTATGAGCATTGCCCGAGTTGGACACCGCGTTGGCGGCTGCTGAACCACAATCGACAATTCGGGCCCAGCGGACTTTCGCGTAAGTGAGGACGCAGCAATCGAATTCGCGCCCACCGCCCATCGCTGCCAAGGCCCCAATGGCGGCCGGATTCGGATCCAGCGTCGATACACCGACGCCGGGCAGGTACATGGATGCGCCGGCATTGCGCGCATCCCGGCCAACCAGGAGCTATGCAGGAATTTAGGTGATGAGGCGCGATCAGGCGGCGTGGTTTGCCGGTACTTCGAGGACCTCGATGCCGTCTTTGAATCTGACACCTGCGACAATCTTCGGCAAGTGATTTGTGCCTTTTAGTCGCCGCCATGTTTTCGATGCGGCGATGACCAGCTTGAACACCATCAGCCTGGCGGTCGTCGACGACAACGAACCTTTTGTCCGTACTGTCCGATGGCGAACCGTCGCGAATACACTTTCGATGGGGTTCGTCGTCCTCAAGTGATCCCAATGCTCGGCAGGGAAGTCGAAGAAGGCCAGCAGTGCTTCACGATCCTTCGTCAGGCAGTCAACCGCCTTGTGGTGTTTCGCCTGGTATTTCTCGGCGAAGACATCGATCGCGACCTCGGCCAAAGCGCGGCTCGGCGCTAGGTAAATTTCGCGCAGATCCTTCTTCATGCTCGCCTGCACCGACAGCGCGACCTTGTTCAACACGTTCGCAGTCTTATGCACCCAGCATCGCTGGTGCGGCGTTCCGGGAAAGACCTCGTCGAGCGCCTTCCAGAAGCCGAGCGCACCGTCACCAACGGCGATTTCCGGAGTGATCGTCAGCCCCCGTCTTTTCACATCGATGAGAAGTTCGCGCCAGCTCTGCGCGCTTTCCCGAACGCCAACCTGGAAGCCGATGAGCTCCTTCTTGCCCTCCGGCGTGGCCCCGATCAGCACCAGCATGCATTCGCTGTGGTCTTCCATGCGCGCCTGCAGGAATACACCGTCGGCCCACACATACAGGTATCGGCGCGCCGACAAATCCCGCTTCTGCCAATGCCCGTACTCGACTTGCCACTCCGCCGTCAGACGGGAAATCACCGCCGGCGACAGGTTCGGCGCGTCCTTGCCCAACAGCGCCGCCAATGCCTCTTGGAAGTCTCCGGTCGAGATGCCACGCAGATAAAGGACCGGCAGAAGCGCATCCAAGCTCCTGGTCCGACGTGCCCACAATGGCAGGATCGCCGAGGTGAACCGGATCCGCTCGCCGTCGCCGGCAGCCCCGCGATCCCGAATCTTCACCCGGGCAACCTCGACAGCACCGATCCCCGTCTGGATCGTGCGTTCGGGACCATGACCGTGCCGGACAAAACGGTCTCGTCCATCAGCAAGCTTGAGGTCCTTCATGGAGGCGAGGAACGCCTCAGCTTCCAGCTCGACAGCCTGCGCGAGCAGCTGTCGCGCACCAGATCGCAGGATATTGGTCAGTGGATCATCGATCTCGTCGGGGTGACGAAGACGTACAACATTGCTAGTCTCGTTCATGGCGTATCGCTCTCCTTGAGAGGTTCTGGCAGGCTCGACACCCGCCTCGATACGCCGCCTATCTCACTCCGTCATCACCCAGTTTCCGACTTAGCTCGAGCGATGACCCAACTCACGCTTCTAGAGGATCAAGCAATGGCGGCGCGAATGGCGCTAATCGTCGGCGCAGATACCTTCGATCGGTTGTTCGCCGGTATTCGATTTGATGAACTGGATGGGGACATCCTGTTTGTCTACGCCAAGGACGAGGAGACTGCGGCGGAGATCGAGGATAACTTCGCCCTGCACATCTCGA
>DATAYG010000120.1:0-12878 GCA_036272695.1 Rhizomicrobium sp. | reverse complement strand
CGTTTCGATCAAACGAGGGATTGAGAGCTTTGAGAAATAATTCCGGGTCTATCTCCGGCTCGCGCATCTCGATATGTGGCAGGTACCGCCCCGAGTCCGGCCCCCAATCGAAATATAAACCGGCTTTCTCGTCTCTCAGGGCGGTTGCGAGGTCCCGGCTTATATCAAGCCGTTGCGAGAGGAGTCGCTTCGGTCGCCGATCACCTAAGAGTTGCGCGAACAGTTCTAGGTGATAGCTGCCTTCAATGAACGTGAAAGGGCTTCCGTCTGGCGTGGTAAGAAAGTGATGATTTGCCGCGATACCTGCTTCCCCGACAAATAGCCCGCTGCCACGTACAAGCTGATCTTTCTCCCCGTAAACCCACACATTGAAAGTCTGGCGCGCTTCATTGCGCGTCAACGTGACATGCAGGCTTTGGATCACCCGCCCGCGCCGCGCGGTTGCAAATAGCAGCGTGCGAAGAAATACCTTCGGTGGCGCGCGCTGTTCCCTCCAATGTGCCTTATCGGCTCCGAAGTAAATAACGGTCGGCTGCGTCATCTCGACAGTCCCGCGCCTGAAAAGGGTAAGCCATGCCGTGAGCATGGACACGGCCAAGGCGAGAAGCGAGATTATAGTAGTGAGCGCCTGTATCATTGGCATCCCAGCTAGATCGTGCGCAACTACACAGACAGGCTAGGGACTTTGCCCATGAGCCTTCAGCGCATTTTCGAGGCTCGTTATCTCGCGGCCTATCTGTTCTTTGCGGAACTGGGTTATGTCTTCCCATTCTCCCTTGTAAAGGCGCTTGCCCGCTGACGCGCCGTTTTCGTATGACGCCCGTTCTTCGCTAAGTTCCGCGATTAATCCTCGCCAGTGATCAAACAGTGCTTCCCACATTTCAGTTTCAGCAGCCATGGCGCTCATTCTTTCCTTTTCGTTTCAGCTAGTCTTTCGCGAAGGTCGCGCGCTATCGCCAATCCGGCAATATCGCATGTTTCTTTTGGAATGACGCCCGCCATTGCCAGATTGAGTTTCACGTCATTGCCGACGCTGTCTCGGTCTCCTGAAATGGCCGACCCGAACACAATAGAGAAACCGAAGCCGCAGTTAATCGACCATGAGGATGTAGTAGGTAGGACGTGCCGATTTAGCTTGTCAGTGCCAAGATCGTAGACAGTCAAGAAACCGTCTGTCATTTCAAGTGACCGATCCAACCTTCGTTTCAATTCGATCACCGCTTGGGCGGGTGCCTTGGGCAGGGGATTGAGTACCATCGCCACGTCCGGATTCGGCTTTGGACTCGCGTTCTTTTTTGCGCCTTCGTTAGTCGTTTGGCTACATGCCCCAACTGCTATGGCGATCATTAGAACAAATGCGATGTCGGGTCGCATCGTTTTCAATCTCGGCTAGTTTGAGTTATCTGAGGTGGCACCCGGAACGAACGGGCATTTGTACGTCCAAGGCTCCCCCGCTCCAGTTTGCGTTGCATCGACCATGCAAGCATCAATTTTGCCGGTCCAGCGATCCAAACGGATGATTGTCGTGCTGTTGTCTCCGCCGGAAATTTCCCAACGGCCAATAAAAAGAATGGAGCCGGAAATTGCGGCGGCCCCAACCAATATTGCGACGGTGAGCGCCCATGTGTGCGACTGACCGACTTTTTCGACCACGGACATCGCATTCGCGAATCAAACACCCAGACTTTAGCTTACGCCCGCCATGGCCGGGAACAATCGTGGCAGCACCAGACCGTAGTCGTTCGAAGTTAGTGGGGGGACTTGTGGGGGGACTATCTGCGCCGTTCGGGGCCGTTTCGGGCCTATCCGCGCCCATTGGCCCCGAAACACCGATCACAAAAACCGCTGATTTCCTTGGTTTTTTGGCGACCCCGAGAGGATTCGAACCTCCGGCCTACAGATTAGGAATCTGCCGCTCTATCCTGCTGAGCTACGGGGTCGGCCCGCTGCCGGATGGGCCGGCGCGCGCGCCTCTTTACTCCCTTTTGGCCGGTCCCGGAATCCCGCCAGGCATGTCCAGGGGAATAAATCCCTTCATAATCCGTCCTATAAGTATCGTTCGGGGCACCTGCTATCGACCTTCTGAAGGGCGAAGGTTGCGGGAGCCACGGGCCCTGAGGGGGTCATTGGTGGTCGGCAGCAGGCAGGAATGGTTCGGAAAGGCTCTCATCGCGCAATTGCCCGCGCTGCGCCGTTATGCGCGGGCGCTGACCGGAAACACGGCTCTCGCCGACGATCTGGTGCAGGACTGTATCGAGCGGGCGCTGCGGCAATGGGAAGGCCTGCGCGATCTGCAGCGACTGGCGAGCTGGCTGCGCTCCATCCTGCACAATCTTTATATCGACGAGCTGCGCCGCAGCCGCTCGCGCGGCCACGAAGAGGAGGTCACGGAAATGGCCGATGACCTCGCGCTCAGCACGCCCGCCCAGGACGGAACCACCGCCATCGACTTCGTGCGCGCCATGGGACGTCTCAGCGTCGAACACCGCCAGGTGCTGCTGCTGGTGGGACTCGAGAACAAGAATTACCGCGACGTGGCCGACGAACTCGGCATTCCGATCGGAACGGTGATGTCGCGGCTTGCGCGCGGCCGCGAACGGTTGCGCAACGCGCTGGAAGGCGAACGGCCCGCGCAGGTGCGGCCGATCGAAATCCGGGAAATGCGCCAATGAACCAGAGACCGGAAATCCGCGAGGAGGAGCTGCATGCTTTCATCGACGGCGAGCTCGATACTGCCGAACGCGGCCGCATCGAAGCCATCGTCGAGGGGAATTCCTGGCTGCACGACCGCGTTACGCGCTACCGCGCCGACAAGGCGCGCCTGGTTGCTCTTTACGGCGGCGGCACGAGCGAGCCTCTGCCGGAGGCCTGGCTTCAACGGATCGAGACGGCCACCGCGCCCCGGCGCTGGCGTCCGCAGACCTGGGGAATCGCCGCACTCGCAGCCAGTTTCGTGCTTGTATTTGTGGGCCTGTTCGCCTGGCGCGATTTCATTCGGCCGGTACGGGGCGACGTGGTCGCCGACGCGCTCGCGGTGCGGGCAGGCGCTGTCCAGCCCGATTCGGTGATCGCCGCGGATTCGACGAAGGCTGTCGCGGCGGAAGCGCGCGTGATGACGGCGGTGCTCGATGCGCGGGTGAAGGCCCCCGATCTTTCGCGTCTGGGCTACCGGCTGGCCGGCATCAATGTCTATTCCGAGCCCGCGCGCGCGTTCGAGCTGCGCTATGCGGCGCCCGACGGACAAACCTTCACGCTCTATCTCCGCCGCTCCTCCGGCACGCCGCGTTTCGACCAGTTCAAGCAGGACGGTCTGCGCGTCTGCATCTGGCAGGATGATGTCGTGGGCATGGTGATGGCCGGCAACGTGTCCGTCGCCGAAATGCAGCGTCTCGCCAGCTTGGCCTATACGGGCTTGACACTGTAATTTCCTGGGACCGCGGGCGAGGACGCCCGCGGTCCCAGGGAAACGTTTGCATGATCGCATTTGTTTGCACGCTGTTGAGTGCCATCGGTTTTACTTCTCGCTTGGCCTCGGCGATCAGTGGTGGCTCGCCTGGATCGCGCCGGTGCCGGTGCTGTGGTTCGCCTTCGGGCGGGCACGGCCGTGGCCGGCGTTTTTCGCGGCGTTTGCAGCATTTGCGCTTGGCGGCACGAGCATTTTGCGCGCCTATGCGGGTTCGCTTCCGTTGCCGGTACTGGTGCTCGCAATCGGCGGTCCGGCGCTTGCCTTTGCCGCGTCGGTCATGGGCGCGCGGCGCGTGCAGCGTGTGGTCGGCCCCATTGCAGCGATGTTTGCCTTTGCCGCGATCTGGACGGCGTTCGATTTCCTCAGTTCGTTCAGCCGTGCCGGCGGTTCGGTGGCGACGCCGGCAGCAGGCGAAGTCGGCGCGCCGCTCTTCATCCAGAGCGCGTCCTTGTTCGGCTTTCTGGTAATTACTTTCCGGCTGGGCGTGGTTGCGGCGGGAATCGCGCTGAGCCTGCGCGGCCGCAATCCCGTTCCCGTGCTGATCGCCGCGGCGCTGTTCGCGGTGAACGCCGGTTATGGCTATTGGCGCATATCCGCGCCGCCCGGGCGCACCATGCGCGTCGCGCTGATCGACAGCAACGATACGTTTGGCCCGACGCAGCGCTACAACCGCGCGAAAGTCTTCGCCGATATCGACGCCTATGTGGCCGAGATCGAGAAACTGCGCGCTGCGCATGTCAGCCTGATCGTGCTGCCGGAAAATATTGCGCGCGTGGCGCCGGCGTGGCGAAGCGAGGCGCAGGCAAGGCTCGCCGCTGCAGCCAATGACGTGCATGCGACGCTCGTTGCAGGCTTCGATACTTATCTCGACGGCGCGCAGCGCAACGTGTCCTGGGCCTTCGTGCCGGGAGCCGCGCAGCCTGTTACTTATATGAAGCGGCGGCTCGTGCCTGTGCTCGAAACATCGATATTCACGCCGGGACCGGGACCCAAAGCGCTCGCTAACGGCATCGGCCTCGAAATCTGCAAGGACATGGATTTCCAGGCGATGATCCGCGCCGATGAAGTTGCGACGCATCCGGAGTTGCTCGCCGTGCCGGCCTGGGATTTCGACAAGGATGATTGGAGTCATGCGCGCGTCGAGAACGGCGTGCCGATGGCGCGCAGCGCGCGCGATGGCCTGCTCACATTGAACGACCGCTATGGCCGGATCATCGCCGCGGCGCGCACGCAATCTGGCTTTCGCACGCTGATCGGCAACCTCCCGCTGGCCGGCCGCGGCGGCGATACGCTCTACGACCGCATCGGCGATGTGTTCGGCTGGCTCTGCGTCATAGCGGGCATCGGTCTTCTCGGCCTGACGGTCCTGCCCATCCGGGCAGGAGCGCGAAGGCGGGATATCTGATAGGGCTCCGGCGCAACGAAGGGGAAATGCACATGAGCTTGCGCGTAGTCGGCGCCGGATGCGGGCGGACGGGAACGGCATCGTTGAAGATGGCGCTTGAGCGCCTGCTCGGCGCGCCCTGCTATCACATGATCGAAGTGTTTCAGCATCCTGAGCACGTGCCCGACTGGCACAAGGCGATGCTGGGCGAAGAGGTGAACTGGAACGCGCTTTTCGCCGGTTACGCAGCGGCGGTGGATTGGCCGGCTTCCGCGTGCTGGCCCGAACTGATGCACGCCTTTCCCGATGCGCTGGTGCTGCTATCGGTGCGCGATCCCGAGGCGTGGTGGGTGAGTGCAAATGAAACGATCTTCTCCAGTCTGGAGAACAATCCCATGGCGCCGCCGGGATGGTTGGACATGGTTCGTGCCATGATCCGAAACCGGTTCGGGGCGGATATTACCAACCGCGAGTCGTGCATCGCCGCCTTCAACGCCCATAATGCGCGGGTGCGCGAGACGGTGCCGAAGGAGCGCCTGCTCGTATGGCAGGCGCAAGACGCTTGGGCGCCGATCTGCGAGGCGCTCCATCTCGAAATTCCCGACGAGCCATTTCCCCGCACCAACACGACGGAAGAATGGCGCGCCCGCGCCGCGGCCAGGGCGGAGCAGGCGCGCCGGGAATCGCAGGCGCCCGGCTGATTTCAATTCGCGCCGGCCTGTGAGAAACTGGCTGCGATCTTCATATTTCGAAGGAGACAACGATGGGATTGTTTGACGGCGTGCTCGGCGGAATCATGGGCGCGGAGATGGCGACGGTGGTGAACGGACTGATCGAGCGCCATGGTGGCGTGCAGGGCGTGGTCACGCAGCTGCGCAGCAACGGTTTCGGACCGACCGTGAATTCCTGGATGAATGAAGGCCCGAATGCGGCGCCGATTGCGCCGCATGAGGTGCACAGCGCGTTCGGCGATCAGACGATGAGCGAACTTGCCGCCAAGGCCGGTATGTCAACTGAGGAATTGGCGCAGAGACTCGCGCAGGTACTTCCCCACGCGGTCAGCACGCTCGCGCCCGAAGGCAGCGTTCCGCCCGGCTGAGGCGGGAGTCCTGCTAAACGGCTGGTTGCCCGTCAACCCGGTTCGCGCCAGTCGAGGCCGGGGAAGCGCGCGAAGTCACGGTCATAGGTGATCCAGGTCCAGCCATGTTCGATGGCGAGAGCGGCAAACTAGGCATCGGTGATGCGGGGACCGCGCGTTGCGGTCGCGCAAGCGAGCCGTTCGAAAATTTCCCAATGGCGCCCGCCGGGCACGACGCGCGCACAGTTTGGTTGCGACATGAGATTGTCGCAAAAGCCAAACGCTTCGGCGATCGGGCCTGGTTCCCGGAAAATGCGCGGATTGCTCGTAATACGTACAAGTGCCGCGAGCGCCAAAGGCGATACGCCGAATTGCGCGTCACCCTGCGCAACGCCATCGAGCCACGGTTTGCAATCTGTATGTCTGCTCGAGTCGCTGCGGAACGCGTGAATGAGGACGTGTACGTCCGGTAGAATCATCGCAACCGCCGCGCGGTCTCGATATCCTCGGCTTCCTGAAGCGCAGCGGAATCATTCAAATCGATTCCCGGCATGAGCCCGCCGGACGCAGAGCTTACCGGTGGCAGTACGCGGGTAGGTTTAGGAGGAGGTTCTCTCACCATCTGCCGCAGACCGGCTTCGATCAGCTCCGTCAGCGATTTTCCTTCCGTCGCGGCGTTGCGCTTGGCGCGTCTCATCAGGTCCTCGGGCAATCGAGCCGTCGTGCGAACGGACATCTCAAGGACATATGAGCGCCCGTTGATATGTCAATATGTCACTGCCTCTGGTCCCTCCTACCCCCACATTCGCGCAGCCGGAGAAGCAATCACTTGCAGCCTTTGCTCTTGTTCAGGAAAACCGTGGCCGAGGCGGCGAGGTCGTCGGTGACGACGAGATCCTGCTGGTCCTTGTTCTTGCTTTTGAACTGACCCGCGGCGATGCCGAGCGGGAATTTCGGCGTGTCGAAGCTGACCGGGGCTCCGAACGAACCGTCGCCGTTGCCGGGCAGGATGCTCATCGAGTTGCCGATCAGGTTCGCAACCGCGAGGTCCGCGAATTTGTCGCCGTTGAACCGGCCGATCGCGAGCCCGTCGGGTCCCGTGCCGGTCGGATAATCCTTGCGTGTACCAAACGTGCCGTCGCCATTGCCCAGGAGAATGCTGACGCTGCCGGTGTTCCCGTTGTTGTAGTCGACCGTCGCCAGATCGATCTTCTTGTCGCGGTTGAAATCATAGGCCATCACCACGGCCGGCGCGAGCCCCGTATTGTAGTCCACGTGCGACTTGAAGGTGCCGTCGCCATTGCCGAGCAGGATGCTGATGACGCCGTTGTAGTAACCGGTGACCGCAAGGTCGATCATGCCGTCGTGGTTGAAATCACCCGTGGCCACCGAATACGGCTCCAGGTTCGTCGCGAACGTCGTCATCGTGCCGAATGTGCCATCGCCGTTGTTCAGCAGCACGCCGACATTGTTGTCGCCTTCATTGGCGACCATGATGTCGGGCGCCTTGTCGCCGTTCACATCGGCGAGCGCCACCCAGTGCGGGTAGCTGCCGGCTGCGTATTCCTGTTGCGCCCGGAACGTCCCGTCGCCATTGCCGAGGAGCACGCTCACGCTCGTGCCCGTGTCGTTGCCGGCCACGAGATCGAGTTTCCCGTCGCCGTTCACATCGCCGACGGCGAGCGCGTCGGGTCCGTTTCCGACAGCATAGGTCGCCGCCGCCTGGAACGTGCCGTCGCCATTGCCGAGCCAGACGCCGACCGAGCCCGGGTTGCCATTGCTGTAGTTCACCTGCGCAAAGTCGAGCTTGCCGTCCTTGTTGAAATCGCCCGTCACGATGGTCTGGGGATCCGTGCCGGTGGTGAGCTCGCTCGTCTTGAAATTCAGCTTGCACGTCTTGGCCGCGTCCAGGGCCGGCGCCGACAGCGCCGGGCCCATTGCCACGGCCGACAACAGGAAGAACGACAGAGCACGCAACATCGATTTTCTCCCGCTTGCAGAAAGGCTTTTCACTCTATAGCGCCCCGGCGCGAGGGCAGGCAAATGCGTCCGGGAAGGGCGCTCGTTTTACCGGCCGAGGAGGCGCCGGATTTCGCTTCGCAGCAACGCCGGATCGTAAGGTTTGCCGATACGCGGGATGCCGCGGTAGTGCTCCGGAAGAGTGTCGGCCGTGTAGCCGCTGAGGAAGATGAACGGGATCATCCGCAAAATCAGCTCGTCGGCGATCGGCCAGGCCATGCTGCCGCCCATGTTGATGTCGAGCAGCACGAGATCGACATGCTCGTTCGCCAGCGCCTCGCGCGTCGCCGCGAGCGAACCGAACGGGCCGAGGACTGTGTAGCCCTGCGAACTCAACTCATCCTCGAGCGCCAGATAAACCAGAAACTCGTCCTCCGCGACGAGGATCCGCGCATGACCGTTGTTTGTATGGTGTTCGGTCACGTGCGTACTCTGTACTGCGGCGCAGGAATGCGAATGTGGCAGCGAAAACCCTGCGGATCGAAATCGAGCCGTACTTCGCTCCTGAGGTCGGAGACGAGCGCGCGTTCGAGCAGCAGACGCCCGAAGCCCAAGCGCTGCGGCGGCGATACCGAAGGCCCGCCGGTCTCGGACCAGTCGATATCGAGGCCCTGGTCGCGCGAATCCAGGTTCCAGTTCACATCGACCGCGCCGAAATCCGTGCTCAGTGCACCGTATTTGGCGGCATTTGTTACAAGCTCGTGAACCGCCAGACACAGTGTCAGCGCGCATCTGGGTGAAAGCTCCACCGGCGGTCCGTTGAAATTCACATTGCGGATGCCGTTCTGGCGGTAAGGCGCAAATTCGTCGGCGAACAGCGTTTCCAGCGGCACGCTTTCCCAGTTTGCGTCGGCGAGGCGCGAATGCGTCTGCGCGAGTCCGCGGATGCGCGCATCGAAGGCGGCGCGCGCGTCGGCCACATCGGCGCCGGGAAATGACTGACGGGCAATCGAAATGACGGTAGCGAGCGTGTTCTTCACGCGGTGATTGAGCTCGGCCATCAGGAGATAGCGCTGGGCTTCGGCGCGCTTGCGATCGGAAATGTTGCGCGCGATCTTCGAAGCCGCGATGATTGCGCCACGCCCGTCGCGCACCGGCGAGACCGTCAGCGAAATATCGACGAGCGTGCCATCCTTGTGCCGGCGGACTGTCTCATAGTGATCGATCCGCTCGCCGCCGCGGATACGCCTCAGGATTTCAGGCTCATCATCGATCCGGTGCTGCGGAATGAGCATGGTGATCGATTTGCCGACGGCTTCGTCCGCCGTGTAGCCGAACAGGTGTTCGGCGCCCTTGTTCCAGCTGAGGATGATGCCGTTCAGATTCTTGCTGATGATCGCATCGTCCGAATATTCGACGATGGAGGCCAGGTGTTCGTGTTCGTGCCGGGGCGGGGCAGGGCCTGTTTCGCGGAAACAATGCAGCACACCCAGGATGCGCCCGGACGCGGTGTGGAACACTTCCACATCCGAAGAGATTTCCGTCTGCGCCCCATCGCTCGTCTCTATCGTCTCGCGCAGGCCCCTTACCCCCGTGCCGAAGCGCAGCGCCTGTTCGACGGCGGCCACTGTTTCGCCGGCGTCGGTCCGGCGGCTATGATCGTGCCAGACCGGCTCGTTGCCGCCCGTCCAGACAAGCGCCGCCCGTGCGTTGCGCCGGGCGATATGGCCATCGGGGTTGAAAAGGGCCATGCCGAGTGGGATCGCATCCCAGGCGGCCTGATCGAGCGTCAGCAGCGCACCATAGGCCGGTCCACTGGGGGCGGCATCGATCTGTTCGGCACGGCTCATTGCAGCGGTTGGCCCCGGCTGGATTTAACCCCGACAGCCGGAAACGCGTCCCTGCCGCTTGCCGTTCCGCAATCCCTGAACATTTTGGTTGGTGAGGGTGGGGTCGGGTTCGGGCCGGCACCCGGCGCGGTTTGCCCTCACGGTGATTCGAGCGCCTTCGACATCGCCGCAATCCCCGGCGCGGCTAGTCCGCCGTAATGCGCATCGATGACCGTGAGCAGCTTGCGTGCCTCGTCGCGCCGGCCAGCGACGATCAGCGACTGCACGTCCGCGAGCTTCGCATTCTTGTCCGCGTCGATGGCCGCCCGGCAGCTCGCGATCTGCGCCGTGTCCGCATCCAGCGGCGCGGCCAGAATGTCCAGAGCGCGCGACAGCGCGGCGCCGCCGATTGCATCGTGGCCGCCGCCCATCGTGTCGCGCCGGTCCACATGAAACACACACCAGTCACGCAGGGCATGCTGGCTCGCCGCATCGAAGGTGATGTTCCGGATGTCCTGGTCGCCGGTGAGAAAGACAAGATGCGTCGTTTCCTGAAAGCGCGCGAACAGATCGCGCGGCGGCAGCGGCAAGGTGGCGTTGCCGATCGGGTCGCTGCCGGCATTCAGGATGGCGCCGCGAAACACGTCCGGATAGCCGAGCGCAAGGCGCAGCGCCTCGCGAGAACCACCGGAAAAACCGGCGATGGTGATGCGGGCGGGATCGAGCCGGTAACGGAGCGCGACATTGGCTTCGGCTAGGAGCGCCAGCGGCTCGCGCCGCGCCAGCCCATTCTGGTCATTGCCCGAACGCGCCGCGGTCACGAAAATCATTCCGTATTGGTCGAGCACCGGCCCCCAGCCAGGCGGCAGCCGCGCCACATCCCAGGGCGGCACAAACACGATCAGCCCATAGCCGCCGGGGGGAGCACGCGGCGGAACATAGAGCGCGAATTTTTCCCGGGCGAGATCGATCGCCTGATCGCTGAGCCGCGCGCCGCCCGCGAGTATCTTCTGCAAACGCGCATTCTTCAGCGGGCTCAACAACCGCCGCGCCATCTCGGCATTGGAGGAAAGCGGCGAATAGCTGGCGAAGGTAACCTCGCTCAGGCTGCCAGACGTTGCTGACCAGGCGTGCAACTGGAATGCAACCAGACTGCCCATGAAGATTGCGCAGGCGAATCCGCGCGCAGCCGTTCGCAAAATGTTCATCCCGAAACATAGCGCGGGGGCGGCCAGACCTTGATCACGAGTCGGTGCAGAGCGGCGGGGTTGGTCTGTCCGACACATTCGACCCGAAAATCTGGGCCGCGAACAAGAAAGATCAATAACGGCCTGCCTTATCTGATTAACAATCCGCCGGAAGAGTAGATGTAATTCCCTCTCCCCCCTTCTTCAGGGGGAGAGGGTTAGGGCCCGCTGCGCCGCGATGCGGCGGGCAGCGCGGCGAGTGAGGGGTTTCTCCTCCGCACAGCCCTTGATTGCTTGCTTCGGCGCCGAAGGGGATTTCTGCATCCGCCGCGCGCCTCTGCCCCTCACCCCGGCCGTCGGACTACGCTGTCGCTACCGCCCCCCGGGCCGGGGCGAAGGAGTAGGAGACACGGCCCGTTCTGTGCTATCGTCTCGATGGCGGACCACAAGCTGGGGGACTCGATAGATGCGCAGTACCCGTAATATCGCGATTCTTGCAGGAATTGCCGCGGCTTTGGCCGCAGCTGGCGCGGCGAACGCCGACGTCGTGATATCTTCAGCGGCGACATCCAGCATGGCTTGCTCCAATGGCGTCTGCGCGCCAACGGCGAAGGACGCCACGCTGAATGTGACCGACCTGGAGAACTTGCTCGCTTCAGGCAATGTGAAGGTGACGACGACGGGTTCGGGTGTCCAGGCGAACAATATAACGGTAGGCACGCCGCTCAGCTGGTCTGCCACAAACACGCTTGCCCTCGATGCCTCGCGGTCCATAACGATCAACAAGACTCTTTCCGTGGACGGACAGGGCGGGTTGTCGCTGATCACGAATGACGGCGGCGCCGGCGGAGCGCTCTCCTTCGGGCCGAAAGGTCATGCCGTCATTGCGAACCTTTCCAGCCCGCTCACGATCAATGGAACGGCTTACACGCTCGTCAACAGCGTCCAGACGCTTGCCAGCGCCATAGCGGCCAATCCGAGTGGCGACTTCGCATTGGCAAATAATTATGATGCGAAAGTCGATGGAACCTACTCGGCTGCACCGGTTCAGACCGGTTTTACCGGCGAATTCGAAGGACTCGGAAACGCAATCTCTCATCTGTCGATCAATGGCTCGGGTTATATTGGTTTATTTGAGGTCGAATATGGGGTGGCGGAAAACATGAAATTGATTGACGTTCGCCTGACTGTAAGCGGGGGCTCCCAAGTAGGAGGATTTGCCGGAGTTGCCGGAGACATTTCCCGCGTTAGCGTTTCGGGTACCATTCGTGGGATAGGTAATATGGGAAACGATATCGGTGGAGTCACAGCCATCGGCGGTAATCTGGTTGGTTGCTCTTCAAACATAGAGATTATCGAAAATCAGCAGAGTGCAATTGGCGGATTGGCAAGTATAGGTGACAGCGACCAAAGTTTTGCAGCTGGTACAATTTCGGCGACGGCAGACGGCTCCATTGTCGGCGGACTTATCTCCACCAATGAGGGTACTATCCAGAATTCGTACGCTTCCATCGCTGTGACGGGTGGAAGTCATACGAAAATCGGCGGCCTCGTTGGTACGAACGGTCAGGGCAAGCTCACCCCGGGAATTATCCAAACCTCCTATTCGAGTGGAGCGGTCTCCGACAAGAAACATGGAGACGCTGGAGGCTTTGTCGGCGTGGCCTACAAGGTGCACGGGCAGAGCGAAATCGAGCAGTCTTATTGGGACACGACGACCAGCGGAACGGACAAAGGCACGGGCCGGGGCAACAAGAAAGGCATCACCGGGCTCACGACTGAGCAGCTGCAATCCGGCCTGCCCGACGGTTTCGATCCGAAAGTCTGGGCCGAGGATCCGAAGATCAACAACGGCCTGCCCTATCTGATCAACAACCCGCCGGAGGAGTAGACGCAATTTCCTCGCCCCTGTCGCGCGAGAGGGCGGGGCGCGATGCGGCGGGCAGCGTGGCGAGTGAGGGGCTCTCCCCGAACA
>DATAYG010000119.1:0-36889 GCA_036272695.1 Rhizomicrobium sp. | reverse complement strand
CCTGAAGGGGCGGAGGGGGCCCTGCGCGCGTCGGCCCCCTCCACCGCTTCGCGGTCCCCCTCCCCCACCTTCGGCGGGGGAGGAACCACAGGAGCGCGGGGGAGGAACTAACAACGTGGGGGCGGAGCTACCAACGCGCGGAACAGGAATTATCACTTCGCCGGCGCGGTATACCGGGCGCGGACTTCGTCGCAGATCATCCGGCGCGTTTCGGCGGCGTTGCGGCCGGAGTTCTCGATCGTCTCCGCCGCATCCGCCAGATCGTCGTCCTTGATCACGTCGCGGAACCATTGCGAGTAATGATGCGCGTGGCGATGAAATTCCCAGGTCTCGTCGTTGATGCCTTCGGCGAGCTGCACGAAGATGGCGAGGTTCTGCGCCCGCAGATTAAGTTTCCCCTCCGGCCCGCGGAAATAGAAGCTGTTGTCTTCCCCGAGTTCGCCTTCGGCATATTTGCGCGTGTGCCGTTTGTGCTCCTGCACCGGCATGGTGGGTTTGACGCAAACCGGCGCGCCATCGCTTTCACGGTCCCAGTAGAGCACCGCATCCTCGTCACACGCCGCGATTTCGTCCGGCGCCTCGCGCTCCGCCGCCTTGCAGAACTCGCGGATGACCTCGGCCGCCTTCTTCCCGCAGGCGATGACATGGCGGACGCTCTTCAGCGCCGCTTTCGATATCTCGCCGGGATGGACGGTAATGAATATGCCGCCCGCGATATCGCGCGGGAATCGCTCCGGCAGCGTGCTGTCCTCCTTGGGCAGCACGTGATGCGCCTCGTCGATGATCAGCCAATGCGGATGGCCGCAGGCCGCGCGCATCGCGGTGATCTTCGGCAGCAGTTCCGCCAGGTAGCGCGGCCGGTCGGCCAGCGCCACGCCGATCGCGCTCGCCACCACATTGTTGGACGGCAGCGCGAGCAGCGCGGTGATTTCCTCCTGCGGCGCCGCGGTGTGCGCATCGCCCACCGTCACCGCATGATCGAGCCCGTCGAAATCACCCTCGGGATCGAGAATGCAGAACTGATACTGCTTCTCGGCCATGCGCTCGGTCAGCGCAGTGGCGATGGTGGACTTGCCGATGCCCGATTGCCCAGCGAGCAGCACGCTGCCCTTGCCCGGCAGCAGCTCAATCGTTTGGCCGTCGGCGCTCGCGCCCAGCGCAATTCCCGCGCGCGGCGGCAAGAGATCCGCATCGCGTTCGCAGATCGCGTTCATGATTTCGAGCACGCCCTGCCCGCGCGCGCCCTTGGTAACAATATCGGCCCTCTCCTTGAGCATCGGCAGCGCATTGGCGACCGCGACCGCGCAGCCCGAGGCCTCGAGAAAGGCATGATCGTTCTCGGCATCGCCGATGCCGACGATGTTATGGGCAGAGATGCGCATCTCCGCGAGCGCGGCGGCCAGCCCGCTCGCCTTGTTCACCCCCGGCGGCAGCACCATCACCGCGCCCTTGTTGAAGATGATCTGCAGCTCGAGGCCGAGCTCCCTGATCACCTCGAGCACGGCCTGCTGGTTCGGCTCCCAGGTGGCGACGATCACATCGCCGGCCGAAAGCGGCGAGACGCCGCGCGCGCGCAGCCGTGCCACGAATTCGGGCGGCGGCGCCGGCGCCAGATCGCGCCGCCGCTCCGCCGCCGGCTCATACAGCACCCCGCCATTCTCGGCCACGACGCGATCGAACAGCGTCAGCTCCGGCATGCAGGCCTTCAGGTCATCCAGCTGCCGCCCGGTGACGAGCAGCAGCTTCCGCTCGGTTTTGCGGAAGGCGCGGAGGGATTCGAGCACGTCGTCGGGGACACGGCCCTGGGTGGCCAGGGTGCCGTCGAAGTCGGTTGCCAGGCCGATGTAGAACATGTGCCCCTCCGCGGTCGGCGCGTTTGACGTGTCCCTAACGAATGATGCGGACGGGATTTCCGTTCACCTACGCTTCGATATCGCCGTGCCTTGATTTCCGGCGCTGCCCGTTCTGGACATTCAATTATGTTCCTGATATGTTCCGCGTCATTGCTGGGAGGGATGGAAGACCTTGGCCTGCGAATTGTCCCTTTTCCCGCGGAGGAAAGCGGCCGAGACGGAAAGGCAGTCGCAATGACCTGACCTCGTTCCTCGCGAGCTTCGTTGCAGGCGTCTTCATTGCGATTTGCGCCTTCTACATAGCCACGCGCGGCCCGCTCGCCGCGCACGATGGCTGGACCATCGAGGGTCTGGTCACCATCATTCTGGCATCGGTGACAGTCGTGCTGGCTGCAATCGGCGTGTTCATCACATTCCTCACCATATGGGGATATGATCGGTTCATGCAGGAAGCCAGAGCCACGGCCGAAAAGACGGCCACCGAAGTCGCCATCCGCGTGGCCGCAGACCGCACCAATGCCATTGTTCCGCGCATCATCGAGGCGCGATTGGATGCTGGGGCGGAACAGGGCGATGACGAAATGGCCGGTGCGTTCGCTGGCGGCGAAACCGGGGGAGCGTCGTGAGCTACGCAAATTACTCATATGCGCCCACGGGAGTTGAGCTGCTACCTGCCGAGATTGTAGCCAGCTATCTCGGATCGGCGCCGATCCAGGTCGAGCAGATTGTCGGCGCGCTGGGCCTGCAGCTTGCCTTTGCACCATTGGGCGAGATTTCCGGCAAGATCGAACGGATTGCCGACCGGTACAAGATCACCGTCAATTCCGCCGACGGCCACGCCCGCAAACGGTTTACGATGGCCCATGAGATAGCGCATTACATCCTTCACCGCGATCTGATCGGCGACGGGATCGAAGATGACGCCATGTATCGCAGCAGACTCGGCGGTTATCTCGAGACCCAGGCAAACCATTACGCCGCGTATGTCCTGATGCCGCCGCCGCTGTTCCGCGCCACGTATCGATCCGGAGTCAAGTCTTATCCCGATCTGGCAAGGCATTTCGCCGTGTCGCAGCAGGCAGCAGAGATACGCGCGAAATCGCTGGGGCTGGTGTGAGGGCCGAAAGCCAGGTGAAAGTTGTCCTGCTACGGGATTGCCGTCGCGATCCTCCAGGAAGTTTTGAACTCACGCTCTTACGACTTTTCGCAGCCCGCCTCGAGCGGCGCGATCAGTGCGGCTTGAGTGCAAATACGACGCCGCATCCCCCACCCCCATCCGCGCAGTCAATTCCGCCGTTCTGTGTCGTTCCGTACAGCACGTTCTTAACGTCGATTAGACCGGCGCCGGGAGTACCGCCATCTTTGCACGCCTTTTCGCCGCAAAAGTCATAGAGCACGCTTTCCGTCTCCGTGCTCGGGTCCACCGCAAACACAGTTCCGCAGGTGTTGCTGCTTTTGCAATTCTTGCCGCCGAACGCAGCCGTTCCGTAAAGCATGCCTTTCACGTCAATGAGGCTGGCCTGTGGATAGGAGCCATCGTCGCAATTGGTCTTGCTGCAAAACGAATAAAGCACCGTTTCCGCGCCTGTGGTTAGGTTGACCGCAAAAACCGTGCCCAGATTATGCGCCCCTCCGATGCTTGTCGTGCCATAAAGGGTGCCATTCGCCGCGACGAGGCCGGCTTCCGGTTCGGATCCATCCGCGCAATCCTGCTGACTGCAGAACGAATACAACACTTTCTCGGTACCGGTTTCGGGATCGAAAGCAAACACCGTGCCGTCGCCGGCATTTCCGCCACCATAAGTTATGCCGTAAATGGTGCCGCTCACGCTGATCAGATTGCCTTCGGGATTGCCGCCGTCCGTGCAATTCTGCCGGCTGCAAAAGCCGTAAACCACCTTCTCCTTGCCGGTTTTTGCATCGATCGAGAACACGACGCCGTCGTACTGCGATGTGCCCCCAAAATATGTCGTGCCGTACAGCGTATTCTTCACATTGAGCAGGCCACTTTCCGGTGTTTCGCCGTCGGTGCAATTCTGCTGGCTGCAAAACGAATAGAGAACCTTCTCCGCTCCAGTGCCCGGATTCACGGCAAATACCGTGCCGCAGCCAAGTTCATGGTTGAAGCCACATATGTCGGTGCTTCCGCCTTGAACCGTCGTGCCGTAAAGCAAGCCGTCGGCCGCCGTTAAACTGGTGCCTCCGACCGAACCGTCGACGCAGTTTTGCTCGCTGCAAAATGAATAAAGGACGTCTTCCGCCCCAGTCTTGGGATCAACCGCGAACACTGTACCGCCGTCGGCGGGCCCGCCATAGGCCGTCATGCCGTATAGCGTGCCTTTCCAATCGGTCAGGCCAGCGGTGGGGGCAGCGCCGTCTGCGCCGCCGACAAAGGAATGGAGAACCCTTTCCCTGGCTTTGACGTCTTCGACGGCCAAAACGGGCTGGACGAGGGTGCAGCCAAAGGCACCAGCAATCAGCGCGACCGAGACGAATTTCATCTTTTGCCCCCCTTGCCAGCCAAGCGTTCAGGGACGTGTAGGCTTGCCGGTGAAACAGGTTACAGTAAGGTCCTCAGAAGTTCAACAACCGTCCGGGATCATCCGCGTTTGCGGCCTAGGGTTCGGCGATAGGATTTGTATTACCGTCGCTAGTCTTACGTAACGACTTTTTTTTACGCGCAAATCTCCGCCATTATGCAGCAAACACGCCTAGACTTCGCTAGGTTTTCGGGTCGGGCGGCACGATGATTGCCGCATGGCGATTCCCCATTCTGTCTTTACGCTTCGCCGCAAGCGTAACGAGATACGCGACGCGATAACCGCCTATGAGGCAAAGCTTCGCGAGGCACGCGCGGACCTGGCGCACGTTCTCGCCACGCTTAGGCTCTTTGAGGCCAGCGGGGAGCCTGCCGACTTCCCGGCCTGTGTGGACCTTAACCGCGTGTTCCGTCGCGGCGAAGCGACTGAATTCTGCATCGCGACGTTGCGAGCGGAAGGCCCACTAGACACCCGCGAACTGACGGGGCGGCTTATGAAAGCCAAGGGGCTCAATGCGTCCGACAAGGTGATATCGCAAGCCGTCTCGCTTCGGATTGTTCAATCGCTTCGGGTACGCGCAAAGCGCCGCAAGGAAATAGGTGGTTCCTTGCGGCGTCGCGGCGTTTGTGTGTGGCGAATTACTTCGGCAGGTGACGCTGCCAATAGCCCTTCCACTGGCGAGACACTGGCGACTGCGTGGCAGATTGCGCAATCCGAAGGAACTGCGCGCCGTTCGACTCGCGGCGATGATTTTCGCGCCATCCCATTTCAGCCGCATACGAACCAAGATACGCCTTCTTGATATTGTAATGGACACCTAATTCCGCCCTGCGGAGACGCGAGAAAAACGACTCCGCCATGTTGGTGCAGGCCAGCCCGTCCGAATAGCAAACACTGTGGTTGATGCGTTCCATTTTATAGACCGCGTGCAGGCTATCCCATGATGGAGCTTCGTCGGCATGAATGGTGCTGCCGGCCGCGACGCGGGCCTTCACGACGGGCACCGTTTCCAATTCCGAGTTGCCAACATGCGTGACAACGCGACCGTTGCGCTCGCGCATGGCAACTACGCAGCGGCGTTTCCCGGTCTGGTTTTCGGCCAAGCGGCGATCCTTGCGCGCTTCCTTGTAGTTCGCCGGCTTGACATGGCCGCCAAAATACGCGCCGTCGATTTCGACCGTGCCGGACAGGAATGTGTTGGCCGTTTCGGCTGCGAGGGCTTCCCGCAGTTTGTGAGACAGGACGAAGGCTGTCCGATACTGCACGTCAAGATCGCGGGACAGGTGCAATGCGGCGTGTCCCTTAGCCCCGTTCGCGAAGATGGCCACGGCGGCCATAAGGTCCTGATAGGAAAGCTTGCGGCTGGCGAAGATGGTCCCGGACGTTGCGGAGAATTGCGAGCCGCAGCCCTTGCATTTGAAGATACGGCGGCTTTCGTAGCGATAGATTTCGACACATCCGCACTTGCCGCAAACCGGCTCCCCGCCGTTCTCAGCCCAACGCAAGCCGCAGAACAGCCTAAACGCTTCGTCTTCCGAAATGCGCATGACCTGCGCCAGCGAGAGGGTCCGGGACTTTGCGGAGAGGAGGAAGGGCTGCGCCATCGGAATATACTCGTTTTCGGTATTGATATATCGTTTTTAGGTATGGACAGTAACGTTGTCAAGTATGAAAATACCGAATAAGATATTTTTGTGAGGCAAACGAGTATGGATATGGTCACGGACGAGGCATGGCAGGCCAAGGCCAGAAACCTGCTCAAGCGCGAGCTGGCCGCTAGAGGCGTGAAGTACCCGGAACTGGTCGAAAAACTTGCGGGAATCGGCGTTCGGGAAACCACCCAGAACATCGCCAACAAGATGCACAGGGGCGGGTTCAGCGCCGTCTTTATGCTTCAAGTACTCGAAGCGATCGGCTGCGCCAAACTCGTCCTTGCGGAAAGCTAATGAGAATCCCGCAAACGTTATGGAAATAGCAGTTTCGTAGATTGCTTATCATCGTCTTTTGCCCTAAAAATGAACCGCCCGGTTTGGACCCGGGCGGTTCAAATCACTCTTTATTCCCCCAACCAGGCTTGGATCCCTGGCGGGTTGGCGGAGACGGAGGGATTCGAACCCTCGCGGGGTGCCTGCACACCCCTCCGGATTAGGAGTCCGGCGCGTTTGACCTGCTCTGCCACGCCTCCGTTATTGAGAAACGACTACGCCAAGACCCCGATGGGGTTCTTGGCGGGTCGCCAATTCGTTTGATTTCAGCACGTACACGTCGCCTTGTTTCGCGAGCTTCCCTTCGGCCCTTAGCTTGTTCATGGCGGCTCGCACCGTTGACTGTTTTACTGATCGCACACCAGCTCGGAACATCGCCTCGTAGGTGGCCTTCGGGCCAAGGCCGGCCGGATGTGCCTGCAACGCCGCTATAATGCCGGGGATCGTCACCCCTTCACCCGCCCCTTTGAAGTGGTTCTTGCGAGCGACTTCAACGGAGTGAACACGACGGACAATCCGTACCGTCTCCTCCGGCTTGTCAAGCCCTTGATCGACAATGGCTTTTACCTTCGTCAGGAGTTCATCCGCTGCGGCTGATTTCCCGGCTTCGTAGGCATCAAGCAACGCCGACCGGATAAGGCTTGTCAGCCTCTCGGTGAGCCTCTGAATAGCCTCGTTGTTGGCGCTCATACTTAGTGATTCCTTCCTGCCGTACCACCAATACGCCGCTCCGTTGTCCGTTGCAACGGGTATTGGCAATTTGAGCAACGCCGACGCTGGAACAAACCGTAAACTACGGCCTGTTCGGTTCTTGTTCCGTTGCAACGGATATAGATTCATTGCCGTAGTGAGCAGCGTTAACTTCCGACTACGGATGGAGATTCTCCAACGACGGCAATGGCTTGGAACCACGCTTTACCACGCGCTTTCGATGGCCTATGGCACCCGATAGGTTTTAACCTTGGAAAGAACATCCATGACATTGGACGAACTAAAAAAGGCAATGGGGGAAGAGATTAACGAGGTCCGAAGTCACGTCGCGCAGCGGTTGGGGGAGCTAAAGCAACAGCTCGATGCGCTCGAACGAAGGCACAGCGGCGTCGCCGACGAAAGCGGTCATGCCGTGGAAGCGCTCGAACGCAAAGTCAGGGAATTAGAAGAGCGAGTCAAAAAACTTGAAGAAGGTAAGCGGAAACGCGCCCTTTCGGCCGCAAGCCTCAATCCGCCGCCCGGTCTAGGCCGCTAATTCGGTCTAGGTGTGTTTGCTGCATAATGGCGCAAATCTCCACTCCGATACGGCACAGTGCATCCTTCGCTATCTGACGGCGCAACTCCCGCCCTTATGGCCACAAGATGTGCGGCGCAGGGCGGCGCGGAGCCGGTCGGTCGAGACGTGCCCGCCGAAACGCGCCATGGCCGCATAAGCGGGATCGCCGCGCAGTGCAGGCATTTGCGCCCGGGGGAAGCGCGCCCCAACCCAGTTTGAGCCTCGCGCAAGCTCGGCCAGCGTCGGCACCGGACCGGGCGCGGCCCGCTCCTGCTTCTCCGAATAATCCGGCTTCCATGAACCCATGGGTGCAATGCCAATCCGCACTGAATGCTTGTGCTAAAACCATCCTTCCGCAGGCCGCCGGGGAGGAACTCATGCACCGCAGGGATTTCCTCGCGCTTTCCAGCGCCGCGTTGGTCGCGCCGCGCGTGTGGGCGAGCGCGGCTTCGAACTGGCCGGAGGCTTTCGGCGATTATATCTCGAGCCAGCTCACAGCGGCGCACATTCCGGGGCTGAGCGTGGCGATGGTGAAGGGCGGCCGCACGGAATTTGCGCAAGGATACGGCTATGCGAATGTCGAGAAGGCGCGGCGCGTCACGCCGGACACGATTTTCCAGATCGCGTCGGTCAGCAAGACTGTCACTGCGACGGCACTGATGCTGTTGTCGCAGGACGGCGCGTTCAGGCTCGACGATCCGGTTGCGCCGCATCTGGATTTCGCGGTGGCCAACCCGGCCTTCCCCACTGTGCCGATCACCTTCCGCCAGCTTTTCACGCACACCTCCAGCATCCTGGACTCGACCTATGACGATCTCGATTTCTCGACCGGCGCCCTGCCGTCGCTGCGCGATTTCCTCGCCGGTTATCTCGTGCCCGGCGGCAAATGGTACGATGCGAAGAAGAACTGGTCCGCCGCGAAGCCCGGAACGGCATGGAGCTATTCCAATGTCGCCGTCGCGCTGCTGGGTTATTTGGGCGAGAGGCTGAGCGGCAAACCGCTCGATGTGTTCACCCGCGCGCGCATCTTCGAGCCGCTCGGCATGAACGATACGTCGTGGCGCTACGAGGGGGTGAGCGACGACCGGCTGGCGCAGCCCTATGATTTCGTGGACGCGCATTTCAAGCACCTGCCGCGCCCCCGCTATCCCGACTGGCCGGCAGGGCTGCTGTGCACCTCCGCCAACGATTTTGCGAAGTTTCTGGCGAGCTACACCCAGGCTACGCTGCTGAAGCCGGAAACGATCCGGACGATGTTCACGCCCGATCCCGTGGTGGTGAATCCGGACAGTCCCAAACTGCGCACGGGGCTCATCTGGGCCCTGGCGCCGTTCGACGACGGCACAGTGGCTTTCCATACTGGCGGCGATCCGGGCACGATTACACAGGCGGCCATCGACATCACCCACGGCAACGCCGCGCTATGTTTCGCCAATGGCTCGCCCGACAAGAGCAAAGCGTCCTTCGAGAGGGCGGTGATCCGCCGCCTTCTCGAACAGGCCGCGAAAAACGGATCGCATTAGGCGCGCGTGGTATCACGCAGGGAGTGTGGCGACAGGAATTTGCCAAAGACCGAGGGCGTAGCGATGCATCGTGACTACACAAGAGAAGCACTGCTGGCGGCGGCGGAGAGTCCGCACGACCCTCATTGTCTCACCGGGAGATATCACGTGCCGGCCGACGGCCTATGCACCTGCCATGTCGGGAAGGCGCGTTTCGCGCTGGAAATATCCGCGATGTCGTTTGCGGAACAGGCGCGGATGGTGGCCGACGAATTGCTGCCGGCCGAGAAGCTCGGACCGGTGGACGGATACGACGCCGCATACCGGCGTGCGCTGATCAAACGTGCAAAACAAATCGGCGTGAAGCTGGACTGACATATTGCACGGCAGGTGCTCGCGCGACAGCTGACTCTCATTACCCATAATCGCCGCGAATTCGCACGCGTGGCTGGACTCGTGACTGAAGACTGGGAAGCGTAACCGGCGAGCCGGCTTCTTAGGGCAGCCGCCCCTTGCGCCACCTGTGAATCTCATGGTCATTTCGACAGCAATGCTCCATCTCAGCCGGCGCTCACGCGGCAATCGGGGGAATCGTGGATATCAGCCTGAAGCGTGTTCTTGGTGCAGCGACACTGGTTGCTTTGCTTTCCGGGTTCGCCGGCCCGGCGGCGGCCGGAGGAACGGATCCGGCGCTGAAAGCGGCGCTGGAGCAGCGCTACACGGCGATGAAGGCCGCAATGGCCGCTCACGACGCAGGCGCGCTCAGGGCCATTCTCGCGCCCGGCTTTGCCAGCATCGATGTGAATGGGCAGCGACAAAACGCAAGCCAGATGATTGCCGAGGTGAGAACGATTCCGTCGGACCCCCACAAGACGAGCGCGACGACCGTGTTGTCGTGTTCGGGAACGGCGAAGTCCCTTACGGTCAAGCAGCGCTTCGACTTGAAGACGGTCAGGCGGGGACCCGATGGCGCGCCACACAAGGTCGAACTGGTAAGCCTCTCGACCGATACCTGGGTGAAGCCCGGTGCGGTGTGGCTCATGGAACGCACCGTCACCGACGACATGACCTTGTATCGGGACGGAAAGCTCGCCGGCCATCGCGCACGGATGCAGCAGCCGGAAAGTCCTCACCGCTGAGGCGCGAGCTTTCACACGCCTGACGACGGGGCCAGTGCGTTCAGTTCCTGCTCCTGATCGGAGCTGTCGAGCTCGAACACATGATTGTCGAAGTCGAAGAAATACAGCGATGTACCGGACTTGGAGAGGATGAACTCGCAGCCCATCGACTTCAGCTTGCCGGCGATTGACGCGATTGTCCCGGGCGCGACGTGAAACGCTACGTGGTCGCCGGTGCGCTCGCGGCTGACATCCGCGGCGACCAGGGCAAACCAGGTGACTCCGAGCCGGGTAAACGTTTCATCGTGACTATCGGCATCCGTGCGCCTGACGACGGGGCCGTCGAACAGGTCGCGCAGGAAGCCCGCGGTCCGCGCCGTATCCCGGACGATCAGTGCGATGTGAGCAATGGAGCCGAGCATAAGGATTTCCCTCCCGGTGCCTCAATTCGGCCGAAGCTGCAGCGTTTGGGCGACCGGACTTTCGTCGCATTCAGACCTTAGCAGAGCCTAGGAGACGCTACACCGCTGTTGGCACCCGACCCGGCACGGCGCGCTTTCGCCGCCACAGACAAACCGGATTCCACGTAGCCCTCGACCCAATGCCATCCCGCCCAGAATAACGGCTTTCCGGGCGCGTTCTGGTCCGCCATTGTTACCGTTTTGGTTTTTCTATTTCTGGGTTGGACATATCCATATGTTCCTGGTATGTTCTTGATGAAGATACAGGATGAGGACACCATTGCAACGGGAATTCAGGTTGGCGCCCGCGGGTAGCAAGCGCGGAGTTTCATGTGACGGATGTGGCGCCTTTGTCGGGAGCGTGCCGCTGCTGAAACGAGCGGGGGCAGATAGCGATTGGGAGCCACGCGCTTGCACCGAACTTTCCGAACAGATCGGCGCCCAGTTTGGTCTTCCTATCGATTTGACATCGAAGATGGGCGGGCTGAATGCGATCTCGCGAGCGCTCAACGAAGGTGACATCGCCCGCGCGCAAATCGCAACCGTGCTGCTCGGTATCCCTGATCCGCCTGATCTAACCAAATCCGCAGTCTCGGAAGCAGGGGTGGTTGAAACAGCACTGCGCCTTCGGGACACCGGCATACTCAAGATCGGATGGGACCCCTCAAAGCATCCTCGCTGGCCCGCCGGCGGCCCGGGCGGAATTGGTGGCGAATTTTCGTCTGCCGGCGGGGACGGCGGCAGTGCCGCTGACAATCGAGATCGCGCTTCCCATCGATCGAGCATTCCCGTGGAATTCGTGATTCCGTCCACACCATTCGACGTTCCCTTGCCGGGTGAACTATCAACACCGCGCCCGTTTGAGATTCTTCCTCCGCCACTTGCCTTCCCCAACACAAACCCGCGAGACCGGCCGAAAAATCCCTACCCGCGCCGGCGCGAATGCGTGGAGGAGTGGGAAGCGGCCGAAGATTTTTGCGATAAACTCTTGCGTGAAGGCAAGCTGGGACCTCATGGCGCGCGCGGATTTGGTCAGTGGTATTATCAGTGCGTTCTGGGACAGGTTTCTGAAGATTGTGGCGGCAACAGCACCAGTGCATAATGGTAATCGTCAAGGAGATTGTATCATGAGCGAATCGGGCGAACACAAAAGGATTCAGGATGAACATGATCTTTGCCGCAGAAATCCACAGAATTATCTGGATATCATTAATCGCCGGATTGAAGCGAACCCCGCGGATCCGCAAGGTTATTTTGATAGGCATTATGGTTGGATGAGGATGCACGAACCCCATAAAGCGCTCGCTGATCTCAGCAAAGTAATAGAACTCCAGCCCGATCAAATCGCCTTTCTCGTGCGCGGGCGTGTCAACAGACATTTAGGGGATTATGAAAATGCGCTCGCCGATTTCAGTCGGGGTGAGGCGATGGAGCCGGAGCAGTGGCGAAATGATGCGATGGGGTTGCTGTATCAAGCCGACTGTTATGCACGACTGGGAAATGAACCGGATGCGCTTGCCTGTTGCGCGCGGCTCCCGGATAATTTTTGGACTCCCGGCCCGCGGGGCGCGCCGGCTGGGGGCAAGACCGAAATCGCAAATGAACTCCGCCGAATAGCCGCGGCAGCGCGAATAAATTCGGATGGACACACTCGGAATTAAAGCGGTGCTTGCAAAATGGAAGCAAGGATAAGTCCGGCGATTGATGGGTTCTACCTTTGTTAGTGAAATGCGGCCAATCACCCGCTTCCCATCACGAACTGGTTGCCGTCGGGGTCCTTGAAGATCGCGTAGGTTCCCCAGGGCTGTTTGGTGGGCGGGGTGGCGAACTCGACGCCCTTTTCGCTCAGCTGACGATAGGTCGCCTCGACGTCGTCGCACAGAAACGAGCCGTTGAAGAAGCTGCCGATGCGGTCCTCGTGACCTTCCGGCGTGAACAGCACGATGCCCGTCGGGCTGTTGGCGATGGAAAGTTCGATCCAGCGCTGCGCCCCCATCGGCTGGTCGGTCATGACGCGGAAGCCCATTTTCTCGGTCCAGAATTTTACCGCCCGGTCCTGGTCCCGCACCGGGATGCCGGCAAATTTCAATCCCTTGATCATGTTTGTCCTCCTCGCAGCGCCACATAAAATTCTGCCCGCGGGCCGCGGGCCTCATCAAGCCATCCAATGCTTGCTATAGTAACGGTTGCATGCTGCGATTCGGTCTTGACGCCTATGTCGTCGACGTCCTGATGCGCGATCTGGTCAACCACGACCGGATGCCGAGCGCGTTCCTGGTCTATTTGTGGCTGTGGCGGCAGACGAAGGGTGCAAGGCGCAGCCGTTTCGGCGCGAGCCTGCAGACCATCGCCACCGAAACCGGCCTCTCCAAATCGTCGGTGCAGAATGCGGTGCGGCTGCTGGCGGCGCGGAGGCTGATCGGCGTGAACCATCGCGGCTTCACCGAAGCGCCGGTCTACGAAGTGTTCGAACCGTGGGCGCGATAGCCCGCGCTGCGGCTTGACACTTATCCACCATCAGAAGCTCAAAAAGGACTCGACATCGGCCGCGTATGTTCCTATTTTGTTCTCTCACGAGGAGCTGCGCATGTACACCGTGTTCTCGGACGCCCATGAACTCTACCCGGCCGCCACCGGACTGAAGCTCGCCGAAGCCTGGACGCTGATGATGGCGCTGGCGGCCTGCGACTACGCCTTCGCGCGCGACGGCACGGGCCTTATGCAGCTGTTCCTCTGGAACAGCGCGGAAGCTGCCGCCGAAGGAATGGAGGAGCCGATGAATGACGGGCGCGACTGGTCCGTCTACAGTTCGAATTTCCCCGACAATGCGCTGGCGCGCTTCGCAATCATGCGCCGCTTCGTCGATCAGGGCATGCGTGGCGTGGGAATTCTCACAGATGAGCGCTTCAGGGAGAAGAAAGCGCGCGCCGCTTCTCCCATGGGCAACTTGTCCGAACGCATTGCCGCCGCCCCGTAGTCAGCGTGGCGGATGCGCACGGGGACTCTTGCCCGTCGCGTCAGTGTCCACCCCTCACGAACCGCCGATCTTGTTCCAGTCTTCGTCGCTGTCCTCGACCACGATGGTGATGTAGCAATAGCCGAGACGGTAGTGGAACAGACGGCTGCGCACGCGCCCGGAGAGCGGGACATTGCGCATACCCGGATTGTCGCCCGGGATGCAGACGTGATCGCCGATATTGGGAACGAGGGCGAACTGCGTCTCGTCCACTTCCATGTCGATCTTGTAGGAATTGTCGGTCGGGACCGACGCATCCCTGGCCAGATATTTGAAATCGATGCCGTACTTCATGGAATGCCTCTGCGCTTCAGCGGCGTCCATGGTTGCAGTTTCGCGCCGTTCTTGGAAGCCGGAATTCACCGGCCCCTTCACGCGCCTGCGCCCAATATCGACAGGGAGTCCGCAAGGCCCATAATGGCCAAATAGCGAATCACCAGAGGCTTTGCCGGACGATCATGTCACAAGCGCAAGCGGCCGCGGGTCCCGCCGGAACTCCCATGTTCCTGCGTGGCGCGAGCTGGAACGTGCGCGCGACGGTGATCGTCTGCGTCGTCCTGATCTGCGGCAGCTTCGCCTCGGCTGCGGTGATCCAGATGCAGCGCGACCGCGAACACGCGCTGTCGCAGGCGACGGACTTTACCCAGCGCCGTGCGGAGGAAACCGCGACCGACCTCGGCGCGGCTCTGGATCGCTATGCGGCCATCGGCGCTGCCTTCGCCTCGGCCCGTGGCGGCGCGGAAACCTCGGCGGCGCTCGCTCAGGCGGGGGGCGCTTCGCTTCGGAACATCGTCGTGCTTGATCTCAGCGGAAAACCGGTCTCCGAGATGATGGGCGCGCCCGAAGGCCTGCTGCCGCTGGACCCGGAGACGTTCGAAGCTGCACGGCACGGGCGGACAGCGTTCCCGGCGCTGGGCGGTCACTCGCTCGTGCTGCTGTTTGCGGCTGGCCGGCACCTGGTGATGGCGCAGATCGAGTCGGCCGCCCTTCTCGCACCGGCCGGCATGAAAGATTCGGTCCTGGCGACGGTCGCGGGCCGGCTCGTGGCGCACGGCGCCAATTGGCGCCAAGCTCCAGGCGCCGCCGCGCTCGCGCTCGACGGCACCGGCTCCGCCTCACGCATTGTCGAACAGCAAAGCGGCGCGCGGCTTGTCTCACTCGCGCCGATCTCTGGCTGGCCGCTTGTTGCCGGCGCGAGTTTTCCGGTCGCAGAGACGCTCGATGCCTGGTACGGCAATTTCCCGCTTTATCTGTTCTTCATTCTGGGCCCCGCCTTTGCCGGCGCGGCACTCGCCGTGCTGTTCGTCGGTGTGTTCGAGCGGCAGGCGAAGGCCGCGGCGTCGGTCAAGGCCCTGCGCGCGCTGCATCCCGGCGAGACGCGGGCGCTGGTGCGGCTTGCCGAAGCCGAACGGCGCGCGGCAGAGGCGGAGCGCGCGAAGAGCCGTTTCGTGGCCCAGGCGAGCCACGAATTGCGCACGCCGCTCAATGCCATCATCGGTTTCGCGGAGATCATCGAAGGCGGCGTGTTCGGCACGGCAGGTCATCCCAAATATGTCGAATATTCGCGGGATATCGGCATCGCCGCGCGCGAGCTGCACAGCAAGATCGGCTCGGTGCTCGAATATGCGGCGCTCGAAAATGATGACGAACCTCAGCCGCTTGCCACGCGCATCGCGGACGCGGCAAAGGTGATGCGCGCGCAGATCGCACTGCGCGCCGCGCTGGCACGGACGCGCGGACTGAGCCTTGTCCTGTCGCTTCCGGACGAAGCACCTGTGCGGGCCGATGCGCATTTGCTTGCCCGCATCGTCGCGCATCTGCTCGACAACGCGCTTGCATACACCCCGAAAGGCGGGACGGTCCGCGTGGAACTCCGCGGCGATGAACGCGAAACGCTCATGAGCATCCGCGATACGGGCGCCGGTTTCACGAAGGCGGAAAGAGAACGCGCGGGCCAACCCTTCCAGCGCTTCGCGCGCCCCGGCGCACCGGGCGGCATGGGTGTCGGCCTCGCCATCGCGATGGCCCTCACCCGTCGCCTCGGAGCAACACTCAGCCTCTCGAGCCTGCCCGGCGAAGGCACGCTCGCCGAACTGCGGCTAGCCGCGGCGGTCCGTAACTGAGTTGATTGCAAAATCGCCCGATGGCATAAGATATTGCGGGTGCGCTGCGATGGCGCGGATGACGGGATATCTCCGATGACCGGTCTCACGAATCTTTCGCGGCATTGGTACTTTGGCGTTGTTATTGCTGTCGGCTGTTGTATCGGGATCGAAACAGCCGTTGCCGGATCCATGACGGGCATGATTATCACGGGCGGTGGAACCGGAAATATCGGCTGGGGCGGCGGATTGTCGGGACTAACGGGTCCTTCCGGACCGGCGTCCGGCAGTGCGTCAAATTCGGGGATTGTTATATCGATCCCAGTCCAATCACACACCGGCGACAATACCACCTACGGGTTTGACGGCGGTTGGGGCAAGCCCCTCGGCCATGAATTCTACGACAATGGAAACCTCAGCGCTTCCTTTACCTATTATGGTGCCGCCGGACGCGGCGGTTCGGTCCAAGCGGTCGGCCTTACCATATCCCTGCCTTCGAACTAACTCTGATACCGCCGAGCGAACAAATTTGCAGTGCGCGACGATGGAATAACAGTTGGCGCTATCGCAATTATCGCCATGTGCGTTGCCACGGCGGCGCATGAGGCGCTGGGCCACGGCAGTGCCTGTCTGCTGCTCGGCGGCCGCGTCACCCTTCTGACCAGCGTCTATTTTCGGTGTGCGGTCGAAAGCCGTCTGGTTTCACCCGCCGGACCGCTCGGGAATCTCGTGGCCGGTATTGCCGGCTGGGCGGCGCTGCGACTGTTTCCCGCATCCTGGCCGCGCAGGAAGTTGTTTGCTCTGCTGGTTGTGGCATTCAGCTTCTTCTGGGCGTTCGGCTATCTCGTTACGTCGCTCGCGACCGGCAATGGCGACTACGCGATAACTCTGCGGGATTTTCCCGGAAACCGGGGCGCCCTTTGGAACACCGCCGGAATCGCCGTCGGCGCGGTGCTCTATCTGATATTCAGCCGCATGCTCGCCTCGGCGGCCGCGAGATTGTTCGGAGAACGAGCCACGCGCCTGTTGCAGACGGCGTGGATTGCCGCGACCGTTGCCGCAGTTGCGGCAGCAGCACTTTACGCGCCGGGCCGGAACGGCGCGATGCTGCAGGCGGGTCTCGAAATCGGTGCCGCATCCGTTCCATTGCTGATTCCGCGCCGCCAGGCGGCAGGCGCCGGCGAGCTCCCGCCGATCGCGCGCGGCGCGGGATGGATCGCCGCCGCGGTCATTGTATTCGCTGCCTTCGCCCTGACCCTCGGCGTCGGCTACACGTCGTAAGGGGCCGCGCTTACTTCGGCAGCATAGGCTTGCCTTCATGGGCGACGAGCAGGTCGTGCATGTCGTTGGCGTGGTCTTCCTCGACCAGCAGGATCTTTTCCAGCATCGTACGTGTCCCCGGATCGTCATTGCCGAAATAACGGATCAGTTCACGGTAGTGATCGACAGCGATGCGCTCGGCGACCAGGTTCTCCTTGATCATGTCCACCAGATTTTCGCCTTCGACATATTGCGAGGCAGAACGGCTGAGCAGGCCTTCCGGATTGAAGTTTGGCTTGCCGCCGAGCTGGTTGATCCGCTCGGCGACTTCGATCATGTGATCGCGCTCGTCCTTCGCGTGCTCGGCGAATTCCTTCTTCACACCCTCGCTCGATATGCCGGTGGCGGCGATCCAGTGCAACGTATAACGCAGGTAACAGACAAGCTCGGTCGCGAGCACGCTCTGCAGGATGTCGATTGTCCGATTCACGTCGCCGATATAGGTCGCCGTGACATCTCCCGTTTCGAGATGCTGCCGGGCGCGATCGCGCAGCGTCTTTACATCGGTGAGGAAAGGCTTGGATTTCTCGTCGCCGGTCCGGCTGGTCTCGGGCATAGATCGTTCTCCGTCGGGAAATGGAAACCTGCCCATGCAGGCGCCGCTACGATAACACGTTTCCTGCGGTTTCGGGCCGCGGAATTTCCGGCGATATGCGGTAGAATTACAGCCGCATTGAAGCGGGTGTGTCCCGGCACGCGCCTGACCGATCTGATGAAACTCTTGGCGGACCTGGAGAGGACCGTTTCGTGACCGCTCCGCGCCACGAACATGGTATTCTGCTCGCGAGCTTTCCGACAGCGAAGGAGCGGAGTGCAGCGCACGAGAATAATTAGTAACCGCCGGAATGCGAATTTGCGCCGTAAAAGTTACCGCCATGTCATTTGTTGATGAAGGGGAAGTTTACTCGAAAAAAGCGCTTGCATTGAAGGAACGAAACCCCTATCTGGGCGTTCGTCGGCGCCGATGTGCGCCGGACCCGCAAGCAGCAGGCCAAGCCGCGCTTGACGGTTGATCCGCCAGGGCAACAAATGTTTGTCGGGCGGTTCCCATCACGAGCAACCAAACGGGAGCGTGGCCCTGCATACGATCGACACGCGCCTGACCGGCGCGAGCACTTATTCCGGCAGCCTTCACCCCACAAAATGCAAGCCCGGCATGCATATCGCATTCGGTGTCCAGCGGGCGCGGGCCCGCACCAACACCGCGCTGCAGGGCGTCGCCAAGCTGACCTTCATGGCCGGCATAGCCGCGGGCATTCTCCTGACCTGGCAGGGCATCACGCTGCACGTCCAGCAATTCTCGGTCCGGCCCGATACCGAAACGTCCGTTGCCACCATGGTGCGCTGGGTCCACACCGCGTGGAGATCGCTCCCCGAGATTCGGCCAGCTGCGGCGCCCGACGACGCCGCTTTCGCTGCCGAACAGGGCATGAACCGGCATCAATTGCTGGATCGCTGGAACTCGCTCATCGGCCAGGCGGCCCAACGTTTCTCGATTCCGGGGGCATGGATTCGTGCCGTGATGCAGACGGAGAGCGGCGGCCGGACGATGTCGGCCGCTTTCAAGCCGATTACTTCGCGGGTTGGCGCCATGGGGCTGATGCAGCTCATGCCCGCGACCTATGCGCAGATGCGCGTCCAATATCACCTCGGCATGAACCCCTACGATCCGCATGACAATGTCATCGCCGGCGTCGCTTACCTGGGCTGGCTCTATCACAAATACGGCTATCCCGCGATGTTTGCCGCCTACAATGACGGGCCGGGCCATCTCGAGGAACGGCTGACGAAAGGCGGGCTGCTCCCGGCCGAAACACGTAACTACGTCACGCATATCGTGACGGCGCTGGGCGGCAAGACCGCCGGCGCTGAGATCGCAGGGAGCGGTGCGGTCAAATTCACCAGGCCTAACGGCACACCGGTGAAAGTCGATCTGGCGGACGTCACGTCCGTGCGCGTACCCTTGCCGGGCGAATATGCCGACAGCGTCAGAGCCGTGCTCACAATCCGAAACATCCGTCAGGGCGTCCGCGAAAGCTATGACGAGGTGAAACAGGCGATGCTCGCGCATGGCGCGCTCGGATCACCGATCGAAAAGACTTCGGCGCGATTGGCCGAGCTTGTCGATGGCGCGCCTTCGCATCACAGAACGCGCCGGCATGAGCGGATCGCGGCCGCAAAGCATCGCCTTCGGGCGAGCTACGACGTGGCGGACACCATCAAGCTTCATCCGGTCTCTCATCGCGCACAGAGTTGACGCATCGCCAACGGGCTCTACGGGGGCGTAACTCCCGGCTCCCTTCCCACCGGGGAGGGGAGCCGGGGGGCCGATCCTGAAGCATCCTTTCCCGAACCGAATGTACGGGGCGTACCTCCGGCTCTCTTGCCACCGGGCAAGAGAGCCGGAGACGGATCGAGAGCGCTGCGGCAGTCAAATTCCACTCGCATTATTTGTCATGGCCCGCATATGCGGGCCCACCCAGGTGACATTCGTCGTCTGCCCGCTGGAACATGATATTCCCTGCTCGATCGGAGAGGAAATTGCAGTTTCATCCGGGTGGCCCGCATTTGCGGGCCATGACAATACGAGTTTGATCATTTACATTTCCCGGGTGCATCGAAAAACCGAATTCCGTCTTATCCTGCCCTTGCTCCTCGCCGTTTCCGCGTGCGGACCGTCGGGCGGCGAACATGGCGGGCATGGCGGTTTCGGCATGCACCATCTGGCCGCGCCGCTGTTGCATCGCGGGTTGCGCATGGGCCTGCGCGAGGCTCGGCCGCGCGGATTCCGCCGCGCCTGCGAGCAAGATGTCGCCAAACTCTGCCCCAATATCTCTTCGCGACGCCAGCAACGCCAATGCCTCGAAGGAAAACGGGGGCTGCTCAGCGCAGACTGCCGCGCGGCGATGGACCGCCGCCGCGAGCACGGGAACGAACGCGGCGGCGAAAGCGGGCACTGATAATCACGCGCAGTCCTTCCACTTTGTCATCGCCGAAAGCGCCTCGCCCGTCTCCAGCAGGCTTTTGAGGCTGGCGAGAACCGCAGGCCAGCCATTGCTCACCGCCGCAATCACCTTCGAACCCGGAATGGCGATTTCGTGCGTCAGCATCAGTTTCACCGCATCGTCGCCAAATGGCTCGATCTCGTAAGTGAGACAGGTGAAGCCTTCTGCCTTCATCTCGGGAAAGTGCTCGTTCCTCCAGGTAAGAACGAGACGGCGCGGGTGATCGACTTCGAGGATTTCGCCCGAATCCCAGACGCGGCCGTCCGGCACGCAGATTTCCCAGGCCGAACCCGGTGTCCACTTCGAATGCTGTATGGTCTCTGCCCAATAGGCCCGGGTGAATTCCGGCCTGGTGAGCGCATCCCACAGTCTTTCGGCTGTGGTGCGGATATAGGTGACGTAAACAAATTTGCTCTCGGCCATTGGTTCACGCCTTCGGCTGATCGGTGCGCGGGAGTGCCCGTCCCGTTTCGAGCAGGGTCTTAAGGCTCGAAAGTATCTTGGGCCAGCCGGTCGATACCTTTTCGATAAAGAGGCTCGGACGTTCGGTCGTGTGCGTAACGCTGAGCTTTGTCAATTCGCCATCGGTTTCGATTTCGAAGACGCAGCGCGACCAGCCATCGGCCTTGAGTTCGGGAAGCCATTCGTTGCGCCATTTGAGCACGAGTCGGCGCGGCGGATCGATCTCCAGCACTTCGCCGCTGTCATATAAGCGGCCATCCGATCCCAGGATTTTCCATTCGGCACCCTGCTTCCACTCCGATTCCTGGTAGCAGCCAAACCAGTATTTGCGGTTGAACTCCGAATCCGTCAGCGCCTGCCAGAGCTTTTCGGGCGTCGTGCGGATGTAGGTCACATAAACGAATTTGGATTCACTCATCTGTTTCTCCTTCCAACATATGTTTCAGATCCGCAAGCGCCCGGAGGCGTCCGCGCTCGAATTTGCCGATCCAGCGCTCGGCGATGTCGTTGATGGGGACAGGGTTGATGAAATGCAGCCGCGTGCGGCCTTCTTTCCGCGAAACCACGAGATTGGCCTCTTCCAGAATCGCAATATGTTTCGTCACCGCCTGCCGCGACATGTCCAGTCCCTCGCACAATTCGCCGAGCGTCTGCCCGTTGCGAACGTGCAGCCGGTCGAGCAGGCGGCGGCGGCTCCTGTCCGCCAAAGCCCGGAACACCGCATCCATGCTCATGTTCTAATTATGCAACTTTTTGGTTGCATGTCAAGGGCCTTCCAATTCATCACCATGGGCGGGCTTGACGCGCCCTCCCGGTCGCCGCGCGTCTGCGCGGCGTTGGACGCAGTGATTTGATCGGCGGCGCGATAGCAGTCATTTCGGCTCGCAGACGCTCGCCGGCTGGGTGGCCGGCTCGAAAGCCGGCCATGGTGAGGGATAGGTAGAAGGAACCCGAACTTTTTCAGCTACCGCCGGCTGCCGAAGGTTTTGGGCGTGTTGGGGCGCGCGGCCCGGCGCATCCGGTTGCGCGGACGCGGTCGAGACGGATCCGCCTCGGTCGAAACGGTGCGGAAAGAATCCTCGACGACCATTTCCACCTGCGACTGGCGCGCGAAGGGATCGTCGGCGATGGCGAGTTCCGTCGCCTGCAGCCGCTTGATCTCGTCGCGCAGCCGCGCCGCTTTCTCGAATTCGAGATCGGCAGCCGCCTCGCGCATCTGTTTTTCGAGGGCGGTGATATGGGCGCGGATGTTATGACCGATGAAAGGCGAGCCTTCCTCGGCGACGCCGGCATCCACTGTCACATGGTCGCGCTCATACATCGAACCCATGATATCGGCGATGTGTTTCCTCACGCTGGCCGGCGTGATGCCATGCTCGACATTGTAAGCGCGCTGCTTCTCGCGTCGGCGCGCAGTCTCCGCCATGGCGCGCTCCATCGAGCCCGTCACCCGGTCGGCGTATAGAATGACCTTGCCGTCCACGTTGCGCGCTGCGCGGCCGATGGTCTGGATCAGCGAGGTTTCGCTGCGCAGAAATCCTTCCTTGTCGGCGTCGAGAATGGCGACCAGCGCGCATTCGGGAATATCAAGCCCTTCGCGCAGCAGATTGATGCCGATCAGCGCGTCGAAAGCGCCGAGCCGGAGATCGCGGATGATCTCGATGCGCTCCAGCGTCTCCACATCGGAATGCATGTAGCGCACGCGGATGCCCTGTTCGTGCATATATTCGGTCAGGTCTTCCGCCATCTTCTTGGTGAGCGTGGTGACAAGCGCGCGATAACCGCGTTTCGCAATGTCGCGGCATTCCGCGATCAGATCATCCACCTGATGCTCGACTGGCCTTACTTCTACCGGCGGATCGATGAGACCGGTCGGCCGGATCACTTGCTCGGCAAAGACGCCACCTACACGTTCAAGCTCCCAGGGCCCGGGCGTGGCCGAAACATAGATCGACTGCGGCCGCATCGCATCCCATTCCTCGAATTTGAGCGGGCGGTTGTCGATACAGGACGGCAGGCGGAACCCGAATTCCGCGAGCGTCGCCTTGCGCCGGTAGTCACCGCGATACATGCCGCCGATCTGCGGCACGGTGACGTGACTTTCGTCCACGAACACCAAAGCTTCATCGGGCAGATATTCGAACAGAGTAGGCGGCGGCTCGCCGGGTTTGCGGCCCGTCAACCAGCGCGAATAATTTTCGATACCTGCACAGGATCCCGTCGCCTCGATCATCTCCAGATCGAATTGCGTGCGCTGTTCCAGGCGCTGCGCTTCCAGCAGCTTGCCATTGGTGCGGAACCATTCCAGCCGCTCGATTGTCTCCTGCTTGATGCCCTTCATCGCCTGGGCGAGCGTGGGACGCGGTGTCACGTAATGCGAATTCGCATAGACCTTGATCGTATCCAGCGTGCCTGCCGAGCGGCCGGTCAGCGGATCGAATTCGGAAATCGAATCGATTTCATCGCCAAACAACTCGATGCGCCAGGCGCGGTCCTCGTAATGCGCCGGGAAAACATCGACCGTATCGCCACGGGCGCGGAACGCGCCGCGCACGAAACTGTCGTCGTTGCGGCGGTATTGCAGTTGCGACAGCTGGCGCATCAGATCGGTGCGGTCGATGCTCTGGCCGCGCTTCAGCGTCAGCGCCATGCCGGAATAGGTCTCCACGGACCCGATACCGTAAATGCAGGAGACGGAAGCGACGATAATTACATCGTCGCGTTCGAGAATCGCCCGCGTCGCCGAGTGGCGCATGCGGTCGATCTCCTCGTTGATTGAGGAATCCTTCTCGATATAGGTGTCGGTGCGCGGGATATAGGCTTCCGGCTGGTAGTAATCGTAATAGGAGACGAAATACTCGACCGCGTTTTCCGGGAAGAAGCCCTTCATCTCGGCAAAGAGCTGGGCGGCGAGCGTCTTGTTCGGCGCGAGGATCAGTGCGGGCCGCTGCAGCGCCTCGATGACCTTGGCCATGGTGAACGTCTTGCCCGAGCCGGTGACGCCCAGCAGCACCAGATCGCGCTCGCCCGAATTGGGCACCGGGCCCAGGCCCTCGACGAGTTCGGCAATGGCCGCCGGCTGATCGCCCGCCGGCTGGTATTCGCTCACCAGTTTGAAGCGGCGCCCGCCTTCCGATTTCTGCGGCCGCGCGGGGCGATGCGGCACGAAGCCCGCCATCTCCGCGCCGGACATCGGCACGGAGGGACCACGAAATTGTGCCGGCGCCTCGGAAACGCCGCGCGGAACCATGCCGTTGTTGTGCGCCATGGCGCCAATATAGGTACGGTCCGGCTTGTGGTCCACGCCCGGGTTTCCTTACAGTAAGGAGGAAAGGAGCCGTCCGATGAGCGTGCTGTTCAGCAAGATCACGACAAAATCGCAGACGACTGTTCCCAAAGGGGTGCGTGAGGCTTTGGGGGTAAAGCCGGGAGATATGCTCATCTATCGCATAGCCAAGGGAAAGGTGACCCTGGCCCGCGCGGAGCCGCTCGACCGCGCCTATCTCAAAGCGGTCGAATCTACCCTTTCCGAGTGGGCGAGCCCGGAAGATGCAGCGGCTTACGACAAGCTTTGATGCTTCTGTGCGATCCAGGCGACATTGCCATCGTGCCGTTTCCATTCACGGACATCGCGGTCGCGAAACCCCGGCCTGCTCTGGCGCTGTCCGGGCGAAAGGCGAATGAGGATTCGGGCAATACGGTGTTTGCGATGATTACGACCGCCGCGCGCAGTCATTGGACGCAGGATATTCCCTTGTCCGATCACCTCTCGGCAGGGCTGACGGCGACTTCAATCGTTCGCATCAAACTGTTCACTTTGGACAATCGGCTCATAGTACGCCGGATCGGCATGCTCTCTGCCCCCGACCGGCAAGCCGTGCGCCAGATGCTGCGCGGCTTGCTGACAATCTGAGGGGCTCGGCATCGGAACCCTACAGCGTTTCGAGGTCGCGGCGCAGCGCGATGCTCGCAGGGTTGCGGCCCGATGTGCCGAGAATCTCCGGCGCGGAAACGGGGCGGCCGTAGAATTGCGCATTCCAGTCGGGTTTGGGCGCCAGCACTGAGCCCTCCAGCGTGAGCCCGCCATAGGCGCCTTTGGATGCGGACCACACGATAATATCACCCGTGAGATTGGCGCTCGTCGCCGCCCGCACGCCGGCGCCCAGCGAGATCACGGTGAGGCCAGCGGCTCCGCCGAAGGTGAACTTGCTCGCTTCGACCGCGCGAAGCGCGCGGTTGGTCATGATGAACATCACGAACCGTGCCTCCTGCAGGCCGATCTGAAGGCCGAACGAGGCCGAACCAAGCGTATAGAAGGCCGGGTCGCTCCAACGCCGGCCGAGACGGGCCAGCATCACGCCGTCGCCGCCTTCGGCGCCGAAGATGAAGCCGCCCTTCAGCAATCGCGGCACGATCAGCACCGCCTTGGCACTGCGCAGAAACTGGCGAGACGGCCCGAACATCGGATCCGTCTTCATCCTGTCGACGGTGATCATGGCCTGGTTGAGAACCTCGGCCTGGTCGGCACGCGCGGGCGCAGCGGCCGACAACAAGCCCAACGCGATGGCCAGCACCGGGAAAATTCGCGTCAATCGCAACATGGCGACCCCTCCTCAAGGTGTGCGCAGTCTCTCAGAAACGCACAGCCACGCAAGCGGGTTGCCATTTGCTAAAAGCTTCTGTCAGCCGGTTTCCCGGGGTCAATCCGCGGGATTGGACTCGCCCCTGCCGCAGTTTGTAAATTCTTTTTGTAATACCGTGGATGACACCACATTACGGGGCGCAATGAAGAAGTTCCTGATCCTGGCTGGCGGATGGTTTCTGACCATCGTGGGTGGCATTCTCACACCGGTGCCGCTGCCGCTGCCTTTTCCGCTCGGCATCATGATGTTTCTGGTAGGTTGTGCCATCCTCACCACCCATTCCAAACCCTTCCGCCGCTGGGTGCAGTATGTCCGACATCACAATGGCTGGCTGTCGCGCGGATTTGAGAAGCTCACTCATCGCGCGCCGCAAAGGGTGAAAACCATGGAAGCGGTGACCCGCCCGGTCGCGCTCGGGCGCAAGGCGCGAATGCAGGCGGGGCGCGCGGACCGACCCGGCTGATACCGTGACGCCTATTCCGTTCGACCGCAGTTTTGAAGCCCCTTATGGCGAACGCATGGAAGTCTCGCCGCTGATCTCGCGCGTGCTTGCGCCCAATCCGGGGCCGTTCACCTTCCAGGGCACCGGCGTCTACATTGTTGGCACGCACGACGTTGCGGTGATCGATCCGGGGCCGGATATCCCCGCGCATCTCGACGCACTGAAAGCCGCGCTCCAGCACACGTGCGTCACGCATATCCTGCTGACGCATACACATAACGATCATTCGCCTGCGGCCGCGCCGCTGAAAGCCTGGTCCGGCGCGAAAACCTACGCCTATGGCCCGCACCCGCGGCGCGCAGAACAGGATGTCAAAGTCGAGGAAGGCGGCGATCTCGCATTCGAGCCCGACATTCTTGTCCGCGACGGCGATGTAATTAGCGGCGACGGCTTCACCATCGAATGCGTCTACACGCCGGGCCACACCTCCAATCACATGTGTTATGCGCTGCGAGAGGAGAAGGCATTGTTCACCGGCGATCACGTGATGGGCTGGTCGACGACTGTCGTTGCGCCGCCGGACGGCGACATGGCCGCCTATCGCGCGAGTGTCACCAAACTGCTCGCACGAGACGATAGCATCCTTTGGCCGACCCATGGCGGCCCAATCCGCGATCCAAAACCATTCCTCGAAGCCTATCTCGCCCATCGCGCCGAACGGGAGGCGCAGATTCTGGTCTGTCTGCGTGATGGCATTTCAACCATTCCCGAGATCGTGGCGCGGCTGTATGTGGACCTGGACAAGCGGCTATACCCCGCAGCCGGCATGTCGGTGCTCGCGCATCTGATAGAACTGGTGCAGCAAGGGCGCGTCGTCGCCGACCCTACCGCGCTTGCTGGCGCGAGCTATCGAATGGCCGTATAATAAGCGCAAATATCCTCTGTTCCCTCCAACCGCGTGGTCCGCGAAGGCATCGAATAACATGAAAAACTGGACACCGGCGGCGGCTCTGGCGATAAAGCACCCGCCCGCTTCTCTCTCACAATTGGCGCTTACCGTGATCGAATCGGAAAACGGATTCGACCCCGATTTCGGCGTCGAATTCGCGGTAAGCTGCAAGACCTGCAATCATGCGGTTTTCAAGTTCTCCGGGTTCCCGACAGTCGTGCCTGACCCTTCGCCCTATGTGGGACTTCGTCCGGGTCAGACCCTCCTGCTTTCGCCGCATAATTTGAAGTGCGTCAACTGCGGAAACGTGGCCAAGGCATTCGACGCCCGCACGGATGGGTATGACGGCATACTAAATGGCGGCAATGCCTATGAGAGCGGCACGGACGGCGAAGCATTCGTGGCCGGCACCTTCAACATAACGATTACCGTCGTCTACAATAACGACCTCGAAGAACAAATTGAACCGGCGAAAGAGGCCGGAGTTCAGCCCTCGGATCTCTTCGATTCATTTGTCATCCGCGGCACGCCGGTCGGAGACGGGAAGCCGTTTGAGGAAGTTTACGAGTGCGCGTGACTCGTGGCCTACTTTCCTCCCCCGCCGCAGGCAGGAGAGGTGCCCCGAAGGGGCGGAGGGGGCAAACGGCGCGTCGAGCCCCCCTCCACCGCTACGCGGTCCCCCTCCCCCATCTTCGATGGGGGAGGAAACTAATCTCGTTTTCTCATAGGCACTTCGACAGGTCTTCGCCGCTCGACCGTGCGGGGCTTTGGTATTGCGCGGAGTGCGTCTACGGAATTTTTCAAACTCGCCCGCGCAGGATAAATCGTTATGACATCACCCATGCGGATGATCTTCAACTCGATACCCATATCGGCATAAGCCATCGCCTCCGGCAATCGAACCGCCGGTCCGTCATTCGTCATAAACATGGTCGTACGCGGCATCTGATTTTCCTCAACGCATTCGGCGATGTCATACCCATCATCAGCCCGGGCTGTTTCGCTCGTGAAAGGGGCTACAATTCGGGGCCGATCTTCGCGTCACTGCTCCCCACTCGCAGGCACCCGGCCGGCGAGCAGGACAATTAGCACAGCGGCGTTCAGAAGAAAGAACCGGCCGGCGGCGTCGGAACCGCCCCAGGATTTCGATTGCCACATCAGGAACCATTCGCCTCCGACAGCCAGGAAGCCCGCGCCGTAAAGGAGCATCGCGAGAGTGAGCCCCGCGACAGGCAGTGCAAGGGCATGATCGAAGCCGCGCTCGCTGCGCGCCTGACGGAACAGACACAGGGCACCCAGCATAAGCAGTCCGCCGCTCAGCGCCTCGGCCCCGATGATCGCCAGATAAAAGAGCTGTTGCACGGGCGCCGAATGGATCGCCCGCCACCGTTGGGTCGAGTCCGGTAAGACGGTATCCATCCCCATGACGTGCTGCACGAAGGCCCAGTTTTCGCCGTAGTCCACAATGTTGTTGAACGCGACGAGCGCGAGCAGCAGCGCCATGGCCGCCACCAGGCTGGCCTTGCAAAGACGTATCACCATCCCCGGATCGATCTCGCCCACGCCGTAGTTCCCCCGACTTTGCGATGGCGAAGTTAGAGCAGCGGGCGAGGTCCGCAATGGGTCATTGGAATTGCGGTGCCCGGACCGGCGTTCCCTCGCGATGGCGTTCGCGCGCGACCACGCATCTCTCTGTCGAACCTTGGTCCACTACCTCGCTTTGCTGTCCGTCTCTGTGAGGAGCGCCGGCGGGGATTGCGCGAGTCTTGCGCGAATCGGCAGTCTGGGGAGACTACAAGTCACGCGAATCTGTCGAACCCGTGGGGAGGAGCATTCCAATGGCAAAGCGCAAGTCGTCGCCCGGTGTTCCGCGCGCAAAACCAAGCGGGCGCAGCCCGCACAGGCCTCCGGCAGAAATTCCGGCGGAGTTTGTCACACCGTCGCAGGCGCTCGAATATCTGACCGGGCCGGAAGGTTCGTCACTTCGCCCCCATGCCACCAGCCGCCGAGGCGAGACGCCATGGGAGCTGGCGCAGGCACGCCTGATCAGGGCCCATATCGCGGGAAGGGTCAATCTCGTCGGCCGCAAAGGCGACGTGAACGATCTCGATGCCGTCTCGGACGTTTTCGAACGCATTCCGAACGAAATTTTTGCGCCGGACATCATACTTGGCGACACGATCGTTGCGCTTCCCACCCGCCGCGGCAAACCCGCAAGCGGGGAATTCTGGCGCGACGTGAAAATGCCGAGAAAGGAATTCGAGGCGGCGTTCAAACCCTCGAGCGCCGAGGATGCGCTGCTGGAATGGTGGAAAGCAAAGACGAAACAGGACGGCAAGCCGCCGACGGAATATGATGCCTATCTGCAGTTTGCGCAGCAGCAGCAGCCCAGACTTCCCCGGAGATGGCTGACCGAAGAGCTCAAGAAATTGCCCAGAAGCGTGCGGCGAAAGGGATCGGGCCGGCCGCCTGATGCGGCCCGGAAACCGCGTCCTGTCAGCAATGCGGAGGCGAAGCGGAAAGCGCGAGCCGCGAGCATTGCAGCGGCGAAGGCCGCGAATGCAAACCTGAAACCAGCGCGGTCTTCCGGTTCAAAGGTTGCGATTCCCACAAAGACCAGGACCCGTCCCAAACGAATTTCAAAAGATGGCCCGACAAGGGGGCTTCACGCCGACTACCGGCACATCATCCGCCAGGAGACGACCGAGAAAACGGCCGCCTGCTGGAAGGTCAATATCAAGCGGCGAACCAGATACATGCACAAATATTTCCCCGACGTGAAATATGGGGGTAAGGAAAAGGCGCTGGAAGCGGCGCAGGCCTATCTCGAATCGCTGATGTCGTCGATCTCCAATCCCGACTACATGCTCTGGCGGAGGAACAAGAAGACCGAAGCGAATACCAGCGGCATCGTCGGCGTGGGTCGTTATGTCGTGAAGTTCAGAAAGGGAAAGCGCATCCAGTGGCAGGCCGCCTGGCAGGACGTCGAGGGCAAACAGCACTGCAAAATCTTTTTGGTGTCGACCCATGGCGAGAGGCAAGCGAGGGCTCTTGCCATCGCAGCGCGCCGTGACGCAATGGCCGAGCTGCACGAGGAACTGACCCGCCGCGGTGCGATCTACGAATAATGGATCAAATTTGTCCGGGCCGCCTGGGAGAACCGCCGTCCAACACGGTTGTGTTCGGAGACTTGTCTCCCACGACTTTCGGTGATGTGCCGACATGGGATTTTCTCATGAACGTCGCCATTTTGACCGCCGTGGGACGGTGCGTCGCGTGTCGCGCCGAATCGCGGACCAAATTAGGACGCTTGGGGAAAACCCTCGCTCGTGCTAATTCGCGGAACTTGAACCTTTTACAGGTTGAAACCACATGTTCTCGTCTTTATGCTTGAGGCGGATTTTTTCGACAGGATGTGACGCACCTCGAAAAACGTGTGCTGGTGACGGGCGGGGCCGGGTTTCTCGGTTCCCATCTCTGCGAGCGCCTCCTCGATCAGGGCGCCCATGTCACCTGTGTCGACAATTTCTTCACCGGCACACACCAGAATGTGCAGCACCTTGCCGGCCATCCGCATTTTGCGGTGCGCGCACGCATTCGGTGACTGGTCCAATATTCACCCGCGAATCGATGGGGCTTGCTGGTTTTACACCTTCTTGGCCCGACCGCGCCAGCGAGCCCTTCGCTACACCCAAGATGGTGAACATTGGGTCGCGTACCGTATTACGGCACGGCGGCGAGTTCGCCGCGCCGCAGACAGACGGTGACCGGATCGACCATCACGCAACCGACCGCCGAAGATTTTATTACCGGCACAGTTGCTTTTATGCCCAAAACGGGCTATGCCTAAGCTCCGTGATTGGAGTGCCTTGAATGACCAATGTCGCCTGCGCCTTCGCGAGCGGGGAAGCAGTTCACGTTGTCGGGACTCGGTCGGGAGCGCGAGAGGTTTGCGCCGCGAGAAGACGAAACGGAACCTGTTTCCCTGCTGCAGGGAAAAAAGCAGGGAAACGGAAAAATGGGATGGGTGGTTCGAAGGAGCGTACGCCCTCCGCCGTCGGGCGAGGGAATATCCGCTGGAACGGGGACCGATTCCCTGTTCTCAGGGAATTTCGGGCGGGATTTGCACCGCGTCACCATTCTCAGGGAAATTTTGAAGGTTCGGCTTGGCGGAATGGAAACCGCAGAGCCGCGGAGGCGCAAAGTTGAGGATTGCGCGCAAGGGCTCGCCGGGTTCCTGTGTGTCTCTGCGGCTCTGCGGTTCAACGGCATTTCTTCCTTGGTGCAGGGAAGAAAGCAGGGAAGCGGAAAAAATGGATCGAAACAGATTTGGAACATAGCAATGTTTATACACATCTCCTGCTCGTCCGCGGGAGCTAATGGCGAGAAATCACGTCGCGGCGACTTCCTTCAGGTAGGTGGTGATGCGGGCGGCGTTGCGGCCGAAATCGGACTCGCCGACGCGGCTTCGCGAGCGGATGTCGAGGCGGGCGCCGATGCCGGCGGGACGCACCCGCACAATGATATCGTCCTTCAATCCGAACAAAAGCGTGGTGTCGGTCGCCTGTATGAAACCACCCTGCGAATCCTGTGCGACGTCCACGACGGTCCAGCCCATATTGCGCGCCGCCGTAAGCGCGCGGCGGAGCAGCTTGACCGGAGTGGATTGCAGCGGCGCATAAGGCCTGATCTCGCCATAGGCCAGCTTCTGCAATGTTTCCATCGCGGTGGTCCGGCCATGATAATTTACGTGCTTCAGCCCCTCATAGGGCGGTGGAATGCTTTGGCCCGGGTCGCCGGGCACAATGAACGCCGGAGCATGCTCCGTGTCGGTCGAGATATCGTGGATCGGCGGCAATGTTTGTTCGATCCGCGCGCGATAAAGATCATCGAGCGGCACCCAGAGCACCACGATCGCGCCTACGAAACCGATAACCGCCGAGAGCGCGCCGGAGCCGCCGCCGGCGAAAAGCGCCGTCAGGATCCACAACAGCCCCAGGGCGAAAGCCGCCAGGCCGGCATATATGGCGAAAGGAAAAATTCCGAACAGGCCGAGATCGTAATTCCACCATCCGAACCGCGTGCCGAGGCCCGCGGCCAGCGCGATCGCAATGGAGGCAAGCAGCGCGGCGAGCGACAGCCGCGCCACGACACCGAGGAATGTAATCACGTTGCTGCCGTCGGGTCGGGCGTCAAGCGCAACTGGGACGGTGCCGGCCATAGCGCTCGCGCAATGTTGTTTTCTGGATCTTGCCCGCGGCGGTGTGCGGAATCTCCGGGACGAAAATTACATCGTCCGGCATCCACCATCTGGCGATCTTGCCTTCGAGCCAGGCGAGGAGATCCTCCCGCGTCGCCGCCTGTCCGGGCCTGAGCACTGCGATGAGCAATGGCCGCTCGCCCCATTTGTCGTCGGCGATGCCGATGACGGCAGTTTCCGCCAGCGCCGGATGACAGATGGCGATGTTTTCAATGGCAATGGAGGAAATCCATTCGCCGCCCGATTTGATGACATCCTTGGCGCGGTCGGTGATGGCCATGTAACCGGCTGGATCGAGCGTGGCGATGTCGCCGGTATCGAACCAGCCCTCCGCATCGAAGGCCGCGCCGCCTTCGCCGCGGAAATAGGCCTTTGCCACTGCGGGACCACGCACTTTCAGCCGCCCGAACGCCTCGCCGTCCTGCGGCAATTCGCGATCCGCATCGTCGACGATCTTCATTTCGACGCCGAACATCGGCCGGCCCTGTTTGAGCTTGTAGCCCATTTTCTCTTCGTCGCCGAGCGCGTCCACGGCGGCCGTGAGCGATCCTATTGTGCCGACCGGGCTCATCTCCGTCATGCCCCAGGAATGGCTGACCTCGACGCCATATTTGTTCTCGAATGTTTCGATGACGCGGCGCGGACAGGCCGCGCCGCCGATCACCACGCGCTCGAGATAAGGCAGGTCCTTTCCCGTCTGCTCCAGATGCGCGAGCATGGCGAGCCACACGGTGGGTACGGCGGCGGTCGCTGTCACCTTCTCGGTATCGAACAGTTCGCACAGGGACGGGCCATCGAGCTTCGCACCGGGCAACACGAGTTGGGCGCCGACCATCGGTGCAGAAAAAGCAATTCCCCAGGAATTGGCATGAAACATCGGTACGATCGGCAGGATCGTGTCCCTGCTTCGCGGACCAAAACAATCGGCCTGACAGGTGATAAAGCTGTGGAGGACATTCGAACGATGGCTGTAGAGCACGCCCTTAGGTTCGCCCGTGGTGCCGGAGGTGTAACAGAGGCCGCAGGCGGCGTTTTCGTCGAGAGATTTCCATTCATAACTTTCGTCACCGCCGGCGATGAAGTCCTCATAGGCGAGAACGGACTTGGGCAATCCCTCGGGTACCCGGTCGGAAAACGAGATGTAATGACGAACCGTTTCGAGCCGCGGCGCGATTGCGGCTATGAGCGGCGCGAAACAGATATCGAAAAGCAGCGCGCGATCTTCGGCGTGATTGGCGATGTAGACGAGTTGATCGGCGAACAACCGCGGATTGAGCGTGTGATAGATGCCGCCCATGCCAGCAGTGCCGTACCAGGCTTCGAGATGCCGCCAGGTGTTGGTGCCGAGCGTGGCGATGCGGTCGCCGGGTCGAAGCCCGAGCCGCTCCAGCGCGCTCGCCGCGCGGCGGGACCGCCGTCGGATTTCCCGATAATTGGTGCGGTGGATCGGCCCTTCCACGCTGCGCGTCACCACCTCGCGGTCCCCATGATAAAGAGCCGCATGGTCGATGATCTTGTGGACCAGCAAAGGCCAGTCCTGCATCAGCCCCATCATCGTGCGAGCGCCCAGGAGATCCGGAGGCATCATAGGAATGGCAGGGCTTTGGGGCAACGTGGCGCACCCCATCGTTGACGCCCGGCGGCGTCAGCGCATTAATCCCGCCCCGCAACATCGGAGCAGCGCCCCATGCCTCTCAGCAACGCCCAGACGCGTGACGTGGAAAGCGTGCTCCATCCCTACACCAATCTCCTGAAGCTGCGCGAAACCGGACCGCTTGTCATCGAACGCGGCCAAGGCGTCCGCGTCTATGACGACCGCGGCAAGGATTACATCGAGGCGCTGTCCGGGCTTTGGTGCACCACACTCGGCTGGGGCGAGGAGGCGCTGGTCGAGGCTGCCACGGAACAGATGCGCAAGCTTGCCTTCGGCCATCTTTTCGCCGGCAAGAGCCACGAACCCGCCATCGCGCTTGCCGAAAAATTGAAGGAAATAGCGCCATTCCCGGCCGGAAAAGTTTTCTTCGCCAACTCGGGCTCGGAAGCGAACGACACCCAAATCAAGCTGTTCTGGTATGCGAACAATGCTCGCGGCGAGACCCGCCGCAAGAAGATCATCAGCCGCATGAAGGCCTATCACGGCGTGACCATCGCCGCGGCGAGCCTGACCAGCCTGCCCGCCAATCACAAAAGCTTCGACCTGCCGCTCGATTTCGTGCGCTTCGCCGAAGCACCGCATTACTATCACGGAGCCGAGCCCGGCGAGAGCGAGCGCGATTTCTCGCACCGGCTGGCGGACAGCCTCGACGCGCTGATCGAGAAAGAGGACCCCGGCACGATCGCGGCGATGATCGTGGAGCCGATCCAGGGCGCGGGCGGCGTGATCGTGCCGCCCGAAGGTTATTTCGATGCCATCACGCGGGTCCTCGAGCGGCACGGCATTCCGCTGATCGACGACGAAGTCATCACCGGCTTCGGCCGCACCGGAAACTGGTTCGGCTGCGGGACTTATGGTTTTGAGCCTGCAACCATGACGCTGGCCAAGGCGCTGTCATCGGCCTATCTGCCCATTTCGGCTGTGTTGATTTCGCCGGAGCTATCCGAGGTCATCGAACAGGAGTCGGGCAAGATCGGGACATTCGGACACGGTTTCACCTATACGGGCCATCCGGTTGCCGCCGCCGTCGCGCTCAAGACAATTGAGATTTATCAGGAGCGCGACATCGTCGGCCATGTGCGCGGCGTGGCGCGGCACTTCCTCGCACGCCTCGCGAAACTCGGCGAGCATCCGCTTGTCGGCGAAGCCGCCGGCATCGGGCTGATCGGCGGCATCGAGCTCGTTGCCGACAAAAAAGCGCGAACAAATTTCCCCGCGGAGAAACTCGCCGCTGCCACGATCTGCAAATTTGCAGAGGAGGAAGGCGTGATCGCGCGTCCCATGCTCGGCGACCGCATCGGGCTCTGCCCGCCGCTCATCATCAGCGAAACGGAGATCGACGAACTCTTTGATCGGCTCGGGCGCGCGCTCGACAGGGGCCTCGACTGGGTCTGGCGCGAAGGGCTGATGGCTGGATGACCCCTGGGACCGCGGGGGCGTCCCCGCCTGCATTTTCCCGCACACGCGGCGTTCCAAGAAAGCGGGTGAGGACGCCCGCGGTCCCAGGAAATTATCAGCGACGGCGCTTTTTTGCTTTGACCTTTGCTTTCACGGCGCGTTTGGCAGTTTTCCTCGTTGCCGATTTCTTTGTTGAGGCCTTCTTTGCTGCGGATTTCTTCGCGGGTGTTTTCCGTGCGCGTTTGCCAGCCGGTTGTTGCGGCCGTTTGTGATGCGGTTCGTAGACACCGAGCTTGCCGCCGCCGGGCAGCGTGATCTCGGTCGCCGTTCCCCATCCCTGGAAGCTCGGCGGCGTGAAGGCTATGGCGCGTTCCGTCATTTCGGCGACGAAATCCTCCATGTCTTCGCACATGAGGTAAAGTTGATGCAGGTCGTTGCGATCGGAACCGTGGATTGACATTTCGGCGGGTGATAGGCCGTAGATCATGAAGCCCCCGCCGGCGTCGACAGAACCAAATTTCAAGACCTCCGAAAGAAACGCACGGTCCGCCGCCTCATCGCGGCTGTGGAGCATGACATGCGCACCAATGATCATGGGATTCTCCCCTTCGCTGCGGTGATATCATAGCATAGTATTCTCGCTGGCCTGCATGTTGAGGGCTGTCACAAAACCTTCATTATTCGATCTTGATCGAACCAAAGCCATCCGACGTGTGGTAGATGCTGCCGCATGACACGCGAGCAGAAATTCGAAGCCTTTTGCGCCCTTCATGAGCGCCCGGGCGCCTTTGTCATTCCCAATCCCTGGAATGCCGGCACTGCCAGGATTCTCGCGGCGCTCGACTTCGAGGCGCTGGCGACGACCAGCGCCGGTTATGCCTTCGCGGTGGGCCGCCGCGACTCGTCAGGCGCACTGACACGCGACGAGATACTCGATAATGCGATGAGTATCGTCGAGGCGACATCCCTGCCGGTTTCGGCCGATCTGGAAGACGGGTTCGGCGCCGAACCGGAGCTCTGCGCCGCCACCATCCGTCTCGCCGCCGACGTCGGCCTCGTCGGCGGCTCCATCGAGGATGTCACCGGCGATCCACACGACCCGATCTACGAATTCCAGCTGGCCGTTGAGCGCATCGCCGCTGCGGCGGAGGCGGCGCATAACTGCCGCTTCCTTTTGACGGCGCGCGCGGAGAATTTCCTGCATGGCCGGCCCGATCTCGATGACACGATAATGCGATTACGGGCGTTCGAAGCCGCGGGCGCCGATGTGCTCTACGCGCCGGGACTGCCGAACCTTGATGCGATCCGCGCGGTCTGCGCGGCGGTAACCAAGCCGGTCAACGTCGTGATGGGATTGAAAGGTACGACTTATACCGTCGAGGAACTGTCCGCCGTGGGCGTGAAGCGCATCAGCGTCGGCGGTTCTTTTGCACGCGCGGCCCTCGGTGCTTTCCTGCGCGCCGCCCGCGAAGTGAAAATGCACGGAACCTTCACCTATGCGGCCGACGCTCTTCCTCACGCGGAAGCACATCGCTACATGGCGGACGTGAAGCGCTAACTGATTACATCAATCGCCGCGCCGGACTTCGCCGCCGCCGTCTATGGCCTGGGTCACGCGCGGGTTGCCCCAATAGCGGATATTGCCGCCGCCATCGATCGCGGCCGTCAGCTCCGATTCCGCCTTCACATTGATGACGCCTCCGCCATCGATTGCTGCCGTGGCGCGTTCGGCATTGATTGCGCGCGCATCGATCTTGCCACCGCCTTCGATTGCAAGATCGAGCCTGTGCGGCGCGGGGAAACCGCCTTCGCTGTCGATCGCACCGCCGCCGTCCACGGCGAACGCATCGATGTGCGGCGTGGTGATCTCCACCTGCAGGTCGTAGTGATGCGGACATTCATCGTTGCAGGC
>DATAYG010000118.1:0-6603 GCA_036272695.1 Rhizomicrobium sp. | reverse complement strand
GGCCGCCGTCGGCCCTGACGAACGGCAAGGAGGGAATGACTAGTGTTGGTCTGTTCCTGGATCGGGCCGGGAGGATCCTGCAGACTCATCTGGTTCGTTCGTCCGGCACGCCAGAACTGGACAATGCCGCCATTGCCTATGTGCAGAAGTTGAAGCTCAAGCCCGCCGAAATAAATGGAAATCCGGCGAGCAGTGCCGTTGTAATGCTTGTGATCTGGTCGCTGCAGCCGCCGAAGCTGCCGCACCCGGCTGTGGCGACGCAGTAAACCCTTCCCAATTGAAGCAGTCCGCTTCCCAGCGGCTGTGCCGTTTTTGCGCCGCAGTGTTCCGGTTAGAACAGCCACGCTGACCATGGGCGAGGCGAGTGTGATCGTCATCGAGTTCATCGTGTTCGTTGTGTCGTCGGGGCTGTTCTGCAGCGCCAACTTCCGCCATCGGCTGTGGGCGGTGGTGATTGCCGGCGCCATCGCGACCGGTTCGTCGCTGCTGTTCTTCTGGGACCTGTACGAGAAGTTGGAGGCGCCGGCGCAGGCACCGGTGAAGGTGGTGAAGCAGGTGGTGCGCGTGGCCGTCGTGCAGCATGTGTCGCGGCCGCCGAGCTTGGCGAAGGCGGAGAGTTGCCGCGACGACTATCCGTTCCTCGCGCGCGTGCTCGACCGGGTAGGCACGACCGAGCTTGCGTTCACGGTCGCCGCCGACGGCACGGTGCACAATGTGAAGGTGGCGAAGTCGAGCGGCTTCGATTCACTCGACGACGCGGCGGTCGATTGCGTGAGCCAGTGGCACTATCGCCCCGCCATCAAGGACAACCAGCTCACCGACGCGCCGATGAGCGTGAAGGTGAACTGGAATTTGGATGAGGGCGACACGAACAAGAACGAGGCTGCGAATGGAAAGCCGCAACCGAATGACAGCGGCGGCGAAACGAACCCTTAGCGCGCCAGCCCGCCGTTGTGGCGTCGTCAGCCGATGACGTTGTGGTGCCAATAGGGCAGGAAGAACAGCAGGATCATCGCCACCAGCACCGCGATGTTGAGCCGCTCGCCGCGCACGAAGATGAAGGCGATGAACGCGAGCTTGATGGCGACATTGTAAGGGATCAGCCAGTACCAGAATTTCGCCGGATCGTGAACGTATGCTGCGGTCATCACCGGCAGGTAGGTGTCGTTGACCGCGAACTCCGCCGCGAGGATCAGGATGCCGACATCGCGCTTGCGCTTGACGAAGTAATCGTCCAACGATGGCCATTCCTCGGGCTCGCGCGGAAAGACGATGGTCGCGGCAAGGTAGTAGAGGATCGCGGGCGCCCATAACCCCGCGAAATTCAGCGAGACGCCACGCAGTGAGTCCCAGGCGTCGATCCAGGTGGCGCAGATCACCAGCAGCAGAAACAGGGCGAGCAGGCCGGTCTGCACACCCAGCTTGCGCAGCTGGCCGGCGCGGGCGAGCGCGCCCAATCCGGCGAGCAATTCGGTGACCGCGAGACCCAGCATCAGGCCGTAGAAGCCGAAGAAGAATGCAAACTTGTCCATGCCGCCCCCGCTTGCAGGACCGTGGCAAAAGCGCACCGGTCCGCAACGGGAGGCTTGGCAGGGATGCCTGCGTTGCCTATCACCTGTGCCGGCCCAGCCCGCGCCCAGAAGGTGATCATGAGCGACGATACGTTCCCCGACCGGCTCTGCGTCAATCCGAAAAGCCCGTACTACGACGAGGCGGTGCTCGCGCGTGGCGTCGGCATCCGCTTCAATGGCGCCGAGAAGACGAACGTCGAGGAGTATTGCATCAGCGAGGGCTGGATTCGGGTGACGGCGGGCAAGACGGTGGACCGGCACGGCGATCCCATGACCGTGAAGCTCAAAGGCACCGTCGAGCCCTACCACAAACCCGAATTCGGCAACCCGTAGCGCGCGCAATAAAGGGTGGCGGGTGCGAACCCGCCGCGCCGGTGATCAAGGACAGCAATCTCGCCGACGCCGACGAACGAAGGCGGATTGTTCGTGCGATCAATGGCCGCGTTCTTGCTGGAGCCATCGATTTCCAATATGCGGGTATATGGCGGACGCATCGGATGGGACGCAGCGTGACCGAGGGTATTCGGAAGACATGCGTGGGCGCTCCCAGTTCGAATGCCGAGATTGAAATCAACGTTGTCGATTATCCTTCAGGGCACTGGCAGCCCGAGCATAAGCACGATCGTGCGTCGTTGACGCTCGTACTTGACGGATCGATCCGCGAGTTTCGTTGTAGCGAAACGGCAGAAGCGCATCCGTTGAGTGTTCTCCTTAGACCTGCCGGCACGGCCCATGCCGACCAATACGGTTCCGGCGGATGTCGAACCCTGCAGATTCAGTTCGGCACGGAAAGCGATGGCATGGAACTGGCGCCGTGCCCGGTCTGGCACCATCGCGGCGGCGATGTGCTCACACGCTTCCTGATGCTCGCATCGAAACTCGATAGCGTGGCCGCGATCGACGTCGAGCACCTTGCCTGTGCATTGCTGGCTACGCTTCTAAAACCCATTCGGGAACCCTGGGTGCCCGCGAGGTTGAAGCGTGTGAAGGAATTCATCGACGATTCAGATCCCGCAGCCGTACATTCTCTTTGCGAACTCGCGTCCCTCGCAGGGTATCACCCCGTTCATCTTACAAGGCTGTTCAAGCGTCACTATGGGGACACGATACGCGAATATCAGAAGTGCCGCCGCTGGAAGGCAAGTGCCAAATTGGTGCGCGCAAAGGGACGAATTGCCGACATCGCACACGCCCTCGGCTATGCCGATGAAGCGCATTTCTGCCGCGACTTTCGGCATTACACCGGCCTCTACCCAGCGAAGTACCGCCGCCTTGCCGGGGCGCTCAGTCGAGAAAGTTGAAATCGTTCAAGCCATTCCTTCCCGCATGCAGCATGTTGACTCGCTAGAAAGGGCAACCAAGCTATGCGGGCACTCATCCTTGCCGTGCTGCTTCTTTCCGGGGCAAGCATCTCCTCAGCGACTGAGCCTTCGCCAGCCGGACATGTCGATGCATATCTGCAAAGACTTGCGGGATTTGGTTATTCCGGTGCGGTGCTGATCGCGTTGAATGGCAAAATCATTCTGGAGAAGGGTTATGGTCTTGCCGACAGAAGCGCCAAGACACCGATTACACCCAAGACACTGTTCGATATCGGCTCGTTGAGCAAAAACTTCACTGCTGCCGCAATTCTGCGGCTGGAGGCCGACGGCAAACTGTCCGTTTCCGACAATATTTCTAAATATCTACCCCGAGTACCGCCAGACAAGCGCGAGATCACGATTCATCAGCTGCTTACCCAAACGTCAGGCATCAGCGGGCCGGATCATGGCTACGAAGCAATAGACAAGGAATCCGCGCTCCGCGAACTCCTCGCGACGCCGCTGGACTATCCGCCGGGCACAAAATGGGCGTACTCAAACGCGGGATATGTCTTGCTCGCCGCGATTGTCGAGGCGGCTGCGCATATGAGCTTCCAAGACTATCTGCGGGAACGCATCTTCAAACCTGCCGGCCTGAATTCCACCGGCTTTTGGGGCGCGCAACTTCCGCCACACGCTTCGGGCGCTCTTGCCAAGGGCTACGACGAGCGTGGCGCTACGATCGATCTCGAAAAATTGTCGCCCGGGACGTGGAACGATATGGGAAGTGGCATGATCGTTTCCACGGTGGAAGACTTGTACCGCTGGCAACAGAGCCTCGAGCATTGTTCAGTCGTCCCCTGCGCCGAACTCAAGAAGATGTTCACGTCCTACCATCCCATGCCGCCGTCGGACGATTACTACAACGAGAGCTATGGGTACGGCATCTGGGTGCAGACGTTACAGAATAGAGATTTGCGCTATCAGCACGGTGGAGATTTTCTCGCGTTCGGGGCGCAATTGAACTGGATGCCGAACCGCAAGCTTGTCATCATCTCGCTTTGCAACACGCGCAAGGACCTCTATCCGGTACATCGCCGCGCAGATCGCGCCATTGCGGATATCATGCGCGGCTCGCCGGTGTCGGAACCGCCTGGGTACGTGCACCTGTCGCAACCGCAACTGCGCCGCTTCATCGGCACTTATGCATTGGCCAATGGCGAGTTGTTGCAAATCCATTGGCGGGACGATCATCTGGTGATCGGTGCCGATGGCCAAGACGCGACGCTGCTTCTCGATGGTCATTCGGACGCCAGAGAAGATTTGGCCAACAACAACCGGACCGCGGAAACGCTGGTCCGCTCGCTATTTGCCGGAAATGATTCGCTGTTGAACTCCGCTGGCTGGGGGGATCAGGAGAGCCGGAACACGGTTCACAGCGAGCTCCAGGAGCTTGGGAAAGGCATGGGGCCATATCAAACTGCGAAAGCCATCGGCACTTACGTGGGCGGCATGTTCGGCAAATGGGACGTCTCCCTCGTGCGCGTCAAATTCGCCAATGGCGAGCGCGTGTACAAGCTCGAATGGGACGGCACCAAGCTGGTCAGTACGGGTACACAAGCGCCAGACGTTGCGGCTGATACCGTGATCGAGCCGGAGTCTGAGACGAAGCTGGTGGGCTGGAATATCGTCACGTTGGAGACATTCGATCTTACGTTCGATCCGAAATACCGAACGCTCAGTGTCCGTTCGGACGTCGGAACGGTGAAGGCGACCAGAGTGCGGTAGGGAGGATTGCTTCGAGCCGGGAGCTAGAAAAAAAGTCGGCGGTGACTCCGCCTCTTTTCATTTTCCGGCCGTCGCACTTGCCAGCGGGTGGCAGATGGCGGCGTTTTTCCTGTCGATTGCGGCGAGGCGGTCCGCCTGGGCGAAATCCGACGGCTGGAGAAGCCCTGTTGCCCGCACGGCATCGCGCAAGCCTCCGCTCGTCGTGCGCATGAAACGGTTGGAGTCGGCGGCTTCGGCGAGCGTGATGCGCAATTGCTCCGCTTCGACATCGCTCAGGCGCCGGCCGGGGCCGACCATTGTGTCCAGCACCGTCCACTGCGCCTCCTCGCGGTCGCTCAGGCCGCTGAGGAAGGCGCTGCGCTGCGCGATCGTGGTGTACCGGATCATCGCGTCCCGCGGCAGATGAGAAACCGTGCCGCTGGTGACCAACGCCTCCCACGTGCCGATGGTCCACGGCACGAAAGGCGGATGTCCGAGCGCTGCGATAGGCGGAAGCCGGCCGCTGCCGGACGCCTGCTGCACCACCTGCGAGAGGAAGGCGAGACGCTGCACGATGCAGTCGTGTTCGCTGGCCCGCAGCGCCGAATTCTTCACTTCGCGGACGAAAGCGGCCTTCAGCGCGGTGTTTCCCGCATCGACCTGGTTCATCCAATGGAGTGCATCGACGGCCTGCTCGGCGCCCAACGCGATGAGGACGCCGATGACGATGATGCCGATTTCCTTGGCCAGCTCGCGCCAATTGTGCACGCTCTTCGGCTTGTGAATGTCCATGCTGCCCCCTCGAACGGCGGGCACCGTGCCTCGCACGGAACGCCGGCACAAGTTGCTTCGGTGTGGCGATCAACGCCTGTCGGACGCCGACACTTTTGGACGGCCGCGCGGCTTCACGGCAATGGGCCGATAGTGCGCGGCAAAGATCGTCGGATCCTTCTGGAAGCGGCGCAATGCGATGGAGAATTGCGCCGGCAATTCGGATGCCTTGCGCAGCGCCTGAATGGTGCGATCCGTGACGTCAAACAGGCGAGCCGTTTCATGCGTGTTCAGTCCGCGGGCTGCCTCGAACCGGCGCAGATGCGTGCCGCTCATCGGCTTCTGCTCGTCGGCCAGCGTCTTCAGCGATGCGGCGCTGTAATCCAGGCCGTTGTCCCACTCGATTCCGGTGCCGAACTCGTCCGGCTTCACATGCCGGAAAGCTTCCGGGTCATCGGCAAACGTCCGGAAGTGCCGCGAACTATGAACGAGGCCGGTGAGATCGACTTTCGCACGAGTGCCGTCGCGCCACTCGACGTTCAGGGTGAAGCGCTTGCCGGCAGCGGCCGATTTCACGCGCGGAAGGTTGTCCGTCAAACCATTCTCCATCATCCTTGCTTCTCCTCCCATTCGCACAGCAGTGCTTCCTTGTTGGCCGCAATCCACGCTAGCGCCTGCTTCCGCACACGCGCTGGCATTGCGCCGGCGAGAATTGTGGCGCCTTCGATGGCGACGCGAGCCTCGAATTCTTTTCCGACGACGTGAACGTGCGGTGGGTTCTCGTCGCGGAAGTACATCCGGATGACGAATTGACCGAATCTCCGCAGGACCGGCATGCATCCCTCGCAAATCAGAATATAGCGAAATTATTTCGCGAATTCAAGCGGGAATATCCAGAAAAAAGGGCCGGAGGTGAACCCGGCCCTTAACACAAACGCGTAGAGGCGCTATGGAGCGCACACGGCACAGCCTTTCGTGTCTTGTTGACTCAGCCGACTTGCTACCCGGAATGCTTCACTGCGATCATTGAAGCGGCCATGCCACTTGCCGTTCCGTCCCGAATCGGAAGCCCGCGTTCCTCGACCATCGTTGCAATGGCTACACTCAGCTTTGTGAACGCGCACGCGTTTGACGGTCCAGTTCTCATATACCCAGAACTGTTGCATGAGAGCTCTTCCCCGCGAAGTTGCTCC
>DATAYG010000117.1:0-2692 GCA_036272695.1 Rhizomicrobium sp. | reverse complement strand
TCAAGGCCACTTCTGGAAAAAACTCGCTTAGGGAATCGGTCAATTCGGCCGGTATAAAGCGCTTACCCGCATGCACCACTCGTATGGCGCGGATCACCTCGGTGTGAACCATGTCTTTCAGCAGATAGCCGCGAACCCCGGCCTCGAGAGCGCGATAGATGTCCTGGTCTCCGTCATAGGACGTCAAAGCGATGATCCGGGCGTCAGGAAATTGGGAACGGATTTCGCGAGTGGCTTCGATGCCGCTGCCTTCGGGTAGACGTAAATCCATCAACGTGACGTCGGGCCTGTGACGCGCAAACAACTGAATCGCCTGTGAGGCGGTATTCGCTTCACCGATCAGATGCAGGTCCGGCTCCGTTGCGAGGATCGCAGCGATTCCTTTCCGGACCAAGTCATGATCGTCAACGGACAGGATTCGTATCGGATTGCTCGTAAGCAAGCTCCTTGGCGGATTTGTTCGTGGACGAGGCAGGTACCCGCACGCAGACCGTGGTGCCGCTCGAGCTGCTGGTGAGGTTCAGTTCGGCCCCGATTTCGCCGGCGCGCTCCCGCATGCCGATCAGGCCGAAATGCCCTAAAACACTGTAATCGTTGCTGGCGGTAAAGCCGCAACCGTCATCTTGGATGGACAAATCCAGCGTGCCCTCGCGCGCGACTAAGCGCACCTTCACCGTATCTGCGTGTGAGTGGCGGGCTGCGTTTGTCAGTGCCTCTTTCGTAATGCGTAGGATCTGATATTCAATTTCGGGAGTAGCGGCGGCCTCTGGATCAATCGCGAGTTGCAGACGTATTGCAGTACCCGCGAGAGCTTCGCGGCAGACCTCGCTTATGCGCTGGCCGAAACCAGCATGGCGGGTCACGGGCGCTCGCAACTGCCAGAGCGACTGACGTGCTTCGGCGGCGCAGTGCCCGGCATCAGTGATGATCCCGGCAAGCACCTGTTTGCTGCTTCCGGGTGGCATCTGTTTCCACAAGGCTTGCAGCTGCATGGTCACGCCGGCAATGCCCTGCAGCAGAGTGTCGTGAAGTTCTCGAGCGATGCGGCTACGTTCGGCGAGCAGCAGCGAAAACGTTCGCTGCATGCGCCGCACGCGGCGGCGATAGCCAAGGAAAATCATCCCGGCCAGCAGACCGGCGAGAGCGGGCCAGAACCATTTGCGCTGATAAAAGCGCGGTTCGACCGTGAAGGCAAGAGCCTGGGCTTCCCGGCCCCAGACGCCGTCGGCGTTACGGGCCATCACGCGGAAGCGGAAGTGTCCAGGAGGCAGATTGGTGTAGAAGGCCTCACGGCGAGCACCGGCGTCGGTCCAATTCTTCTCGTATCCATCCAGAATGTATCGGAAGGTGACACGTTCGGGAGAAACAAAACTGAGGCCCGCATACCGGATTTCCAAATTTTTCTGCCAGGACTGGATCCGCGGGTCATCGGTGCCGCTGCGTTCGCCGTCGACAATCAGCGCCGTAATGCGGGCGGGAGGCGGAACCGAATTCGCCACCAGATGATTGGGATCGACGACTACCAGTCCGGTTGTGGTCGCGAACCATAATCGGCCATCGCGCGTGCGGCAGGCGGCGGGTTGCACTCCGGAGCGACATTCGAAGCGCAGTTGGCCGGTGCTAAACGGCACGCTGGTTACGCTGCGCAATTTACCGTCCGCAAAGTCATTGAGTTCCCGCTCTGCAATGCGAAATATGCCTTTGCTCGAAGCCATCCAGAGATTCGACTGATCATCGCGCAGGAGCGCGTAGATGCGATTGTCGTAGAGGCCATCTTTGACGTGGACTCGTGCAACCGACCCGTTACGCCAGCGCGCCAGGCCGGCGCCGAGAGAGCCCATCCATAAGGCTCCGTCAGATTCCCGGATATAACTACTGACCGGGCGGAAAACGCCAGGGAGGGCGGGGCTTACAGGCATGGCTGCCGCGGACATCGGGACGAAAGCAGATACCGGGGTCGTGCTCTTGCGCTGGACGGAACCGTTGGCCAGCAGATCTATCCCCTGCGCGGTGGCGATCCAGATGGAGGAGCCATCTATTGAAAGGCCGTGAACGGATTGATTACGATCCCAGGCGCCGACCACACGCCCGTCATGGATCTGGTTCAGTCCTTTGTCGGTACCAGCCCAGACATCGCCGCCAGAATCGGCTGCCAGCGCAAGCACGCGGTCGCTGAGAAGGCCGTCGCGTGTCGTCAACTCGTGGAATCGGCGGCCATCGAATATATCAATACCGCGGTCGAGAGTGCCGATCCAAAGCAGTCCCGCGCGATCCTGCAAAACCGGACCTACTTCATTGCTGGAAAGACCTTCCGACCTGCTGTACGGAGTTAGCTTCGGATCGGTGAACTGGTCGAGACCGTCCTTGGTGCCCGTCCAAAGCGTGCCTTCCCGGTCGACGTAAACCGAAAGGACAACGGAATGAGATAAGCCGTCACGGGTGCGATAGACACTCAGTTCCCCGTCGCGCCAACGGGTGACGCCGTCGTCGCTGCCAATCCAAAGACTGCCATCGGGCGAAAGGGAAAGCGCGGCGATGGCATTGTCCGGCAGCCCGCCGGCCGCATTGAGGCGGTAATCGATGCGACCGTCATGAACGCGAAAGAGACCGTCGGCGGTACCGGCCCAGACAACATCGTGCACACAAGCGAGGGCGGTGACATCGGCGTCGAACATGAGGCCGCGCCCCTGCG
>DATAYG010000116.1:0-17693 GCA_036272695.1 Rhizomicrobium sp. | reverse complement strand
TCGTTGAGATAGCCCTCTTTCGACATCATGTAGGTCAGCGCGCCGGCTTCGAGATGCGGCAGAGCATGCTTCTCGATGCCGTCCTCGATTGCAGCCGCGATCTCCGGCTTCGAACGCCCCGCGAGCGCCAGTTCCGTGCGCTTGATCGTATAAGGCAGGATCGTGCGCACCGCCGGCGGATTGTAGCACAGCGGTCCGCGCATATGCGGATTCCAGAATTGCGGAAAGTCGTATTGCGCCATCCACGAGCGCTCGACCGCGCAGACGAAGCCGTTGCTGCCCTTGATCGCGGTGTCGTAGCCGTCATGCGTCAAAACCAACACGGTCGCCTTGTCTGCAATAGCGGGCGGCGCCGCGCTCTTCGCCAGCGCGATCTCGGCGGAACGGTCCATCATGTACTGCTCGAGCGGCGCCATCGCGGAATAATCCGCGGCGCTCGCAGCGCACGCACACAACACAACCACGCCAAACGCGGCGAAACCCGCCCATTTCATCGCCATCCCCTCCGTCATCGACGCGCGGACTATCCGGGAAACCGCGCGCGCTTCGCAAGTCACAACTTCGCGATGGCGTGCCCGTGTCAGAAGTACCAGCACGCGCGGTTACTGCCAGAGGCGGCAGTATTCCGGGGAGGCTTCGAGATTGGGACAGGGCGTGCCATCGGCAGCGAGGACTTTGAACCAGCCATTCGGTTTGCCGGACGCCGGCGTTGCACCGCAGTTCGTGTGGACCCAGTCGATGCCAGACGTGCCATGGTCCGTGTAGGGCCTGCCGCCGCAAACCTCCAGGCGATTGCCCACGCGAACGGTCGAAAGCGGCGCAGGAACGCCTTCACCTGCGGCGTCGTATCCGGCCGCAAAAACATTATCGACGGCGACGTTATAGGATTGACCGTCCTGATCGGACAGCAGCGTCACATGTGTGTGGGACAGTTCGACGCCATCGCGCGAACCACCGGAACTGAAAGTTGGACCACCCGTCACTCTGCCGGTGAGAAACGTGCCGTCATTCGCATGGCATCGCGCCGCATCGTCCGCCCGGGCCGCGCTCCAGGCAAACACACAGGATGTGACAAAGACAATCAGTTTCACGAGTATCTCCCGTTCGATTGGCGCAGGCGGCCAGCTGGCCGTGAAGGCTCCCCGCCTATGTCGCCGGTTTGGCGTATCTCTTGTGCTAGTTTGCCAATTGCAGCTCCTCACCGGAGTGACGATGCCGTCCCGATGCATTCCATTCCGCTGAAATCTGGTTCCTCATCGCGGAGGAATACCAGCCATTCTCGTCGCCGAGCAGTTGCCGATGTGTGCCGCTTTGAACGACGCGTCCGCCATTCATCACTATCAGGCGGTCTGCGTAGGCGATTGTGGACAACCGATGCGACACGATGATCGTCGTGCGGGCTTCCATCAGGCGCCGGAGTGCGATCTGCACTTTCTCTTCATTTTCCGAATCGAGGGCGCTTGTGGCTTCATCCAGCACCAGTATCCGCGGATTCCGCAGGAGCGCCCGCGCGATGGCAATCCTCTGTTTCTGCCCTCCCGACAACTGCAACCCGCGGCTCCCGACCTGCGTCTCATAGCCCAGGGGCAGCTTCGAAACGAAGTCGTGAACATTCGCATGCCTGGCCGCCCGAACGACATCTGCTTCGTCTGCTTTGCCGTCCGGCGCGGCGTAGCGGATATTGTCGATGATGGTGCCGGCAAACAGCGCGGGCTCCTGTTCCACGATCGCGATATGCCGGCGCAGTTCGGGCAATCCCAGCTCTTCGGCGGCGATCCCGTCGAATCGTATCGCGCCCGAAAGCGGCTCGTAGAAGCCGAGAAGCAGGCTGATGACCGTCGATTTTCCGGCTCCGGAGGGCCCCACCAGCGCGACCCTTTCGCCAGCGATCACGGACAGATCGAAGCTGTCGAGCGCAAGCTGCTGCGGTCGCATCGGATAGGCGAACGTGACATCGCGAAACTCGATGTCCCCCTTCAACTGCGCCACGGAGCGTGCGGTCGTTGGTCTGACGCGGGGCTCCCGTTTCATGAGCTCGAAGACGCGCCGCGTTGCTCCGGCCGACTGCATCCAATCGTTCCAGATGCTGCTTGCGGTCGTCGCCGAGGAAATCACCATCAGCGCATAAAGTATGAAGCTTGTCAGATTGCCGACTGTAAGCCTGTGATTGCCGACGAGCACGATTCCGATCCAGAATGCGATCAGGAGAGCGGCGCTGTGCAACAGGCATTCGACGCTGTAGAAACCCGCAAACAACCGGTCGCAGGAAAGCGACATTTCCCGGGCCGAATTCGCCGCACCGGCATATTGCTCGCGCTCATGGGCGTCCTGGTCATAGGCATGGACGAGCCGGATGTTGGTCAGCGCTTCGTGAGCGACATGGGAGCATTCGGCGAGCTTCTGCTGACGCAATGCAGCCAGCTCCCGTACCCTGCGGCCAATCCACCGCGCTACGAGCGCTACAGGCGGAGCAGACAGCATCATGAACACACTTAGAAGCGGAGACAGCGTGAACATCATGAACACGCAGCCGACAACGGTCAGAAGCGCCTGCGCCAGAAAGGCGACATTCTTCGACAGGGAGTTACGCAACTGCTCGACATCGGCGGCAAGCCGGCTCATGAGTTCGCCGACGCTCTGGCTGTCGAAGAAACCGATCTCCTGCCGGATGATCGCACCGAAGAGACACGTCCGCAGGCGGAAAACGATCAATGTGCCGGCCGATGAAAACAGATAAGTATGCAACGCGACGGCGCCGGTCTGGACGGCCACGGCCGCGGCCATGAACGCGATGCGCCCGGCGAGCCATTTTCCGTTCATCCCTGCCAATGCGTGGTCGAGGAAATATGCGATGAACCGCGGGTAGGCGAGTTGTGCGGCTACGCCGATCATGAGCAGAACAAAGCCCGATCCGAGACGTTTCCAGAAGGGTTTGGCCAGCCGAAACTGTTCCGTGACGAGCGACGGTTGCCCGGAAGGGGGCGACCAGCGCATCATTGCCCGGTTTCTATGCGGGTTTGGTCCTCGTGCAGCTGGCGCGTGAAAAGCAGCCAGTTCTCGTCTCCGATGAGATCGCGTGCCTGCACGGTGCCGCCATGGTCCACAAAGATGTAAAAGGGCGCGGCACTACCGGGATTGAGGGCCTGGCGCGTGAGCAGATCCAGCACAAGAATCTTCTGCAGAAGCACCGAATCTTCCAGATGCCGGGCGATGTTTCGCGTGGAATCCACCGCGATGACCCACAGCGGTACCCCCAACCGCTCCATCGCGTGGCTTATCTGCTTGAGCTCGGGAATCCTGGCCATGCATTTGTCGCAGCCGGCCGACAGGAAAACGAGAACGGCCGCCTGTCCGAGCAATTCTCCCGATGTCATGAGCCGTCCATTTGAATACACCTTCCCGTGGAAGTTCGGCAGGCGCTCGCCAATCACGACCGAAAATGGCAGCCGCGCCCGCCCCGCGCCTACTATCGCGATGAGGCGCAGCGTCAGGAAAAGATTGAACGCCACCGAAAAAGAAAGCGCGAGAAGTACGATTTGGGTCAGCGACGAGTCCAATGCCTCACTCCATGCGCAGGATGCCGGCAATCCCTTTGAGGTTGACCGAAACGAGCAGTGCGATGGTTGCCATCGCCAGCAGCAGGAAGCAGGCCACGGTCGAAATCGAGCGCGCCGGCGACACGCCGAAGAGATAGTAGGAGCACGCCGTTGTCAGGACCCCATTGCGCACCAGATCGAGCGGAGAAAGTCTGTCGTCGGATTGCCCAAAGCAATTGCACCGGATCGACCTGCCCTGAACAAGCATCGTCGCGACGAATCCCGTGAACAGGAGTGACAGAAAAAGCGCCAGAGACACTCCGGGCCGCGCCCATGCGCCGGTGAGCGACGAAAGCAATCCCGCGAGTGCTTCGGCGAGGATGACAACCAGAGCAGAGTAGCGGCTGCCCCATGGCGGAAGACCGACGCCTTCCGTGACCGTCTTCTCGAAATCCCGAAACGAAAACGTCTTGGCCGCGGCCGAAAATAAGAACAGAATCGCGACATAGAGACGACACGTCTCGGAAATATACATCGTTGCGGTGGTCATTCTGTTTCACCGACGTCCCATTGCGGCGTGAATGATCCGGGGCGGTAACGCTGTCGCCGCGTCGTCGCGCGCGTTGCTATGATCGTGCCCACCCAGTCGTCCTCCTCGGAACGACGGACGCCGGCGCCGACCGACTGTCGCAGTTCGTGCACCATTTCCCACGCGATGCGTTCGATCCTGGCATCGCGTCGCACCGGCAGGCCCAGCGCCGAAAGATCGTGATGCGAGAGGGAGAATATATGCGAGTGATATCCGAACAGGAGCCGATCGACGATCCTCGAGCGGATCTCCTCAGGACGATCACGCATGGATCGCGCCAGCAACTCGGAGCATATGTCGCGCGTCTCGAGCATGCTCCGGTAAAAGGCCGTGAGCGTCGTCGGAAAAACATTCGCGCACATCACCGACAGCGACTGTGTCTGTGCTTCGGGCTCCGGCATGCCGAACCAGTCCCGGCACATGTCGGCGAACAGGCGGACGTTTTCCGCGGAGATCGCGCCGGACCCCTCCGAACTTTGTTCTTGCGCGGAATTGAGGTGAGGATCGACGGGCGAAAAACTCGCCGCAGGGCCGGCGATAATCTCGTGTCCGGCGAGCGCCGCAATTGTACCTGAAGACTCGCAGTAAAACGGCACGATGAAACAGATGTGCGACGAAAATTCGTGGAGCAGCAGGGCGATCCGCCTGGCGGCACTCACGATCCCGCCCCGGCAATAGAACACGACGTCGAGCCGGCCGGTATCGCCGCGTTCGCACAACGTATCATAGAGCGCAGGTAAAATATCCATCTCGAGATTCGTGGTGGCCAAGACCAGCACTGCGCTCTCTCTGTTTTTCTCTATGCTCTCTATTCGGCCGCGCATTGCCATACGCGTCACCCCCGGGTTCCCTGAACGAGCTCGCGGGCAAGCGCATCACACATCGCCAGCTCCGGCACGAGCTGTTCGACGAAAAGGAATTGACCGGCGGGATTATTCTCGAGAAAGACGTACTCGTCGTCCGGTGTGACGATGAGGTCGATCGCGCCGTAGTTCAGCCGGTAGCTCTGCACGAATTCGCGGCAACGGGCCTCGATGTCCTGCGGCAGGCGTTCCGCTTCGTATTTGATTTCGGCGGAAAAGTCGCGAAAATCCACGGCGGTGTGCGGATCGTCCTGGGAGTGGATCCTGGCGGCAAATACCTGATTTCCGATAACGGTGACGCGCACCTCGTGGCGCTTCGGAATGTACTCCTGGAAAAAGCAGGGGAATTCACGGACGGCGTCGAGCAGTTCGCCATGTCCGTTGGTGATGTGCGTGGTAGGCAGGCCATGGGCAATTCGATCTTCGGGAGCCACCTTCTCCGCGGCCAACGAAGGAGAAGAAAGCGCCTTGAAGACGATGTCATTACCCCTGGCGGCCCTGAACGCATCGACCGCCTCGCGGCGGTTTGCAATAAGTGAAGAGGGGACGCGAAAACCCATTCGCGCCGCGCGCAGCAATTGTTCGCTTTTCCAGTTGGCGCGGCGAATGGCGATGGGGTGGCTCATCCAGTAGCAATCCAGGCAATGGAGGAGCCCGATGAGAAACTGGTCCATTTCCGCGCATGCGAATTGTTTTTCCTGCAGGGCCAGATCTTCCGACGGGAATGCATAGTCCGCCGGCTTCCGCATCCATACCGAACCGATAGTTGAAAGTTGCAGGCGGTCGTCCGTCGGGACGTGGACGATCTCGCCAACCCACCCGTCGCCCGTGAAGTCCAGGGCGAGCGAATAATCTCTGGGAAAATCATCAAGATTCAACCTGAAAGTAGAGCCGCCATGTGCCACGATCTTTCCGGCGACGATGTCGGCGTGAAGATCGGTTCGATTCGTAACAATCAGGACTCGACAGGTCACGACGGAGCCGCGGTCGATAATGGAGCGATGAAAGTCATCGGTGTTAAACGGCACCGCCGGGAGCCGGACGGGAACGTCCCGCCCCCGGCGAGGTTTGCTTATTAGCAAGGAATGGACGTATCCTGGAACGGTGTCACGCCCAACTGGTAACCCGGCGGAACCGGTGTGGGGAACGAGCATCCGGCCATGGCGACGCCGTCACGGGCCTTCCACATCCTGTTCTGGTCTGCACTCTTGGCCTGTTGGTCGGCCAGCTTGAAAGCGAACAGTTTTTTCTCGGTATTCATGGCGATTGCTCCCTCGTTGTTTGATGTCTTATCCCAACCCGATGCGAGTGTCATGCGAATGAGCAATCGACTCCACTCCCCTAGTTGGGGGAGCATTCAATCGGCAGATTATTACTAAAATTGGATTGGATGGAGGAGATCGGCCCGACGTTACGATCCTGCCGGCGACGATGTCGGCGTGAACGTCGGGTTTGTTGCAATCGGAACTTGGTAAGGCGCCATCCCCGATGCGTGGAAGTTCGCGGGCGTTCGGTTGCAAACTCCGGAATCACCGCGAGTTCCACTTCGCTAATTCGATCGGCGTCGCGAAGCGGACAAATTCGCAATTGTCAACCGGAGAATTCCGCTTGCGACAGGGGGATGGTCAATGGGGAAGAACGTCTTCAAATGCAAGTTGACTGTGGAACAGTGCGTGGACGATCAGCTGTGCCCGTGTCGCGACGCCATAGCGTCGCTTTGCGGCCTCGATGTGCTGATGGACAGTCTGACCGCTGATGCCGAGCAGTTGTCCGGTGTCGGTGTCCGATTTTCCCTGCGCCGCCAGCACAAGGCAGTCGAGCTGGCGCGAACTCAAATGTGGTGCGGACTGTTTCGGGTCCGCGCCCTCGTGCTTGTTGCCGGTTCGAACGAGCCGCCGCGCGGCCTCGAATGCCAGACAGCCGGCATACTGCGCTGCCGGAAGCGTGCTTGACGGAATGTTTTTTCCGGGGACCGCAACGAAATTGCAGGAACCGGCACACTCGCCAGGCAGATGAATGGGCACGGTAAACCCTTCGCCCAATCCGGCACGCCGCGACTCGGCGAGAAACCACTTTTGTCGTTCGGTCAGCGCAATGAGGCGATGAATATCGGACCATAGAAAGCCGACGATCGCGTTCTGGCAGGCGGCGATTGCCGGATCATCGGACAGGTAGCGTGTTACGAAGTGTTCGGCCCACGCGGTCGGGTAATTGGAGAGATGCAGCAGCTTGTCGGAAAATATCTTCGCATGATGACCAAGAGCGAAATATTCAAAGCCCAGTTGCCGCGCCATGTCGTCGACAATGCGACCGAGTTCGTCCAGGTCCCCAGCCGTGTTCACCTGTCCGATGAACACCTGAATTTTCTGAGACTCCCCCATGACGCCCCGCGAGTGTGCCAAAGCCCGGCGTATGTCGCTCAAGGCGATGCACTTGCACAGTAACAAGTCGGCGCATCGAGCAAAAGAGGCGTGGATGCGAAAAGCATCACCACGTGGTATTCGCGGGTAAAGTATGATAGATTACACCGGCGCATTTGTTTCAAACTGTTCGGGTGCCGACGGGCGATGCGGCACCATCCGGTGACGGCATAACAAACACCGGCGGCCGAGGCCGTCCGGGCCGGCCGCTTACAGCGTCCGTGTTACTTTGGCGAGATGCTGCGGGCGGTCGGGGTCGAAGCCGCGGCGGCGCGTGGCGGATTCGATGGCGCGGTAGGCAGGCAATAGCATCGCCATCGAGTCGCAGACGGAGTGATCGGCGCCGATCCATGGCAGCGTTGCGCCGGCGCCGCCTGCAACAAACACGGTCGCGCCACTCGCCTGCAAATTGCGCACGAGTTCGTCCACGCCAGGCGCCGTTTCGTCATCGGGCCTCAGCGCGAGAAGCGGCGTATTCGCCGTGAGTGCGGCGCGCGGACCGTGGCGCAGCTCCGCCGCACTGTAGGCAAGCGCCGGCAGACGCAGCGATTCCGTCAGCTTGAGCGCAATTTCGCGCGCCGCGGCGAGCGCGTAGCCGCGCGCCGTGACGAACGCCGCAGGTGCTGCAGCGAGCGCATCTGTCCAGCGCGACCAGTCGCAGGCGAGCGCAGTCGTGAAGCGCGCGGGCAATCGCGACAGCGCCGCTTCGAGCTGCTTATCGTTTGCGAGCGCCGCTACGAGCCGCGCCCCGGTGAGCATGGAGGCCACCACGGTCTTGGTCGCGGCGACCGCATGTTCCGGCCCGGCATCGATCGGAAGAATGAGTTCGGCCGCCTGTGCGGCAGGCGAGCCCGCGTCGTTGACGATCGCAAGCGTCAATGCACCCAATTCGCGCGCCCGCGCGGTTGCAGCAACAAGGTCGGGGCTGAGCCCAGATTGGGAAATCACGATGAACAGCGCGTCCTGCATATCGGGACGCGCGTGATAAGCGGTGATGATGGAGGGGGCCGCAGCAGATACCAGCATCCCGAGCCGCGCCTCGAACAGATAACGAAGAAACACCCCGACCTGGCCGGAACTGCCGCGCCCGCAAAACGTCATGACCCGCGGAGCGAAGGAACGAATTCTCTGGATAGCACTCCGCAGCTCGTAGCCTTGCGAGAGCTGGCGCTCTGCAACCACAGGAATCTCCGCGATTTCCTGCGCCATGTCGGAAGATTCAGCCATGGCGGTCGGCGCCGAGGGCAGCAATGGCGGCGCGCAGATTGCCGTGATGATGTTCGAGCAGCTGCACAGCCTCTTCGCTGCGCAATCCGTGAGCGAGCAGGATCGCGAGTTTCACGTCGCCCTTTGCTTCCTCGACAAAGCGGGCCGCCGTGTCAGGCGGACAGTTGGAAATCGCGGCTACGATCCTCCCCGCACGACGCACAAGTTTCGCATTCGTCGCGCGCATATGCACCATCGTGCCGCGATAGACGCGGCCGAGTCTCACCATGAGCGCGGTCGAGAAAAGATTGAGCACCACTTTTTGCGCCGTGCCCGCCTTCATGCGCGTAGAGCCGGCAATCGCTTCACTGCCCGATTCGATCAGGATCGGATGAGCGGCAGCTTCGAGCAGCGGCGAATGCGCGTTGCTCGCAATGCCGATCGTGACTGCGCCGGCCTCACTTGCAGCGCGCAGGGCGGCAACAGTGTAGGGCGTCGTGCCGCTTGCAGCGATGCCGATGACGACGTCGTGCGGACCAATGTTTGCTTCAGCGATGGCGCGCGCCGCTTCCGCCTCGTTATCTTCGGCGCCTTCGATGCTTCGGGTCAGCGCGGCGTCGCCGCCGGCTATCAGAAACAGGAGCCGTTCGAGCGGCCAGTTGAAGGTCGGCACAAGTTCGGCGCCGTCCTGCACGCCGATGCGGCCGGACGTCCCCGCGCCCACATAAACGAGACGTCCTTCGCAAACGAGCGCGCGCGCCGCGTCTTCCACCGCGCGCGCAAGCGCGGGGAGGGCGAGCCGCACGGCTTCCACCGCCGCAATCTGGCCCTGATACATCGCCGCCAGGATATCAGCTGTCGGCCACGCATCGAACTCCGCATAGCGCGGATCAATGGCTTCCGTATTCACGTCACCACTGTTCATGCTGGGACCTCTGCTCAACAAAGAACCGCGAAGACGCCAAGGCAGTAGATGCAGCGCCGAGCCACGGAGAACACGCAGAAGATAATTTGTGCGCGAACGCGCACGTAGAACCGCCCCGTCCTCCACGTCTTCGTGGCGAATTCTTCTGTGCGTCTTTGCGTCTTGGCGGTTCAAATTTACGTCTTCTCGGTTTCATGCTTTGTGCACGGCCGGTGATCGGGTATGTGCGGCAAAGCGGCGGGCGAGTGTGAGAGCGCCGTCGAGCGCATCGCCTTCGCTCGGCACCAACAGTTGCTGCACGTCGGGGGCGAGCCACGCAGTCAGTCTCGGCGCAACGCCACCGAGGAGCGCGATGCGCGACACGCCGCGCGCGGCGAGGCGGGTCACAAGCGCTTCGATTTCCCTGGCTGCATGGGCGACGATGGTGCACGCGACCGGATCGCCCGCTTCGGCATGTTCCATCACCAGAGGCGCGAATTTCGCGTAATCGGTCGCGGTCGCATTGTCCGCAAACGCGACGGCTTCGAACGGATCGCCGCTGAAACGCGCCATGACCGCGCGCGTCAGACTGGTCGCGGCGATCCGCCCGTCATGGGCGCGCAGCGCACAGCGTATGGCACGCAGGCCGAGATCGGCGCCGCTGCCTTCATCTGAGATCGGAAATCCGTAACCGCCGACGCGGATTTCGCGGCCGTCGGCGAGCGCCAGCCCCACGCTTCCGGTACCCGCGATGACAATTCCGCCGTCGCGGCCACCATGGGCGCCGACACAGGCGATGATCGCATCGTTCAGCCAGACGACCGAGGCGAAGGCGGTCGCATGCGCCTCGAGCCCGGCGAGCACCGATTTGCGGCCGACGCCGGCAAGGCCCACCACCGCATGGGTCCGCGCCAGTGTATCCTCCGCGAGCCCGGCGTCGCGTCTGGCCGCGCGCGCAGCAGCATCGACGGCCGCGAGCGCGCGCTCAATACCGAGACGCACGGCGGCTGGCTCGGCTTTGCCTTCCCCGAGAATACGGCCTCCCGCATCGGCAAGGCGGGCCCGGCAGCCCGAACCGCCGCCGTCGATCCCGATGAACAAGGTCCTCGCCGACATTTCCAGTGGCCGCTCATTATAATCGGCAGCCGCCGGAGCGACTGCCCATGGGATTGCCATACGATAACGAGATGACGGCCATTTGCGCCGAACGCATTTTCGACGGCCGGCACTGGCACGAGAACGCGGCGGTGCTTGTCGGGCCGCAGCGCATCTGCGGTCTCGTTGCAGGGACCGATATTCCGCATGGTTGTCCGACGCGGCGCCTGCCGCATGGCACAATTCTCGCGCCTGGCTTCATCGATCTTCAGGTCAATGGCGGCGGCGGCCTGCTGCTTAACGACGATCCCTCGCCGGACGCCATGCGGAAAATTGCGCAGGCGCATCGCCGCCTCGGCACGACCGCGCTTCTGCCAACGCTTATTTCCGACACACGCGAAAAAGCGCGCGCCGCAATCGCGTCGGCGCGCACGATTGCGGGACGCGACGGCATCATTGGCCTGCATCTCGAAGGCCCGTTCCTCAATCCAGCCCGCGCCGGCGTGCACGACCGTGCATGCATTGCGACGGCCGAGATGGCCGATCTCGAATGGCTGCGTGCGCTCGGCGAGGCCGGGCGTTCGATGATCACGCTCGCGCCCGAATGCGTGCCGGCAGGTTTCATCCGCGCACTTGTCGATGCCGGCATCCGCGTTGCCGCCGGCCACAGCGAAGCCTCGAGCGAAATCATTCAGGGCGCCATCGAAGAAGGACTTTCCGGCGTCACCCATCTCTTCAATGCCATGCCGGCCTTCCAGGGCCGCGCGCCCGGCCTTGTGGGGACGGCGCTGGCCGAGCCGCGTCTCACCGCCGGCCTGATCGTCGATGGCTATCACGTCGATCCCGTGTCCGTGCGCGCGGCCTTCCGCGCCAAAGGCGCCGAAGGAATTGCGCTCGTGACCGACGCAATGCCGACCGTCGGCTCTGAGGCGATGGAATTCGAGCTCACCGGGCGCAGAATTTTTCTCCGCGAGGGCCGGCTCGTGACGGCGGAGGGCACGCTCGCCGGCGCCCATCTCGATCTCGCATCCGCTGTCCGCAATGCGGTGACAGTTTGCGGCATTCCCCTTGGCGGCGCGCTCCGCGCCGCATCCTTCACCCCGGCAAAATTCCTCGGCCTTGATCAAGAGCGCGGCGCACTGATCACAAACGCCCGCGCCGATTTCGTGGTGCTCGACGAACGCCTGCACCTCATCGCCTGCTGGGTTGATGGAATCGAACAGAGTGGAGCGCCAATGTGAGGCCGGCAATGATCGGCAGTTCCCCGCCAGCCATTGCGCCGGCTGGCGCAATGATCGGTAGGAATTCCTGCTATCGATCACAAGTTTGGCTTAGCATGATCGATAGAAAGGTTCGCTATCGATCATGATATGGAATTGGCAAAGGCCGGAATGGCCGCGTTTTACCTGGAATCCCGACCTCCTCCGGAGGGCCGAGGAGCAGTTCCTGTTGGGTGGCGGCAGGTTCGCAGGCACCTTCGCCCGCCTTGGCACTGACGACAAGGACCAGCTCATCATAGAGGCGCTTAGCGCCGAGGCGCTGACCACCTCCGAAATCGAAGGCGAGGTGCTGGATCGCGCGAGCGTGCAGTCGTCCATCCGCCAACAGCTCGGGCTCGCCGCCGATCGCCATCGCGTGAAGCCCGCCGAACAGGGCGTCTCCGAAATGACGGTCCATCTCTACCGCTCGTTCGGTGAGCCGCTGACCGACGATATGCTGTTCGAATGGCATCGCATGCTGATGAACGGACGCCGCGACATCCGCAACGTCGGCGGTTACCGCACGCACGGGGAGCCGATGCAGATCGTCTCCGGAGCGGTGTATGAGCCGAAGGTGCATTTCGAGGCGCCGCCGTCCCCCGATGTGCCGCGCGAGATGAAGCGTTTCGTCGCGTGGTTCGAACGGACTGCACCCGAGCGAGCGTCACCGCTGCCTGCTTTGACGCGCGCCGGCATCGCCCATATTTACTTCGAGTCCATTCATCCCTTCGAGGATGGTAACGGGCGCATCGGGCGAGCGATTGCCGAGAAAGCGCTGGCGCAGGGCCTCGGGCACCCGCCGCTCACGGCATTGGCAATGACCATCCTCGCCAGGCGAAAGGCATATTATGAAGCGCTTGAGCGCAACAGTACCGAGATCGAGCTGACAGAGTGGCTGCGCTGGTTTGCGGGCGTATCGATAGAGGCGCAGCGGCGTACAACGGCCTTGATCGAATTCCTGCTCGACAAGACGAAGCTGCTGGACCGCCTGAAGAGTCAATTGAACGAACGACAGGAGAAGGCGCTGCTTCGTGTCCTGCACGAAGGGCCCGAAGGCTTCAAAGGCGGATTGAGCGCGGGCAATTACGTCACGATCACCGGTGCGTCTGCGCCTACGGCAACGCGCGACCTCGCCGATATGGTGGACAAGGGCGCGCTGATCCGTAGCGGCGAGCGGCGCTATGCCCGCTATCGCGCCAATGTCGCGCTTCGGCCGGTTCGTGCCGTGACAATCGACGAACGGGGACGCCTCATCGAGGGCTGAATTGCGGGAGTTGCGGTCAGGAAAATTCACGGTCTGGTTCGCCTTCGCTGTCCGGCGAATCGACGGAGTTGCGGCGGCTATTCGGGCCGGGTAAAACCCGCGCCTTCCCGAGGATAGAGAAAGGCAGGCGGCGATGGCCGGTCCGCAGTACGTTTACGTGATGAAAGGCCTGTCCAAGACCTGGCCGGGCGGCAAGCAGGTTTTGAAGGACATCTGGCTGAGTTTTTACCCCGGCGCCAAGATCGGCGTGATCGGCGTGAACGGCTCGGGCAAATCCACGCTGCTGCGCATCATGGCGGGACAGGACAAGGAATTCACCGGCGAGGCCTGGGCGGCGGACGGCGTGCGCGTCGGCTTTCTGCCGCAGGAGCCGGAGCTTGATCCGTCTACCGATGTCCGCGGCAATGTCATGGCCGGCGTTGCGGTGAAACAGGCGCTGCTCGACCGTTACAACGAAATCGCGGCGAATTACTCCGACGAAACCGCCGACGAGATGTCGGCGCTGCAGGACCAGATTGAAGCGCAGGGATTGTGGGACCTCGATTCCCAGGTCGAGATGGCGATGGATTCGCTGCGCTGCCCCGATCCCGATGCCGACGTGACGACGCTGTCGGGCGGCGAGAAGCGCCGCGTGGCGCTGTGCAAGCTGCTGCTCGAAGCGCCCGACCTGCTGATACTCGACGAGCCCACCAACCATCTCGACGCCGAATCCGTCGCCTGGCTCGAACACACGCTGCGCGAATTCAAGGGCACGGTGGTGCTGGTGACCCATGACCGTTACTTCCTCGACAATGTGACCGGCTGGATCCTGGAGCTCGACCGAGGCAAGGGAATTCCGCACGAAGGTAATTATACGAGCTTCCTCGAAATCCAGGACAAGCGGCTGCTGCAGGAAGGCGAAAGCGAACAGGCCCGCGAGCGCACGCTGGCGCGCGAGCGCGAATGGATCAAGGCGAGTCCGCGCGCCCGCCAGGCGAAGTCCAAGGCGCGCATCAAGGCCTATGAGGAACTGCTCGCGACGTCACAGGAACAGCGTAGCGGCACGGCGCAGATCGTCATTCCCCCCGGCCCGCGTCTCGGCGACATTGTCGTCGAAGCGGCGGGCGTGGAGAAGGCCTATGGCGACCGGTTGTTGTTCGAGAATCTCGATTTCAACCTTCCGCCGGGCGGCATTGTCGGCGTGATCGGACCGAACGGCGCCGGCAAGACGACTTTGTTCCGCATTCTCACCGGCCAGGAAACACCGGACGCGGGCACCCTCAAACTCGGCGACACGGTGACGATCGGCTATGTCGACCAGTCGCGCGACACGCTCGCTGCCAACAAGACGGTGTGGGAAGAAATTTCCGGCGGACTCGACATCCTCGAACTCGGCAAGCGCACCATGCAGAGCCGCGCCTATGTCGGCGCATTCAATTTCAAGGGCGGCGACCAGCAGAAGAAAGTAGGCCAGCTGTCGGGTGGCGAGCGCAACCGCGTGCATCTCGCCAAGATGCTGAAATCCGGCGCCAACCTGCTCCTGCTCGACGAACCGACCAACGATCTCGACGTCGATACGCTGCGCGCGCTCGAAGCCGCGCTCGAGGATTTTGCCGGCTGCGCCATGATCATCAGCCACGACCGCTGGTTCCTCGACCGCGTGGCGACCCATATGCTGGCCTTCGAGGGCGACAGCCATGTCGAATGGTTCGAAGGCAACTACCAGGACTACGAAGCCGACAAGAAACGCCGCCTGGGGATCGGCGCCGAACAGCCGCACCGGATCAAGTATAAGCGGTTTGCGAGGGCTTAACCTTTCACGGTACTTGAGAAACTTCCGGAGCTGGTTTATCGCCACTTCCGTTCGAGACGAGGGGCTTCCGGATGAATGGTTTTGAAAAGATCGGCGCTTGCCGATGGTTGCGCAGCGGCGCGTCCGCATTGGTGATGGGGTTCGCCCTCATCGCAGGAGCGCACGCCGCTCTCGCCACAGGCACGATTACAAGCTTCGACGTTCCGCAATCGAAAGGAACAAATGCGCAGGCCATCAATGGGGGCGGCGCCATCACGGGCTATTATGTTGACAGGGCGACTGGGAGCCGCTTCGGCTTCGTACGCGCTGCCGATGGAACCATCACGACGTTCGATCCGGGTGATGTTACCTACGCGACGGGTATAAATAGAAGGGGCGCGATCGTCGGATATGAGGACGAAGGTTTTGTCCGGAACGTGCGCGGCAAGATTGCCCTCATCAACCCAAAGGGATCGCTTCAGTCGGCGGCATTTGGCATCAACAAGGACGGTTCGATTGCAGGAAATTACGTGGACGATAATTACATCACACACGGCTTTCTCCGTACGGCCGGCGGCAAGATCACAATCTTCGATGCGGTGGCGAACGAGAACACCCAGGCGGAATGGATCAACGACAGCGGTGTGATTACCGGGACGTACGGGAATACGAGTGATGTCTGCCATGGTTTCATTCGTGCAACCGATGGCACGATCACCACATTCAACCCGGCGAATTCCTATTGCATGGAGGTGCTGGCGATCAACGACAGCGGCGCGGTCACCGGCGATTTCACCGATCTCAGCGGCGTCTCGCATGGCTTCATCCGCGCCGCCGTCGGTACTATCACGACCATTGACGTTCCCGGTGCGGCCGGGACGTTTCCAACCGGCATCAACAAAGGTGGCGAGATCGCCGGCTTCTATGACGATGGTTCGGCCTACAGGGGTTTCTCGCGCTCCGCTGCGGGAACGTTCACATATTTCGATCCGCCCCACTCAACCGACACGCGGCCCAGCGGCATCAGCGACAAAGGGGTAATCACCGGCTGGTATGCCGGTGGCCAAAGCGTGCACGGCTTCGTTCGCACGCCATAGGTCACACAAAGGTCGCGGTGAACGCCGGGCTGGTTCACGCACGGCATCCGACCGCCTGATCTGCACCGGCTAATGCTCGCAGCCCTAAACCATCACGGTGATTCGGCGGCATAGGACGATCTGTCTCTCCCTTGCGGTTCGCGGCGCGTGCAATGCTTGCGCGGCCATTTTGCGAGGAACCGATGCCGTTCGCTCTTGCAGGCGCGCTGATTGCGGCAAGCGTCGCTGTTACGAACCCGCCCGAGGCCTATACGGGAATGGACTATTCGCAACATTGCGGCAATGGTCCGCCGGGCATCGTTCTGGATAATGCCTATTGCGACGGCTATCTGGTCGGTTTCTATGACGCGCTTGCCGCGTCGGGCGTGATGTGCCGCCGCAGGCCTCCGACAGATCGTCAGATCGCAGGCGTGGTGCAGAACTGGTTGCGCCGGCACTCGACGCATCCCGTCAATCCGGCGGGCTATATGATCCGCAATGGGCTGCTTCGCGCCTGGGGATGCCGATAATCCGCTCGGCTATTGTCCGACTGATAATCTGCTTCTTTCAGCCCCGCGGTCGAGAATGCGGCCGAGCGGGCGGGCGAGTAACGTGGCGAGGAGCGCGCCGGTTGCGGCGATGGCAGCATGCATCGCCCAGAAGGACTGCGGCGTCATTTGCTCGTAGAGGCCGCCCAGCCGGCCGATGGTGATGTTGGAAAGAAACAGCGAGAGGAACGCGACGCCCATCATGGTGGATTTGATCGCCGGCGGCGCGGTGCGCGAGACCAGTGCGAGCAGGGTCGGCCAGTAATAGAGGAACGCGATACCGAGCAGCACATCGTACAGGATCGGAAACAGAACCGGTACGCGCACGAAGAGTGCGCAGCCGAGCACCAGCATGAGATTGGCTGCGCTGGCGATCGCCGCACCCGTCGCGATCTTCGCGATTTCGCCTGGCTCGCCGCCATTGCGCGCCTGAAATTTCCACAGCGCGATCAGCACCGGCACCGAGAGGATGCTGACGAGCGGATCGATGGAATTGAACCACGCCACCGGCACGCGCCAGCCGAAGAGCGCGAGGTCGACATGGGCGTTGATCCAGACAAGCCCGATGTTCGAATTCTGGTAGTAGGCGATGGAATGGAAGATCGTCAGCGCCATCACGGCAATGAGCGCGAGGACCGTGCGCCACGCATTCGCGTCGAGCTTCGCAGCGGGCTGCGCACAATTGGCGGCAGGAGTGGTCTCCGAAAGCGTGCGGTAGCCCGCGATGTAGGTCGCGAGGCCGAGCAGCATGAGCGCGCCGCTGAGCGCGAAGCCCGCATGCCAGCCGTAAAGCTGCGCGAGCAGCCCGCACAAAAGCGGCCCGACCGTCGCGCCGAAATTGATGCCCATCGAATAGATCGAAAAGCCGCGCGTGCGGCCGGCGGAATCGTTGGCCGCGTAAAGCGCGCCCACCTGCACCGAAATGTTGCCCTTGAGAAGGCCGCAACCGATGACGAGGCAGGCTAGTGCCGCGAGAAATGAAGCATCGAACGCCATGGCGATCTGGCCGGCACTCATCAGTGCGGCGCCCAGCATCACCGCCCGCCGGCGGCCCATGAAACGATCCGCGATCCAGCCCCCGAACACCGGGGTGAAATAGACGAAGCCCGTATAGAGCCCGAACACAAGCGAGGCGAGCCCGAGTGTGCTCATTTTCCCGAAC
>DATAYG010000115.1:0-3679 GCA_036272695.1 Rhizomicrobium sp. | reverse complement strand
TGTCCCCAAAGCGAAAGTTTGCAGAACTGTGTTCAAGCCGCGAGCCAGCTGATCGATAAGGTTCGTAGCTTGGCGCCGGGTTCGACCGACAGCCATGGTTCCGGGCACTGACGGCGAACCGCATACACGACCGTCATCTGGCCGGTGCGCTGCTCATTACGGGCAACGCGTTCTTCACGGGTCAACGCGATCGATTGGTGACGCGGGCGGCACCCTGCCTATCGGGAAACTCGCCCGAGCCTGGGAACTTTAGAGCCAGTCATCGAACGTCTATTCCAATGACGCCGCCCAATACGTTCACTTCAATTCCTTCCACCCGCATCTTCAGCCCGGCATAGCCGCCTCCCGGTAGTCGTAGGCATGGAATTGGATAACATCGCGAATTTACTCCGGTACCGGAACGCGCGCCCGATGAGCCGTTGTTCGCTGGCGCGTTGACATTAGTGAGCGTGAGGCCGCCCATCGGTGCCCTCCCAGAGATTTTGCTCGAGTATAGCGCGTTGCCAACAGCTCGAAGTCTCACCGCGCGGAATGCCCGCTAGCGAGCCTTTCTGGCCTTGGTAGACTTTCCGGAAGCATGGGCCATAAAGACAACGACAAGGGCGCCCACCCAGAGAAACGCCAGGGAACCTGATGACCGAAAAGGTCGCGGAACTTCGCGTTCCGCTCGCTGGGCGAAGATGATCTCATCCGCGTTTTCCTGCACGCGCGTATGGCGGCAGAACAGCCGCTTTAGCCTGCTTATTTGCATTCGTGCACCGCGACGCTCTATTGCGCGGCGTCGTGCGAGGAAATCGCAATCCGGCACGGCCGATCGGAACGATTCCTCCAAGCGTGATTGGTGCCGCGCTGCACCACCGTGTCGCCGGCTTTGAGATGCACCTCTCCCGTATCGAGGACGAGCGTGATCTCGCCTTCCAGGATCAGACAAAGGTCAAGGGTCTGCGTCTTTTGCATATAGGGATGCGGCGCGCCCGCGGTGTAGGTCGAGGCCGCCGGCGATCCCGCCGCGCGAAAATAAGCCGCGATATCGGCGGTACCGGGCTTCGTCGCGGCATCAGGGGGCAACGTCACGATATGGCATGACGATCCGCCGCGCGGCGGCTCGAGACTGCGGGGATAGGCGAGGACCGCATCGCGAAAATCGCCGATCCGCACCGGCGATGAGGCGGTCGTCCAGATTCGCTCGGAGCGGAATCCTGGACGCGCCGGATCGGTCTGTACGTCGGGCGTCGGCCCGTCGGCGATTGCGACCGATTTTCCGTCCTCGTCGTCGATAGTCACGATGCGGCGCGCCGCCTTCATGTCTTTGCTCACTTCCGTCAGACCTTCTGTTCTTTGTCGAACATTGCGCCCATCATGACAAAAGCCATAAGGCTGCCGCCGTTGAGATTGGTCCAGCCGTGCCAATTGCCAAGCTGCACCACGACATCGCCAGCCTGCATCGTGATATTGCCGCGGTCGAGCAACAAAGTGCGCTCGCCTTTCAGAAGGATCCCATAGTCGACGGTGGCGGATTTGTGTACGGGCGAACTGAAGAAGTTCTGGCCGCCGCGATCCCACACGCCGTCGGGACGAAGCCGCGTTGGTGTGAGCGGCTTGTAAGCCGGATCCTTGGCCGGATCGTAGTTCGCAGGCTTGCCGTTCGACTGCACGATGCGCAGATGCCCGCCGGCCGCGGGCGGCTCGAAATGGAACGGCTGATTGCCGTCATCGCGCGGTCCGGAAATCACCGCCGGCGTTTCGCGGTAGACCCAGATGTCGGTCATGCAGGTGCCGCGGCTGATGGCGCCCGGATTCACGTTGGGGGCGGCGCTGTCGAAGAGCACGCAGGACCGTCCTTGCGCGTCGTTGCCAGTCACCACGCGGCGAATGGACTTCGGTTCGTCCGCCATGATTCCTCTTCGGCCTTCGCAAGCGCATAAGCTAGAATAAATCGCGCCGCACTGTCATCCACCGGCGGGGCTTTATCATGGCGCCGCCGGAAGTGCGCAGGAAGCATCAGGCAAAGGGAGACTGTCTTGTTGTGTTATCGCTGCGGAAGCTTTCGCGCCCCACAACTTGGGATGTGCCTTGCAGCACTGATGGCCGTTTGGATTGGATCGCCGGGCGCTCGCGGGCAGGATTTTCCCGCTCACCCCATCAAGATCATCGTCGGGCCGAGCCCCGACGTATTCTCGCGGATCATTGCCGAAGATCTGAAGGAAGCCTGGGGCCAGCCGGTCGTTGTCGAACCACGGCCCGGCGCCGGCGGCAAGATTGCGGCTGACGACGTGCTCTCCGCGCCGGCGGACGGCTACACGCTGTTATTCGCGACGCCAACCTATACGCTGAACACGGCCATGGGACTTGCACCCTACGATCTGACGAAAGATTTCACACCCGTCGCGATGGCTGGACTTATTTCTTATGCACTCGTCGTCAACCCAAGCGTTCCGGCCAAATCAGTCGCGGAACTGGTCGCCGACGCCAAGCAAAATCCAGCCAAGCTCAACTGCGCTTCGGCGGGCATCGGCACAGTGCCGCATATCGCCTGCGCCTATCTCAACAAAGTGGCCGGGACGGACATCGTCCATGTTCCCTTCAAGGACGTGAATTCGGGCATGATGGCGACCGTCGGCAACGTGACGCAGATGTTCTTCGGCGTCGCGACCAACGCCAAGCCCCAGATCGAAACGGGGGCGTTGCGCGGACTCGCGGTGAGTACGCCGCAGCGTTCGCTGCTGCTGCTGCAATTGCCGACCATGATTGAGGCGGGTTATCCGACCTTCAATATGCCCGGCTGGGGCGGTTTCATCACGCGGGCCGGAGCGCCGGCCGCCGTCATCGCCAAGCTGAACGCGGAGATACGCCGCGCGGTGCAGCGGCCCGAGCTGAAATCCCGCCTGCTCGCCGCCGGGCTTGAGCCGCCACCGGATTACACACCTGAGGAACTCGGAACATTCATCGCGCAGGACATCACGCGCTGGACATCCTACGTCGACACGATCGGCAAAGAGAAGCTCAACGCCGCCGAGCCGAAGTAAGCTTAGACGATGCGGCGTCTACTCAAATCGCACTGCTCACGCGCGCGCGCGAGGCGGGCGGCGGCAATAACTGGGCGTGACGATTGACCTGCGCGACCGGCTGGAGCCGGCTGGGCGGCGCGGCGTCTGCTGGCCGCCGTCGGCATTTCGTTTTAGTAGAATTGTTGGAGCTCGGGCGGTGACCGACGATGACGATGCAGCTTCGCTGGGTCGGGGCGGCGTAAGGAGAGCTCGGCCGCCAGCGCAGCGAGCTACCGGGTCATCTACAAACAATGGCAAATTTCGCAGCACTGACATAGGGCGCTTAGCTTCGCTCGCGCCGGGCGCCGCTCTAAAAGATCAGCGGAATCTGGCGGCGTCTACTCAAATCACACTGCTCACGCGCGCGAGGCGGGCGGCGGCAATAACTCAAAACAAGGCGATTGCAAACGAATCGCCCTTTACTTAAGCTTTGTCTACAAAAGAGTCCGACCCCAAAAGGACGACTACGCGTCGGCGATTGGATTGTACAGGGTCTCTACAACTATGCAGTCAAGCAAGTCATCGAAATCTGATTTTTGGCCGTCTTTTAGCATATAGTTGATCCAACCCGCGTTAGCACCGTCGCGGACTAGAATTCTGCCGTAGCCACACTCCACCTTCGCCCACAGCCG
>DATAYG010000114.1:0-36320 GCA_036272695.1 Rhizomicrobium sp. | reverse complement strand
CCAGAAGGATGCGCAAGGTTTTATCAAGTTGAATGCGCTTCGGCTGCGTACCCTTGCCCGCCGGCGAAAAAGGGCCAATTCATGACAGCCTCCGCGAACATGCAGCAGATCGAATATTGGAACGGTCCGGTGGGCGAGCGCTGGGCACGCCTCCAGGAGAAGATCGACCTTCACATGGAGGAAATCACGGAAGCCGTGCTGCGGTTTGCTGCACCGCGGGAAGGCGAACATATTCTCGACATCGGCTGCGGCTGCGGCACCACGACCTTCCTTTTAGCCTTCAAGGCCGGCCGGGACGGCACGACGGCGGGCATCGATATATCCGCTCCAATGTTGAGTGTCGCGCGGGCGCGGGCCATGGCGCAAAATGCGGGTATCGTGTTCGTCGAAGGCGACGCATCGGCCCATGATTTCCAGCCCGTGTTCGATCTCGCCTTTTCGCGTTTCGGGATCATGTTCTTCGCCGACCCGGTTTCCGCTTTCGTGAATATCGGGAAGGCGCTTGCTCCGGGCGGACGGCTGGTCTTTGTGTGCTGGCGCAGCATGGCCGAAAATATCTGGGCTTCCGCTCCAATGGAAGCCGCCATGCATCTCCTGCCGCCGCAGGAACCGGCCGATCCGTTGGCTCCGGGCCCGTTCGCGTTCGCGGACCGGGCGCGTCTGCATCGCATTCTTGCGGGTGCAAATTATTCGCAAATTGAAATTGCGCCTTTCGACGGCAGCATGAACATGGGCGTGACCTTGGAAGAGGCTGCGGCCGAGGTTCTCAATGTCGGGCCGCTCTCTCGTATCGCGAGTGATATGGACGAGGAGCTGCGCGCGAGGATCTGCAAGTCTGTGGAAGGGGCTTATGCGCGGTATGCGTCGGAAGCCGGCGTAGCACCTCCTGCCGCGTGCTGGTTCGTGCGCGCACGCCTGTAGGATTGTGCCCGATCCTTTTGTTGCACTGCGATAGAACGCAGTGCGGCACAAAAAAATTCGCCAAGCAAACGAGATTTATCGAAAATCGACAGTTGCATTGGAAGCGATACCGCGCTTTGCTACCGGCGAAGGGGAGGAATACGTCCTCCTCATTTCTACGGTTCAACATAGGGGGTTTTCATGCTTCGTACAATTTTTCTGTCAACGGCTGCGCTCGCTTTGGTCACGACGGCCGCGCTTGCCGCACCGACGAGCTCCAAGTTGTCGAATGGTGCCGCAATGACCAGCGTCAACCGGGGCCAGCAGGCGGGTGGTATTTACCACGTGCGTGCTCCGAAGGGCGCCACGGTTATCTTCGACTCGATCGGCAGCGGGTACAATTGCTGCGACGGCTGGACGATCTCGGGCCCGAGTAGCGCGATCGGAGAGCAGATCTGGTCGGCGAGTCAAATCACGCCGACCGTGAGCGGAAAAGTGAAGTCAATCGCGGCGGGAGTGGGCTATGTGACGGGTTCGAACGCTGCCGAGCTCGCCATCTACGCCGACGCCAGCGGCCTCCCGGGCAAAATGCTCTGGTCGGCCGACGTGTCAAACCTCCCGACCTTCGGCACCACCAGCACGATGACTGTCGGGGGCAAGGTGACGAAAGTGAAGCTCAAGGCCAACACTCCGATCTGGGTCGCAGTCCAGACGGACGCCAACTCTTCCGACACATGGGATGCGTGGGACGTGTCGAATACCACCGACGCACCGCTCGCGCAGAACACCGGTTCCGGATGGACCAATTTCGGGAGTAACCCGGCCGGCGCCGTGACGCTTTACGGCAAGGTGAAGAAGTAGTCCTGCCGGCGTGGCCGCATCCCGCGGCATCGCCTTTTGATGAAGCATCGCCGCCCGGGGAAACCGGGCGGTGGTGTTGGCGGCGGGATTGGGCTCTTGCATTGCATCGTGGCCGGCGCAAGCCGGCCACGATCGTATCAAGCCAATCGCGTTGCGCCAGAATGCACGCAGGCGAACGCGCTGTTGTCGACAGGCGCGATTCCTAAAGCGTCCAATCGGCCGCATAAGCCGCCGGCGGGTCAAGGCGCCGACGGAACCGTTCGCTTCGGCTGTCGCGTATGTTCGCGATCAAGAGGCAGTCGCATTTCAGCGATGGCTGTCGTGCGATCTGGTTGTAGCCATTAGCTGGTCGTCCTCCGACGGCTTCACCAGCGGAACCTTGAAGTTGGTCATCTGTCGGTCCAAACGCCGGATGACCTCGGGCGTAATGTCGAGTCCGCTGACGCTGTCTGCCAATGTTGATTTTTCGAGCACGACGCTGGCGCCGCGTTCGAGCATGATCGCATGCACCACCGATTTGACCGCCGCAAAGTAAGCGTGGCCGGCGACGACCTCGCCGCCATGTACGAGATTCTCCCGGTCCTGCATTTTCTGTCGGTAGGCCGCCTGTTTCTGCTGGAGCGCCAGGTTCTTTCTGGCCCGCACATCTGGGGGCAGCGACGCCGACTGGCTCTGGAAGGCGTCCATCTCCTTCTGCAGCGCAGCCTGTTCGGGTCCGAGATCGGTCTGGATCTTGTTTTCGTCGACCATGATCTGAGCCCGAATATTGGTTCCGAGCTTCGAGCCGTTCATGATCGCATGACGGTCGACAACGAGAATGCCCGGACCTTGGCTGCTTGCCGTCAGCGCTGCTCGCGGACACAGCAATGCAACCGCGAGCGCCGCGACATAGGCGCTTTTTCTGAGTTTGATCATTGGTTCGGCATGCCCCTCGATTCGAAACCGCAGCAGCGCTGCGGCGGATAACGAAAGAATACTATGTTGCCAGGCCAAGAGAAAGCGTTCCGCGTCGGTAAGGCGCTTGACCAGATCCAGGGCGCTTGCGGACCTTGGCATCGGACTCGTTGACGACAACAGCCTTGGAAAGATCGTCAGTACACCACGACACTGCGGATCGACTCGCCCTTCGTCATCAGGTCGAATGCGTCATTGATCCGCTCGAGCGGCAGGGTGTGCGTGATCATCTCGTCGATGGCGATTTTCCCGTCCATGTACCAGTCGACGATCCGGGGCACGTCGGTGCGGCCGCGCGCGCCGCCGAAAGCCGTGCCTTTCCAGACTCGGCCGGTCACAAGCTGGAACGGCCGGGTTGCAATCTCCTTGCCCGCAGCGGCAACGCCGATGATCACCGAAGTGCCCCAGCCGCGATGGCAGCATTCGAGCGCCTGCCGCATGGTGTCGGTGTTGCCGGTGCATTCGAAGCTGTAATCCGCGCCGCCCTTTGTCAGCTCGACGAGATGGCCGACGAGGTCGCCCTTCACTTCTTTGGGATTGACGAAATGGGTGAGGCCGAATTGGCGCGCCAGGGCCTCGCGCGCCGGGTTGATGTCGACGCCGACAATCTTGTCGGCGCCCGCAATGCGTGCGCCCTGCACGACATTGAGCCCGATGCCGCCGAGGCCGAAGACGACGACATGTGCGCCGGGTTCAACTTTCGCAGTGAAGATGACGGCGCCGACACCGGTCGTCACCCCGCAACCGATGTAACAAATCTTGTCGAATGGCGCGTCTTCGCGGACCCTCGCAAGCGCGATCTCGGGCAGCACGGTGTAATTTGCGAAGGTCGAGCAGCCCATGTAATGCAGGATCGGCTTGCCGTTCTTCGAGAAGCGGGTTGTTCCGTCGGGCATCAGCCCCTTGCCCTGCGTGGCGCGGATCGATGTGCAGAGATTGGTCTTGCGGCTCGTGCAGGATTTGCACGCCCGGCATTCGGGCGTGTAAAGCGGAATGACGTGGTCGCCCGTTCTCAGTGTGCTCACGCCGGGGCCGACATCGACAACCACGCCGGCGCCCTCATGGCCGAGTATGCAGGGAAACAATCCTTCAGGGTCGGCGCCGGAAAGAGTGTATTTATCCGTGTGACAAATACCTGTCGCTTTGATCTCGACCAGTACTTCGCCGTCTTTTGGCCCTTCGAGATCGACCGTTTCGATCGAGAGAGGCTTCCCTGCTTCCCAGGCCACCGCCGCACGTACCTGCATTGTCTTCCTCCTGCAAACTTTTCAGTCATGGCCCGCGAATGCGGGCCACCCAGTTCAAATCTGCTACTTACATCGAGAATATTGAACAAAATTGTCTACACCGCGGAGAAGTCAGCTGGGTGGCCCGCATTCGGGGGCCAATGACAATCTAATTTTGGCAGCTACACATCAAGTGCCGCGTGCAGCGCGTTTTCCTGGATGAATTCGCGGCGCGGTTCGACGATGTCGCCCATCAGTTTGGCAAAGAGGTCGTCGGCCTCGTCGGCATGCTCCACCTTCACGAGCAGCAGTGTGCGGGCATTGTCGTCGAGCGTCGTTTCCCACAGCTGCTCGGCATTCATCTCGCCGAGGCCTTTGTAGCGCTGCAATGCGAGTCCCTTGCGGCCCCATTCGAAGACTGCCTCGAGGAGCTGGCTCGGCGCACGAACCTCGCGCGTCTCGTCCTTGCGCGTGAGCGTGCCGGCCTTGAGATAAGCCACCTGGAGATCCGGCGACAACCGATCGAGCTTGCGGGCATCCGCGCTCGAAATGACCGCACCGTCAATGGCGACGGCCTCGCGCACGCCGCGCACTTCGCGCCAGAATTTCAGCCCGCCGTCGGGTGTGGGCTCGCCGTGCCAGCCGCGCTCGGTTTCGTCGGACAGCTGATCGAGCCGGCGCGCGATGTGGGCTGCCGTTTCGGCCGCGTGCGTAGCATTGGCCAGGATTTCCGGATTGAGGGCACCGGCGATCGCTGCCTGTTCCAGCAGAAAGCGTGGATAGTGATGGGGGAAACCGTCGAGCGCAGCGACAGCCGCGCGCGCCTTTGCTACCAGCGCATCGAAATCCGCACCCGCCATCGTCTCGCCCGTGTGCAGCGTGAACACAGCGCCCGAAGAGCCTTCACCGATCAAATATTCGGTGAGTTCGCGCTCGTCCTTCAGATAGCGCTCGGATTTGCCGCGCGTCGCCCGATAGAGCGGCGGCTGAGCGATGAATACATGGCCGCGGTCGATCAGTTCGGGCATCTGCCGATAGAAGAAAGTGAGCAGCAGCGTGCGGATATGCGCGCCGTCAACGTCGGCGTCCGTCATGATGATGATCTTGTGATAGCGCAGCTTGTCAGGGTTGAACTCTTCCCGGCCGATGCCAGTGCCGAGCGCGGTGATGAGCGTGGCGATCTCGGCATTCGACAGCATTTTGTCGAAGCGTGCGCGCTCGACATTCAGTACTTTGCCGCGCAATGGCAACACCGCCTGGTTCTCGCGATTGCGGCCCTGCTTGGCGCTGCCGCCGGCGGAGTTTCCTTCGACGATGAATATTTCGCATTTGGCCGGGTCGCGCTCCTGGCAGTCGGCAAGCTTGCCGGGAAGCGACATGCCGTCCAAGGCGCCCTTGCGCCGCGTGAGTTCGCGCGCCTTGCGCGCCGCCTCGCGCGCAGTCGCGGCTTCGATCACCTTGCCCACGACCGCGCGGGCCTCGGCTGGATGTTCCTCGAACCAGGTGCTCAGCTGGTCGTACACCGTGCCCTCCACGACCGGGCGCACTTCCGATGAAACAAGCTTGTCCTTGGTTTGCGAGCTGAATTTCGGATCCGGAACCTTGACGGATAAGACGCAGGTCAGCCCTTCGCGGCAATCATCGCCGGTGAGCGCGATCTTCTCCTTTTTGCCCTGGCTCGATTCCTCCGCATATTTCGTTACGACGCGGGTGAGCGCGGCGCGGAACCCGGCGAGATGAGTGCCGCCGTCGCGCTGCGGAATGGTGTTGGTGAAACAAAGCATGCTTTCGTGATAGGAATCGTTCCAGAGCAAAGCCGCTTCGACGAAGATGGACTCCCGCTCGCCTCTGAGCAGGATCGGCGACGGGATCAGCGGCGTCTTGGCGCGATCGAGATAGCGGACGAAAGCCTCGAGGCCGCCCTCGTAGTGCAGCGTGACTTCCTTTTTCTCGACGCCACGCAAATCGGCCAGCACGATCGTCACGCCCGAATTGAGGAAGGCGAGTTCGCGCAGGCGATGCTCGATGGTGGCGAAATCGAACTCGGTTTTGGTGAATGTTTTCGGGCTCGGCAGGAATGTCACTTCCGTGCCGCGCCTGCCCTTTGCTTCCCCGACGGCCTTCAGCGGCGCTTCCGGATCGCCATCCAGGAAGCGCAGGTAATATTCTTCGCCGTTGCGCCAGACCCGCAGGTCCAGCCGCTCCGAGAGTGCGTTGACGACGGACACGCCGACGCCGTGCAGGCCGCCGGATACCTTGTAGGCGCTCTGCTCGAATTTCCCGCCGGCATGCAACTGGGTCATGATGACTTCGGCTGCGGAGACGCCTTCGCCCGAATGGATGTCGGTCGGAATGCCGCGACCATTGTCGCGCACCGTGCAGGAGCCGTCCGCGTTGAGGGCGACGTCGATGCGGTCTGCATGACCCGCAAGCGCCTCGTCGATCGCATTGTCGACGACCTCGTAGACCATGTGGTGCAGGCCCGAGCCGTCATCGGTGTCGCCGATATACATGCCCGGCCGCTTGCGCACGGCATCGAGCCCCTTCAGCACCTTGATCGACTCGGCGCCGTACTCGTTGTCATTGGGTGGATCGGGCGGTCCCATATCCTTGACCATCAGCTGTAGCTCATTTCGTATTTGCACGCGGAGACGCCGAAGTGGCGACGCACAGATTGAACCGCCAAGACGCCAAGACGCCAAGAGGCGCGAGCGGGAAACACCCCTGGTGCCTTGGCACCTTGGCGATTTTCCCCTGCATCTGCAGGTCTCCGCACACGAAAAATTGTTTCAACCACTGCAGTCCGCATATCCTGTGCTCTGGTATGATTAGCTTTGGCGGGTGAACTGGCCCGCTTCGACCAGGAATATATCGGCACGCGTACCAAGATTTTCAAATAACGACAGGTCGGTGCCGGTAACCCAAGCCTGCGCGCCGAGCGCCAGGATTTCATCGAACAGGGCGGCTCTCCGCCGCGCATCGAGATGCGCCGCAATCTCGTCGAGCAGAAGCAGCGGCGCATGCCCGTCGCGCATCGCGGCGAGTTCGCGGGCATTGGCCAACACGATCGAAATCAGCAGGGCCTTCTGCTCGCCGGTCGAACAATCGCGCGCATTCATCCGTTTTTCGGTATGCCGCGCGGCGAGGTCGCTGACATGCGGTCCGACGGTGGTGCGCCGCGATTCCGCGTCGCGAGTTCGGGTTCCGGCCAAATTCGCTCGTTGCATCTCCACGGCCGCGTCGCCCTTTTCGGCTACCAGCCTGTCGGTTTCTCCTTCAAGCGCGAGTTGTGCCGCGGGAAAGACGCTGATCTGTTCACGCCGGCGCAGCGAAGCGGTCAGTCGTTCGACGATGCGCGCGCGCGCCATGGCGATTTCGACGCCCGCTTCGGCCATTTCTTTCTCGAGCGCCGAGAGCCAGCCCGGATCGCGCGGACCGAGCCGGAGCAACCGCGCGCGTTCGCGCATCGCCTGTTCGTAGCGCAGGCTGCGCCGCGCATGCGCCGGCTCGAAACCGAGCACCAGCCGGTCGAGAAAACGCCGCCTTGCACTCGCGCTGTCGCTGAACAGCCGATCCATCGCAGGCGTCAGCCATACTATCTGCACAATCTCGGCGAGATCGGCGGAATTCTGCGCGGGTGCGCCGTTCAGATGGACTTCGCGCCGTTCGGAACCGGCGCCGGAAATAAGGCCGGTGCCGATTTCATAAGATTCATTGTCGCGGCGGATCGTGGCGGTCACGGCCCAGAGCACATCGCTCGCGGCTGCCTGCGGGGCTTTGCGCGTATGTTCGGAAAGCCGCGCGGCGCGCAGGCCGCGGCCGGGCGACAAGAGCGAAATCGCGTCGAGCAGATTTGTCTTGCCGGCGCCGTTCGGACCCGCGAGCACGACGGGACGCCCGCTAAGCGCAAGCTCCGCCCGCGAATAGGAACGGAAATTGGCGAGCGTCAGCTGCATCACCGCCAGAAGCGAATGATGAGGTACGGAGATTTCAGGACTCTGATGCAGCGCGTGCGTCAAACTCAAACCCGCATGGGCATGAGCACGTAGAGCGTGCCGCTGTCTTCCGTATCCTCGATCAGCGTCGGCGAGCCGGCATCGGAAAGCACGAAGCGGATTTCCTTGCCTTCGATCTGGCCGGTGATGTCGAGCAGATAGCGCGCATTGAAGCCGATATCGAGCGGGTTTGCGGTGTACGAGGCGCCGAGTTCTTCGGTCGCCGTGCCGGAATCCGGATTGATGACCGACAGTGTCAGCCGATCCTGCGCCAGGCTCAGCTTCACGGCGCGGGTCTTGTCCGCGGAAATCGTGGAGACGCGATCCACCGCCTGCGAAAATTCGCGCGAGTCGAGCGACAGCACCTTGTCGTTTGCAGAGGGAATGACGCGCTGATAGTCCGGAAACGTTCCGTCGATGAGCTTGGATGTCAGTTCAACGCCATCCGTCGTGAACTGAATCTTGGTATCGGACAACGACACATCGATTGCGCTATCCATGTCGTCGAGCAGGCGGCGCAATTCGCCGATGGTTTTCCGCGGAACGATGGCGCCGGGCATATCGGCGGCGCCATCCGGAAGCTCAAGCCGGAAGCGTGCGAGCCGGTGGCCGTCCGTCGCCACCGCGCGCATCTCGCCCTTGCCGCCACCGTCCTTATGCGCATGCACGTAGATGCCGTTCAGATAAAAGCGTGTCTCTTCCGTGGAGATCGCAAAGCGCGTCTTGTCGATGAGCCGCTTGAGTTCGTTTGCCTGCAGGCGGAACCGGAAGGGCAGGGCACCCGCCGTCATCTGCGGGAAATCCTCCTTCGGCAGGCAGGCAAGTTCGAAACGCACGCTGCCGGCCGAGATGGCGAGGCGTCCGCCTTCGGCCGTGAGTAGTTCGGCCTGCACCTGCGCACCATCCGGAAGCTTGCGGACGATGTCGTAAAGCATATGCGCCGGCGCCGTCGCCGCGCCGTTGCGGATCACATCCGCGGTGAGCGTTTCGACAATCTCCATGTCGAGATCCGTGGCGGTCAGCTTCAGCCGGCCCTTGCCGGCATCGATCAGCACGTTGGAGAGAATGGGAATGGTGTTGCGCCGTTCGACCACACTCTGGACATGGTTCAACGCCTTGAGGAATGCGCTGCGTTCGATGGTGACCTTCATGACCCTGCGCTTGAAAAATATTGCTGCGGTTGGCGGGCGCCGGAGGCCTGTCACTGATCTCCGAAACCCTTCGACGCCTGAGCCCCGCGAAGCGGTGACTCAAAGCAGGAAACTATAGCAGGGAGAAAGGCGCGCGGGAACAGCGCATTGGGGCGAGACTGGCCCTCCGGATCGATCGGAGGGCCGGCTTCGGCAAGCTATTTTTCGGGTGCCAGGACGCGCCTCAGGAACTCGATTTCCTGGGCAAAGGTCGGGTCTTCCGCGCACAGCGCGGCAATGCGCCGGCAGGCATGGAGCACCGTGGTGTGGTCGCGCCCGCCGAACCTGCGGCCGATCTCGGGCAATGAACGCTCGGTAATGGTGCGCGCAAGGAACATGGCCACCTGTCGCGGCCGCGCGACGCGGCGGCTTCTCTGCGCCGACTGAAACTCGCGCGGATCGAGCTTGTAGAAATCGGCGATCTTGCGCTGGATATCCTCGATGGAAATCCGTCGCGTGCTGCCGCGGCTAAGGATCGTGCTCAGCGCAGCGTTGAGCGCCACTGCACTCTGCGTCAGTCCGACATGGACGGTGAGATTGTTGAAGTAACCGAGCAGATCGCGCGGCGTCGCGTCTTCCAGATCGGCGATGCGCGCGAGGGCGTCCTCCGGAATGGTCACGCTTGTGTGCTTTTTGCAATAGTCCTCCGCGCGCGCCTTCAGGATCGCGAACCGCATGGCGCGCTCGGGCTTCTCTATCGACGTGACGATGCCGCCCGACAGGCGGGAACGCACGTCCGCGCCCAAATTTTCAAGCATGGAAGGCGGCCGGTCCGCGGCCACGACGAGCTTCCGCCTGAGATCGGCATAGGCATTGAGCGTGTGCAGGAACTCCGAGAGGGTGGCGGAGCTGCGGCACAGATGCTGCAGGTCGTCGATCAGCAAAATGTCCGCGGCACGCAGCTCTTCCTTGAAACCAAGCGTCTCGCGACGCCCGAGCGCACCAAGGAATTGCCGCATGAAGTCTTCGGCGCCAAGCAGCAGGGCGCGCCGGCCCCGCGCGGCACAGGCAAGCGCGATCGCGTTCAGAAGATGGGTCTTGCCGAAGCCGAAACTGGCATGGATGTAAAGCACGGAAATTCCATCGGCTTCGTCCTCCGCAAAGCTGCGCCCGGCGCGCAGGGCCAGTGCGTTCGAGGTCCCTTCGACGAAGCCCGAAAACGAAAGATTAGGGTCGGGTCTGCGGGAAAACAGCGGGCGCTCGCGCTCCGTTTGCCGCGGCAGAACAGAGGGCGCGCATGGAAGGACGGCAACAGCAGCCGGCCCCGGCACATGTTCTTCGGCGGCAAGCGCGCCGCCGATGCGCGGGCTTTCCGCTTCTGCCAGCACGATCGTGAGCGATGCGGGATTGCCGCCTTCGGCGCGCAGCGCCTTTTCGATGCGACCGACATAGTGATTGGCCACCCAGTTGCGGACAAAGGGGCGGGCCGCGCCCAGTTTGATCTCGTCCTTGCTGAAATCCAGCAGGATCAGCTTCGCGATCCAGGCGTCGAACGTAGCCCCCCCTAGCTCGCGGCGCAGCCTGTCACGCGCCGCCGACCAGACGACAAGCCAATCGGGAGTCTTTTTAAGTAATTGAGTCATCCCCGTGCCCTCGGAATTGACCGGAACATCTCCGGCTTCCCCATTTGGGAAAATTGCCCGCATTCTTGCCCATTACTTCGCTTGTCTTGTGCTGCGCTTCGTGTGCGCACCTCCTTTGCTTCAACTCTGCCGCCAGGGAAGCTTTGCGGCTTTCCAGCCGCCTGTCATTCCCCGGTGCCCCTCGGCATCCACATCTCCTTCAAACCCGCCGGCGACATTGAGCGCGCAGCTGAACCCCGCAGCGGTCATTGCCATGGCCGCGGCGCGCGAGCGTCCGCCGGAACGGCAGAGAAAAAGAACCGGCGTTTCGGTGCCCGCGCCGCTGTTCCTGAGACGCTCCCCAACCTGCCGGACAAAATCCGGGTTGGGCGACATCTGCGGAAACACCTGCCACTCAACCGTGTGAACCTCGCGCCCAAGACCGGAGAGGTCCGGCATACCGACAAAGGACCACTCAGCCGTCGTGCGGACATCGACCAGCTGGGCCGTGGGATCGTCGTTCAGAATCTTCCAAGCCCGATCCGCACTGATATCGCCTGCATATCCGCTTGCGCTCCCGACAGATCCCACGTTAACCTCCGGACAAATTTCTCACCTCGGCATGCGCAGACACACCGTAAAGCTCAAGTAAAACTGCAATGCTAGACTATACCTGTTCAGACGCAACTCCGGCCGTTCCGGCTCTGGATTGCCGTCATCCCCGCTCTTTACTTCGAATTCTGCTGAATTTCTTTACCGTTAACCGCCACCAGCCCTGAAAGCATACACGGGCCGTTAAGCTTTTCAAGTCGCTGTATTTCGATTGTTGCAGTTCCATGACGCGCCGTAAGCTGTTGCAAAACCGAGAAAAACTGCGAGTCGGCGAAATTAAGTTGCTGTACCATTATGAAAGATTTTTAGTACTTAACCCGCTTTGTTAACCGTCAGACTACGGGAATAAAAAGATCAATATTCACAATGACTTACAAAGTGTCACAAAAAAGACGTTGATTTATCAAAAGCTTAGCCGGGCAATTTCGCGGCTCGCTTGGCGAGGCGCGATACCTTGCGGCTGGCAGTGTTCTTATGGACCACGCCCTTGGCAGCGCCACGCATCAATTCCGGCTCCGCGGCCTTGAGCGCCTCGAGTGCCGCGTTTCTGTTGCCCGCCGTCAGCGCCTCCTCCACCTTTCGCGTGAAGGTCCGGATGCGGCTCTTGCGGGCGTGATTTCGCACCGTGCGCTTGGCATTCTGACGAACGCGTTTCTTGGCGGAGTCGATATTGGGCATAGGCTTTTCGTCCTGACTGGAAAGGGCGCGGTTTTTAGCTCCCGCCGGGCTTGCGGTCAATGCGGCGTTGCGGTTCAGCGGTTCTTGAATTCCGGCTTTCGTTTCCCGGCGAAGGCCTCCATGCCTTCCTTCTGATCCTCGGTCGCAAACATGGCATGAAAGACGCGCCGCTCGAAGCGGATGCCTTCGGCCAGTGTCGTCTCATAGGCGCGGTTGATCGTCTCCTTGGTCATCATCACGATCGGAACGGATTGGGCCGCAATCTTCTCCGCAGCCTTTGTCGCCTCGGAAAGCAGATCGGCAAGCGGAACGATACGGCTTACCAGACCCGTGCGTTCGGCCTCCCCGGCATCCATGTTGCGGCCGGTCAGGCACATTTCCATCGCCTTGGACTTTCCAACAAAGCGGGTCAGCCGTTGCGTTCCGCCGATGCCGGGCATGACGCCAAGATTGATTTCCGGCTGGCCGAATATCGCATTGTCCGCCGCGAGAATGAAATCGCAGAGCATGGCAAGCTCGCAACCGCCGCCCAGTGCATAACCTGCCACTGCCGCGATGATGGGCTTGCGGATCGCGGTGATCCTGTCGGCTGCACTGGCGAAGAAATTCGCCTTGTACATGTCCATGTAGGACTTCGCCGCCATCTCCTTGATATCGGCACCGGCCGCAAAGGCGCGATCCGAGCCGGTGAGGACGATCGCGTGGAGATTGTCATCCGCGTCGATGGCTTCGAGCGCCTCGACCAGCTCGCGCAGCAGTTCGGAATTGAGCGCATTGAGTGCCTTGGGGCGGTTGAGCGTAATGATCGCCACTGCGCCTTCGGTCTTCACAAGAACGTTCTGGTAGTCCATGTCCGGCCTCCGATGCTGGCGGCGCATCCCTTGCGCAGGCCGGCGCCCGAAGGCAAGCGGAATTCATTCGTCGCGCGGTCTTGCGCGCTGGCGCTTGAGCTGGCCGCGCGCCATCTTGTTTTCGCGGCGTTGTTTCTTGCTCGAAAGCGGCGGCCGGGTCTTCCGGCGCGGACGGGGCGGTGTCGCGGCCTCCCGCAACAGTTCTACCAGCCGCGCACGGACGTCTTCGCGGTTCTGCTCCTGGCTGCGATAGCGCCGGCCGGTCAGGATCAGTTCGCCCGATTTCGAAAGCCTGCGTCCGGCCAGTTTGATCAGCCGCGCGCGCAAATCATGGGGAAGCGACGGAGAATGGGCCACGTCGAAGCGCAGCTGCACCGCGCTTGCGACCTTGTTGACATTCTGCCCGCCGGGGCCGGTCGCCAGGATGAAGCTTTCGAGAAGTTCGCCCTCGTCGATGGCGATTTCGTCGGTGATGCGGATATCGGCCATGAATAATCCCGGGACCGCGGGCGTCCTCCCCCGCTTTTATCGATACAATAAATCCTGCTGAATGTGGTGTAGCAAAGAGGCGGGCGGGGAAGCCCGCGGTCCCAGGAGGATCACATGACGGAAACGTTCGAAGGCGGTTGTGCGTGCGGCGCGATCCGTTACCGGCTCGGCTCGCGGCCGATGTTCGTGCACTGTTGCCATTGCCGCGACTGCCAGCGCCAGACCGGCAGCGGTTTCGTCATCAATGCATTGATCGAATCCGGCCGCATAGAACTACTGTCGGGCGCGCCCGAGGCTGTTTCCATGCCGACCGACAGCGGGCGCCCGCACGACATCTACCGGTGCCCGACTTGCCGCACGGCGCTGTGGAGCGATTACGGCCGCCGTCCGTCATTGCGTTTCGTCCGCGTCGGCACGCTCGACGAACCCGACGCGCTGGCGCCCGACGTGCATATTTTTACGCGCTCGAAACTTCGCTGGGTCGCGCTCCCTTCGGACGTGCCGGCCTATGAGGTCTACTACGATATGAAGACGCTCTGGCCCGCCGAAAGCCTCGCCCGAAGGAAGGCAACTCTCGGATAGTGCGAGGGCGCGAGAATGCAGAGTTATTTTAACACGAAGAGCACAAGGAGCACGAAGAACTATTGCGCGCCCGGGCGCGCGTCACTTCCTTCATGCTCTTTGTGGTCAAAGGTTCACGCCGCCTTGGCCACGGCCGGGCGGTTGTTGGTGCGGGCGCCGTAGCCGGGCGAGTCCTTGGTGAAGAGGTTCTTCAGTGCGCGCTCCACGAATTCCGCCCTGAACTGGGGCTGGATGCCGCGGAATTTGCAGGCCGCGCGCACCTGGTCGATGATGAATTTCGGCTGATAGCTCGCCAGCGGAAAATCGTTCTTCTCCCTGAGCTCGGCGATGACGAACTGCGCCATCTCATCGGCGTCCTCGAAGCCCGCGCCCTTGGCGACGGCACGGAAAATCTTGCGGTAATCTTCCTTTGCCGGCGCCCCGATTTCGATTTTGTAAGGGATGCGGCGCAGGAAGGCCGGATCCATCAGCTGGTTCGGCGCAAGGTTGGTGGAGAAGATCACCAGCTCGTCGAAGGGCAGCGAGAAGCTCTTTCCGGTATGCAGCTTCAGGTAATCGACGCGGCTTTCGAGCGGCACGATCCAGCGGTTGAGGAGCGCCTCGGGCGAGACGATCTGCCGGCCGAAATCGTCGATGACGAAAATGCCGCCCAAGGCCTTGATGTGCAGCGGCGCCTCATAGAACTTCGCCTGCGCGTTGAAACTCAGATCGAGCATTTCGAGCGTCAGTTCGCCGCCGGTCACGATGAAGGGCCGCTTGCATGGCACCCAGCGCTTGTCGAAATCCTCGCGGCGCAGCGTGCCCGGCCGGTTCGGATTGGTATTTGGAATTTGTTTGTGCGTGCCCTGGTCGAACAGCTTGATGATCTGGCCTTCGACCTCGATGCAATAGGGAATGTAGACGACGTCGCGGAACATGTCGCCGACCTTCTCCGCAACGGTCGTCTTGCCGTTGCCGGGCGGCCCGTAGAGCAGGATGGAGCGGCCCGAATTGATGGCGGGGCCGATCTCCTGGACGAAATCTTCCGCGATGATCATCTTGGCGAACGCCGCGTCGATCGCGGCGCGGTCGACGCGCTCATTGGCGATGGCCTGGCGCGCGACGCGCTCGACATAGGCGGAAAGCGGCACCGGCGCCGGACCGATATACTGGTTCAGCGCCATCGCCTCCTGGGCCCATTGCTTGCCCCGTTCGGTGAGCGCATAGCGCAGTTCCGAGACGGCGCGATGGCCCGAGGAGCCCAGCACGTTGACGAGCTTGCGATCCTTGGCCTGCTCGAGCAGCTGCTGCATCGCGAGCGGCGGCAGCTTGAGCATCTCGATGAGCATCGAGGGCGTCTCGAGGCTGTTCGCATACATCGCCTTGGTGACGAGATTGAGCAGGTCGGCGAGTGCGATTCCCGTCTCTTCGAGCGAGCGCGGCGCGAGCGGCGTGGAATGGAGAACCTCGTCGAGGTCCTCCGCGCTCAGCTTGCCGAGCGCGACGAGGTTTTCGCCGATCCGTCCGCCTTCCTCGCGCTGACGCTCCAGCGCTTCCGCCAGGTCGCCGGGGCTGATGAGCCCGTGGGCAACCAGAATATCGCCTAACTGCATTGCAATGGGCCCGCCTTTGTTACGGCCATGTAATTCCAAAAAATGTGAAGGACCAGTTTTCTCGCGCACTAACTAAGAGGACATCTGTAATTTCATTAACCGGCGCTGGACGCGACGCTTAAATTTCTCGGAAAATTTGTCTCTTATTTCCGTCGTGCAGGACCCCGGACGGCGATGCGTCGGCGGCGGACAACGCGCGGGTTCCCCCCGACCGGGCCCGGGCCGGAAGGGCGTCGCCCCCCGCAAGGGCGTTTTCAACGGCACCGCGACCGATATAGTGCGACTCGCGGGACATGCGCCGGGGTTTATCGATGGCTTGGTGGAGAATTGCGGCGCTGGCCGCATCGCTGGCGGCGCCGGCGGCATTGACGGGCGCTTCCGTTCCGGCCACGCCGCCGCCCGCCGCCCCGGCGGGCGACATTCCCGCCAAATTCGTGCGGCCCGAGGCGCAGAACGATTACATCAAGCGCGTCGAGATGATCCCCATGCGCGACGGCGTGAAGCTCTACACGGTGATCGTCATACCGAAGAGCGCGAAGCACGCCCCGATCGTGCTGACCCGCACGCCCTACGACGCGAAGAAGCGCGCGGAGCGCAACGACAGCCCGTCGATGCTTTCGCTGCTGCCGCTGTCCGACGAAGTCCTGGTGCAGGCGGGTTACATCCGTGCCTATCAGGACGTCCGCGGCAAATACCGCTCCGAAGGCGCCTATGAGATGACGCGGCCGGCGCGCGGTCCGTTCAATCATACCACGACCGACGACACCACCGATGCCTGGGACACGATCGACTGGCTGGTGAAGAATATTCCCCAATCCAACGGCAAGGTGGGGATGATCGGATCGTCCTATGAAGGCTGGACGGTGGTGATGGCGCTGCTCGGTCCGCATCCCGCGCTGAAGGCGGCGGTGCCGGAGAGTCCGATGGTCGATGGCTGGATGGGCGATGACTGGTATCACTACGGCGCCTTCCGCGAGCCCAATCTCGATTACTTCGCCAGCCAGACCGAGCAGAAGGACGAGGGCAAGGACATCCCCCGCGGCGCCTATGACGACTACGAGACCTACATGAAAGCGGGCTCGCCCGGCGCGCTCGCCAAGGCGAGCGGATTCGATCAGCTCCCGTTCTGGAACACGATGGCGGCGCATCCTGCCTATGACGCGTTCTGGCAGGATCAGGATCTCGTCCGCAAACTCGTGGCCCACCCCTCCAATGTTCCCACGCTCTGGGAACAGGGCCTGTGGGACCAGGAGGATATGTGGGGCGCCAATCATGCCTTCGCGGCGCTGAAAGCCGCCGGTCACGAGTCAAACAACTGGCTGGTCATGGGCCCGTGGTTCCACAGCCAGATCAATCGCGAAGGATGGAATCTGGGTCCGTTCAAATGGAATGGCGACACCGCTGCGCAGTACCGGCGCGATATGGTGCTACCGTTCTTCAATCAATATCTGAAGGGCGGTCCCGGCGCCGGTCTCGCGCGCGCGGCCATCTACAATCCGGCGGAAAATCACTGGCAGAAATTCTCCGACTGGCCGATCGCCTGCGAGAAAGGCTGTGCCCGCCCGCTGAAGCCGCTTTACCTTGAGGCAAATGCAGGCCTCGGCTTCGGCAAGCCCGGCGCGGGAGGCGGGGGAGATTCCTATGTCTCGGATCCCGCGAAACCGGTAACCCATCTGCCGCGGCCGGTGCGTTTCTCCGATACCGACGCCTGGCGGACCTGGCTGGTGCGCGACCAGCGCGACGTAAGCGACCGGCCGGATGTGCTGAGCTATGAAACGCCCGTCCTGACAGCGCCGGTGAGGCTCGAGGGCGCCCCGGTCGCCGATATCATCGCCACCACGACCGGCACCGACGGCGATTTCGTCGTCAGGCTGATCGATGTCTATCCGCCGGAACATCCCAGCCAGCCGGAGCTCGGCGGCTACGAGCTTCCCATCGCCACCGACATTTTCCGCGGCCGCTACCGCGCGAGCTTCGAGCACCCGTCGCCGATCCCGGCGAACACGCCCCAGCGCTACCGCTTCGCGCTGCCCAATGCGAACTATGTATTCCTGCCCGGCCACCGCATCATGGTGCTGATCCAATCGACGCTGTTCCCGCTCTACGACCGCAATCCGCAGACCTATGTGGACAATCCGCTGTTCCCGAAGCCGTCGGATTTTCGCAAGGCAACGATCACCGTGCTGCACTCCGCCGATCACGCGAGCGCCGTCTGGCTGCCGGTCGTGCCGTGAGTTTGTTTCCTCTCCAGCCGAAGGCGCGTGGCTGTCCGGGCGAAGTCGTGATTCAGCTGCGAGAACTGCGCAGGGGTCGAATGTATGAGCGCGGGGGGGAGGCCCAGGCCATCCGCTCTCTCGTCCTTGCGGAACCATGGGATTCAACCGCGACGCGGACCACCCGCTCCCGTCATGGCCGGGCCGTCGTCCCGGCCATTCACGAACACCGCGCTGGAAGGCAAGCCTCACGAGGCGGGGAAATCGGGGCGCGGACCAATGTTCACCGGTGCCGATGGTTGCTGCTTCGCAGTCCATCCTGACGGAAATGCCGTCGGTGTCACCGTATTCATTGGTTTATTTCTTCAGCTCGAACACGACGCCGTCTTTGTACTTTCCTCCCTCCTCTGTAGTGCCATACAGTTCGCCATGCGTCCCGAGGAGCAGCGCGGCGGAGGGATATTGACCATGGGTGTGCTTGAACGCATAAAGCACCGTTTCGTTGCCCTTCGGCGTCAGCTCGAAGACTGCACCACAGCCGGCGCGCTGGCATCCGGAATTGCCGCCGACAGAGGTGGTTCCATACAGGTTGCCTGCGCTATCCGCGACCAATCCCGCGATAGGATAAACGCCATCGCTGCTGTCGGTGAAGGCATAGAGCACCGTCTCGGTGCCGTCCGGCGCCAGTTTGAAAACGGTTCCCCTGTTCGAAGGTCCTCCTTCTATCGTCGTACCATAAAGAGTTCCGCTCGCATCAATGATAGGATTGCTCCACGGGCCTGCGCCATCACTGTCGCCCTGGAACGCATAGAGCGCCGTTTCGGTGCCATCTGAAGAGACTTTGAATATCGTCCCGCATCCATAGCCGTTACAGCCTGATCCATCGCCCTCGTCCGTCGTTCCGTAAAGGTTGCCCTGATTGTCGAGAATCACTCCGCCCAAGGGGACAAATCCATCGCTGCCGCCTTTAAATGCATGGAGCACAGTCTCGCTGCCGTCCGGTGCGACCTTGAATACCGTGCCACAGCCACGTGACTGGCATTCATCTCCGCCTGTGTTTCCGCCCAGTACTGTCGTTCCGTAAAGATTTCCGCTGCCGTCCCCCACAAGAGTTCCTTGGGGAACCCAGCCATCCGGCGGGCCTTGAAACGCATAGAGCACGGTTTCCGTGCCGTCAGAGGCGAGCTTGAAAACAGTCCCCGCGCCAAGGCCACCTTCCTGCGTTGTGCCATACAAAGTACCAGAGCCGTCGATGACCAGATTGCTCAGAGGAAAAGCGCCGTCGCTGCCGCCACGGAAGGCGTACAGTACCGTCTCCGTCCCCTGCGGCGTGAGCTTGAACACGGTACCGCAGCCGGCGTTGCCATTGTCACACCCCGTGCCGCCGCCGCCAGATCCGGTTGTGCCATACAACGTGCCGTCGGCATCTTCGATAAGCTGCGCCGCCGGTTCACGGCCGTCACTGCCGCCACGAAACGCGTGAAGTGTTTTTTCCGCCCCCGCCGCAGGGCCGGTTGTCAGCGGCGCAAGCAGCAAACAACAGAGTCCGGCGAGAACGATATTTCGGCATATGTGGAATGACGACATGATCATGATTTGACCCCCAGGCCGGATGGTCGCCTCCGGGCTGGAATCTTATCCCCACCCGTCGGCGAAGCGATTGGTTGACAGTAGGCTCGGGGGGGGGGGCAGAGTCCAGTGTGAATTGATTCTATGGTGACGGGGCGGTCGGGATCATTGCCGTCGCATGGGCGGCCTAAGGGGGCTTGTTCCAATGCCGAGCGGCGCGCCCGCAAAGGCGGCGCTAGCGTCCGATTCGTTCGGAAAATCATGCTGCAGCGAACAGTCGCTGCGGAGGAGGGACTTATGAAGCCGCTAGGGATATCCCTATCGCTGCTGGCCGGCATGGTAGTGGTTGCTGGCCTGGCACTCGCACAGAGCCCACCCACCACCTTTACCTGCATTGTTGGAAACTCAAGTGGTCTTTGCCTAGACGGGTCAACTGCTCTCAGGGGTTATAACGTTGTACCCGGCCCGACCTACGTTTCGGCGGGTGGGTACGCCAAACAATCCGATGGAGGCGGTGGCGAATTCTATCGAATCGGCTCGACGATGGCGGGGACCTCGTCGGTTTGCGTAAACTCAAATCAAACACAATTTGGAATGTCCGGTACGGTCGGCGCGTCAATTGTCAGCGGCGTTACTACTGCGGGCCTTATCGTCGGGGAGCTGGTTAGCGGGTCCGGCTCCGATTCGACCGGCGTAATTCAAATACAGCCTGGCGCCGAGGTTGCAAGTATCGACCCCGCTCATTCATTAGTTACGTTGACCCTACCATTGGTGGGCACAGCGACGACGCCTACGGGTACGCCATTCACAAGTGTCACCTTCACCGGCGACAACACCGGTACGCTGATTGTGGATACGGGCGGTGATTGCTATCAGAAAACCAACTATCGCGGCGATCCGCATGAGTTCGGCGCCCATGGGGACAGCAATTCCACGGGCACCACCGGGACTGACGATACGATACCAATCGAGTACTGGCTTGGCGCGTACGGGAACGTCAACCCCAATCTGGCCCCCGGTACCGCGCCGCCCAATTTCGGGCCGTGGATCGCGTCGATCCCCGCGAACTATCTGGTCTCTACGCCGCTGTCCTGTCCCCCCAACGCGACCATCATGGGCACGGAAAACCTGCAGAATGGCAATATTCCGCGGACCAACTTCGTGGCCGCGCCGGGATTCTCGGGATTTTCCTATCCCTATGTGACGAGCGCCACTGCTCTGCCGCCGCTCACGACCTTCTACGGCTCTCAGGCCGTCTTCGCCGCATCGCCTTATTGCCGCCTCTCCGGCGTGGCCGTCACCGGCAATGGGTTCGATCGGGGAACGACGGGAAACACGCATGGAACGACCACGATCGACGGTCTGGGTTCGATAACTGGCGTCAAGCTCGGAAATGCGGTCGCGGGAGCTGATGTCAGCGCCGGAACCGTTGTGACGGCGCTCGGCTCCTGCTCCCCTACCTGTTCGGTAACCGTTTCCCAGGCGACCACCGGGGGCGGTGTTACAGGCGAATCGATCACCTTCTACGGCCCCGATGCAGTAGACGTCCTGGGGCGTCATGTGACCATCGACGGGTACTCCTTCCTGAACCAGGGACGCTATAATATTCTGTGCGGGATTACCGGGTTTAACCTGGATGCATTGGCGGTCAGGGATGTCCTCGGGGACCATTCGCTCTCCGACAATTTCCATATACCCGGCCCCTGTTATAATACCCGTATAACCGACGATATTGTCGATCACGCGGGCTATTCCGCCAACAATACGGTCACCGATCCGAACGCGCGGGGAATCCTGTTCGGCTCCTCGGAAGGAATTTTCGCCAATTCGGTGATCGAGGAATCGCAAGGCATCGGGCTCGATCTCGAAAGCGCCAGTCAGCTCAGCGTCTCCGGGATGGACATCCAGGGCAACGGGCAAGGCGTGAACGGTGGCGTGGGCATCAAGATCAGCCATGCCCACACAGCCTCGATCTGCAACAATCATCTCGAAGGCAATGGCGGCGACATCCACGGCTCGGCGCAAATCTTTTACGACGGTGTATCAGACAATGTGAATGTCTGCAGCAATGTCTATCTGCCGCAAAGCCTTGCCGACGTGGCGTTGAGGCCTGATTTTGTCTACGATGCCTCGCACGACGCCGCCCTCACCAACAGCCATATCTACGACGCGCCCGCGCCCCAGGCATCCGGCCGGGTCTATTCCCTCACCGCTGCGGCGATCCTGCCGCAATTGCAGGTGCCGCATGTCGTGCAGAATGCGCTTTCCGGCCTGACGCTTTCCAATTTTAGCCGGGTGACACCCAGCCAGACCGTCAATATTGCGCCAGGCGAAGCCACCGACAGCACGGGTGCCGTGAATGTCCAGCTTACTGCGACGTGTCCGGTCAATCTTGGGGCGACAACCAATGGCGCCGGCGGCCTGGATGCCGGCTCAGTCAGTTCAGCTACGACATACTTCTACTTCCTCATTGCCACCGCATCGGGCGGCAATCCGAATTGCATGGCATCGGCAAGCCCCGCACCGACCTTTGTCTATACTGGCACAACCTATACATTGTCTACGACCGGCAATACGCGCTTCAGTTTGCCGTTGCTCTACAATATGGGGTCTATCGCCGGCCTCGCGCCCGGCCAGCTCGTGCAGGCAAATTCCTATATTCCGGCCAACACGACCATAGTGTCGGTGGGAACCATGACGACTCAGGCCGCGGGAAGCATCGCCAGCGATCTGGTGACGGTCACCGTTCCAAGCACGGCCAATTTGGGTCCGGGCATGCTGGTCTCCGACGTCTATAATTTCTCCGGTTGCTCAAATGCGGCATCGAAGATCCCGACCAAAGATTCAATCGCCAGTGTGATCACTTCCACGACTTTCACGCTCTCGGTCCCGGTCAATGCGGCTGCTACAAGTGACTGCATTGTGGTTTCGAGTGGCAACACGGTGCAGCTTTCGAACAATACAACCGGGGGATACGCGAACGGCGCGAGCTTTACGATTTTCAATGGCGTTTATGCGCTGATCGCGCCGCTTTATACCGACATGACTAGCAGTAGCAATGTCGTCGGGTTCGCTCAAGACGGCAATACTTTCTATCTTGCGCAGTCGGTGCCCGATATCGTCACCAGCGCCATGCCGCCTGTCTGCGCCGTGGGATCTTCCACGATCTCCTGCGCACTGTCGGTGCCGTGCGGCCGGAACGCGACGTGCGGCGCGTCAGGCTACAAGGTGGAGGCATTTGGGCGAGTCGTCGGCGGAAACACTGATATTCTGCTGTCCAGTCTCGACCAATACTCGCAACCTGCGCCAAATGGGTTTGGTGCGTCGCCCCCCGGCTATTCTACGACAAGCTACACCAGCAGCGCCTCTCACCCGTTCAGGGTTTATACTGACGCTACCGGTAAAGTGCGTGTGCAGGCTTCAGGAGGAGGCAATACCGTGTACGAAGATACAGACGGCTGGGTGCTGCACCGTTAGCTGCCCCAAAGGATTGCCGGTACTTTGTACAACCGTAACGGTTGACAATGAATCCGTTTTCTGTTATTGCGAGGCGAAACACCTTTCCAGTTGACGAGCCATGTCGCAAATATGGTGAAGGGGGACGTGTGTTCGTATGCGGTTTGGGCTCGTTCACGCCTGCCAGCTTTCCAGCGCTTCGGACTCGCCGGCAAATTCCCTCACTCAGGGAATTTCGCAGGGAAGATTTCGGTATTATGGCGCAAACGCCCCAGGTGGCGGGAACGGGGCAAGCCCACATGAATGAGGTGGATTTGGAGTAAAGCGTCGTGCTGGCGCGCGCGGCGGTGATGGCGCTTTTACTTTGCCTGCCACAGCGCCTCATCCCAGAAGTGAATCCGGTCGTGCGCTATCGGACCGTCCTTGGCGACTATCGACATGGAACGGCCATTTGGCTCGCGCATCTGGAAAACGCGGAAGCTGAATGGAGTTTCTCCAATTCCGCCTTGGAATTGATAAAAGAGAGCCCCGACGATATGCAGCGGAACAATTGTTTCGCCCTCTTCGTCTTCTTGAAGCGCAGCATCCAAATCGGCTTTCTGAAGAGTTACGCAAACCCCCACGCAATGTTTGCCATCAGGGAAGACGGTGGGGCCGTATCCTGCACGCGGCGCCAGTGTGTCCAGCCAATTTCGTTCCGTGGCCAGCCGCTCGTTGAACGGAACTGGTTTCTCGCCTTTTCGCGCTGCTATCAGCCCTACGTGAGCCCATACATTTGTTGCCGGACTATTGCCGATATTCTCAGCAACGATCTTCACGGTAACAGTCAACCCAATCGAACTGTAACGCCATCCAGAATCTGGGGTAACAGTTACCTTCATCCACGGCCTTTGTGCGGCAATCGCAGCGTCCGCACTTCGTTTGGCCGCTTCAGCGCCGATCTTCGCCGCATCAGCAGAAATACGCGCGGTTTTGTCAGCCCGCGTCAGGAAGCGCAGTTGAACGGCAGATACAACGACGAGAGCGAGCGTGAACCACGCCAACCACTTAGTATAGAGAGCGACAGTCGCGGCAGCGGGGTCGGATGGTACGCTCTCGGAGGGCTCATTTCTGGCTTGGTATTGTGCTGGCTCATAACTACACTGCCGAGCGACCGGGACAAGAACAGCAACACAGAACAGAAGGACGAGAGCGGACCCGACGATTGCGGCCCACTCGATATGTGACAGCCATTCGCGTGCTTTCTCGATGACTGTGAGAAAGCGCCGCCATCCAGCCTTGAACACGAAAGCCCCTAAAGGTCTTCCAGCCTCACGCCCTCCAGTTCGAGGGCGGCGACAACGGCGAAGAAGAACGAAGCTGCGAATGTTCCCCGTAACAGCTTTGCCTTAATGGAATCCTTCGTCTCGTTCGGCAGCCCGTGTTTCTTGAGGCGGCCGGCCAACTCGTCGTAAGTTACATCGGCGCGCTTGAGTTCGGCCTTGAGAAAGCGGGACGCCCGCTCGCCTATCTCCGCCTCCGATTTTGCAAAGCCCATTTCGGGATCACCGTTGATCTTTCGGGATCATATTCGTTCCTTTTCCTGTTGACAACCCGCGCGCAAAGGATCACATATGATCCTGTCGGAACGAAATTGATCCCGTGGCGCAACATTTCCTCCTCTCTTCGAAAGCCAAGACGCTCCGCCTCGCGGACGTTCTGCGCATGTCGGTCGAAGAGGCGGAAACGGCGTTCCGCAAAATCCGCTGGCACGAAACGGCCGGCGAGCCGGTGTGCCCGTGCTGCGGCGCCCTGGACCCCTATTTGAACCCGCGGCCGAATGGATCCACCCGCTATCGCTGCAAAGCCTGCCGTGGCGATTTCACGGTCACGTCCGGAACACTCTTTGCGTCGCACAAGCGGCCCTTGCGGGACTACCTCGCGGCCATCGCGATCTTCTGCAACGAAGTGAAGGGCAAGTCCGCCCTCGCTCTCAGCCGCGACCTGGGCCTTGCGTACAAGAGCGCCTTCGTTCTGGCGCACAAGCTCCGCGAAGCAATGGCCGAAGAGCTGAAAGCCCGCACTGTCGGGGGCGAAGGCAAGGTTTGCGAAATCGACGGCGGTTATTTCGGCGGGTACGTGAAGCCAGCGAACCGCGTTGAAAACCGCAAGGATCGCCGCCTCGCAATCAATCAATCCGGCAAGCGCCAGTGTGTGGTCATCGTGCGCGAGCGCGACGGCAAGTCTCTGCCGGCCGTGTTCCGGTCGGAAGGTGCGGCCCTTTCATGGATCAAGTCCCGGGTCGCCAAGGGAACGGTCGTGAATGCCGACGAAGCCAACGCTTGGAACGACCTGCATTCCCGCTTCGAAATGAAGCGCATCAATCACGAACAAGCCTATTCGGCAGACGGCGCCTGCACCAACATGGCGGAGGAGTATTTCAGCCGTCTCCGCCGCGCCGAAATCGGCCATCATCACCATATCGCAGGGACGTACCTGCTCCGCTATGCGCAAGAGAGTTCGTGGCGCGAAGATAACCGGCGCGTGGCGAATGGCGACCAGACCCGCACGGTCGCCAGCCTCGCCATGCGGCGCGGTCCGTCAGTCGATTTCAGCGGGTATTGGCAGCGGCATATCAAGACCGTGTGAAACGGGACCGGGCATGACGCCCGGCCCCGCCTCGCTTATCCTAGGAGTGCGACCTACCTAGGAGAAATTGATGATAGACGACGACCCGCATCAGCAGCTGAGCGTATCTGGTTTGGCGTTGGCAGCGGTATCCCTAGCCGCACTCTTCGCGAAAGTTCTCTCAAAAGAAAATCCCGGCCTTCGAAGCCGCCTGGAATCGGAGGCAACGGCGGAATTCCGTCGTCTGAATCTGAAGGATGACAAGACGGCGGCGGCAGTAATGGCCACATTCTTGGGAGAATTGCACGCCATACCGAAGTGACGAAACGCATGACAGGCTGCCTCGCGACTGCTATGTTGCGGTCGCGATTGCCGCTTGCGCGCGGTCTCACAGGTCTGACGGGCCGAAGTGCCACCTTCGGCCCGTTTCATTTGGAGCCGGAAGAATAAAGCGCTTGGCTTATTTCGCAACTCCCCACGGGTCAGGAGGCACCGACGGAGTGCCGTTCGGTAGATCGCGACACCCGCTAGCGGTGCAGATTCTGGCCGCTCCCGTGAAGCGGTCAATCATATAAACAAACAGACCTTGCGCTGGCCGGACCACGACGAAGCGTCCGGTTGCTACAAATGCCGTCAGCGGCAGAACAACGGCAACCAGGACTGCAAACGCAACTGCGCGCATTCACTGGCAGTTCGTGTAAGCGTAGCCGCCAACATAGTTCGTGACGCAGTTGACCAGCGGCGGCGGCTGGTTCGCCCGAATATTCGCCATCTGCTGGTCGTACATGTCCTGCTGGCGTGCTGCGTTCTCGCGCATCATTTCCGTGAACATTGCTTGTTGCTGCGGCGTCATGGGCTGTTGCGGACCGGAAGCGCATGAGGCCAGCCCCAACGCAGCCGCGGCGGCGATCAATGCAATTTTCATGGCTTTCCAACTCCTCCTGGCGATCGGGGAGTTGGAAAGCCTCACACGGAGAGCCGCACGCGCCTTTAGGCTCCTTAGCCCTGAACATGCGCGCGTGCCTCCCCGACCATAGGTCGAGGAGTGCTTTTGTCGGCAGCACTGAGAGCCGCCGTGTGAGGGGTTTCCACGCCCCGGAGGGCTAGAGAGCCGATCCTGCCGGTGATCCTAGCCCGATTTCAGTGGGGCAGCTATACGGCCGGAACGGTTACGGAATCGGCAAGCTATTCGGGCGAAACCGTCCATCTGGAATCCCGCGTCTTGCCCGTCTTGGCGATACCGCCCGCTTTGGCGAACACGCCCAGCCGGGCAATGACCATCTTTGTGACGGCCAAGTGCGCCGCGTCCGGGAAGCCTTTGGCCGCGATGACAGCAGCCGCAATCTCCCCCGCCGCCAAGGGCTTGCCAGCATCGCGCAGGGCCTCGCGGACCAGTCGGGACAGCTCGCCCCGCGTGAAGTACACGCCGCGCCTGTATGCGCGCCGCGGGGCCACGAAATCGGGATGCTCGGGCGTCAGGATCGCTATCGCCGCGTCCAGGTTGGCAAGCGCGGATCGCAGCTTCGTAACCCGCTTCTCCGCGTCATGGACTTGGCCGACGATTTCCTCCCGGCGCTTGCGGAGAGCGGTAACGGCATGGTCGGTCATGCCGGGAAATGTGGGCGCGGCCGGCTAGGAATTCTTGGGGCATTTGCGCCATAATACCGGAAGATTTCAAAATGGCGAGCCGGTTGTTGTTTTGGTAACGGCACGCATATTTACCCTCCCTTGAGGGAGGGTCGAAATCGCGACGCGATTTCGGGGCCGGGCAACCTCTCCGCAGCGCAAAAAGCGGATACTCGCCCAGCCATTACCCCTCCCCGAAATTTGCTTCGCTCCGCTCGCAAATTTCGGCCCTCCCCCAAGGGGAGGGTGAAGGATTATGCACGATCTCAGGGAAAATTTTGGACGATACGAAGCAGGGGTCGGCAGTATGCCCGTTCTCAGGGAATATTCGGCGCGCAAGGGGAGGGTGGGCGGCCGTACGTAATCTCAGGGAATTTTCGCACCCTGTACGAAACTGCGATTCACCGCGTGCATGTTCTCAGGGAATTATTGACCAATGTGGAGCGCACTTACTTCTGGCAGGATGGGCACCAGAAACTCGATCTTCCGCTCTGGACGATGCGCTTGACGGTGCCGCCGCAGCCTTTGCCCGGGCACGGCTTGCCTTCGCGGTCGTAGACGGCGAAGCGGTGCTGGAATTCGCCGAGCGCGCCGTCGGTCTTCGCATAGTCGCGCAGGCTCGAGCCGCCGGCCTTGATCGCCGCCTGCAGGACGCGCCGTATCGCCCTGACGAGCGCTGTCGCGCGGGCGCGGTCGATCGTCCGCGCGAGGCGCCTGGGCGAAATGCCGGCATAAAACAGCGCCTCGCACACATAGATGTTGCCGAGGCCCGCGATCTTGCGCTGATCGAGCAGCGCGGCCTTGACCGGCATGCGCCGGCCCTTCAGCGCCTTGACGAGATAATCAGTTGTGAACGCCTTCGAAAGCGGTTCGACACCGAGACCGTGGAACAGCGGGTGATCGTCGAGGGCTGCCGTTTCGACAAGCAGCATCAGCCCGAAGCGCCGGGGATCGGTGAAGATGATTTCGGCCGGCGCGTCGGTTTCCATGACCACGTGATCATGCGCGCCGCGGCCGGCTCCGGACGGCGGCGCGTCATAGACGTAATTACCAAGCCGGCGCTCGTGGCCTTCGGCGTAGACGCTGAGCCGGCCCGACATGCCGAGATGGATGACGAGCGTCTCGCCGCCATCGAGCTCGGCGAGCAGATATTTGGCGCGGCGGCCAAGCGTCGTGACCGCGCGCCCCGTGAGCCGCTCCGCGAAATGCGGTGGAAACGGCACGCGCAGGTCGCCCCGGCGGGTAATGACCTTGGTGAACCGGTGATGCTCAAGCACCGGCGCGAGTCCCAATCTTACGGTTTCGACCTCGGGCAGTTCGGGCATCGGCGGTCAGGCATGGAAGCAGCCCGATGGTCATAACATGCTTTTTTGCGCGCCCGAACCCTGATACCTGATCCGGTATGACAGCGTCTTTCGGCTATCGCGATGTCGCCGCCTCCGAAAAGGAGGGGCTGGTGCGCGGCGTGTTCACGTCGGTCGCGAAGCGCTACGACCTGATGAACGATCTGATGTCGGGCGGCGTGCACCGGCTGTGGAAAGACGCGATGGTCGAATGGCTCAATCCGCAGCCGGGCCAGCGGATTCTCGACGTGGCGGGCGGCACGGGCGATATCGCCTTCCGCATCGCCGCTCTTGCGAGGAGCCGCGGTGGTCGCGCCGGGATCATGGCCTGCGACATCAATCCCGACATGCTCGCCGAGGGCATGCGGCGCGGCCTGGACGCCGACGAGCAGGATGTTTCATGGACGCTGGGCGACGCCGAAAACCTGCCATTTGCCGCCGAGACCATGGATGCCTGCACCATCGCCTTCGGCATCCGCAACGTGACGCATATCGATGCCGCGCTTGCGGAGATGCGGCGGGTGCTGAAGCCGGGCGGGCGCTTTCTTTGTCTGGAATTCTCGCGCGTCGAGGCGCCGGGGCTCGATGCGCTTTACGAGCGCTATTCCTTTGCCATGCTGCCGCGGCTCGGCGAATGGGTGGCGAAGGACGGCGATGCCTATCGTTATCTCGCCGAAAGCATCCGCCGGTTTCCGGCGCAGGGCGCGTTCGCGAAGATGATTACCCGTGCCGGCCTGTCGCGCGTCAAGGTCCGCAATCTCGCCGGCGGCATCGCGGCGATGCATTCCGCCTGGCGGATCTAGGCCATGACCGAGGGGTTCATCACGTCGAACGCGCGGCGGCATTTGTTGAACCGCAGAGGCGCAAAGACGCAATGGCACCTTGAACCAATTTACCACGGAGACACGGAGGGCACGGAGGAATTACTTGCGCGCATTGCGCGCCATTCTCTCTTCTCCGTGATCTCCGTATCTCCGTGGTACAATATTATTCCTCTGCGCCTTTGCGCCTCTGCGGTTCATTCTCACATCTCATATAACAGTGTATTGATGCGGGGGCTTTAGTTCATGTTCCAATCACTTCGCGATCTTGGGCGGTTGTTGCATGCGGCGCGGGTGCTGGCGCGGCATGATGCGCTGCTGCCGCGCGAGTTTGCAGGACGCGTGCCGCCGCAGCTCAGGCTGGCGCGTGCGCTGGCCGGGCGCGCGCGCGCGGCGGATAGTAGTCTTGAACCGGGCGTGCGGCTGGCGCTGGCGCTCCAAAGCCTTGGGCCTCCCTATATCAAGCTCGGTCAGCTGCTTGCGACGCGGCCCGATATCATCGGCGATGAAACCGCGGCGGCGCTCGCGACACTCCAGGACCGCCTGCCGCCATTCCCGACAGCGCGCGCAAAGGAAGAGGTGGAAGGGGCACTCGGTGCGCCACTTGCGGAAATGTTTGAAACATTCGACGAGCCCTTCGCCGCGGCGTCCGTCGCCCAGGTGCATCGCGCAACAACTAATGACGAGCCGGCCCGCGCGGTCGCGGTAAAGATATTGCGGCCCGGCGTGGAGACCGAGTTCGCCCGCGATCTGTCGGCCTTCGCGTTCGCGGCGCGCTGGGCGGAGCGTTTCTTTGCCGAGGCGCGCCGCCTGCGCGTGCGCGACGTTGTCGATACGCTGGCGGCGAGCGTTGCGCTGGAGCTCGATCTGCGCATGGAAGCGGCCGCCGCCTCCGAGCTTGCCGAACGCACGGCGCGCGACGTCGAATTTCGCGTGCCGGCCGTCGATTGGTCGCGCACCGCTTCGCGCGTGCTGACCACGGAGTGGGTCGAGGGAACGCCGCTCCGGACCGCGGCCGAACTCGAAGCGGCGGGGCATGATCCCGGGGCAATTGCCGTGCTGATCGTGCGCCAGTTTCTCACCCAGGCGCTGCGTGATGGTTTCTTTCATGCCGACATGCATCAGGGCAACCTGTTCATCGATGCCGAAGGGCGCCTCGTCTGTGTCGATTTCGGCATCATGGGCCGGCTCGATATGGGCATGCGGCGTTTCATGGCCGAGACGCTCGCCGGCTTTCTCGCCCGCGACTATCAGCGCGTGGCGAATGTTCATTTCGAAGCGGGATTTGTGCCCCGGCGGCATCCCGCGCCGCTCTTCGCCCAAGCGTTGCGCGCCATCGGCGAGCCGGTGTTCGGGCAGCCCGCGAGCCATGTTTCGATGGCGCGGTTGCTGCAGCAATTGTTCGACACGACGCGCCGCTTCGACATGGAGCTGCAGCCGCAGCTCGTGCTCCTGCAGAAGACGATGGTGGTGGTGGAAGGCGTGGCGCGCTCGCTCGACCCCGACATCGATATCTGGGAAGCGGCGCGGCCGGTGGTCGAAGGCTGGATGATCGAGCAGGTGGGGCCCGAGGCGCGGCTCCGCGACGCCGCGGAAGGGCTCAACGCGCTCGGGCGTCTCGCGCGCGAATTCCCGCATCTGTTGCACAACGCAGAGGTCGTCTCGGCAATGCTGGCCGATGGCGGGTTGCGGCTTCATCCCGACACCGCGCAGCAGATCGCCCAGGCCCAGGTGTCACGCACGCGTCACGTGCGTATCGCGCTGTGGATTGCTGCAGGTGCGCTGGTGGTGCTTGCAGTCGGAATGCTCTGAAAACCGTCACGAATTTCATCCAGAATGACCGGAACGACCCTCACTGCGCTGCGTTGCAGCAGCGGTTGGGGGCGGCAAAAAAACCAGTCTGAACAGGAGCAGGTCATGGCGAGAGCAAAGCGGCGGAATCAATATTCCGATGACGGCAGCGAGATCGAAAACGAAGTCGAAACCGGCGAGGAGATGGACGGCGCGGAAGAAATGCAGCATGCGGCGCACGAGGCTGCCGAGGTGGGGCAGCGCACCCTCCACCGGATACAGCACAATTCTTTCGAGGCGTTCGACGTGTTCGGCGGACCGATGGCCCGCCTGATGGAACAGAACTGGTCGATCTTCCAGAAGATGATGCACGCCATGCGCGAGGAGTCGCTGCATTTCGTGAACCGGCGGCTCGAACAGACCACCCAGGCGATCGAAAGCAGCAAGGACTGCGACGGAATTTCCGATCTGCTCGCCGTCCAGCAGGAGTGGATGGTCAATTTGGCGCGCGATTATGCCGAGCAGACCAAACGCTTCGCCGAGCTGGTGCGCGATCTGGCCGAGGACGGAACGGCGAACCTGTCACACGCCGCTTCCGAGGTCAGCGAACGCGGCCGCAATGTCGTCGAGGAGGAAAGCCGCCACGCCGCGGCTTGAAGTCCCGCCCATCACTTTTTCGTCATCGCCCGGCCCACGCCGGGCGATGGCGGGTACTGGAACGCGCTCTCTACGAAATTTTCACCCGGCCGCCGTCGCAATGTTCGGCGGTGGTGCTGCCGACCACGTAGACATCGAGTCCCACCGTGCGATCCTCGAGTGTTGGTAGTTGGGGGATGCGCACGCGCACCGCATCCTTGAGAAGTTGCTCGTCCGTCGCCAGCACTTTCTGATAGCCGGGTGCAGATTCGCCTGGCAGCGCCGAGATGGTGAGTACAACGCGAACGTCCGAATCGGCCGCGCGTTTCTCCACCGCCTCGCAGGCGATTTCGATATTTTCGCCAGGCAGAATATCCGGGAACGCGCTCGCATCGCTGTGCGCCGCGATGGGATCGACAGGCGGCGGCAATTGGGCGTTCGCCGCCGGCGCCGCAACCAACGCCAGCGCGGCCACTGTCAGAAACCCGGTAAGCTTTTGCATCCTCCAGCTCCTCCCGCCGTGTTCGCGGATTGCTTGAGCGGGGAGGATAATACTCTTTTCTTGCGCCAAACCCAATAGGTCTTTTGGTTTCCTGCCCGAACGGTCACCGCGTCCGGGACAGATACCAGAACCGGCCGCCCATCAGGACCGCCGCCACGAAAAGGCCCGTGGCCAGGCCGATCCAGATCCCGAGCCCCTTCAGGTGCCAGCCGAAAGCGAGCCACAGGCAGACCGGAAAACCCACCAGCCAATAGCTGAGCCCCGCGATCCACATCGGCATGTGCGCATCTTTCAAGCCGCGCAGGCTGAGAGCACCCACCACCTGCAGCCCGTCGAAGATCTCGAAGGCGCCCGCGACCCGCAGGAGCACGACCGCCATCGCGATCACGTCCGCATTGGCGGCGGTGTGCACGAGATAAGCGCCGGCGATCTGCTCGGGCAGGATCCAGAAGGCGAGGGCCGCCAGGCTCATGAAAACCGCGCCCATCAGGAAGGCGGTGTAGCCCGCGCGCCGCAGCGCTTCCCCGTCGCCGGCGCCGGCCGCGCGACCCACGCGCACCGTCGCGGCCATGCCCACGCCAAGCGGCACCATGAAGGTGACCGACGAGACGTTGAGCGCGATCTGGTGCGCCGCGACCGAGGCCGTGCCGAAGGTGCCCATGATCAAGGTCGCCGCGTTGAACAGCATCGCTTCGAACATCATGGTCAACCCGATCGGCATGCCGAGGCGATACAGCTCCGCCAGCTGCTTCCAGTGCGGGCGATGGAAGCGGCGGAAGACGCGGAATTTTCTCAGCGCCGGCATTCGGCTGACGACAACCGTCATCGCCAAGAATGCAAAGGCGTAGGAGCAGGCGCTCGAAATTCCCGAACCGACCAGTTCAAGACGCGGCAGGCCGAAATGGCCGAAGATCAACCCGTAATCGCCGGCGGCATTAAAGAAGATGCAGGCCGCCATGACATAGAGCGAGGCGCGCGGCCGCGACAGCGCGGTCGAGAAATTGCGCAGCACCTGATAGCCGAGCGTGAAGGGCAGGCCCCAGCACAGCGCCGCCGTGAACCGGCCGGCGCCGGTTGCCAGTTCGGGACTTTGCCCGAGCAGCAGCAGAATCGGCCGCGTGAACAACAAGAGCGCAATCAGCGGCACCGAGATGATCAGCATCGCCCAGAAGCCCATGCGCACGGCATTGCGAACGCCGGCGCGGTCGCCCGGGCGCGCGCCGAGAATATGCGCGATCGTCGGCGCCACAGCCGCCGTCGGTCCCGCGCCGACGAGCCAGGTGAAGAAGAAGATCGTGTTGCCCAGCGCAGCCGCCGCGAGCTCGGTTTTGCCGAGCCGCCCCAGCATGATGACGTCGGTCGTCATGATCGCCATCTGCGACAGCTGGGTCAGCACCAGCGGCCCGGCGAGCTTGAGCAGTTCGCGTGCTTCCTCGAACCAGGCATCGAGGCCATGGCCCGCCACGCGTCGGCCGGTCTCAGCCGGCGTGAATTCGGCAATGTCCGTCATGACACGGTCTTTTCTTCAAAGCCCGGGCCCGAAAGCACAATTCGGAGAGGATGATACGGACTCCGAACCGCTTTGCGGGCCCGGAGGTGGAAACGTACGGAACGGGTGTTACAGCAGGACCACGTTCCCCTCGCGAGCCGGCGAGACGACGATGCGTTCCGGAACCCGGAGAGCCGCCATCAGGCATGTTTGATACGTGGTGCAATCCATCGATCAGGCTCGCGCGGATCGCCGCGGACACGACACCCGCGGGCAGGACTGCGTTGGTACCCTTGCGGCGGTGTGCATGTCAACTCGGGGCGGGTGCGAGTAGTGACGCATTTTGAATTTGGGGGCTATTCGTCGGTCTGAACAACGGTGACGCTCAATTCGCTTCCGTCCGCGGTGAACCTATGCTGCCAGACATTTTGGCGGTTCGGCACAGCCTTAAATGCCCCGTGGTAAGGGTCTGCGACTTGCCTCCGCAGGGAAGGCGGCAGCGCTTCCATCCAGTCCGGAAAGCCTTTCGGATTGCTTCGCCGCGTTTGAGCGATGAAAGTGTTGCCCTTGTGGGCGATGACGTAAGTGTAAAGCGGCATCAGGCAGCTTTCAATTTGCGAGGTCCACGCTTCACCACAGGCGTTTCCTGAGCCGCGATCAACGCTGCCGCGTCCGCCATATCCCACACGCGATCTGTCACGCCAGCGGCCATCGCCGGGGTCACGCGATGGCTCTTGTGAATGAGGCAAAAGTTATAATAGCAGAAGCCCTGTTCTCCGACTCGTTTCCCCAACATTGTCATGGCCCGCGAATGCGGGCCACCCAGTTGAAATCTGGCACTCCCATCGAAAACGTTACAAGAATTCCCTGTCATCATTCAGACATCACCTGGGTGGCCCGCATTTGCGGGCCATGACACCGTGAGGGTCAACCTTCATGGTCTTCGGTATGATATGGTCACGATTCCCGAAGGCCGGGAAGCGGCTGGGTGATGAGGAGGAGCAATTGCGTATCGATGTGGCCTTCATAAGCATAGGGCTTGTTATTCTGTTCTTTGGGATGGCTTTCGGAATGTGGATGGGCGCGCGGCAGGCGTTCCAGTATGCCGACGCTCATGCCCATTTGAATCTGCTGGGTTTCGTCGTCCCGTCGATCTACGGCCTGCTCCATCGTGCCTATCCCGACCTGGCGCGTTCGCGTCTGGCCTGGCCGCAATGCGCTGCGCATTTCCTTGGCGTGCTGATCTTCGTTCCCGGTATTGTGATCGTCACCCGGACGGGCAACCCGGCGTGTGCGATTGCCGGAGGCGTTCTGGTCATGCTTGCGACGCTGGCATTTGTGTTTATCTTTCTCACCGCCGGCAAATCACGCCAACCCGTCATCGCGGCCTGAAGCGCGGGCTTCGCATGCGATTCGATCGACCAGGCCGTGATCGGCGCAATCAGAATCGTTATTGCAGTGGTCCGCCGGCCTTCGCCCCGCCCATAGTGGCGAAGGAGTGAATGGAGGGCCGCCATTGTTTCTCCTGGGACCGCGGGCGTCCCCGCCCGCATTTTGGCGGGCGAGCGTCTGTCGGCTGAAGTGTTTCGAGAAAGGGCGGGCGAGGACGCCCGCGGTCCCAAGGGAATATTCGCTGCGGCAGATGACAACATTCCCGCCGCCCTCACACCGCAAACCGGAACGCTGCGCCGTCGCGGACGATTTGGCCGGGCGGTGTGTGGCCGGGGGACGGCGTGAGCCGGATCTCCGGCGAGATCACATGGTCGAGCTCCACCAGCTGGACGAGACCGGCGTCGAAGACCGGCCTGACGCTGTCGCCGAGCATCGCCTGCTGCTCCGCGTCGTCATAGGTGCTCCAGAAGTCATACTCGCGCCGGCCGATGAGGTAGCGCGCCTTTGGGACGGTCGGCACCCATTTGCCGTTTTCGAGTATCGTGTTCCAGCCGACATGGCCGACATGCAGACGCGTGCACATCACGTTGCGCGGATCGCCGACCAATTCCATTCAATGCTTCCCGAGGTCCGGAAGTTTTCAATAATCGAAGGCAGAAATGCGCTGGCTATAAACCGTTGCGTCAACCAAACGTTGGGAAATCGCCGGTATTGTTAACGTCTCCGCAAGACGATGGAGGTCCCAGGGTGCCAACAAATGTACGCCGGTTTGCGTGGCTATATTGGGTAGCCGCGTTGATTGATATCATCGGACTGCCGCCGCTTTCGATTGAGTCGTGGACAGCCAGAGGCGTGGCGTTCCAATTGGTATTGATCGCTGGCGGAACGGTGATTTTCGCAGCGATATTCTTTCCGATTTTCTGGTTCGCAGTTTGGAGGAGGCAAAACTGGGCTCGGTGGTTGTTGTTGTGCGCGTTCGTTGCCTCTGTTCCCTCTACCTTCTTGCCATTCGAAGCGCGGTTCTCCCGCGCAATCGTTGGCCTGGGAATTCTGTCGAATCTTGTCGAGGCGTGCGCCTTCTACTTCCTGTTCACAGGAGATGCGCGACCTTGGTTCGATCAGACGGTTCCTGGAAGTGGAATACGGGAAACGAACCGCTTTGCCGTCGTCGCCTTCTGTGCAATCGCCATGATTTCGGTCGCGCTTCCTTATGGAATTGTTTTCGAGTCGAGCAGACCGGAGTTCGTTGCGGCTTTACAGCAACGCTGCACCCGGCAAGCGAAACGCGTAGTTGCCGGCAGCGGTTGGAAGCAAAGCGATGAATCTGTCAACGGTATCATCGAGTCGTACACGGACCATTACAGTGCTCGCCTAGGCAGATGC
>DATAYG010000113.1:0-8244 GCA_036272695.1 Rhizomicrobium sp. | reverse complement strand
ACGCTCGGAAAAAAGTTCTCGCCCAGGAAGGGGACCAGGCCGAACGACAGCAGTGAACAGCCGATAAATCCGGCGATCGCCGCCACGCGGTACGTGAGGCACAACTCCAGAAGGCCGCGATAATGGCCGCGGAACCGTTCGAAGCGGCGTTCGAAACCCTGCTGGAAACGCAGAAGCCCCGAGCCGAGGCGGGCAAGCGGCCCGCCGGCGCGAACGGTGGTTTCACCGCTGCCGCGCGCGGCCTGATGGCGCAGAAGGTAGTTCGCGAGCGTCGGCACCAGCGTATAGGTGAGTACATAGGAGGCCGTCAGCGCGAAGATGAACGCCTCGGCAAGCGGGCGGAACAGATACCCGGCGACGCCTCCGAGTCCGAACATCGGAACGAAAGCAATGGTGATGCACAACAATGAGACGGTCGCCGGGGCAATGATCTGCCGCGCACCGTCGAGAATTGCGGTCTTGACGTCCTGACCGGTGTCGAGATGGCGGTTGATGTTTTCGATCGTCACGGTCGCATCGTCGACCAGGATGCCGACGGCGAGCGCGAGGCCGCCAAGCGTCATGACATTGATCGTTTCCCCGAGCATGGAGAGCGCCGTCAGCGAGGTGAGGACGGCAAGCGGGATCGAGGTGGCGATGATGAGTGTTGAACGCCAGCTGCCGAGGAACAAGAGAATCATGATGGCCGTCAGCGCCGCGGCGATCAGGGCTTCGCGGACCACATCCGAAACGGCACTGATCACATAGGGCGACTGGTCGCCGACGGCCGTTATGCGCAGACTGGCGGGGACTGTTTCGGCGACGCTCGGCAGAAGCGCTTTGATGCCTGAGATGATGTCCAGCGTCGAAGCGGCGCCCGACTTCTCGATGGCGAGCAGCACCGCGTTCTTGCCATCGACATGAACGACATTCGTCTGCGGCGGACTCCCGTCATGCACGTAGGCGACGTCGCGCATGTAAACCACAGCGCCGTTGACGGTTTTTACGGGAAGGTCGTTGAAATCCGCGATTGTCGTCGGCGAATCGTTCAGATCGACCGTGTATTCCAGCTTGCCGATCTTCTCGGTTCCAACCGGCGTGATCAGATTCTGGACGGACAGCGCATTAATGACGTCGTTCGCCGAAATGCCGAAAGTGCGCAGCGCCTGCTGATCGAGATCGGCCTGAACCTGTTTGACCTTTCCGCCATAGGGCAGCGGGATCGAAACGCCGGGAACCGATACCAATTGCGGGCGGATGAAGCTCGAGGCCTCATCGAACAGTGCGGATTCCGACAGCCGGTCGCTCGACAGCGCCAGTTGCAGAATGGGAACCGTGGACGCGTTGAAGACCAGGACCGTGGGGGGCGTGATCCCGGCGGGCATCTGTTTCAATACGGTCTGCGAGACCGAGGTAACCTCCGCCAGCGCCGCATTGATGTTCACTGTCGGCTGGAAGTATATCTTGACGATCCCGTAGTTCGGTATCGACTGCGACTCGATATGTTCGATGTCGTTGACCGAAGTCGTGGCAGCGCGTTCGTAGTAAGTGACGATCCGCCCGGCCACGTCATCCGGTGAGAGTCCGTTGTAGCTGAACACGACACTTATGACCGGAATGCCGATGTTGGGAAAAATGTCCTTGGGCGTGCGGAGGATCGAAAGGACACCGAAAATCAGGATCAGCAAAGCCATCACCACAAAGGTGTAGGCGTGCTGGAGCGCAATTCTGACGATTCCGACCATGGATAGTCCCCCACGCGGAATTCCACGCGCGCAGCATGCTACGCCCGGCCACGGAATTCCACCACATTCGCCTTTGGCGGCTCCGACCAACGATTGGACCCGCTGGCCGGCAGCAGGAGGAGCAAATGTCGAATGCACGCGCCAGGGTAACCGTGGACTTTAGCTTGCGGTACCGGCTGCTCTGGCGGCGTCTTCCTTCGCGCGGCTGCGTTCGATCAGCTTCACGCACCAGATCGATATTTCGTAGAGCACGATCATCGGTAGTGCCAGGCTGATCATGCTGAACATATCGGGCGGAGTCACCACCGCCGAAAGCGCAACGATGCCGAGAATTGCATAGCGTCGGGCGCTGCGCAGCTGCGAGCTCGTGACGATGCCGACGCGGCCCAGCAGCGACAGCAATACCGGAAGCTGGAAACAGAGGCCGAAAGCGAAGATCAACGTGGTGACGAAGTCGAGATAGTCGCTGACCTTGGCCTGCAATTCGATGCCGAGCGTGCCGGGGCCGCCGGGCGTCTCATAACTTACGAAAAACCGGATCGCATAAGGCAGCATCACATAATAGACGAAGGCCGCACCCATCGCGAAGAGCACCGGCGTTGCCGCGAGAAACGGCAAAAAGGCGCGGCGCTCATGGCGATAGAGGCCCGGTGCGATGAACAGCCATATCTGGGAGGCGACAATGGGAAACGAGAGACAAAGTCCGGCGAACATGCCGACCTTTACATAGGTGAAGAACGTCTCGTACAGCGCGGTATAGATCAGGTGGTGATTTGGCTGGCCGGCAAGGGCATGCGCGAGCGGCGCGGTCAGGAAAGCGTAGATATGCCGCGCGAACGCGAAACAGAGGATGAAACAGGTCACAAAAGCGATCAACGAGATAACGAGCCGCTTGCGCAATTCAATCAGGTGATCGAGCAGCGGCGCTTTGGTTGCTTCGATGTCTTCTTCGTCCGCCAGGGTGGGCGCTGTCATGGAGGGGGTCCCGATGCGGCAATATCGGTGACGGGTTCGGCGTCGGCTGCGTCCGACGCTTCAGGGACTGCAGGCGAAGGGTCGGGCGACGGCACGACCGGCGCGCGGAGCGCCTGGTCGATATCGGCGAGCGGACGCTCCCCACGCAACGATTCAAGCTCGGTCCGCAGTTCGTCGAGCTCGGACTGGTGCGCCATTTCGTCGAAGCTTTTGCGGAACTGATCGGCCATTGCCCGCGCCTTGGCCGTCCATCGCCCCGCCATGCGCATCATCCGCGGCAAATCCTTGGGACCGACTACGACGAGCGCGACTATCAGCAGAAGGAGGATATGGCTCCAGCTCAGATCGACAAACATGGCGCGTGGCGGCTACGTCTAATGGCCCGACGCGGTGGTGTCCTTCTTGGCCGCTTCGTCGCGCCTGTCGGGAATCGCGTGGTCCTCGTCGGGCTCGTTCAGTCCCTTGCGGAAGCTGCGGATTCCCTTGGCGACGTCGCCCATCAGATCGGAAATCTTGCCGCGGCCACCAAACAGAAGAAGCGCCACCATGGCCAGAATAAGAATGTGCCAGATGCTCAGCGCACCCATGAAACTCTCCTTCGGCCCTCTCCAGGGCCAGCTGCCGTTTCCCCCGCAAAGATGCGCACAAAAGCCTTTAAGCTCCTTTGAAGCCGTCGAGGCAAGTTCAACCCGTGACGACCTCGCCCCGCCGGCCCAGATTGGCGGCCAGGGCTGCGAGCCTTTTCTGCACCGCGTCGCCTGCAATCTGGGCACGGCGCCGGGGAATTTCCAGAATGACGCGTGAGGGCGTCATGCGCAGCTTGTAGTGCGGCAGTTCTCCCAGCGCCGAAGCCGAAAGGGCAAAGGCCAGCCGGAGGGCCAATCCGAGCCGATGGGCGCTCGACGCCTCTTCCGGGCCGATCAAGGATCCGAGCTGGGCCTCGCGGGGAAAATCCTCGTCGCCGGAATAGCGGTAATAGACCGCGGTCGCGACCAAAGCCCTCGTGCGGTGATCGGCGCCCGCGAAGGGCGAAGTCAGAACCTGACTGAACGTCCCCAGAGCTCGATCGTCGGGATGCCGCCGCCAGCCGATGTCGGAAAACAGGCAGACGGCGAGCCGGATACGTCTCATCTCGTCCGACTCTTCGGGAAATAGTGGCGCGAGCCAGGCAAACATTTCGTTGGCGTGCTGGGGCGTGCGGCTGATGCGGGCATTGAAGGCTGCCGCAAAGGCGATGAGCGGATCCTTGGCGCGCTCATCGGCCGCGAGCTGCTCATAAAGCAGACCCTCACGCAGCCCATAGGCCGAAATCACCACTTGCGAGAGGCCCGCGGCGTGCAGGAGTTCCTCGAGCACGATGGCGCCATAAGGCAATGCCTCGGCGCGGCGGCGCGAAACGACAGCCATCAATTCGTAGGATCTGCGCGACAGCCTGGCCAGAACGCGACTGATCTTGACGGCGCGCTCGCTCGGGATCGTGTAATTGTGCAGCACGTGCAGCGGATAGTTGAACTCCTCCATATCCACCCGCGCAAAGCTTCGCCAGACGCCGCCCACAGCATAAAGCGCGCGCCCCTTGAGCCCGGCGAGGCGTTTCGCGTCGTCAAGTCCCGATCTCACGATGTTCCGCGCATGATCGGTGTCGCCTTTCGCCACATCGATCAAACGCAAGGGACCGAACGGCAACGTCAGAGCTGCGCCGGTTTCGCCGCCTTTCACGGTGACCATATCGAGGCTGCCGCCGCCCAGATCGGCAACAAGCCCGTCGGCAGAAGGAATTCCCGCAAGCACGCCCTGCGCCGCAAGCCGCGCCTCCTCCTCGCCCGAGAGAATGCGGATCGGGCTGCCCCAAGCGGCTTCCGCGCGACGAACAAACTCCTGTCCGTTCGCCGCGTCGCGCGCGGCCGCCGTCGCAACAGCATCGCGCAACTCGACATGATGCGCATCGGCGAGCATGCGGAAACGCGCGAGCGAATCGAGCGCCAGCCGCATGCCTTCCTCGTGAAGCCTGCGGCGCGTGACCATGTCGCGTCCGATGGCGCAAATGGCCTTCTCGTTGTGAACCACGGCGGGCGTGCGCGAAAGAGATTCGTAAATGACCAGACGGACCGAGTTCGATCCGATATCGACCACCGCGAAAGGGCTGCTGCGACCGCGGGCTTCACGTGCAGGCTGCGCGCCCAGTTCTGCCGCTGCCGCAAGCCCGCTATTCATTCATCTGCCCATGCGGCGATCTCCGCCGGCTTGCGTCGGGCCTTCTTGAGCGCTCGGCCGCGACCGGATAGCGACGGATTGGTCATGAAATAATTATGGGCCGAGAAAGCGTCCTCGCGGTCGTAATGGATGTCGCGGGTGTAGGTGCCGTCGGCGGCCATATGCCAGGTCTGCGCCTGGTCCTTGAGCAGCACCACCATGATCTGGTTCAGCACCTGTTCGTGCACGGTCGGGTTCTCGACGGGTACCAATGCTTCAACGCGGCGATCGAGATTGCGCGGCATCCAGTCGGCGGAAGAAATATAGACCTTCGCCTTTGGCGAAGGCAGCCCGCAGCCGCCGCCAAAACAGACGACGCGGCCATGCTCGAGGAAGCGGCCGATGATGCTTTTGACGCGGATGTTCTCCGAAAGCCCCGGCACGCCGGGACGCAGGCAGCAGATACCGCGCACGACGAGATCAATGCTCACGCCGGCCTGACTCGCGCGATAAAGACCGTCGATCAGGGCCGCATCGACCAGGGAATTGAGCTTCAGCCAGATTGCCGCGGGACGGCCGGCGCGGGCGTGACCGATCTCCTCCTGAATCGCATCGGCAAGCTTGCCGCGGAGCGACAGCGGCGAGACCGCGATCTTCTCGAGCGCCACAGGTTCGGCATAGCCGGTGATATAATTAAACAGCTGCCCGGCATCGCGGCCGAGCGCCGGATCGGCGGAGAACAGCGACAGGTCGGTATAAATCTTCGCCGTGACCGGATGATAGTTGCCGGTGCCGTAATGGACATAGGTACGCAGCTGTCCGCTTTCCCGGCGCACGACGAGACTCACCTTCGCGTGGGTTTTCAGCTCGATGAATCCATAGACCACCTGCACGCCCGCGCGCTCAAGATCCCTCGCCCAGCGCAGATTTGCTTCCTCGTCGAAGCGCGCCTTGAGTTCGATCAGCGCCGTGACCGACTTGCCGGCTTCCGCGGCCTCGATCAATGCCTTGACGATCGGCGAATCCTGCGAGGTGCGGTAGAGTGTCTGTTTGATCGCCACGACACCCGGATCGGCCGCCGCCTGGCGCAGGAACTGCACCACCACGTCGAAGCTCTCGAAAGGGTGATGCACGATGATGTCCTTCGCGCGGATCGCCGCGAAACAGTCGCCGCCATAATCCCGGATGCGTTCCGGGAAACGGGCGACGAATGGCGCGAACTGCAGATCCGGACGGTCCTTGGTGATGAGCTCGCGCGTGTCGGAGAGACCAAGCAAATGCTCGATGATGAGCATGTCGGCCCGCACGAGGTCGAGCTTGTCGGTCAGGTAGTTCCGCAAAGCCTCGGGCATGGAGGCGCTGCATACCAGGTGGATCACGGAGCCACGCCGCCGGCGCTTGACCAGCAACTCGAAGAGGCGGGCGAGGTCTTCGGCCTCCTCTTCGATTTCCACGTCGCTATCGCGGATGACACGAAAGAGGCCGGAGCCGCGCACGATGTAGCCGGGAAACAGCCGCCGCAGATTGAGGCCGATCGCATTCTCGAGCGAGAGGAAACGGATCTGCGGTCCAGGCAACCGGATGAAGCGGCGCAACTGCGACGGTATGGGAAGAAGCGCCGTCATCGCCTTCACGTCACGCTCGCGAATCAATTGCAGCGCCAGCGTGAAGCCGAGATTGGGGGTAAATGGAAAGGGATGCGCCGGATCGAGTGCCAGCGGCGTCAGCACCGGAAAGATGTTTTCACGGAAATGCCCGTCGAGCCAGACGCGGTCGGTGTCCGAAAGCTCGTCCGGTTCGAGCACAGCGATTCCTGCCGCGCCCAATTCGCGGCGGAGCTGCACCCACATCGCCTGCTGATCGGCGATCAATTCACCGGCCGTTTGTTCGATTCGGGCGATCTGTTCGGCGGGCGTAAGGCCGTCATCGCTTGTTGACTCCACGCCCGCATTGACCATGCCCTTCAGGCCGGCCACGCGCACCATGTAGAACTCATCGAGGTTGGACGCCGAGATCGACAGGAACCGCAACCTCTCCAGCAGCGGATGACGGTGATTGCGGCCCTCCTCCAAAACGCGCCGATTGAAAGCCAGCCAGGAAAGTTCCCGGTTGATGAACCGCTCAGACGACTTCGGATCGATGGCCGGTGCGGGCGCCGCGCGCGGCTCTTCCGATTCGCGCAGGAGCAGGTCTTCCTCACTGTGGGCAAGGCTTTCCGAGGTCATTCGGGTGCGCCTGGACTTTGGGTTCGGATCATCGGCCGCAAGTCTATCCGAAAAATTGTGAATCTGTCATGGCGCCCCAGCTTCGGGTAGCGGTACCGTTTGAAAGTTAACGCTCCGAAGGTCGTCTCGCATCCTGACCGCCCCTATGCCATATTGCGAGCATGGCAGACATAGAAACCCTTGGCGCCCACATGGAGCCGCCCGAGGACCAAGAGTGGGTTAAGCTCGATAGAGGAGCCTCCGGCGGCTATTTCGTCCACACGTCGCTTGCAAGCGATAAGGGCTTCACATTGACCACGACCGAGCCGCTAGTCAGCAAAGCGGCCGCAATGGAATTGGCCCAAGAACTTGCATCGCAGCACGATATCGCCGTCATTCACATAAAGGCGATTTGACGTGCCAAAGCCCCTCAAACGCCCCCGCGACCCCGTCCAGCTCGGCAAGCTTATCGGGGACATCCTTACTGGGGAGGTTGAGGATAAGGCGTCGGAAGCCACGCCCAAGCCAGTCGACCCGGCACACGAATTCGCCCGCAAGGGTGGTCTGAAGGGAGGCAGGTCTAGGGCTGAAAAGCTATCAGCCGAACGTCGCGCCAAGATCGCCAAGAACGCCGCCGCTAAACGTTGGGGGCACTCGGATTAACGCCATTCAGCGGCACAATTGGGGGCGCCTTGTGAATAAGCAACGACCCTAGTTTCGCTTCGGTATCACCACGAAAAGCACGAACACGAATGGCGCCCTCCTGTTTTATCAGGATGGACATTTCAAGTTGGAGAGTTGCAGAAATAAAGACTTCTCCGTCCCCGGGCGGCGGATCGAATGACTCCAGCGACTTAATGCCTTCCCGCGGTATGGTACTCTTTAGTGCTGGATCGTTAGGGTTATCACCGGGAACTGAAATTACTATGTCAATGGGTTCATCACTCTCGCCAGGCCTTTCCAAGTACACAATCCTGAAGCAAAGTTTTGGAAGGGTGACGGGGAACTCTCCGTGAATAAACATGTGCCCGGAATACACGCCTATCAAGATTAATTTACCGTTGGCCTCCATACGAATATCATCGCAAAAAAGCGTATACCCGGTTGGCGTGATGGGAGAAACAATTTTCATGCCGCTACCGATGAAT
>DATAYG010000112.1:0-19950 GCA_036272695.1 Rhizomicrobium sp. | reverse complement strand
TCACTCCCAAGGAGTGTTGGAACTATTTTCGCCATGACGGTTACACAACCGACTTCACATGAAAGTCCGATGCTCTAATGTTCGGATTGGCGCCCCAGCTCCTTCGCTCGCGCGCGCGCCGCCGAAACGGCCTCGATCATCAGTTTTCCAAAGGTATCATCTTCCATCAATACCCGAAGGGCCGCTTCCGTCGTGCCGCCGGGGCTGGTGACGTCCCGGCGCAAATCTGCCGGGTTGCGCGGATCGATATCGAGCAGAGCGCCGGCGCCGGAAATTGTCGCTCGCGCAAGCCGGTTTGCGATATCGGTGGAAAAACCCTGCACACGGGCCGCCCGCGCGAGGCATTCGGCGAGGAGAAAGACGTAGGCTGGTCCTGAACCGGACACAGCCGTAACCGCGTCGATCAAGCCCTCGTTTCTGACCCATATTGTCTCGCCGAGCCCGGCAACGAGTGTCTCGGCACGCACGCGCAGCGCTTCCGGCATGCGGGGCGGGGCATAGAGCGCTGTAACGCCGTGGCCGATGGCACCCGGTGTGTTCGGCATCGCCCGCAAGATCAGAGCTTGCCGGCCCCATGCCTTGCGAAGCCCGGCAATGGTGGTTCCCGCCGCAATGGAGAGCATGAGCGCTCCCGATGCCGCAACGGGTTTGAGCTGTTCGGCTTCGGTGCGCAGGATTTGCGGTTTCAGGGCTACGACGCAGGCGGCAACGCCCAGATCCGCGGCGTCTTTTGCTCCCGGCAGGAGAGGGATGGCGTGGCGCTTCGCGAGGCCGCGGACTTCCGGATTGGGCGCTGATTCAATGACTGCGAGCGGCCCTAACCTTTGTGCAAGCCACCCCTTCAGGAGGGCGCCGCCCATGCGGCCGGCACCCACCAATAATATTACGCCCTTGGCGTGCTTACGCCTGACCGACACACTCGAGCACGGCAGCCGCCACCGCCTCTTCGGCTGTCTTTCCGCCCCAAAGCACGAACTGGAATGCAGGATAATAGTGTTCACAGGCTTCCACGGCGAGATTGAGCAGCGCCTCGCACTGTGACGCGCTGGCGCGCGCATCCGGGAAAATCATCGCATGCCGGAAGACCAGCGCGCCTTCTTCAGGGAAAAGGTCGAAATGTCCGATCCAGAGCTTGGCGTTGATATAGGTCAGGAGCGAGGCCATTTCCTTGCGCCGCGCGCTTTCGACCCGCATGTCGAAGGCGGAGGAAAGATGCAGCGATTGCAGATCCTCCCGCCACGTGAAACAGAAATGGTGATCGCACCAGCGCCCGGCCACTGAAAGATTGAGCTCGTCACGCCCGCTGCGTTCGAAAGGCCAGCCATGATCCTCGACCGACTGCTCCAGCAGGTCGAGCGGATGGAATTCCGGGATCGTTCCTTCCTGTTGAGCAAGACTCATCCGCAAACTCCATGAGGTCGCCAAAACGAAGCAGTTAAGTGTCAGCCTGACACAAGATTTTGTGGTTCGACAAGAGTCAGACGTTTATGCTCTGTGAGTATTCCGCCCGTTCACAGTTTCGTCACCGAGGAACCGTCCGGGCCCGCATCCTGTGTCCCAAGCCTGGCTTCCAATGCGGCGATCCGTGCATCCAGCCTCTCATTCTCGCTTCGCGCCTTTGCCGCCATCGCCTTCACGGCCTCAAACTCTTCGCGCGGCACGAAATCCATGTCAGCGACCAGCCGCTCCAGCCGTTGCCGCATGAATGTGTCGAGTTCGGCGCGAACACTCTGCGCGGCTCCGGCCGCGTCGGTGAAAAATCGCGCCAAGCCGTCGAGCAGGGGATTTTCGGTCTGCATCGGGCGCCCTTATGGACGGAATACGCCGCTTGGAGCAAGCACGCCGAATCCTTTCTTGACAGCCTCGCGCGAAGCAGAGCGTGTTGATCGACACTCCGCCCCCAAATCCTGATGATCCAAGCCATTCTTCCCTACCCACATATCGATCCCGTGCTCGTGCATTTCGGACCGCTGGCCATCCGGTGGTACGCGCTTGCCTATATAGCCGGGCTCCTACTGGGCTGGTGGTACCTTGTGCGGATCATTCGTACGCCATCGCTCTGGACCGGCGCGACCTTCGGCGGGCGTCCGCCCGCCACGGTCGACGACATCGGCGATCTGGTGGTGTGGACCACGCTCGGCGTGATCATCGGTGGCCGGCTTGGTTACGTTCTGATTTACGGCACTTTTTTTTGTGGAATCTGGGGCACCTCGCCGGCCTGCGCCGGTTTGCCCCTCGGGTATCTGACTAACCCCGTCAAGATCATCGCCGCGTGGGAAGGCGGCATGTCATTTCATGGTGGCCTGATCGGCGTCGCCATCGCCATCTGGCTGTTCACTCGCAGCCGAGGCCTCGACATGCTGAAGATCGGCGATCTCGTCGCCAGCGTCACGCCGATCGGATTGTTTTTCGGCCGGATCGCCAATTTCATCAATGGCGAATTGTGGGGAAAAGTCACGGACGTGCCCTGGGCGATGGTATTCCCTCGCGCGCCCGATCAGCTTCCGCGCCATCCAAGCCAACTCTACGAAGCCGCGATGGAAGGACTTCTGCTGTTTGTTATCATTCAGATCGGACTCAGGGTGTTTCGCCTGCACAACCGCCCCGGCCTGCTGGCAGCGTTGTTTTTTACCTTCTATGGAATGTTCCGCTATGTCGCTGAAATCTTTCGCGACTCGGACACGGTGTTCCCTCATTTCCTCAGCGTCGGTCAGGCGCTCAGCATTCCGATGTGGATTGTTGCCGCCCTGATTTTCTGGCTGGCATTCCGCCGTCCGCTCGCGCGGGCTCACGCGTGAATCCGCGCGTGCACCGAATCGCGCGCACAATTCGCATGACCGGCCCACTTCCGGTTTCTGCGTTCATGACGCTCGCTTTGCATGATCCGCAATGGGGCTTTTATTCAGCCCGCGAGCCTATCGGAACAAGGGGTGCCTTCATTACTGCTCCCGAGATCAGCCAGATATTTGGAGAACTTCTCGGTTTATGGTGCGTGCAGGTTTGGCGCGATCAGGGCCGCCCCGCAAAGCCCCGCCTTGTTGAACTCGGCCCCGGGCGCGGTACATTGATGAGCGACGCACTACGTGCGTTGCGTGGTGCGCCTGACTTCCTTGAAACACTGGAAGTCGTGCTCGTCGAATCAAGCCCGGCATTGGAGGAAGCTCAGCGCGCAAACCTTTTCGGCGCTGCTGTTCCCGTCTACTGGGTACGACAATGGAGTGAAATGACGCGGGATCGTCCGCTCTTTCTGCTCGCAAATGAATTTCTTGATGTGCTGCCCGTTCGCCAGTTTGTCATGACCGAGCGCGGCTGGTGCGAAAGGGTGGTCGTGGAATCCATAGATGCGCTCGGATTCGCGCTGTCGCCCGTCCCGGTCCCGCTTGTCACTCCGGCGCGGCGCGGCACCCCCGCACCGGGCGCGATCTACGAGATCTCAGCGGCTGCCGAGGCTCTCGTCGAGGACACAAGCAAGGCAGTCGCGGCTCAGGGCGGCGGCGCACTTTTCATCGACTACGGTCATGCGGGCGAAGGATTCGGCGATACGCTGCAGGCCGTCACAGAACATCGACCGGTCGATATCCTCGCCAATCCGGGGGGAGCGGATATTTCGGCCCATGTAGATTTCGCAGCCGTGGCCGAGAGCGCATGTCGTGGCGGCAGCCGCGTCTGGGGACCGGTTGCACAGGGCCAATTCTTGCATGCACTGGGCATTGACGTTCGCGCGAGCAGGCTTGCTGCAGCTGATCCCGCCCATGCGCCGGATATCGAAGCGGCCGTCACGCGACTGACGGCACCGGAAGAGATGGGCCGGTTGTTCAGGGTTTTGGCGCTCACGCCTGCCGGTGCGTCTATGCCGCCGGGCTTCTAGTCATGTGGCAGCTTGCTGATCCCGATATTTCCAAGCTGCCCGGCATCGGGCACGGCTTCTTTGGGCGAACGGGCGGGACATCGTCGGGAATTTATGCGTCACTCAATTGCGGTCCCGGCTCGGGTGATAGCCGCGGTCTCGTCCTCGAGAACCGCCGCCGGGCTCTAACCGCATTGTCAGACCAGGAATGCCGGCTCGTCACACTTTACCAGATTCACAGCGCCGAAAGCGTCACCGTGCGTGATCCCTGGGAGATCGCAAATGCGCCGAAGGCCGACGCGATGGCGACGGACGTGCCCGGAATTGCACTTGGAATTCTGACCGCGGACTGTGCGCCAGTCCTGCTCGCCGATGCCGATGCGCGCGTAATCGGCGCCGCCCATGCCGGATGGAGAGGCGCGCTCGCAGGCGTTATCGCGCAGGCGGTTGTATGCATGGAGCAGCTGGGGGCAAAGCGCGAGCGTATCGCAGCAGGGATCGGACCCTGCATTTCGCAGGCCGCCTATGAGGTCGGCGACGAGTTTCGCACAGCAGTCGCGCGCCACGACACAGCAAACTTGCGCTTCTTCCTGCCGGCTGCACGCCATGGCCATTGGCAGTTCGATCTGCCGGGCTATGTGTGTGCACGCCTTCATGCTGCCGGGGTAGGGAATGTCACAGCGCTTGCGCATTGTACCTATGGGGAGGCCCAGCACTTCTACAGCTTCCGCCGCGCCACGCATTGCGGAGAAAGCGACTATGGCCGACAGCTCTCTGCCATCATGCTCACGTAGCGCGAACCCGTTTACCCCGGCCGAATCGCTTGGTAGAAGCCGGTCTCGCGGGGTTCATCAAAGTTACACGAGCGGGGCGGAGCGATTTCATGAGCGAAGCCAACGGTACGCGGGGAATGAAGCTGCTGGCGGGCAATTCCAACCGCCCGCTGGCGGAGGCAATCGCGCAGCATCTGAAACTTCCCTTCACCAAGGCCGTCGTGCGCCGGTTCGCGGATATGGAAGTCTTCGTCGAGGTACAGGAAAACGTTCGCGGCGAGGACATGTTCGTCCTGCAATCGACCAGTTATCCCGCGAACGACAATCTCATGGAGCTGTTGGTCATCATCGATGCCCTGAGAAGGGCCAGCGCGCGGCGCATTACTGCGGTGATCCCCTATTTCGGCTACGCCCGTCAGGACCGGAAAGTGGGACCTCGCACGCCCATTTCCGCCAAACTCGTCGCCAATCTCGTCACCGGCGCGGGTGCGAACCGCGTACTCACTGTCGATCTGCATGCAGGGCAGATTCAGGGGTTCTTCGATATTCCGACCGACAACCTCTATGCCCAGCCCGTCATTGCGAAGGACATCCAGGATTATCTCGGCGGCCGCGACCTTATGGTGGTTTCGCCCGATGTGGGCGGTGTGGTCCGCGCGCGCGCCCTTGCCAAGCGGCTTGGGGCCGACCTCGCGATCGTCGACAAACGCCGCGAGCGCGCCGGCGAATCGGAAGTGATGAACATCATCGGCGATGTCAGTGGACGCGTTTGCCTTCTGGTCGACGACATCGTCGATTCCGGCGGCACGATGTGCAATGCGGCGGACGCGCTCATCGAACAGGGTGCCGAGGAAGTCTATGCCTATGCCACGCACGGCGTGTTTTCGGGCGGCGCGGCCGCACGCATCCAGGCCTCGAAGCTCAAATCCGTAGTGGTGACGGATTCGATCGCCGCGACGGAAGAAGTTCGCAGATGCCCGAGCATCAGGCGCATCTCCATCGCGCCGCTGCTCGGCGAAGCATTGCGCCGGATTAACAACGAAGAGAGCGTTTCGAGCCTTTTCGATTAGGCGAAGTCCGATTGCCCTGATTTTGTTACGTCGCGCGCGGTCGACCGTCGGCGATGCCATTCCCACGCGGACAAAACAATGGCGTCGATCTCCGTCCATTTTGGCGCGAAATGCAGAACGCGCCGGGCGGCAGATGCGTCGGCAACGAGCATTGGCGGATCGCCAGGCCGCCGCGCCGTGGTCCGGGAAGGCGGTTCGCGCCCGATCACGCGCGTGACCGCGTCGAGAATTTCGCGCACGGAATGGCCGTGGCCGGTTCCCAGATTGAGCGAATTCGTTTGCCCGTCTTCGTTGAGATAGCGCAGCGCCGCGACATGCGCGTCGGCGAGGTCACAGACGTGGATGTAATCACGAATGGCGGTGCCGTCCGGTGTGGGATAGTCGGTGCCGAAAATGTCGATCGCATCGATCTCTCCGTTCGCCGCCATCAGGGCACGTGGAATAAGATGCGTCTCGGGTTCGTGGAGTTCGCCGATCTCGCCGGAAGGATGTCCGCCGCACGCGTTGAAATAGCGCAGCGATACCGATCTCAGCCCGTAAGCCGCACTCGCATCCTTGAGCGCCTGCTCCACCATCAGCTTGGAGCGGCCGTAGGGATTGATCGGCGCCAGCGGAAGATTTTCCGGCATGGGTTGCGTTTCGGGCGTACCATAGACGGCGCAGGTGCTCGAAAAAACAAATTTCTCTACGCCGCATTTGCGCATCGCACCGAGCAGCGACAGCGCCCCGGCAAAATTGTTGCGGTAGTAATCGAGCGGCATTTCGACCGATTCGCCCACATAAGCGAAGGCCGCGAAATGCATTACGGCGAGCGGTCTGTACTTCTCCAGGACTTCAACAAGCCGTGCATCATCGAGAATGTCACCTCGCTCGAAGGGGCCGAAGCGAACCAGCGCGAGAAATCCACGCGAAAGATTGTCATAGGTGACGGGCGTGAAGCCGGCGGCGCGGAGCGCGCAACAGGCATGGCTGCCGACATACCCTGCCCCACCTGTCACCAGAACATTCATGCTCCAGTCCCCTCACCACCGATACGCCGTCACTGACGGCGAACTCTAAAGCAGATTCCGGCGGTTGAATAAAAAAATATCAACGTCATCAACTCCAGCCGTCATTGCCCACTTTATGCCGGCGATCCAGTTTTTCGTCCGGCGACTATTCGGATCGCCGGGACGAGCCGAGCGACCACGAACTATAATCGAGAGGGTGACATCGCAAACGACCTCAGCCCGGCAGGCCGGCAACTTCGCGGGCGCGGCGGTCGCCGAGCAGGCGGTCGAAATAGGCGATCGTGCGCTTCAAGCCGTCTTCGAGCGGCACTTCGGGCGCCCAGTCAAGCAACTCCCGCGCCTTTGAAATATCGGGCTGGCGCTGTTTCGGATCGTCATGCGGAAGCTCGCGATACACGATCTTCGACGACGATCCCGTCAGATCGATGACTTTTCTTGCCAGTTCAGCGATGGTGAATTCGTGCGGGTTGCCGAGATTGACGGGACCAATCACATCCGCGGGCGTCGCCATCAGCTTGACAAATCCGGAAATCAGATCGTCCACGTAACAGAAGGAACGCGTCTGGGTACCTTCGCCGAACACTGTAATGTCGCGTCCGGTCAACGCCTGCACGACAAAGCTCGAGACCACACGCCCATCATTGGGATGCATGCGAGGGCCATACGTGTTGAAAATTCGGCATACTTTCACCGGCATCCCATGCTGTCGGCGGTAATCGAAGAACAGCGTTTCCGCGCAGCGCTTGCCTTCGTCGTAGCAGGAGCGCGGGCCGATCGGATTGACGTTGCCCCAATAACTCTCCGTCTGCGGATGGATTTCGGGATCGCCATATATCTCAGAGGTGGAGGCCTGGAAGATCCGCGCCTTCACGCGCTTCGCGAGCCCCAGCATGTTGATCGCACCGATGACGCTGGTCTTGGTAGTCTGCACCGGATCGCGCTGGTAATGAATGGGCGAAGCCGGACAGGCGAGATTGTAGATTTCGTCCACCTCCACATAGAGCGGGAGCGTAACGTCGTGGCGGATCAGCTCGAAATGCGGATGGCCGGCAAGGTGCTGCACATTCAGATGCGCGCCGGTGAAGAAATTGTCGACGCAGATGACATGCGCGCCCTGGTCGAGGAGGCGCTCGCAGAGATGGGAGCCGAGAAACCCTGCCCCGCCGGTCACAAGCACGCGTTTTTCGAGATGCATGATATCCTATCTGGGAAATCGCCATTGAACCTGAAGACGAGGATACGCGGTTTCAGCCTTCAAAACAGTAAACTCGCTTATCGTGCGGGTATGAAAGGACTGACATGCGGTTCAAGACTGAAGTCGGAGCGGGGATTGCCGCGCGGTGCGCAGTCGCCCTTTTGCTCTGCACGGCTGCGGCCAAGGCGTCTGTAACGGTCAGCATTTCACCGGCCTACGACCAACTCGTCCTGGGCGGGACGCTGCAGTTCAACGCGATGGTTTCGGGAGGCGGCGACACGCGTGTCATCTGGCAGGTTAACAACGCCGATGGCGGCGGGACGGACTCGGGGACCATTTCCGCCTCAGGACTTTACACGCCGCCTGCGCAGCTGCCCGACCCCGGGCTGGTCACGGTCACGGCCGTCGCGAGGGCGGATCGCGCCGCCTCGGCAACGGCATCGGTGACGTTGCTCGCCCAGGCGCCGTCGGGAAATATCTATTACGTCGCGCCAGACGGCAGGAACTCCAATTCGGGCAGCAGGGATGCGCCGTGGCGAACCGTGCAGCACGCGGCAGACGTCGCGGCAGCCGGGGATACGGTGTTGGTCCATCAGGGCGTCTACAACGAGCATGTCGGTTTCCGCGCCTCGGGCAATGGCGCGAAGGGCGACATCACCTTTGCGAGCTATCCCGGCGAAACGGCGGCGCTCGATGGAACGGGACTCGATATTCCCGGCGGCCAATGGGGGCTTTTCACGCTCAAGGATGTGAGCGATGTGATCGTCACCGGTTTCGAACTCCGCAACTACAAAACTTCGAGTCTGAACGATGTGCCCATCGGCATCTATGTGCTGGGCGCGGGGCGGGGGCTGCAGATCGTGAATAACCGAATCCACGATATCTGGACGGTGGCGAAGACGAACCCGCAACAATGCGGCTCGGACGCATTCGGGCTGACCGTCTACGGCACGAAGGCGCCGCAAGCGATCGAGGGCCTCGCGATCAGCGGGAACGAACTCTATCGCATGAAGACCGGCTGCAGCGAGACGCTGTCGCTCGACGGCAATGTGAAGAATTTCGCCATCGTGAGCAACGTCGTCCATGACGACAATAATATCGGCATCGGCGCGATCGGCTTCGAGCATGTCTCGCCCGACCCGACGTACGACCAGGCGCGCGACGGGGAGATTCGCGGCAATGCGGTTTACAACATCACATCCTACGGCAACCCGGATTACGGCCGGCAATATGCGTCCGACGGCATCTATGTGGATGGCGGGCGCCATATCGTCATCGAACAGAATCTCGTCCATAACGACGATCTCGGCATCGAGCTCGCCAGCGAGCACAAGGATCATGTGACGAGCGAGGTGATCGCGCGCAACAACGTCTCCTATTCGAACAACAGCGCCGGGGTCTCCATCGGCGGCTACGGCAGAAAGCGCGGCGGCACGGATCATTGCATCTTCGTCAACAACACGCTGTGGAACAACGATACCAAGAAGACAGGCAGCGGCGAGTTCCAGATCCAGTTCAACGCCACGCACAACCGGTTCATCAACAACATCGCCTATGCAGGCCCGCAAAGCCTGCTGGTCAATGATTTTATCACGAGTACGCCAAAACCCGCGAGGCTCGACTACAATCTTTATTTTGCGAAGGTGGGAGGCACGAAGGCAAAATTCGTCTGGCAGAAGGCGCAATACACGGGATTTGCGGACTACCGGAACGGATCGGGCGAAGACGTGCATTCGCTGTTCGCCGATCCGCAATTCGTCAATCTCGGCAAAGTGCCGAACCTCGACATCTCGAACACCTCGCCGGCGATCGGCGCAGGCAAAGTGCTCGACGAAAGCATCGTCGGCAGCGTGGATTTCCTCGGCAATCCGCGCCTCAGGAACGGCGCAATCGACATGGGCGCCTACGAGAGATAGGCTTTTCCCTGGGGCCACGGGCGCCCCGCCCGCATTTGCCGCGATGCGGGCGGGACGCCCGCGGTCCCAGGAAAATAGTTATGTCGGCTCAAGATGGGGCAGAAAATGGGAAGACTTTTGAACATCTTCGCGATTGCGCTGGCCTTCGCCGCTGCGGCTTCACCCGATGGCTTCACGCAAAGCCTGTCCCAACGGACGGCATCCGGAAGAGCCTTCGATCTCGGTTTCGATGGCCTGCGCAACGGGACGGCATTCGGGACCTACAAGGCGCATGGTTTCACCGTGCGGCGTGTGAAGCCCGGCTGGACGGTGGACGGCATATTCGGCGATCCCGCCCCGGAGATCGAGTTCCTCGTTCCGGCGAACACGGTCGTGGGCAAAGCCGTCACTGTTACAGAGGCGCGGAAGAAATTCTCACTCGACTCGGTCGACATCTATTCGAGTCTCGCGGCAGTGGACTGGGAATTCGTGGGCAGCCTCAAGGGGCAGGCTCTCTACACGGACAAGGGTCAGATTCCCGACCCGATGGGCGGCTTTGCGACCGTCACCAATCCGGATGCCTCCATCCTTGTCGACTCTGTCGAGATAAGGCTCGCCGGCGTGAAGGTGGGCGTGGACAACCCCGTTGGCCTCGACAATATCGTCGTGGAGAAGTGAATGATATTATTAGTACCACCAAGGCGACACAAGTCTGGGCGTCGACCATGGAGGAACAGGGTAGGTCCTGGAGTTGATTGCGAATAATCCGACTCCGACTCCGAGACCCCTGTCGGAATCACTCACTACCAGACGCTGCGACTACTCTGCTTGTCGCGTTGACACCTTGGTCATCTTCCAGACTGTTCCGTAGCCGATCGCGCCGCCATTCTGGGTTGTGCCGAAGAGCGTGCCCTTGGCTGTCCGGACGAAGCTGCCATACGGATATTTGCCGTCCGTCCCGTCGAAGCTGTGCACGAGGGTAAACGTTCCATCCGGGCTGATCCCGTACACCGTTCCAAAGTTGGACGCGCCGCCCGTCTCGGTGTTCCCGTAGATGTTGCCGCTGGCATCCACAATCACGCCGGCCAGCGGGTACTCCCCATCGGTTATTCCACCAGCAAAGCTGTGCAGCACTGTCTCGTTCCCGTCCGCACTCACCGTCCAGACCGTGCCCAGGCTCGAAGTGCCGCAGGACGATGTCGTGCCGTAAAAGTTTCCGTTTCCGTCGATGAACGGAGTTCCCAGAACGTTGCAGCCGTCGGTCGCTCCTCCCATGAAGCTGTGCAGGATGGTCAGCTTTCCCGCCTTGCTGAGCTTGTACAGGATCCCGCCATTGGCGGCTCCGCCCTCTTCGGTCACGCCATAGAGGGTTCCCCTGGAATCCATCAGAAGGCTTGTATACGTAGGATACTTCCCGTCATTCGCAGCACCTGTGAAGGTGTGCAAGATGCTGTATTTTCCCTTCGCACTTATCTTGAACAACACGCCCGCATTCGATGTTCCGCCCTGCGAGGTGGTGCCATAAAAATTGCCCGCCTTGTCCTCTAGCAAACCTCCAGTTGGCGTGGTTCCGTCCGTTCCTCCGATGAAATTGTGCAACACGCTTTCGGTGCCGCCAGGATCGAGCTTGAACACCACGCCCGCATTGGCACTCCCGCCCATGGTCGTCGTACCGTAGAGGTTGCCGCCTTTGTCGCGCTCCAGTGCGGAAAAAGGTTGTGCGCCATCGGCGCCGCCGCTGAAACTGTACAGCACCGTTTCCGTTCCGTTGGGCGCGACTTTGAAAACAGCTCCGGCAAACGCATTCCCGCCGTAATCGGCGGTGCCATAGAGATTCCCCGCAGAGTCACGGATCAGGCTCGCGTAAGGATCGCCCCCGTCGGATGATCCCGCGAAATTATAAAGCACAGTCAATCCGCGCGCCTGCGCCGGCCAGGCCCCGCCCAGGGCCAACACCGGGACGACCATCAACGCCAGAGCGGCCCACGTCGCTCCGATACGGGCCCTGGAAATCCGTTGCCGTCTTGTGTTCATTGCCACGATGTCCATTCCTTCGCCCACTGGTCACGAGAGCATAGCCAGCATAAGCCAGAAATTCGAGCGCGCCCTATTTTGACTTGCCCCGCACATCGAACATGAAATCGCCTGTATCGGCGAAGCAGTCGGCGAGCGTCCCCCAGGTCGGGCATACCTCACTGTTGGATTGCTGCCACACGGCGGCGGAGCCGATGATCGGATCCCTGGTCTCCCAGGCCCACTCGCCGCACCCGCCGGTATCGTTGCAATTGGCGACAACGGAGACCCAGTATGTACCCGCTGCGAGCTTGAGGCCCTGTTTCCCGAGGCTGATGGAGAAGGAGCCGCTTTTGTCCTTGCCCGGCAGGTTCTTGAATGCGCCATGCGCGACCAGGCCGCCCGGCAAGCCCATGGCGGCCTTGTTCTTGTAGAAGAACACATTCTCGGATTTGGCCGGCACGCCGGAGCCGCCGAAATATTGGCCGGTTACATCGACTTCCGTGACCGTCCATGTCTTGCCTTTTGGAACCACGAAATCGTCCGCGCCCTGGTCGTCGTCGACGGTGTAGGTGCCCGAGGTGAAATTCTGCGAAACAATGAATCCGCCATTGGAATCGCTGTTCTGATTCCACAACACCTTCGCGCCCTTACCTTTCTGGACGGCCGGTGCGGCGTTGGCGGTCATGACCGGCACCATTGCGGCCGTCACAAAGACCGCCGCGGCGGCCAGAAATACTGTCCTGATCATTGCAATCCCCCATTGGGTTGGAGGCGGGACGCGCGTCCCGTCCGTCGCCATGGACCCTAAACCGGGATGCGTCCCTGGACAAGTATCCGCGCCCTCTTTCGTCTGAATAGCGGGGCATAAACCGCCGTTCCCGGGGGGCGAGGGTAAATGCAGTACGCGTCCCGGAATTCCTCGCATGATGGCGAGGTTTGGGATGGCGGCCCGGAATGCGGCGGGCGGTCGCCGGTCGAGACGCTTTCCGGAATGCGTGACATTTCCCGGCGGCAACAGTTTATAGTTAGGAGCCAGGGTGGTAATCTGTTTCATGATCTCCCGTCACGCGCCCGCGGCCCAAGTTGCGGCGAGTTGTAACTCCGACCCTGGACTCCCTTCCCGGACTCCCCGGTAATTTCAACCGCGGCGTAGCGGTGTTTGACTTTAGGGTAATATGTCCCGTCGCCGTATAACCAAGTTGGGAGCGGAACGCGCGATAGCCGCTCGTACGGTTCTGTACCCGGCGCTCCCAGTAATACGCGTCCCTGCCGCGATCGGAGATTTGGCCTCTCGGGAACGAACGGCGACCGTTACCGTTGCACCGGTGATGGCCGATTTTTTCCGCAACTCCTGGCACCAGCACGGCAAATTTTTTGGATCGGTGGCGATCGGCGGGGCGGCCTGGGCAGGGGCTGCTGCCGCGCATCTGCGTATGCCCCTGGCGGTCGCGGGAGACGTGTTTTTCCTCTCGTTTATTGTCGCCTTCGTGCTCGCGCTGGGCCGTCTCGATACGGGTTATCTGAAAAATCGCGCGAAAGTTGAAGACGAGGGCGCCGGCATCGTCTCCCTGATTATTGTTGCCGTGGTCGCCTATACCTGTGTGGCGATATTCGCGACCTTGAATGACAAGAAACAGGATGATCCGGTCTGGCTGGCGATATTGCTGGCGGGCGCGCCGCTCGGCTGGTTTGTGATCCAGCTCAACGAAGCGGCGCATTATTCTCATCTTTATTATCGCGAGCAGCATCGCGGCTCGAAAGCGCGGCCGCCGCTCGATTTCCATGACAAGACGGAGCCGGGTATTTGGGAGTTTCTCTATTTCTCCTTCGTTATCGGCATGACGATGCAGACATCCGACACCAATGTTCTCACCACGCCGATGCGCCGGGCGACGACCTGGCACGCCGTGGTCTCGTTCTTCTTCAACACCATCCTGATCGCGATGGCCGTCAACGCGGTGGTGTCGCGATCGAGCTGAAAGCCGCCTCCGCCCCGCCCGTTACTCCGGGTGGACACTAGTGAATTTTATGTGACGCGCGGAACGAGATGAATATTGGCCGGCTTCTGCCTGGAGGGCCCATGTAAGGATTGATGGATGTTCTCGTCCCTAGTGCAAGGCTCGCCGTTCACGCTGCTAATTCTATGCGGCTGTCTGTTGCTCGCGCTGACGTTCGAGTTCTCGAACGGGTTCCATGACACCGCCAATGCGGTGGCGACCGTAATCTACACCAAATCCCTGAAACCGTTCCCCGCAGTAATCTGGTCGGGCATCATGAATTTTCTCGGCGTGATACTTGGCGGCATCGCTGTCGCCTACGCTCTTGTCGAGCTGATCCCGCCCGAAGTGCTTACGCCGCCCGATGGAGGCATTGCCGTGGGCATGCTGGTGGCGCTTTTTATTTCCGCGCTGTTCTGGAACGTCGGCACCTGGTTTTTCGGAATTCCCAATTCGAGTTCGCATGCTTTGATCGGTGCGCTGATCGGTATCGCGGTCGAAACGGCGCTGACGCGGGGCCGCGGACTGGGCTCCGGCGTCGACTGGACACAGGTCTGGAACGTGCTGGCGTCGCTGCTGATTTCGCCGCTTCTCGGATTCGTACTCGCATTGCTGCTTTTCAAGCTCATCAGCATGATTGTGCATGACCGCCGCCTGTTCGAGCCGCCGAAAGGGGAGGAACCGCCTGTGTGGTGGATGCGCGGTCTTCTGGTCCTCACCTGCACCGGCGTTTCCTTCGCGCATGGGACGAATGACGGACAGAAGAGCATCGGGCTCATAATGCTGACGATCATCGGATTGATGCCGGCTTCGTTCGCGCTGAATATGAGCATGAGCGGCGAACAGATTCACCGCGTGGCGGAGGAGATGGGCCGGGCGCGAGAATTGATCGCGCATTATGGTAATGACCGGAAGAATGCAGGCGCGAGCGCGGCGTCCGATCTCGGCAAAAGATTTGCGCAGATCAAATCCGCCCAGGAAATTCCGGCGCCGCAGCGGTCGGGGGTCCGCAACGAATTCAACCAGGTGCTCGCGGAGCTGAGGACCGCGACGGAGGCCAAGGGAATTTCCCCGCACGACAAGAAGATCGCAAAGTCGATCCATGACGACCTAATGAAATCGGCGGAATATGCACCGTGGTGGGTGCGGATCCTGAGCGCCTTGTGCCTCGGGATCGGCACGATGGTGGGCTACAAACGGATCGTAAAGACCCTGGGCGAGCGCCTGGGCAATCAACATCTGGTCCCGGCGCAAGGCGCCTCGGCGGAACTGGTTGCCGCGGGGCTTATCGGCTTTGCCGGGTTCACCGGCTATCCCGTGAGCACCACGCATGTGGTGACGGGCGGCATAGCCGGCACGATGGTCGCCTCCGGCGCCGGCGTCCGGAAGGTGACCGTTTGGCAAATCGCAACGGCGTGGGTTCTGACGCTGCCCGCCACGATCGCGCTCTCTGCGGGGCTCTTCTATCTGCTTTCGTAGTGGGCGGCGGCTGCCGGCGCGCCAGGGTATTTTTTCGTCCTGCCGACAAAAAAAGCGCTTGAAGCAACCCGTTCGGCATCAACGTCGTTTGTGAGAAGCCGCTGCACTCGAGCCTGAGGTGGCGCGTGCTTTCGAACCGATAAGGGGACCTCAAATGCCAAGCGCGAAAAAATCGGCCAAGTCCGGCACGTCCGAACCTCAGCCCGCGGCTTCTCCAGGTCATGGCGGTGAAACGCACCAAACGAGCAGCTCCGCCGTGCTACTGACCACCAATCAGGGCATACCCATCGCCGACAACCAGAATTCCCTGAAGTTCGGAGAACGCGGACCGGTCCTGCTGGAGGATTTCGTTCTCCGCGAAAAGATCATGCATTTCGATCACGAGCGCATCCCGGAGCGCATCGTGCACGCGCGGGGCTCGGCCGCCCACGGCTTTTTCGAATGCAGCGCCGATCTTTCGAAAGTGACCCGCGCGGCTTTCCTTCGCAAAGGGGCGCGGACCCCGGTCTTTGTGCGCTTTTCGACGGTGGCGGGAAGCAAAGGCTCCCGCGATCTGGCGCGGGACGTGCGCGGCTTCGCCGTCAAGTTCTACACCGAGGAAGGGAATTTCGATCTCGTCGGCAACAATATCCCGGTTTTCTTCATCCAGGATGCGATCAAATTTCCCGATCTCATTCACGCCGCCAAGCCGGAGCCCGATCGCGAATTTCCCCAGGCGCAGACGGCGCACGATACGTTCTGGGATTTCATTTCGCTGATGCCCGAGAGCATGCACATGATCATGTGGATCATGTCGGATCGCGCGATCCCGCGTTCATTCCGCATGATGGAAGGCTTCGGCGTCCATACTTTCAGGCTGGTGAATGCAAAGGGCGAATCGACCTTTTGCAAGTTCCATTGGCGGCCGGTCCTCGGAATGCAATCGGTGGTGTGGGATGAGGCGCTGAAGATCAGCGGAGCCGATCCCGACTATCACCGGCGCGATCTTTGGGAGACCATCAATGGCGGAGACACTGTGGAATACGAACTCGGCCTCCAACTTTTCACCGAGGAGGATGCCGCCGGATTCGATTTCGACGTGCTCGACGCTACCAAGATCATCCCCGAAGAAATGGTCCCGCTCAAAATCGTCGGCCGGCTTGTGCTTGATCGCAATCCCGACAACTTCTTCGCCGAGACGGAGCAGGTCGCATTCTGCGTGGGCAACGTGGTGCCCGGCATCGACTTCAGCAACGACCCGCTGATGCAGGGACGGCTCTTTTCCTATCTCGACACTCAGCTGAAGCGGCTTGGCGGCCCGAACTTTCACCAGATCCCGATCAACGCACCCAAATGTCCCTTTGCAAATTTCCAGCGCGACGGCCACATGCGAATGGATGTCCCCAAGGGACGCGTCAACTACGAGCCCAACAGCCTTGCTCCCGAAGGAGCGCGCGAAAACCATGCCACCGGTTTTCAGTCGTTCCTGGAACAGGGAGGTGGCGGGAAGCTGCGCATCCGCCCGGAATCCTTCGCCGATCACTACACGCAGGCGCGGCTCTTTTATCGCAGCCAGACAGAGGTCGAGCAGAACCACATTGCGTCCGCTCTGATTTTCGAGCTCAGCAAGGTCGAAACCGAAGCCGTCAGAATAAGGATGGTCTCTCATTTGCTGAACATCGATTCCCAATTGGCGCAAACGGTTGCCACGGGGCTCGGCATAACCGACGCAAAGCCGGCAAAACCGGCCGCCGAACCAAAGAATATGGAACCGTCCGATGCGCTGAGCATCGTGAAGAAGGCCATGCCCACTCTGGAGGGACGGGTGATCGGGCTTCTGGTGAGCGAGGACGCGGATGCGGATCTTGTGACCGCGCTCGGTAAAGCGGTGCAGGCGGCCGGAGCACGAATGAAGGTCGTCGCCGAGAAAATCCATGGCGCCGTGCTTTCCAACGGCACGCTGCTCAAGGCCGATCAGCGCATCGAAGGCGGCCCGTCGGGCCTGTTTGATGCCGTTGCCATTGTGGCCTCCGATGAAGGAGCGGCGCGTCTGGCACAGATGGGCGCTGCACAGGATTTTCTGCGCGACGCCTACGCGCATCTGAAGACGATCGGGTTCACGGAAAATCTGACGGAGTTGTTCGGCAAGGCTGGGCTCGGGGACCAGGATCTCGACGAAGCCTGTGTGCCGCTTGCAAAGCGAGGTGACGTCAAAGCATTTATCGAAAGCGCCTCAAACGGCAAAATTTGGACTCGAGAACCGAAAATGCGCCAGATCAACTGACGCAGGGGGCTTACCGCTTACCCCTTCAATCACGCTCCCCCGCCGGCAACGGCCCGCAATCCTCCGCGAGGCTGCCCTCGAGCCCGACAAGAAACCGCGCCTGAAGGCAGATCGGATCGCCCTTGTCGCAGCTGGCCGGGTCGGGGAGTGACACGGATGTTTCTGCCGCCTTCGAGACCTGCCGCTCGATCCTGGCGCTCACATCCAGATGGTAGGTGAAACTTTCCAGGCAGGTTTCGAAATGGTCCCAGATCGCCACGGACGCTTTCTGCGCCTTCCCCAGATGATCCCAGTGGTAGCTCGTTTCGCATTCCTGAAGGATTCGCTGCGCCGCCTTGATCCGTTCCGCCTGTGCGCCCGGGACTGACAAATAGGCGCCATGGGCGGCACGCAAGCAGTGATCCATTTCCTGAAACCGCGGCTGGATGACGACATCGAGGTAGTACCAGAAGGGTTGCCATCCGTTCTGCCCGGTGGGCGCGGGATCGTCTTCGAGATGGCCCTCGATGTTGAGGTGATTCTGCCAGACGGCTGCCAGTTCCGCCTGATAGGCGCTTTCGTAATGCGGCCAGGCGGCGTCGAGATCGGCTCCGACTTTCGACTGGTCGATAGCCCCGAGCACCGCGTCGGTGTAGAATGTGCGCTGCACGATCGCGCCGACGAATTGTTTATTGACGCTGCTGATTTCATTCTCGCGCTCGGTGAGCGTCGCCGTGCGATCCTGGTCCCAGCGCTGGAACGCGTTGACGCTGAAGGTAACGAGCGCGCCGAGGACGCCGGTCAGGAAAAATCCCAGGAGAGTCACGCCCGCCGGCGAGTTGACGAGCTCGGCAATTCCGGATTCCCTCTTCTCCGGCTTGTCCTTGCCACTCGGCGAGCTGTTCTCGTCCATCAATCAATCTCCGTTTGCGCGGGCATCCGCTCCGGCAATCCCGTCGCGCTGTTGCTTGTGAATTCGAGCCTTCGGCTGCTGCGATCGGCATCTGTGGCCTCGAAGGGAGATAAACCGCAAAGACGCAAAGACGCAAAGGCAGCGATGGCTCGACTTCAGGACCGCCCGCCGACGCGGCGATCGCGCGTTTTGCGACTTTGCGTCTTTGCGGTTCAAACCGGCTTCTCCCCAGCTCCCGTGCGTTGTTGTCGCGATATCGCGGGCGGCCTCAAGCGCCGCCCGCCGCGGCCGGTCACGCCTTGCGTGGCGGCGGCGCGCGCCAAATCGTGCCGGCCGGTGATTGGAGTTCGCGCGGCGATGACAAATTGGTGCAGCACATTGGCGATCGCGCGCGCGATGATCGTGTCGGGCGTCCCTTCAACTATGGCCGACTCCGACAGCCTTTCCGATTTCGTCGAAAACATCGCTGCGCCGTTTGCGCTCCGGGAAGGGCTTTTGCGGCAGCGATGCATCCCGGTCGGTTGAGCCTGTCGCAGGGAATACAACTCCGACCCGGTCTCTGTCCTGTCACCGGCACTCGTGCTCCTCGGCTGCGGGAGAATCGGTCGATTTTCTGGTCGAGCGTACTGCGGAACCAAATCCGGAAAGTGACGTTTTGCGTTTCGATGGCGTTGTTTGATCAGGCGCTTTATTAAGGCGAAAGCCCGAGGGGAATCCTGAAATGTCCAGTTCGAGGAGCAGGCAGCGCTTGCGGTTGCCTGACGTGTTGGTGCATGGCGCATCGGCGCTCACATTGCTTGCGCTCGCCGCGCCTGCCACAGCCGGAGGAACGTATACGATCTTCCAGGTCAAAGGCGCCGAGGACACCTATGTGTGGGCGATCAACGCCGGCGGCGCAGTCGCCGGCTCGTATATCGACAGTGACGGCGAGCATGGCTTCGTCCGCAGTCCGGACGGGACAATCAGCACCTTCGATCCGCAAGAGTCCGGCCTGTCCTTCGCCACGGGCATCAACAGCAAAGGCGAAATTTCCGGCGTATGGTATGATTGTGCCAATGGCTGCATCGGCCACGGTTACTTGCGCCAACCAAATGGAAAGATCGTCGATATCGATCCCCCGGGCAGCACCTACACCGAAGTGGGTGGCATCAACGACAGCGGCACGGTGGCGGGTTCCTACGACGATGCCGGTGGCGACGAGCACGGCTTCATCCGGACGGCTGACGGCACCATCACCACATTCGATCCGGCGGGCTCGATCGCGACGGGACCCACCGCCATCAACACCAATGGCGATGTGACGGGCGTGTTCGTCGACGGCGGTGGTTCCAACCATGGCTTCCTGCGCATAGCCGACGGCACCATCGCAATTTTCGATGCCGGCCAGGACGGATTGACACTTCCCCTGGCGCTTAATGACCAGGACGCGATCACGGGATATTGGGGTAACAGCATCCATGGATTTGTCCGCTCACCGGACGGGACGATCACCAGCTTTGATCCCAGGGGAACG
>DATAYG010000111.1:0-1864 GCA_036272695.1 Rhizomicrobium sp. | reverse complement strand
CCGCCTGGGCCGATGGTCCAATGCTGAACGACGCAAATGGCGGCTTCATCGATTTTGCTGTCCGATGGGATTACTACGAGAAAGTCGCGCCGTTCATTATCACCACGGCGCACCGGCACGGACTGAATTGCTACGATCCGCAGATTTATCGCTATTACCCTGTGCGGCGGTAAGGTCGGCAAATGTGGGGCGTATTCCGGCCGCCCGGCTTAGCTACACGCACGATCAACGACTGCGGTCCCTAAAGGCTCGCGGACGTCGGCGCGGTTGCCAAAGGCGGAGTAGCAATGCGGGCGAGCCCCGGAGCCGAAGCCATTGCGTTGCGCTGTTGCCGACGGCATGATGGCGCCATCATGACGTCCCGATCACAGATCACAATGGATTCCGGCCTGCAACGACGGGCGCGGCAACGGGCGGCGGAGCTTGGCCTTTCCTTTGCCGAATATGTACGTCGCGCGGTTTTGCGCGATCTGGGTGAGAAACAGCCGAAACCGGACGTGTCGATCCTGTTCAACCTGGTGGATGACGGTCCGCCCTCCGACATCGCTCGCGACAAGGACAGGATGCTCGCGGAGGCCGCGTTGCGCGAGCACCGCCGGAAGAAACAACAGGCAGCGCAACGCAGACCTGCGACCGCGGCGTCCCAGTCGCGGCGCGATTGACCGTTTTCGTCGATTCCTCAATGTGGTTCGCCGCCGCAGTAAGGCGGGACCGCGGCAACCCGCGCGCCAGAGTAATTCTCGAAAGCGCGGACGAGCTTGTGACCAGCGATCACGTGCTCATCGAAACGTGGCTTCTGCTCAACAGCCGAAGCGGGCGAGATGCGGCCGAGCGGTTCTGGGAAGGATTGCGGCGCGGCGCGGCACGCCTGGAGTTCGTAACGGCCGCCGATCTGGAATCCGCCTGGAGAATTGGCGTGGCGTTTGCCGACCAGCAATTCTCGCCTGTGGACCGAACCAGCTTCGTCGTGATGGAACGGCTTGGCATAACAGTCGCGGCAAGCTTCGACGAGGACTTTGCGATCTATCGCTACGGGCGTGCCAGGGACAGGGCTTTCGACGTGCTTCGTTGAAGCCGATATTCCGATGGGAACTCTGCACAGTATTTTTCGCATGGCCGGCTGGGAGTGGTGAGCCCGTGAGACCGGGGAGGGTCCGATGGCGCAAATGGTGGTTGGACTGATCCGCGCCGAAAACGGGAATTACGGAATTTCATTTCCCGATTTTCCCGGTGCCGCCTCGGCTGCAAAGAGCGCTGATGAGGCGGTCGCGCGTGGACGCGACACCCTCGTTTTTCACGTACGCGGCATGATTGATGACGGGGATGAGTTGCCCGTGCCGCGCTCGCTCGAAGAGTTGAGAAAGGACCGGGTTTCTTGCGCGGACGTGAAAGGCGCCGCCATCGTGATGGTGCCGCTCGATGATCCCGGCAGATCGCTGCGCGTGAATATCTCCATGGACGAAACCTCATCGACGCGATTGATCTCGCCGCGAGAGCTCCCGGCCAAAACAGATCGTCCTACCTTGCCGATGCCGCACGCGCCCGGTTGCTCAGAGGTATCTGAGCGCATGCGGTGGCTGGTTGTTCAGGAGTCCGGTTGACAGCAATACCGAATTGGTCTATCTTGCGGCGTTTAGGACAAGCCCATGGCCGCACAGGTCATTCAGAAAAAAGACTCGGCGATTCGGAGCGTGCCCCCAATGCGAAACAAACGGGAACCGGCTTTCCCTGGTGCAGATGGGGTAACGGGGCAAGTCTTGGATAGGCCTGGAAAGGCAGTCGTCCCTCAGAATGATGGTGTCATCAACAACGGAGTCTGGGGTTGCCAGCTCCAAGCATCATCGAGGGACGACCATGAGACACT
>DATAYG010000110.1:0-26622 GCA_036272695.1 Rhizomicrobium sp. | reverse complement strand
CAACGGCGAATGCGTAGACGCGACAAAGATATGGGTAACGAAATCCTGCTCGCGCGTGTCCATGCCGGTACGGCCCTTGCCGCCGCGCGCCTGTACGCGATATTCGGCAAGCGGCGTACGTTTGATATAACCGGCATGGGTGACGGTGACGGCCACGTCCTCGCGCTCGATCAGCGCCTCGTCCTCGATCTCGACTTCGGCATCTACGAACTCGGTGAGGCGCGGCGTGGCGAATTCGCGCTTCACCTCTTCGAGTTCGCTTCTCACGATGGCGAGCACGCGCGGGCGGCTGCGCAGGATGTCGAGCAGATCCTTGATGATCTCGGCGAGCTTGATCACTTCGTCAGCGAGTTCGTCGCGGCCGAGCGCCGTTAGCCGCTGCAGGCGGATTTCGAGAATGGCCTTTGCCTGCTCCTCGGTCAGCCGGATCGTACCGTCTTCCTGCACGATATGGCGCGGATCGGCGATCAGTGCCACGAGCGGCGCCACGTCCTTCGCCGGCCACGCGCGTGCCATCAATTGCGCCCGGGCGGTGGCGGCATCGGCCGCGGCGCGGATCAGCGCGATCACCTCGTCGATATTTGCAACCGCGATGGCGAGCCCGACCAGCACGTGGCCGCGCTCGCGCGCCTTCATAAGGTCGTGGCGCGTGCGTCTTGTAATAACTTCCTCGCGGAACAGGAGGAAGGCCGCAATCAGGTCCTTCAGGTTCAACAGCTCGGGGCGGCCGCCATTCAGCGCGAGCATGTTGACGTTGAAGGCGGTCTGCAGCTGGGAATGGCGGTAGAGCTGATTGAGCACGACATCCGACGAAGCGTCGCGCTTAAGCTCGATGACGACCCGCATGCCGTGGCGGTCGCTCTCGTCGCGCAGGTCGGCGATGCCCTCGATGCGCTTGTCGCGCACCATCTCGGCGATGCGCTCGATCATCGTGGCCTTGTTCACCTGGTAGGGAATGGCCGTTACGATAATCGCCTCGCGGTCCTTGCGCAGCTCCTCGATATGGACCTTGGCGCGCATCAGCACCGGACCGCGCCCGCGCGCCAGCGCACCGCGCGCCGCCTGTCTGCCGATGATGCGAGCGCCAGTCGGAAAATCCGGGCCCGGGACGATCTCGGTCAGCGCGTCCAGGCTGATCGACGGATCGTCGAGATAGGCGAGGCAGGCGTCTATCACCTCGCCGAGATTGTGCGGCGGAACATTCGTCGCCATGCCGACGGCAATGCCGCTTGACCCGTTGACGAGCAGGTTCGGAAACCGCGCCGGGAAGACGACGGGCTCCTTCTCCGCGCCGTCATAATTGTCTTTGAACTCGACCGTGTCCTTCTCGAGATCCTCGGTCAGCGCGTGGGCGATTTTCGCGCGGCGTACTTCGGTGTAACGCATCGCCGCCGGCTCATCGCCGTCGACCGAACCGAAATTGCCCTGACCGTCGATGAGCGGCACGCGCATGGAGAAATCCTGCGCCATGCGCACCAGCGCGTCGTAGATCGCCTGGTCGCCATGCGGATGGTACTTACCCATCGTGTCGCCGACGACACGCGAGGCCTTGCGATAGGGCTTGTTCCAGTCATTGCCGGATTCGTGCATCGAAAACAGGATGCGCCGGTGCACAGGCTTGAGCCCGTCGCGCGCATCGGGAAGCGCGCGTGCAACGATGACGCTCATCGCATAGTCGAGGTAGGAGCGCTTCAGCTCGTCCTCGATTGCAATATTGCTGATCCCTGCGGCCGGCGGCCCGCCGGGCGCCGCGATATCGCTCAATTTTCACTCCTAAAGGGGCCGGTTTCGGGCCGCGCTGCGGGGTCTGATGACGGGTTCAAACCCTAGCATTTCGCAGCGCAGCATTGCCAGCGGAAATGAAGGTTGTCATGGCCCGCAAATGCGGGGGCTTTGCAGAAAACCGACATACCACTAATCGTCATCGCCCGGCTTGTCCGGGCGATCCATTTTTTCGGCGCAAAAAAGGAAAGTGGATCGCCCGCATAAAGCGGGCGATGACGAAAAAAGGTCAAAACCAAGTTCTGCAAAGCGCCCGCATTGCGGGCCATGACAATTTTTTGCTTTGAACCCGATCTGGCAGAATCCGCACTAAAACGGGATTTCGTCGTCCATTTCGTTGCGCTCGAAACTCGCCGGCGGCTCGCCCGAGCCCCCTGTCCGCGTCGGTGTACCACCGCCGCCACCTTCGCCGCGGCTGTCGAGCATCGCGAGTTCGCCCCGGAAACGCTGCAGCACCACCTCGGTCGAATAGCGCTCGACGCCGTCCTTGTCCGTCCATTTGCGGGTCTGCAGCTGCCCTTCGACATAAATTTTCGAACCTTTGCGCAGATATTGCTCAGCCACCTTGGCGAGGTTCTCGTTGAAGATCACCACCCGGTGCCATTCGGTGCGTTCCTTGCGCTCGCCGGTGCCCTTGTCGCGCCAGATTTCCGATGTCGCGAGCGACAGGTTGACGATCGGGTCGCCCGCATTGGTGCGCCGGACGTCCGGATCCTTTCCGAGATTGCCCACCAGAATCACCTTGTTCACGCTGCCGGCCATGTCTGCCTCCGCTTTTCGCTTTTCCCAACGTTACCCGCCCTGCCCCATCCCGCGCCATTCCGAGGCTCTTGCGGGGCTGTGGACAGAACACCGTCAGCTAGCATATGTTCTTGTTTTGTTCAACAGCCTTTCCGGTAGTGTCTCAGTTTGAAAATTCGGGCGCCGGTCAGACTAAATAGCCGATCCCTCGGCCTGCCCCGTACAGCGCAGCCGCCGCAAGAAAATTGACCACGTAGAAGCCAATCATCATCTGGGCTAGGCCGCCGAAGTGGCCGCCATGCCAAAGCTCTGCCTCATGCTTGCGCGCGTGCGGAGCGACCATGTGATAGAGGGCAACGCCGGCCACGGCCCCGATGACCGGCACCCAGACTGACGCGCCAGCGACCCCGGCGATGACCAGACCGACGAGATACAAAATGGCGAGCAGTCCGCCGATGGTATCCATGGCTGGTCCCTAAGGGTTCTCGTTGCGAGGCTATGGCGGCAGGTCTTGAAAGATCGTTGCCAGTCGGGCTATGCTTAGCGGCAAGCATAGAAGAGGCAGCAGTGGCGCTTTTTCAGAATCATCAATGGGAAGTCACGGAATACGGTGTTGAAGCGATCTCCACGGGCCTGCTTGGCTCTACGCCACGGCGCGTGGTGCCTAAATATTTTCTCGAAGCGGGCCGCCTCTTGGAGGGGACCGAAAGAGGAGAACACCAAATTTATGATTGGCCCGTTCACCTTGCCGAAAAGGGATGGGTCGATATGGACGCTTTCATTGAAGCTTTTCTCGTCGCCTTAATCGTGCACCGAGGCCGATATTCTGGAGACGTCAATCCGATGATGCTCCAAGCGACCTTCGCCCGTGCTCGCGCAGATGCGAAAGAGACCCAAAATGCCTAAAGGCCCCCAAGGTCAGAAGCGTCCGGCAGACACCAACGCCCGCGCCGTCATGGTCGGACGGATAGCGACTGGCGAAATCGAGGAAACTCAGGAGCCGGTCAAATCCGCAGCGGCCGAACTCGGTAGCCGGGGCGGGAAGGCGCGGGCCAAGGCACTATCTGGCAAGAAGCGCAAGGAAATTGCCGAAAAGGCCGCCAAGGCCCGATGGAGAGATTGATCGTTCTCTAGCCACGCCATTCGCGCAACTTGCGTGTTTGGCCAACGGTCATTCCCTCATCTGAAAAAGAATACACGTCTTCGAGGCGGATGTTTTTCTCTGCGTCTTTTTTGCCAAACTGACCACGAAATAACTGAAGGATTTGGTTTCGCGCACCACTCACAGCCACGCGAGTTTCCTTAGGGTCTAGGTTGCTGTTTTCCAACAAAATAATCGTGAGATCGTAGACGTTATCTTCTCCAGATTTCTCGACGTTTTTCCCCTTGTCTACAGAGAAATATATTCCGGTCAAGTTGCCGCCAGTTCTCCCGACAATCTTCAAAAGTTGTTGCTTGACGGGTTTCAGTCGCGTCAGGAATTCAGTTGGGAATGATGACCGGTGATACCGACCGCCAAGCCATAGTTGCAACACAGACATCTCGTCTGGATTAAGCAAGACAGAATCTGCTGCTACATGCTCCGTAAGTCGGCTTTTGGGTATGCTATATTTATTACTCGCCAAAAAATCACCGGCAAGTTTCGTACTGCCACCAGTGAATGTTAGGTGTAATCGTCTAGCATGTTTTGCTTCGGTGTAACTTCCGATTACCTTCGTGATATCTTCAATTACGGTGCCGACAATAACTTCACAATCTGGCTCTTCAGCGAGATTATCGTGAGCCAGATCGCAGTCATGCGAAACGATTACCACGACAGCTTCAGGATCAGCTTCCGGGTAGCTTAATCCGAGCGCTATAGCGGTGTTCGATGTAAGTATTTGACCTTGCCGCCACGCCGTTTCTTGTCCCCACCCCGCCATTTGGCTACATCAATCCTCATGGAATGCCGGGGCGCCGTAGTCAAACGGCGTTGACGGGCGAGAAATATTTTCAGCGAGAATGGCGTCAAGTGCACGGCGCTGGTCAGATTCCAAGGAAAGCATGCCGATCAATTCATTAGCAGCGGCGGTACCATTACCGCCGGTTGAGATGATGTCCAACAATGCATTCCCGCCAGACAGCTTACGTTCCAGTACCCGTGGGGATACCGTAACTCTAGCCTGCACAAAAGCGTCAGCCGCTGCTTTTAGGTTAGATAGTCTGGAAAGATTATCAGCTTTGATATGTGATCCAGCCTTCCAATTATAAATTGCTTGCCGTGATACACCTAAGACGCGCGCAAGATCTGTCGTGCTTAGTTTCATAACTGATTTTATTCTAGCAAGCTCTTGTGCCGCAGTCGCAACAATAATGTTGTCAGTCTCTTGCGTTTGCGTATGAACTACACCATCAGAGAACTGGGCATCACATAGCCGCACATAGCGAACAAGGTCGCCACCGGTAGCCATAGCAAATGTCAGAACCATTGCTGGCAATACGACCCGGATGAGGCCCTCGTCGGTTTTTGCGTATGAAGTTCCGCTTGTCATCGTCATGCCCACATTCTACGTGCGTCTTCCGTCACCATCAAATCAAAGGATTCGTGTAGAGTCTCTTTAAGCGAGACAAGGGTTTTCTCTATGAACTTCAGGTCAAATTTCTGCCTTTTAATATAAGAGCTGTCGGTGTCAATAATCGCATACGTTCCCTCTATATTGGTAAATTTATCCATTAGTTTTACGGGGGAAGGCCCAAAATCAAATGGATAGGCTACCTGACCGTTTTGGGCCTGGGTGAGAATAATTGCCCGCCCCATCAATTCGGTATCGCCGGATTTTGTACGAGTTTCCGAGATGGAGTGCATTAGCTCCCGCTGCGGCAACTGTCCGGCCAAGCCGCATACTGAGGGGGATATGTACCGCGTTATGCTCTCCCCCCTTGGTGGAAGCACAGCATCGAGAAAGCGAATGCCAATCCGATCAATAAACCCGAGCCCAACGTGTTTATGGACAGTCTCTAGGCCATGCATCAGTTGGGAAAGAAACGGCTGAAACGTATCATAATGCGAAGTCTGAAGTGAAAGAGCAATAGTTTCGACGGTGAAAGCCGATTCTCGCTCATCATCTACAAACAGATAATTGGCCTGAGGTTGAGCGATTGCCGATATCGGTTGGTCCGGCGTAGCCTTACCTCCAAAATTCAAGTTCAAAGTCGCAACAAAGCTTTTCTGAAAATCAGAAAAATGCACTTTCCGGAGATTCTCCTGAATTAGCGGGATATATTGATCCAGCGACAGCACCGGGCTGAACCTTACTTGGGCGATCACGTGATAAACTGGCGCATTCTTCCATTTCGTACCCATTGTAACCCCCTACTTGGCAACTTACTTTACACTTTACAAGTCGCTTTACACTTGAAAAGTGAAACCTGCCCAGATGGCTAAGGATTAATTAATTGTTAACCTTCTCATCTCCGGTTCGCGTCAAAAGCTGAAAATAATGCTTGACGCTAAGCAGAAAAGTTCAGATAAGAGGGGTATGAACAAGCTGCCCCTCGCCAAGCGCGCCCAAATCCTTTCGATGCTCGTGGAAGGCTCTTCCATGCGATCCGTTTCTCGGGTGTGCGGAGTGTCGATCAACACCGTCACCAAGCTTCAGGCTGAGGCTGGCGAGGCTGCGGAAGCCTTCCATGACGCGACGGTGCGCGGCCTTCAGACAGCGCAGCTTCAGTGCGATGAGATTTGGGCATTCTGCTACGCCAAGGCCCGCACGGTTCGCCACATGCCGGAAGACAAGTTCGTGCCCGGCATGGGCGATATCTGGACGTTCACGGCCTTGGACCGCGACAGCAAAATGATGGTTAGCTGGTACAGCGGCGACCGCGATACCAGCACCGCACGCGCTTTCCTGTGCGACGCTTCTTCGCGCATTGAAACGCAGGTTCAAGTCAGCACCGACGCATGGCCGGGCTATGAAAGTCTGGTTTCGGAAGCCTTCCCCGCCGAAACGTCCTACGGGCAGGTGCAGAAGCATTTCACGAACACTCCCGATAGGGGCCCGTCGCGCCGATATAGCCCCGGCGTGTGCTGCGGAGCGACGCGCAAATCAGTATTTGGCGACGCGGACAAGAAAGCGATTTCCACGTCTCACGTAGAACGCCAGAACCTGAATATCCGCATGGGTAACCGCCGCTTCACGCGATTGACAAACGCGTTCTCAAAGAAGGTCGAGGCGCACGCGGACTCGCTGGCGATCTACTTCTTCCACTACAATTTCTGCCGGAACCATAAGACGCTCGGCATGACGCCAGCACAGGCCGCGCGCCTCACTGACGAGCGCCTGAGCATGGAACACCTTGTGAAGCTGATGGACGCCCGGGCAGCGAAGCCGAACCGGCCCGCGACCTACAAAAAGCAGGCAGAGGGGGCGGAGAATTCAAACTGAGACACTACCGCCTTTCCGGTGGTCGGCGTCATTGGCGACCCTCCCCGATGACATAATCGTCACCATGACCACGAAGGAAACCGCGATGCAGGTTCAAGTGTTCAGAGGCATAGGCCGCGTCTTTGCCGTTACCGAGAGCGGCAACGCCGACATCCTGCCGGAGCGCTACGCGCCCTGGACTCCTTTCAAGACGCTTGAGCTGGTTCCCGGGCAAACACAGCCTGGCCTCAAGGTCGACGACTGTCTCGACGACATCGCGCGATACGGCATCCATGTAACGGATGCACATGTCCGCATCACCGAGCAGGCCGTCGGTTGATATCTCTATCGTTGCTGGCCCAGAAGGAACGGGGAAACTACCGGGCTGGTAATCAGAACACGTTTCGCAGCATTGGAATAAGCTGCTGCGCGCCGAAGACGCTCAAATGGTGTTCGTCGCGGTAAAGCGGGATGCCGCGAATCGCGATTTCACAGGTTCCGGTCGCACAGAGGACATGGTGCGGGTAGAGGATGGTTGCGCCGTACCGGCGTTGAAATTGCGCGAAGGTCGCGAGGACAAATCTCTGCCGGTCCAGGTAATCGGCAAGGCGGGGAGCCGCGGAACCGGTGTCCTCGGCAAGCGCGCGGCGCGCGAGAACTGCGGGCACCGGCCAGCCGATCTCGGGAATCGCGGCGACGATGACGACCTTCTTGTGGAGGCTTTGCAGATTGGCGACCGTGCGCGCGAGGCCGCGTTCGAAGACGGCGTGATTGTCGCGGTCTGAATTGCTGCTGCAGGCGTCGTCCAGCAAGCTAACATGCCCGCTCGGCTCGCCGCCATAGGTCGAGCCTTCGGCGTATTTCGCCCAGCGCGCTTCGAGGATCACCTCCGTGGTGCCGGAGTCGCGGGCGAGCCGGGCGACCGCGTCGTTGAAGGCGCGGCAACCCGGTATCGGCGTCGTCACGCCCAGCAATGGCGGACAGGCCTCGCCGCCAGCAAAGATTCCGGCGCGGCCAGCGCGCAGGGCAGCTTGCGAAACCGCGGGCAGGATCGCGTCCGCGTGGCTGTCGCCCCAGAGCAGAAAGCTCGGCCGGGCATTCTTCGCACCGATGCGGCAGAGCCTGCGATCGCGCACGTCCTGCGCGGTGCGGAAGAAACAATCCTCGATGCGCGGTTCGTGATCGTCCTGTTCGGCAAGGATGCGCTGCAGGCCAGGCCGCAATCGTTGCGGCAAGCCATCGGTCGAGGCAGTGACCGTGGCCGAGCCGGCAAGGATCGCCATGGCGCAGGCGGCAGCGCCGAAAGCGGTACGACGGCGAATGCGAAAATGCCTGCTGCGAAACGGCCGCTCGACATAGCGCCAGGAAATCATCGCCAGCACGAAGGACAGCGCGATCAGCAGCAGATTTGAGATGCCGGACGGCTCGCGGAAATCGATATAGGTCGCAAACACGAAGACCGGCCAGTGCCACAGATAGAGCGAATACGAGATCAATCCGACGAAAACGAGCGGACGTGATGCGAGAAGATTGCCGCAGAACGTTTTGCCCGGCTGCGCGGCAAGGATCACCAATGCAGCGCCAGCGCACGGTATCAGCGCGGCGGGCCCGGGAAAGGGCGTCTGCGAGGTGAAGAGGAACACCGCGGCGAGGATCAGAGCCACGCCGAGCACGGCGAGAAGCTCCGCTGCCAGGCGGGATATCGGCTGGGGTACTGCGCCGAGCGCGAGAAGCGTGCCCAGCATCAGTTCCCAGGCGCGCATGGGCAGCAGATAAAACGTCGCAACTTTGGCAGCGACTACACCCCAGGCGCTCAGCGCAAGCGATGCAATGAGCACGCATGCAATCGCTCCGATGCGCCGGCGCGGCGTGGCGCGGCGCAAGGCAAGGAGCAGCGCCGGAAAGAGCAGATAGAACTGCTCTTCCACCGCGATGGACCAGAGGTGAAGCAGCGGCTTCTGGTCGGCGAAGGCATCGAAATAGCCCGCCTCGCGCCAGAATTCGAAATTGGCCCCGAACAGCGCGGTGGCAAACAGGGTCTGCGCATAACGGACGAGATCGACCGGAAAGAAGAAGATGAAGGCGGCGGCCGAAACGACGGCCAGCATGGCAAACAATGCCGGAAATATCCGCCGCACGCGCCGGGCATAGAAATTCGCGAGTGAGAAATCGTCGCGCTCGATCTCCTTCTGGATGATGCAGGTGATCAGGTAACCCGAGATCACGAAGAACACATCGACGCCGACGAACCCGCCGCGAAATCCCGGTACGCCATAGTGGAAGAATACGACGGGCAGAATCGCCAATGCGCGCAACCCGTCGATCTCCGGCCGGTAGCCTGTGCGAGGCGGAATGGAAGGATCGAACGCGGAGGCGCGGAGGCGCGGAGTAGAACCGCCAAGACGCCAGGACGCCAAGATAGCTCGCCACGCTGCCGCGATGAGCACAAAGAAGTTTTCGCGCGCAACCGCGCGCAATTCCAATCCTTCGGTGCCCGCGACGTGACGCCAGAACTGTTCCGGACCCCTTGGCGCCTTGGCGTCTTGGCGGTTCGCTTCTTCTCTGCGTCTGCGCGCCTCCGCGTTCAACCTATCCTCCCCATCCGAGGTACGGCTGCCGAAACTTCCGCGCATGAATCGGCGCCGGGTTGCAAAGTTCCTGCGTTCTACCTATGTTCATGAGCGATTCACAACCTCCGCGCCATTCCGCGACCGGTAATCCATCTTGATGCACGGGCGTAAGCCCGTCGTTCGAGTCACGGCCGGCGCGCGGTTGCGGCGGGGAATTGCATAGGCCAAGAGTGGGCATCCGGACGAGTGCCATGCTGAAGAACATTTCCATACGCGGCGCGCGCGAACACAACCTCAAGAACGTCGATGTCGATATCCCGCGCGACTCGCTGACCGTCATTACCGGCCTTTCGGGTTCCGGCAAATCCTCGCTTGCTTTCGACACGATCTATGCCGAAGGCCAGCGCCGCTATGTCGAAAGCCTGTCGGCCTATGCGCGCCAGTTCCTGGAGCTGATGCAGAAGCCGGATGTGGACCATATCGAAGGTCTCTCGCCCGCCATCTCCATCGAGCAGAAGACGACCTCGCGCAATCCGCGCTCGACGGTCGGCACCGTCACCGAAATCTACGACTATCTGCGCCTGCTCTTTGCGCGCGTGGGCGTGCCCTATTCGCCCGCGACAGGTCTTCCCATCGAGAGCCAGACCGTCAGCCAGATGGCCGACCGCATACTTGCGCTGGACGCGGGCACCCGGCTTTTCCTGCTGGCGCCGATCGTTCGCGGCCGCAAGGGCGAATACCGCAAGGAACTCACGGAGCTGCAGAAGAAGGGTTTCCAGCGCGTCAAGGTGGACGGCAAATATTACGAGCTCGGTCAGGTGCCGGCGCTCGACAAAAAGATCAAGCACGATATCGAAGTCGTGGTCGACCGCATCGTGGTGAAGCCCGATATCGGCAACCGCTTGCCCGATTCGGTCGAGACGGCGCTCAATCTCGCCGAAGGGTTGCTGATCGTCGAGTTCGCCGATGTGAAAGAGAACGGCGAGCCCAGGCGGCTGCTGATGTCCTCCAAATTTGCCTGCCCCGTTTCCGGATTCACAATTCCGGAAATCGAGCCGCGCCTGTTCTCATTCAACAATCCGCATGGCGCCTGCCCGGTTTGCGATGGCCTCGGCACGCAGCTCTATTTCGACCCGCAACTCATCGTGCCCGACGAGAGCCTCAGCCTGCGCAAGGGCGCGATTGCGCCCTGGGCGAAATCCTCCTCGCCCTATTACCTGCAGACGCTTGAGGCGTTGGCGCGGCACTACAAGTTCTCGGTGAACGAGCCATGGGAGGATCTGCCCAAGCGTGCCCGTGACATCATCCTGAACGGTTCGGGCGAGGAGGAAATCAAATTCATCTATGACGACGGGCTCCGGCGCTATGAAACGAAGAAGAATTTCGAGGGCGTCCTTCCCAACATGCAGCGCCGGTTCAAGGAAACGGACTCCTCCTGGATTCGCGAAGAGCTCGAGCGCTACCAGGACACGAGCCCCTGCGAAGCGTGTAATGGCTATCGGCTGAAGCCCGAAGCGCTCGCCGTGAAGATCGCCGGTCTGCATATCGGAGAGGTTTCGGCGCTTTCGATCAAACACGCCGATGCCTGGTTCCGCGATCTCGATCCGCATCTGACATCCAAGCAGCAGGAGATTGCCGCACGCATCCTGAAGGAGATTCGTGCCCGCCTCCGCTTCCTCAACAATGTCGGGCTCGAATATCTCTCGCTGTCGCGCGGCGCGGGCACCCTCTCCGGCGGCGAAAGCCAGCGCATCCGGCTCGCCTCGCAGATCGGCTCGGGCCTGACCGGCGTGCTCTATGTGCTCGACGAGCCTTCGATCGGGCTGCATCAGCGCGACAATGCGAAACTGTTGGAGTCGCTGAGGGGCCTGCGCGATCTCGGCAACACGGTCATCGTGGTTGAACATGACGAGGAAGCGATCCGTGTGGCCGACCACGTCATCGATATGGGGCCGGGCGCCGGTATTCATGGCGGCGAACTCGTGGCCGAGGGCACGCCTGATGACATCATGCGCGCGCCGAACAGCCTCACCGGCAAATATCTGGTCGGGCTCGAACAGATTCCGATTCCCGCGCGGCGGCGCAAGGCGACGCATGACCGCTGGGTGAAAGTGATCGGCGCGCGCGGCAACAATCTGAAGAATGTTTCGGCGCAGATTCCCCTCGGCACCTTCACCTGCATCACCGGCGTTTCGGGCGGCGGCAAATCCACGCTGGTGATCGAGACCTTGTACAAAGCAGCGGCACGGCGGCTGAACGGCGCCCGCGAGCATCCCGCACCTCATGACCGCATCGAAGGGCTCGAATTCCTCGACAAGGTGATCGACATCGACCAGTCGCCGATCGGGCGTACGCCGCGTTCCAATCCGGCGACTTACACCGGCGCATTCACGCCCATCCGCGACTGGTTCGCCGAACTGCCGGAAGCGAAGGCGCGCGGTTACGCGCCAGGGCGCTTCTCGTTCAACGTGAAAGGCGGGCGCTGCGAAGCCTGCCAGGGCGACGGCGTCATCAAGATCGAAATGCACTTCCTGCCCGACGTCTATGTGCAATGCGACGTCTGCAAGGGCAAGCGCTACAATCGCGAAACGCTGGAAGTGAAATTCCGCGATTATTCTATCGCCGATGTGCTCGACATGACGGTGGAAGCCGGCGCCGAACTGTTCCGCGCCGTGCCCGCGATACGCGAGAAGCTCGACACGCTATCGCGCGTGGGCCTCGGCTATATCAGTATCGGCCAGCAGGCGACGACGCTGTCCGGCGGCGAGGCGCAGCGCGTGAAACTATCAAAGGAACTCTCGCGCCGCGCCACCGGCCGCACGCTCTATTTCCTCGACGAACCAACCACGGGACTCCATTTCCACGACGTGGCAAAACTGCTCGACGTGCTGCACGAACTGGTCGACAACGGCAACACGGTGGTGGTGATCGAACACAATCTCGAAGTTATCAAAACCGCCGACTGGATCATCGACCTCGGCCCCGAAGGCGGCGACGGCGGCGGGGAGATTGTCGCCAGTGGCACGCCGGAGGGTGTGGTCAAGGTCACGCGGTCGTATACGGGGCAGTATCTTAAGCCGCTACTAAAGAATCGCTCCGCCCGCGTCAGCCGCGCTGCGGAGTAATCCCTCTCCCCTCGGGGGGAGAGGGCTAGAGTGAAGGGGTCGCATACGACTACGCAGTCCAACACCAACTAACGGCTGAGCATCCTCGAGAGAAACGCTTCAAAGTCCAATGCCAGGGGTATTGCGTCCTTCTCCTCCATTGTTATGAAGGGTATGGAAACGATTGAACCCGCTTCGGAGCGGGTGTCGAATCCAAATGCCTCTCCTCCACCATTCGATCCAAATAAAAATGTCCCAGGTGCAAACTCTGCAACGTTGTATGAAATGTTCTTATGGATGAGTTCATCAACTTTCCAAAGAATGACGTATGCATTTCCAATGAACCCTTCTCCACCATTTGCAGCCATCAAGAAATTCACGTAGCTCTTTGGAAGAGGAAAAGTCAGCTCATTTTGCACTCTTGCTATTTCTTCGCGACTCGCCGGAGGATTGGCGGTGAAACGCCCCGAAACCAATTCAGCATGGATGTCAGTCATTTTGGAAAACTCCTCATGAGCCGCGCCGATCCATGGCTTTGCACGGTAATATTTCCAATCATATTATTCTTTAGACATTCCTCAAAATATTTGTGTTGTTCCTCCGCCGAACTTTTCAGCGCCGGGAGAAGCGGAGATTGTTCAACAAATGGCCCATAAGGACAATACTATAGTTCCCAGCACGGCTTACAGACCCGGCTCGTGCGGCCTTTCCAATCGGCGTAAATTTCTTCATCCGTGTCGGACACCGAATAGCCCAGGCATTCGCGAACACTAGGATGAATTGGTTCTTTTTTCGCTTCGGAACGATCTTCGAGCGAGGCACTTTTCGCTGCAGCGGTTTTATTCCCTTCCGCGCCATTCTGCCCCCTCACTCCCACTCAATCTTCTCTGGCGGCTTGATGGTCACGTTGTAGCACACACGGTTGATGCCCTTCAGCTCGTTGATGATGCACATCGCCGGCCGCGCCGGGAACGCGTGGTCGAAAGGGCAGGAGTCCGCCATCATGCCATCGGTCGAAGTGACGGCGGGCGGCGCGCAGACACGGTCGGCGGGCGTCCGCCCGCCACGCCCAATGGTGCACCGGCGGCGCCACCTTCACGCGGGCCACCGAGGATATTGCGACAACAGGATACGGATCGCCCGCAAGAGCATGCATTCCGCGTCTGTCCCCCGAACTTCCCCGCCCATCTACGGACTGCGCACAAAACCATGGCCGATGTCGTTGCTGTCAACATAGAACCCGGCGATGACGCCGCTGCGGTTGATGCTTTCGGGAGCGGTGAAGGTCGATCCGGGCGGGTCGAAGGTCGTGAGCGTTCCGTCGGTTGCCCGCAGGAAGCCGTGACTGACGAAGCTGTCCTTCATCGTGTAATCGCCGATAATCACACCCTTGTCATTGATGGCCAATGTCTCGGTATCGTGCGATTTCGGGGCGTTGAATGTCGTGATTTTTCCATCCGGCGCCCGGACGAAACCGTGCGGACCGCCGGTTTCGCGATAATAGAATCCCGCGATCGTACCGCTGCGATTGATGCCGTAGGGGAAGGTCTCTTCGGCATTGCGTGGGTCGAAATCCGTGAATGTTCCATCCGCCGCCCGCACGAAGCCGGAAAGCCCGAAGCCGTCATCGTGATAGCCGGTGACCGCACCGCCGGCGTTGATGCGCCAGCCGGTGGTGGAAAGCGAGAACGGGACGTCGAAGCTGGTGATCGTGCCGTCGGCCGCGCGCACGAAGCCATGAAACGTCGTGCCGTCGGACCAGATGCCGGTGACCGCGCCGCCGCTGTTGATGTCGAACCCGTTTGTCTGGACCGATCCCGGCGGGTCGAAGCTCGTGATCGTTCCATCGGACGCGCGCACGAAGCCATGAACGGCGGTGCCGTCGTCATAGTCTCCGGCGATCGCGCCCGAGTCATTGATGCTGTAGGCGAAGGTTCCGACGGATCCGGGCGGATCGAAGATTACGTATTTTGCTTTGGCAGCCGCTATCCCGCCGCCGAGGCCGATAAGCGTAAGCGCCGCGGCGCTGGAAATAACAGTGTTGGAAAATCCCGACATGCTGCCCTTCCCGCTTCCGGGCACACAATACGCGAACCCTGCCGGCCCAGGATAGGCCTGCTGGTCGGCCACCCCCGCGAGAGCGGATGCGCGTACAGACTGATACAGTTGACTTGCAATCCAGTTTGGTTATATACTGTTGCGGAGAACGTTTGAACGAGGCACCCATGACTTTATCCACCGCCACCTACACCGTCGGGCGGGGGAAGCCGCCGCTGCATACGCGGTTCCAGAAAGGCCAGTCCGGCAATCCAAGCGGCAAGCCGGGACCGGCGAAGCTCGCGAAACAGCGGTTCGAGCGCGCGCTTTACGCGGCCTTGGAAGCCAGCGAGACGGAGCTCGAGCAGTCGCAGCCCGAGAAAATCGTCGCCGGGATAGCCCGGCGGATGGCGCTTGACGCGGTCGCCGGGCGCATGTCGGCGCTCAAACTGGTGCTGACGCTGCTCGACGCGGAGAGCGGGGCATCGGCGCGGGGGGAAGAGGACGACGCCGAAGAGCTCTTCACCGCGGCAGACCTGTTTTCCCTGCTGCAGGGAAAAAGGCAGGGAAACGAAAAAACATTGCTGGAGGATATTCTGTGGCCGGAGGCGCCTGAGAAAGCGGCGCACGCGGATGTCAACAGCCCTGAACAGCGCGGCGGCGAACCGGCGCCTTCCACCGTCGCGCGCGAACGAAACGAAGCAGAACCTCTTTCCCTGCTGCAGGGTAAAACGCAGGGAAACGACAAGAATTTGGCGGAGCAAATCTGCCCAGTTTCGCCTTCGCCCTTCGGGGAGGCCCAAAGTTGGGAGCGGCGCGAACCAGATCTCACACCGGCGGCATCTCCCATGTTGGGCAATGGAGCTGCGGGCCTTCCGAGAGCAGGTGATTGCTTGGCGTGCCAGAGCCTGACGGCTGCACCTGGGAGGACGTGACAGGCCCAAACATTGCTTTCGGGTTTCCGTTCCGGTAGAATAGACTAGTCGTTTTGACTGGTCGATTAAGTGCAAAAAATACAAGCCTCGGAAGCCAAGACCCATCTCCCCGAACTGCTGGACAAGGTCGAGCAGGGGGAATCAATTGTGATCACACGCCACGGTCGCGCCATTGCCCGTCTCGTGCCGGAGCCCGATTCGCGGCAGGCCGAAGTGGACCGGGCTCTCGAAGGGATCAAAGCCTTGCGCAAACGAACCAAAAAAATCTCTGTCGAGGAGCTTCTTTCGTCGCGACATGAGGGCCACAAGTACTGATGCCGTTGGTCATCGATGCATCCGTATGCCTTTGCTGGGCATTAGTGGATGAACAACACCCGATCGCAGATGATGCCTATGAACGGATGCGAACAGAAGACGCGCATGTACCAGCCCTGTGGTGGTTTGAACTGCGCAACGCGCTAATTATAAACGAGCGCCGCCGACGGCTTTTGGAGAGCGATGTTTCGAACTTTCTGCGTCAGGTCTCGGACCTGCGAATTCAAATCGACTCTCTGCCTTCGGACTCGGACGTACTTGCCCTGAGCCGCAAACATCGATTGACCGTTTACGATGCCGCTTATCTGGAACTGGGACGTCGCAAAAGTTTTCCCCTCGCAACGCTCGACCGTGATCTCGCAGAAGCGGCCAAGAAGGAGCACGTGTATTTGGTCGGTTCTTGAGCACGTTCGCACCGCTCCAAGACCACCCTGCTCCGCGACGGCAAGAGAGGCAAAGCGTCAGATGGCCTGTAAGCCGGGTTCTGTCCCCGGGCGGTGAAGCCCGATGGATGGCCATTCCTCTGGGACGCCTGTTGCCAGGCGCCTCGCGCGACCCACCCGGACGGCAGCCCGGAAACAGGCCCGATGCCGTCCCTATTTGGTCTTGCTCCCGGTGGGGCTTGCCGTGCCGCGTCCGTTGCCGTCCGCGCGGTGCGCTCTTGCCGCACCGTTTCACCCTTGCCGCGGCAAGGTCCGAAAACCCTGGGCCGCTTGGCGGTTTGTTTTCTGTGGCGCTTTCCCTGGGGTCGCCCCCGCCGGACGTTATCCGGCACCGTGTCTCCGTGGAGCCCGGACTTTCCTCCAGCCGCCGAAGCAGCCAGCGGCCATCCAGCCATCTGACGCGAGCACAGTGTAACAGTTCGAAGACGCGTCGGCGAGGGGTTCAGGCGAGCGCGCGGTCGACGGCCGCAAGCGCGTGAAGCTCCGTGGTGTCGAACAGTAAAATCTCCGAGTCCTCCGGCTTCACCAGTAGCGACAGTTCCGTGCAGCCGAGAATGACGCCCTCCGCGCCGCGCTCCGCCAATCTGTGGATTGCGAAGCGCAGGAATGCGGCGGAAGAATCGAGAAACCGTCCACGCGACAGTTCTTCATAGATCAGTCTGTGGATCTCCTGCGCATCGTCTTCGCTGGGTGCGACGAATTCGACGCTGTGATCGCGCACGAGCGGGGAGCGAAGGAAATCCGCTGCCATCGTATATTTGGTGCCGAGGACACCGACCTTCCGGATATCCTTCCCATGGATGGCGGCGCCGAGCGGTGTCGCGATATGAAGAAGCGGCAGACCGGACGCGTCCTCAACCGCTTCGGCGAGAATATGCATCGTGTTGCAGCAGATGATGAGGAAATCCGCGCCGCCTTGCGCGAGCACGCGCGCAGCCTCGCGCATCCGTTGCGCGGCGGCTTTCCAGTCGCCGGCGGCCTGCAGCGCTTCGATTTCCGCGAGATCGAACGACCACAGCAGCACCTTCGCCGAGTGCACGCCGCCCAGCCGGCGCTGAACCTCGCGGTTGACGATCTGGTAGTAAACGGCCGACGACTCCCAGCTCATCCCGCCGATCATGCCGATGGTTTTCATGTGGAGGCGCTCCCGGTTATTTGGGCGGCAATGAGTATAGGCGCGGAGCAACTGGCCGACAGTAGTTCCATACGCATAGCGGCTATTCCATCATTTCCAGCAAGGCCGACAGGCGCGAGTCGGTTTCCACGTCGACCACCCCATCGATTTTTCCCGGGCGGAAGTGACGCTGGAACGCGGTGACGACAGCGGCAAGCGGCACGTCCACATCCGGCGGCACGCCATAACCGAAGGCCGCGAGCCTGCTCGCAACGGAGCCCTCAATTTCATCATGGCCGGGCTCGACCCGGCCACCCGGCCACCGCGCGCCGGAGTGGCGGCTGACTCTTTCCGCTCGCGGACGCTCACTACCGGGTGGCCGGCTCTCCGGCCGGCCATGGTGAGTATCGTGTGGTGGCGGGGGAGGAAAAATACCGATTCCCGATGTGGCCAATTCCGGCCAGGGAAACAGCTCGCCGGGGTCCATCTTGCGCGCCGGGGCGACGTCGGAATGGCCGACGACTCGGTGGGGCGGAACCGGGTGCCGGGCAAAGATGCCGTGCGCCAGATCGATCAGTGCATCGATCTGTGCGTCGGGAAACGGCTCATAGCCAAACTCGTGACCTGGATTGACCAGCTCGATTCCAATGGAACGGCTGTTCACATCGCGCTCGGCGGCCCACCAGGAAATACCGGCGTGCCGCGCTCGCAGACTCTCGTCGACATGACGATAGACGCGACCGTCGCGATCGATGGTGTAATGCGCGGACACTTTTGCGTCGGGATCGCAAAGCCGATTCAATGCTTCCTCAGCATTGCGCATGCCGGTGTAATGCAGCACCAGAATATCGATCGGACAGCCCTCGCGGCGCACATCGAAATTCGGCGAAGGACGCTCGATCCAGCCGCTCACGACACCAATCGCCGTTCCCGCATGATTTTCGCATAAGCGTTGTTGATCGCGGCGAGCTTCTCATTTGCAAGGCGGAGAAACTCCTCCGGCACGCCGCGCGCCATGAGACTGTCGGGATGGTTCTCGCGCACGAGCAGGCGATAGGTGTGCTTGATCTCCTCCTCGCTCGCACCGTATGCGACACCGAGGACCATGTAAGGATCCGCGTGATCGGGCCCCAGATGCGAGGCGCGGATGCGGCCGAACGCGTCCGGTGCAAAGCCGAAAATGTCGGCCACGCGCTCCAGGAACGTAAGTTCGGCGGGATGCAGCACTCCGTCCGCCATTGCGATCTCGAACAGCCCGTCGAGAACGTCTTCCAGCACGGCCGGCCGGCCGCGGAAGATCCGCGCGATCTGGCCGGCATAGATTTCGTAACCCGCCATATCCTGCCGCGCGAAATTGAAGATGCGACGCATATTGGCTTCTTCGGAAGGCGGGACGCGGAAGATGCGACCGAAGGCTTCGATCTCGTCGGGCGTCACTACGCCGTCGGCCTTCGCCATTTTCGCACTCAGTGCGATGATGGCGATCGTGAAGACGACGCCGGGCTCTTCGTCCTCGCGCGCGCCGCGGTCGAACAGCACATGGCCCGCAAAGGCGCCCGCCAGTGCGCCAATGGGCCCCCCGCCCAGCACGAAACCGGCGGCTGCTCCGCTGACTTTTCCCCAGATGGACATGGACGAATTCCATAGGCCAATCTTGGTCGGTTTGCGACCGTGACGAATTTTCGGGTGCAGCGGTGTGGAAATGACGGATACCGGCTGGCGTTTCTATATCGATCGCGGCGGCACATTCACCGACGTCGTGGCGCTGGCGCCCGATGGCAGGTTGTCGAGCCTGAAGCTCCTCTCGGATGATCCACGGGGCGACGATGCGGCGCTCGAAGGCATCCGCCGTTTTCTCGAACTGCCGAGCGGTTCCGCGATCCCGCCCGAATCGATCGCCGAACTCCGTGTGGGCACCACGGTGGCGACCAATGCATTGCTGGAGCGGCGCGGCGAACCCGTCGTTCTGGTCACCACGCGCGGATTCCGGGATCAGCTCCGAATCGGCTACCAGAACCGGCCGAAACTGTTTGTACTAAAAATTGAACTGCCGGAACCGCTTTACGCGCGCGTGATCGAGGCGGACGAGCGGGTCGATGCTTCAGGCGCGGTGCTCCGTCCGCTCGATGAAGAGTTGTTGCGGCGGAATCTTTCCGCGGCGCGCGCAGAAGGGCTATCGGCCTGCGCGATCCTGTTCATGCATGGCTATCGCTATCCGGCGCATGAACGGCGCGCAGCGGAGATCGCGCATGGTCTCGGCTTCGCCCAGGTTTCGACCAGCCATGAAACGGTGCCGCTGATCAAATATGTCAGCCGCGGCGATACTACCGTTGCCGATGCATATCTGTCTCCCGTTCTCGACCGTTACGCACAGCGGATCGCTCGCGCCATCGGCGCCGGCGAAAACGGGCCGCGGCTCTTTTTCATGATGTCGAATGGCGGTCTCGCCTCGCCACAGGCGTTTCACGGCAAGGACGCCGTGCTTTCCGGACCGGCAGGCGGGGTGGTCGGCATGGCGGAGACCGCGCGCGCGGCGGGATTCGATCATGTCATTGGTTTTGACATGGGCGGTACGTCAACTGATGTGTCGCGCTTCGACGGCGTCTATGAGCGCAGTCACGACAAGGAGGTTGCCGGCGTCCGGCTGCGGGTGCCGATGATGGCGATTCATACCATCGCCGCCGGTGGCGGCTCGATCCTGCATTACGACGGCGCGCGCTTCCGCGTGGGGCCGGATTCGGCCGGCGCCAATCCGGGGCCGATGAGCTATCGCGGCGGCGGCCCGCTGACCGTCACCGACGCCAATGTAATAACAGGCAAACTGCAGCCGGAAAATTTTCCGAGGATATTTGGCAGGGCACGCGATCAATCCCTCGATGCGGAAAGCGCGCGCGATGCCTTCGCACAACTCGCGCAACAGACAGGCCGCAATGCGGAAGACGTCGCAGATGGGTTCATCCGCATCGCGGTCGAGAACATGGCGAACGCCATCAAGCGCATCTCCGTCGCCCGCGGCTATGACGCACGACGTTATGCGCTTGCCTGTTTCGGCGGCGCCGGGGGCCAGCATGTCTGTCGCGTAGCTGATGCGCTCGGGATCAGGCGCATTTTCATTCATCCGTTTTCGGGAGTGCTTTCCGCCTATGGCATGTGGCTCGCCGCGATACGCGCGTTCCGCCACCACGCGATCGGGCGAGGACTCGATATCGCATTGGCGGGACACCTCTCCAGTACGGCGCTGGAAATGGCACGCGAAGCGACCGCGGAAGTGGAGGCCCAGGGCGGGCGAAATGTTGCGATCAAAACATCTGTGCATGTCCGCTATGCCGGCAGCGACACCACGCTCGCCGTTCCGCTCGCAACCGCGGACGAGATGTCTCGCGAATTCGTGACAACGCATGCGCGTCAGTTCGGTTTTGGTTTCGAAGACAAGCCGTTGATCGCGGAATCGATCGAGGTCGAAGCATTCAGTCATGTACCGGAAGTAACATTGCAAACGCCGGATCCGGTCACCGCGGTTATTTCAGGCACGACGCGCCGCTCCCGCTTCTATTCGCAAGGCGCATGGCGGGATTGCGATGTGCTGAAAGTTGAGGAGATGGAATCCGGCATGGTCCAACCGGGCCCGGCGCTCATTGTCGAACCACATCAGACGATCGTGGTCGAACCGGGCTGGCAGGCGGAAGTCACAAACACGCGCGCCGTCGTACTTTCGAGGACCGAAGAAGCATCCATCCGGAAGCAGGTGAGTGAAGCCGCAGATCCCGTATTGCTCGAAGTGTTCGCGAACCTGTTCATGCAGATCGCGGAGGAAATGGGCGTCACGCTCCAGAACACGGCTTCGTCCGTGAATATCAAGGAGCGGCTCGATTTCTCCTGCGCCATTTTCGACGCGGAAGGCAATCTCGTCGCCAATGCGCCGCATATGCCGGTGCATCTGGGCTCGATGGGCGATTGCGTGACGTCGATCATTGACCGCTTCGGCGATCAGATTGCCGAGGGCGACATGTTCGCGACCAACGCGCCCTATAATGGCGGAACGCATCTGCCGGATATTACGGTCGTCGCGCCGGTGTTCATCGACGGCGAGCGGAAATTCTTTACCGCTGCCCGCGGCCACCATGCCGACATCGGCGGCATCTCGCCGGGCTCGATGCCGCCCTTCTCCTGCAACATCGGCGAAGAAGGCGCACTGTTCGACAACGTGCGAATGATCCGCGCCGGACATTTCGACGAAGACGCCGTTCGCGCGATCCTGGAAGCAGGAGATTATCCGGCGCGCAATCCCGCGCAGAACATCGCCGATCTGAAAGCGCAGGCTGCGGCCTGCGCGCGTGGTATTTCCGAACTGCACCGGACCGCGAGCGTTTATGGCGCCGACACGATCGCCGCCTATATGCGCCATGTGCAGGACCATGCCGAAGAGGCCGTGCGTGGCGTCATCGGCGCGCTGCGCGACAGCAGCTTTGTCATGCCGATGGACGGGAAACTGGAGATTCGCGTCGCGGTAACCGTCGACCGCATGAAACGCAGTGCGCGGATCGACTTCACCGGCACCTCGGCGCAGACCGACAGCAATCTCAATGCGCCGCGTTCGGTCACCAAAGCCGCGGTGCTCTATGTCTTCCGTTGTCTCGTACCGGACGACATTCCGCTGAATGCGGGATGCCTGAAACCCCTCGAGATCGTCATACCCGACGAGTCGCTGCTCAATCCGCGCTATCCGGCCGCGGTCGCTGGCGGCAACGTGGAAACGAGCCAGGCAGTGGTCGATGCATTGTTTGGTGCGCTCGGCGTGATGGCGGCGTCGCAAGGCACGATGAACAATCTCACTTTCGGCAATGCCGATCACCAATATTACGAAACCGTCTGCGGCGGCGCGGGCGCTGGTACAGATTTCAATGGCGCGTCCGCCGTGCACACGCACATGACCAATTCACGCCTGACCGATCCCGAAGTGCTGGAGGCGCGCTACCCGGTGCTGCTCGAGGAATTCACGATCCGTCACGGCTCGGGTGGCCGCGGGAAGCGTCGCGGGGGCGATGGCGTGCTCCGGCGCATCTGCTTCCGCGAACCGATGACGGCGGCAATTCTCTCCACGCGCCGCGAAACCGAGCCGTTCGGACTCGCCGGCGGCGAAGCGGGAATGCCGGGCGCAAACATGATCATCCGCGCCGACGGAGAAACCGTGGCACTCCGGGGCCGCGACGAGATCGCGGTCGACGCCGGCGATCAAATCCTGGTCGCCACGCCGGGCGGCGGGGGATATGGTCGCACATCGGATTAGTACAAGAGATAATTACGACGCCCGGTTGAATCGCGGGAGAACGCGGGCGGAGGGAATGATGACCGTGACGCAGGTGCCTTCCCCCGGGCGGCTTTCGAGCTCGACACGGCCGCCATGCGCTTCGGTCAGGCCTTTTACGATCGTAAGTCCCAGTCCGGTGCCCTTTTCCGCGATGGCAACGTCGTGGCGCCCCTGACCAAAGCTTTGGAACACGCGCAGATGATCGCCAGGATCGATTCCGACGCCGGTGTCACGCACGCCGAAAGCGACATCACCTCCATTGGAGACCCGGGAAAAAGTCACTATTTCGCCGCCGGCTGGCGTGAATTTCACGGCATTGGACAGAAGATTTATCAGAACCTGCCGTAGTGCGCGCTCGTCCGCCCGCAGCAGCGGAAGCTCGCCGGCCACATCGGTGATGAGCGTGAGCCCGGCGCTTCCGGCGCGGGCCGCCATCAGCCGTGTTGTCGCGTTGATCAGCCTGGCGAGATCCATATCCGTTTCGTGGAGTTCGATGCGGCCCGCCTCGATCCGCGCCAGATCCAGTATATCGTTGACAAGCGCGAGCAGATGATTGCCCGACTCGTGCACAAGCTTTGCGTATTCCGCCGACTGGGCCGGATTGGCGCCGCGCGCGGTGGAATAGATCATCTCGGAAAAGCCGAGGATCGCATTCAGCGGCGTGCGCAGCTCATGACTCATATTGGCAAGAAATTCTGACTTTGCCCGGCTCGCGGCCTCGGCCCGCTCGCGTGCGCGATCCGACTCGACTTTGGAATGCGCTAGCGCATCGATGAGCTCGTTCTTGTCGTCGCGTAACAGCAACATGTCCCGTGCCGTCGAATAGATCTGGCGCGACATATAGGCGAGGTAACAGACATAGAGGAACGCCATTGCCGCGACACCGTCATAGATCGGGCCGCCCTCGCGCAACGGCACGATGACGAGAACGAAGCCATATATGGCGTAACCAATAATAGTGAGTGCCTTGCTCGCGCCGACGAGGGCCGCATTCCCCGAGAGCGTGCAGCCTATCAGGAGCAGAATGACCATCTGGTCGAGATCATTCCCCGGCCGCCACAGAACGAATGCCAGCGAGGACCATGCCATGGCAAAGATGAAATAACCTGTTATGGCGTGGGCGGCCCATTTCTTGTATTCCGAAGGCGGCGGTTCCTCGCGCAGGAAGGCATAGGCGACGACGCCCAGATAGGAGCCGCCGACCGTCACCAGCACAAACCAGGATATAAGTACCGCGGTGCTGACCCATCGGGCGAAGATCAGGCAGACGACCCCGGCCAAGATCGGCATGAGCCAGCAATTCGGCTTGAGGCTGCGCAGTGCCAGGCGCAGCTGTTCATGCGCGAGTTTCTCTTCCTGCTCGCGCTGCGCACCTGCTTCGGTCCTGCGTTCGGCCAACCGACTGCCCCGACAAAGCCCGGGCCCCGGGGCAAGTCTGCACCAGTGCTGGTTAAGTCAGTCTTTCTTGAATGTTCGAAACCGGGCACCAGCCCGTAGTGCTCAGGTCAGCTTTTCCAGCGCTGCTGGCGCGCCGACAGTTACGTTCAAATCGGTGACAAGCCCGCTGCCGAGAGAATAGACCCAACCATGAACACTTAGCGGTTGGGAGCGTGCCCAGGCATCCTGCACGAACACGTCAGAGGCTACGTTTGTCATCTGGTGGATGACGTTCAGTTCGCAGAGCCGGTCGAGCCGCCGGCGCTCGTCAGCGATCTCTTCGAGTTCCAGCCGATGCTGGCGGGCAACCTCGCGAATAGGATGCAGCCAATGGTCGACAAGGCCGCGGCGTTGCCCGTCAACCGCGGCGGCTATCCCCCCGCACCCGTAATGACCCACCACGAGGATATGCCGGACCTTGAGAACCTCGACGGCGAACTGCAGCACCGAGAGATAATTTGCGTCCTGAGGCGGAGCGAGATTGGCCACGTTGCGATGAACGAACAGCTCGCCCGGGTCGAGACCTACAATCTCGTTGGCCGGCACGCGGCTGTCGGAACAGCCGATCCACAGATATTCCGGAGCCTGCTGCTGCTCGAGCCGCCGGAAGAAATCAGGATCCCCCCCCAGCTTCCGGTTCGCCCATTCGCGATTGTTCTTTTTCAGCTGATCGAGCATAGGACGCCTTATCTACCGTTCCAGTCCGATGAGCGCCGCTAGCTTTGCCCGAACATCCGCGAGGATTGCTGCAGACACTGCAGCTCCACCAAATGTGAGCGGACGTGCTTCCGTATCAATGCTACGCACATGACTCGTCAATATCTCTCCCGTCATCGGAAGACCCTCCGGCAAGACCACACTTGTTCCGAATGGCCTGATCTTCGAGGTAATGGGGCAGACAACAGCGAAACCGGAAGCTTGCCAAAATGCGAGGGGAGATACGATCAGGGCCGGTCTGCGACCGCTTTGTTCGCGGCCGACGCGCGGATCGAAATCGGTCCAAACGAGGTCGCCGGCTTCGGGCCGATATTTCATTCCTCGATCTTTTCCCGACCCACATCCGGTCCCCAGTCGAATGCCTGCCGCATCGCGCGGCGCGACATGCCGTGCAGCAAATCTTCGAGGCGGTATCGCGGTCGTGCGGGCGAAAGAACGATCTGGCCATTTTCCAGCGCGATCTCGACGCGGGAACCCTCGGCTATGCCGGCACGACCAGCGATCTCCTTGGGTATCCTGATGCCGAGGCTGTTGCCCCAACGCGCGACCTGAACCTGCACTTGCCCTCCTGTAGACCGGACGGATATCCGAAAGATATACAACAATCGGTACCCGTTCAATACCCCTTGGGGCGATTGGGCGCATTATTTCAATCCCACCAGCACCTTGCCTTCAGTGGACAGGTAGTTGTTGCGGTAGTCAAAGCGGGGCGTGTCCGAGAACAGCAGCCAGTAATACTTCATCTGCTCCGCCCACCAATAACCCGGGCACAGATCGCCCTGCTTCATCGGCCGGGCGGTGACGTCGTCGATGATCGTGTAGCCGAAACGTGCGCGGCTCGTCCGCTTCATGTTTTCGTAGTGGATGCGGGCGAGCCGTCGCGGCCAGTCGCCGCCGCCATGCACGAAAAGTGCGAGGCAGGAATCGACGAATTCGGGCCGCAATTCGTTGCTGGGGCGCGTCGCGGTGAACGTTCCATAGTCAAAGCCTTCGGGCAGCACGCCGAAGCGGGCCTGCACATCGGCCCATGCGGCGAGATAGGCGCGTGCATGCGCCGCATCGCCGGCCTTGGCGAGCAAACCGGCATAGAACGCCGCAAGCTCGCTTTGATGCCGGTCGATGCGCGCACCCGTTTCGAAGTCTGCCTGCGTGAACCAGAGCCTCCCATCCAATAGTTCGGCCTGATGCTTCAGGGTGGCGGCCGCATGTACGTCATACCAATGCTTGAAATCTGCATCGCCGAAGAGACGCCAGCCGCCATAGAGATATTCGTAATAGGAATCGGACGGCGGCCCGATCGTGGCGCGGCGGCTGAGCCATTTGCCGCTCTCGGCATCGATGGTGTCGGCAACGAGATCGATCGGCGAGCGGCGGTCGAAACAGGCCTTTGCCGCTTTCTTTGCCGCGTCGTAATAACGATTATCTCCAACCGCACGGCCGAGCATACCGAATTCGGAAATATAGGTGCCGAGTTCCGCGGGAAACGTCGTGGCATCCCGCACCGCACCTGTTTTGAGATTGACGAAACGATAGGGAATGCCGGTGGGTGATTTGGTGAAGGCGGGCAGAAGACGATCTGCGAGTTCATGAGCGAGCGCGAGCATCGCCTTGTTGTGCGTCGCAAGCCAGCCCGCGAACAACCCGCCAACAACGCGAATATTGGTCTCGAAGACCTGCACCTCGCCGTCGATGTCGAAATGCAGGTTCTTCTCGATC
>DATAYG010000109.1:0-1567 GCA_036272695.1 Rhizomicrobium sp. | reverse complement strand
ACCGCGGCCGCTGGACACTAGTTCACCATTCCGGCGCAGGGTCATCGCGCAATTTGCAAGATCGGTGTTCAGGATCGACTTTGGTGTAGAACCGACCACGTAAAGACCCGCGGCAGCATTGTCGGCGACCGTATCGGCGATGCGAATGTCCCAGTTCCGCAAGCGACAATCGACAATCTCCATCGAGGCGACAATGAAGGCTGTGCCGCGCACCACATCCGCAAATGTTGCCGCCTCATGGTCGAGATCCCGGTCGAGCACCAGCATCACCTCTGCTTCGACCCGTGGGCCAATGACGCGGTTGAACGGAATTGTGCTTCCGTGCCCGTACTCCATATCGGCAAACAGTGCGCCAAAATCCGGTTCGAATACCCCAAGTTGCTTTTGCACCGCCTTCGATGTCAGGCCGATCTTTCGGCCCGATATACGCCTGCCAGCCGCGACGTGCCTATCGACGTTCAGCTGCTGAATGGCATAGGCGCTCGTGATATCCTGAGCCGGAATGAGATCGCGGATAGGGTCGCACGGCACGAGGGACTGATCTGCCGCCCACAGGCGGTCCGCAGCCTGCTTTATGATGTCTCGAGAGACTTCCATTTGAACGTCATATCCACGTTGACTTCAGTTCCACAACGATGCGGCGGAGTAGTTCCCTAGTGTTCAGATCCATTCAGAAGATTCACTCGGCAAGAGCAGACCAAGGCTGACATCAAAGTTCCTGCCACACTGGCGAAGCCTGCCCCTGGCAGGGAACAGGGGGCCGGTGCCCATGCCACACATGGGTCCCGGCCTTCGAGGCTGTAACCCAATTGACTTCAATGAACACGGTCACGATTCGGCTATTACCTTTTCTCGCCATCCCGGCGCAGGCCGGGACCCATGCTTCCACAAGCGCCTGAGTTTGATCGCTTTCTGCGACCGTGTCCCATCGGACAGCCCCCACGCCGGCTGCACTATGGGTCCCGGCCTGCGCCGGGATGGCGTAATTTGTAGCGAAGGGGCAATCACGGATTACAGCCTCCTTCGCCGGGAAGACGAGAACCGGCGCATTGCGGTGAATGAACCGTACGAATCTGAGCATAGCCGACTGTTCGTCACTTCTCCCCGGCCAGGGCGCGATCCACGATGACCGCTACCTTGCCCAGTGTGCCATGACCCGCCTTCAGCGACTGCAGTCCCGCATTGATCGCCTCGACGGTGCCGTCGATGGTCTGGCTGACGTGCGGGACCACCAGGCCCTGCGTCGCACACTCCATCGCCAGAGCCATTCCGCGCTGGAGAAAGGCCTGCGCCTCGCTGTCCAGCGTCGTGGGTTCGGAGAAATAGCGCAGCAGATTGACGTTGACATTCTTGGCGCCGCGCTCAGCCAGGATGGCATCGACCGGGCTGTGCGTTTCGACCATGCGTGTCGTCTTCCCGGGGCCGACGCCGAGCACGATCCAGCTGCCGCCCCGCCGGACGGTCTTCGCGGTCTCGACGAAGCCCAGCTCGCTGTAGGTGGCGTCGAAGACGAGGTCGGCGCCCCGGCCATTGGTCAGCTTCGCGATTTCGGCAGCGATGTCGTCGT
>DATAYG010000108.1:0-36542 GCA_036272695.1 Rhizomicrobium sp. | reverse complement strand
GATTCACCTCGCATTTTCATGTCGTGGAAACAGACATGGCGCCCAGGACCCGTATCGGCCTGATATGCCTGCATGTGAAAATTCCGGGCCGCGAACCGCTCGGGGAACGCATCGTCGAAGTCCCCGACGATGCGAAGCAGTGGGAGCTCGGCAATCCGCACACCGCATTCACCGCCTATGTACCGAAAGGCAGCATCGCGCGCGGCGCCGCGCTTGTTTCATCCGGCGACGGCGCCCAGCCCTGCCGCAGCTGCCACGGCCCAGATCTGAAAGGCGCGGGCAACGTACCGCCGCTCGCCGGCCGCTCGCCGAGCTATCTCGCCCGCCAGCTCTACGACATCCGGCACGGCACACGCCGCGGCGCCGCCGTAGCACCCATGCTGCCGGAAGTAGCGCACATGACGCCGGCCGACCGGATTGCGATCGTGGCATATCTGGCGTCGCTGGGAAGTTAGGGTCGTTGCTGGCAACGCGCCTGGGCTGGAGCAAATATAACCCTGCGAGCTGCATGGATGAGCGCCCGCTCATCGAAAGATCTAAACCATGCCGGTCGAACGCATCGACCCGCAGTCATCACAGAATAATTGGAACGTCTACCCGAACAGCGGATGCACGCCCATCCAGGCGACGGCGCTCCAGAAAATCACCCCTACCAACAACCCTGCGGGAAGCCGCCATGCCGGCGCTGTCTTGCTGTGCATTTTACGCATCCATAAACGCATGCAGTTACACAACGCGATAAAGGCGCTCCGGGTCGGTGACGAATGAAGTCGGCAGTGAATTTAATTTGCGCCGGGCGCGCCGACATCCGCTTCGCCCAAAAAAAAAGCCGCCCCGGCTCCGGGGCGGCTGTCGACCTCTCATTGTTGCGACGACTACCAGCGACGCCGCTCGTGCCACGGGCGGGCTCGCCAGCCGGCGCGCCAATAGGCGCGGTGATTCCAGTACCAGTTGCGATAGGGGTGATAGACCCAGCGTCCGCCGACCCACGCCCAGGGGCGATACCAGGCGGGCGCCCAAGCGTAGTAGGGGCCGCCGGCATAAGCGAAAACCGGCGCGCCCGCGGCAACCACATAACCGGGCGGGCAGCCGCCGGGGCCGCCGCTGGTTGCGCCCGCAACGGCACCAGTGCCCAAGCCGATTGCGCCGCCTATGGCCGCGCCTCTGCCCGGGTTGCGCGATACCGCGGCACCGATGCCGGCGCCGAGGATGCCGCCAATGAGCGCACCGGCCGCCGTGTTGTTGGCCTGATTCACGCAATACTGGGCCGCCCACCGCGAATAGGCATCGGCATAGGCCGCGTCCGCATCCTGCGACTGGTCGTCATAGGTGCTGCCTTCAGCCGTTCCCTGGGGCGGAGGGGCATATTCGCCCTGCGGGGGAGCCGAATCATAGCCGCCATTCGGCGGCGGGCCGTACCCATTTCCCGGCGGCGGGCCGTAACCGTTCCCCGGCGGCGGGCCGTAACCGTTCCCCGGTGGTGGGCCGTAATCATTGCCGGGGGGCGGCCCATAGCCGTTCTGGGGCGGGGGATTGGAATAGCCGCCGGACTGGTCCTGATACTGACCCTGCGCAGCAGCAGGTAAAACCGAAGCGGAGGTCATCAGCGCGACGAGACAGGCGCTGACGGCTCCTTTGACGAATTTGGTGCTCATATTCGCTCCTTTCTCGCCGAATCACATCATTTGATCGGCCGACCGTGGAATAGACCCGGGGCACGGGGTGTCAAGTACGGATCACCCCGAATCTGGGAACGTCCCGCTGCCCCTGACGGCTCCGCTCCCCGGGACGGGGATCGTAACTGCCGATGGTGTGTCGCACGGCCCGGCTGAACGGCAACTGAACGAAATCGTATCAAATTACGGCGCCCCCTCGTCCTGCGGTCGCAGATTTCGCATGCGCGCATATTCCTTCGCCAGAAGCTCCCACATTTCGGCGACCCGCAACCACTGTCCCCGAAATTCTCCCTCAGTTTCCGTTGCGCGCGCTCGCGCCGTCTTCGCCTGTCGCAAAAATTCCTCAAGACGGTCCGCCATCCCTGCTTCTCCGTTTGTGATTATCTCATTCATGGAAACGCGGTAGCTGCGAAATGGTGATTTGTTATTTCTGTGGCGCGATTGTGATTACTTGCCCGATTGCAGCCGCATTTGGAATAACTCCCTCGCCCCAGCGGGGCGCGGGAGAGCGTTGGGGGTCCCGGCACGTTGCGAACAGCGAAACGTCGTTTCGGCCTTGAAGCAAATATGCATGCGCTCTTGCGGCGGAGGCGCCTCCTTACGCCGGTCCTCTCCGCCTCAGAGGGGAGAGGGAAATCAAGCCGGAAATCCTGCTTGCCAGCCGGGGGCGAAACTGCGCATTTTCCCTGCGTGTTGCGAACACCGAGCCGATGCCGGAATGATTCTTCTGATCGACAATTACGACAGCTTCACCTGGAATCTCGTTCATTACCTCGGCGAGCTGGGCGAAGACGTCGTCGTGAAGCGCAACGATGAGATCGATGCGGCCGAAGCGCTCACGATGCGGGCGGATGCGATCGTGCTGTCGCCGGGACCCTGCGATCCGGATCGCGCGGGAATCTGCCTCGAAGTGATCAGGGCTGCGCAAGGCACCGTGCCGATTCTCGGCGTCTGTCTCGGCCATCAGGCGATCGGCCAGGCCTGTGGCGGCCGCATCATACGCGCGCCACAACCCATGCATGGCAAGCTCAGCCGCATCCGTCACACGGGTCGCGGCGTCTTCCGCGGCATCGAGGACGGCTTCGAAGCGACGCGCTATCACTCGCTCGTCATCGATCCCGCGAACCTGCCCGATTGTCTGGAAGTGACCGCGACGACGGACGACGGCGTGATCATGGGCGTGCAGCATCGCGCCGAGCCCGTGCATGGCGTGCAATTCCATCCCGAAAGCATCGCCTCGCAGCACGGCCACGCGCTGCTGCGGAATTTCCTCGAGCTCGCACGCGAATGCCTTGCCGCATGAGTGTCGACGAAGATTTTCCGGCGCTGCTGAAGCGGCTGGTGGAAGGCGGTTCACTGAGCGCGGAATCGTCGCTCAACGCGTTTGCCGCCATCATTTCCGGACAGGTGTCGGAGACGCGCATCGGCGCGTTTCTCACCGCGCTCGCGCTGCGCGAGCCGACGGTTGCGGAAATCGCCGGCGCGGCGCGCGCCATGCGCGCGGCCATGCGCAGGATCGAAGCGCCGGCCGGTGCAATCGATCTTTGCGGCACGGGCGGCGACGGACATGGCACGCTGAATGTATCGACCGCGGCGGCGTTCGTGGTCGCTGCCTGCGGCGTGTCGGTTGCTAAACACGGCAACCGCAACATGTCGTCAAAATCCGGCGCGGCCGATGTGCTCGAAGCACTCGGTATCCGTATCGATCTTTCGCCGCAGGCCGCGCAGGAGTGCCTGGAAGAAACCGGCCTTTGTTTCCTCTTCGCACCCGCCTATCACCCGGCGATGAAACATGTGGCGCCCGTGCGCAAGGAGCTCGGTTTCCGCACCGTGTTCAATCTGCTCGGCCCCGTCTGCAATCCCGCGCGCGTGCGCCGGCAGCTGCTCGGCGTGTTTGCCGAGCGATGGGTCGAGCCGGTCGCGGGCGTGCTCGCCGAACTCGGCGCCGAGCACGCCTGGGTCGTGCATGGCAGCGATGGCATGGACGAACTGACGATCACCGGCCCTACCCTCGTCGCGGAAGTAATAAATGGCCGGCTGCGCCGCTTCGAGATTGTGCCCGAGGATCTGGAAATCGGGCGCGGGACGCTCGCCAGCGTGAAGGGCGGCGATGCGAACCACAATGCCGGGGCGCTCGAGGAATTGCTGCGCGGCGACGGCTTCAGCGCCTATCACGACATTGTCGTAATGAATGCGGCAGCGGCGCTCGTCGTGGCCGATGCGGCACCGAATATTAAGCAGGGTGCGGCTATGGCGAAAGCCGCGCTTCGCGACGGTCGGGCATTCGCCATGCTGGAAAGGCTACGCGCCGTGACGGGAAGACTGGCCGGATGACCATCCTCGACGAAATTGCCGCATACAAACGCGAGGAGATCGCGCAGGCGAAGCGCGAACGGCCCGAGCCCCTGCTGGCGATGCGTGCCCGCAAGACCAGCGCGCCGCGTGGCTTCCGCGCCGCGCTCATGGCGCGCCGGGAAGCCGGCAGATTCGGCCTCATCGCCGAGATCAAGAAAGCGAGCCCCTCGAAAGGCCTCATCCGGCAGGATTTCGATCCCCCGCAGCTCGCAAACCTGTACGAACAGGGCGGCGCGACCTGCCTGTCCGTGCTGACCGACACCCCTTCCTTCCAGGGCGCGCCCGAACATCTCTCCGCCGCGCGCGCGGCCTCCACCCTGCCCGTCCTGCGCAAGGATTTTCTCTTCGAGCCCTATCAGGTGGCCGAAGCGCGTGCCTGGGGCGCCGACTGCATCCTCATCATTCTCGCCATGCTGCGCGATCACGAGGCGCACGCGCTGATGGAAGCAGCGCGGAACTGGCGCATGGATGTATTGGTGGAAGTACATGACGAAGCGGAGAGTGGTCGCGCGCTCGCACTCGGCGCCGACATGATCGGCATCAACAATCGCGACCTGAAAACCTTCGCGACTGATCCCGGCGTGACGCTCCGGCTCGCGCCGGCAATTCCCGCCGGCGTTCTGGTAGTCGCCGAAAGCGGATTGTCCACGCCCGACGACCTTCGCCGCCTCGCCGAGGCCGGCGTCACCACGTTTATCATCGGCGAAAGCCTGATGCGCGCGACCGACCTCGTCGCCGCGACGAAGGCGCTGCTCGCGTAACTGGGGCCCAATATTCGCCATGGCCGGTCTCCGAGCCGGCCACCCAGTAACCGCGCGTCGGCGCGGTAACGACTCATTTCGCTCGCCGACCCTCGCTCAACAGGTGGCAGGGTCAAGCCCGGCCATGGTGAAATTTGAGATCGTATTTCGCTCTGAATTTTGGCGCTATAATCTCACCGCATGACCAAACTCTCACATCTCGACGAGCATGGCGCGGTGCGGATGGTGGACGTGTCGGCCAAGGAACCAACCACGCGCGAAGCTGTGGCCGAGGCGATCATCGTCCTGTCCGAAGCAGCGTTCGAAGCGGTAATGGGCGGGACGGCGCCGAAAGGTGATGTGCTCGCGGCGGCGCGCCTCGCCGGCATAATGGCTGCAAAGAGAACGCCGGAACTGATCCCGCTCTGTCATTCCATTCCGCTTGCCAAGGTTGAAATTGTAATCATGCCGATTGTGGATCGTCCTGCGTTGCGTGTCCTTGCGACGACGAAGACGAAATATGGAACAGGTGTGGAAATGGAGGCGTTGACCGCGGCGGCCGTCGCGGCGCTGACGATCTACGACATGACGAAAGCGGTCGATCGCGGCGCAGTCATCGAGTCCGTCCGCCTCATTGCGAAATCGGGCGGCAGGAGCGGCGCCTACGCCGCTGCTCCCGGATGATTTCCGTCGACGAGGCAGTGCAGCGCATCACTTCGACGGTCGTGCCGCTCGAGAGCGAAATCGTCCCGCTCGAACAGGGGCATCGCCGCGTTCTCGCGCGCGATGTCGTTGCGCGGCGCGATCAACCCCCGGCTCCAGTTTCGGCAATGGATGGTTATGCCGTGCGGCTTGCCGATACGCATGGCGAATCTGTGACACTGCGAATCATCGGAACGTCTCCGGCCGGCCATCCCTTCGTCGCGACTGTTGGCGAAGGCGAGGCGGTGCGCATCTTTACCGGCGGCGTTGTGCCGGACGGCGCGGACGCGATCCTGCTGCAGGAAGATGCGCAGGCCGACGACGACCGCGTAACGCTCCGCGCGCCGGCCACGCCGCGCCATATCCGCAAAGCCGGACTCGATTTTCACACCGGCGATGTACTTCTTGCTGCAGGCCGCAGGGTTGGTGCCCGCGATCTCGCGCTCATAGCGGCCGGCGACATTGCGCATGTCGAAGTTCGGCGCAAACCCGTCATCGCTTTTGCCGCGACCGGTGATGAGCTTGCGCGTCCGGGCGGGCCGCATCGCGCGGGCGGCATCGTCGCCTCCACGGGCTACGGTCTCGCGGCGTTGATCGAAACCTGGGGTGGAATTCCGCACGATCTCGGCATCCTTCCCGATACGATCGAAGCGCTGCAGCGCATCCCCGGACAAACATCCGACGCCGACGTGGTTGTAACAATCGGGGGCGCCTCCGTCGGCGATCATGATCTCGTCCAGCGCGCGCTGGCACCGAAGGGCTTCACGCTCGATTTCTGGAAGGTCGCGATGCGGCCCGGCAAGCCGCTGATCTTCGGGCGCCTTGATAACAAGCTGTTCCTCGGCCTGCCCGGCAATCCGGTTTCGAGCTATGTCTGCGCGCTACTGTTTCTTCAGCCGCTGATCGCGGCACTCCTCGGGCTTCCATTCAAGCAACCGTTCGAATCGGCCCGCCTCGCCGGTGCGCTTCCAGCCAATAATTCGCGGCAGGATCACCTGCGAGCGCGTCTTTCCCGGCGCCATGACGAGCTTTGGGCCGAGCCTTTCGCGCTGCAGGATTCCGCGATGCAGAACTCCCTCGCCCGCGCCGACGCCCTCATAGTCCGCCTTCCGCACGCCCCCACTGCTCAGGAAGGCGACCGCGTCAGCGTCATCCCCTTGGCCGAATAAGGATTCACGCGGAGGCGCGGAGGGGATTGAGCCAACAAGACATCAAGATCACCAGGAAGGTACCGCGCGCTACGCGCGCAATTTATTCGTGTCCTTGGTGTCTTGGTGCCGAAATAAACTTTGTTCCGCGCATTCGCGTTGCTCCGCGCATTCGCGTTCGCCGGGTGCAAAATCCCTCTGGCCCTCATTTCGGCCGTTGACGGGGGCGGAGAACTAAACTAGAACGATTCGCTGTGTTTCGGGTTTGTTCGGTCCAGCGGCCGGCACAGGAGCAGAATGATGCTGACACGAAAGCAGCACGAGTTGTTGATGTTTATCCATGAGCGGGTGCGCGAGACGGGCGTTCCGCCCTCGTTCGACGAGATGAAGGAGGCTCTTGATCTCAAGTCGAAATCGGGCATCCACCGGCTCGTCACCGCGCTCGAGGAACGCGGCTTTCTGAAACGACTTGAGAAACGCGCCCGCGCGCTCGAAATCGTCCGGCTGCCCGAGAATGTTTCCGACACGCTTCGGCCGGCGACCACCCGCACGCAAGCGCAACGCCTGTCGGCCGGCACAGGGGCGCGCGGATCGCGGGCGCCATCCGATCCGCGCAGCGGCGGCAGCCCGCGCCGCGCCGAGTCGGAAGGCGCGATGAACGTGCCCGTGCTCGGACGCATCGCGGCCGGTACGCCCATCGAAGCCCTGCAGAACAAGATCGCCGACATGCCGGTGCCGGCGGGGATGCTGGGACGCGGCGAGCATTACGCGCTGGAAGTCACCGGAGATTCCATGATCAATGCCGGAATCCTGGACGGCGATACGGTAGTCGTGCAGCAGGCCGCGACCGCAAACACGGGCGATATCGTCGTGGCGCTGATCGACGATTCCGAGGCGACCTTGAAGCGCTTGCGCCGTCGCGGCGATTCCATCGCACTCGAAGCGGCGAACCCGGCCTACGAGACGCGCCTCTATGGTGCCGATCGCGTGCGCATCCAGGGCAAGCTGGTGGGGCTCATACGCCGTTATTAGGAGAACTCTTCGCGGTCGGCCTGGGGCAGGTCGCCTCTTCCGCATGGGAGCGTGGGGCGCTTCAACACTCATATTTGCATGGACTGCCGGAATGCAGTCGGACTGCGGCCCATATTTCGTTGAAATTCCCGATGGAACAAATTCTTCGATGCAAAGCCGGCCTCGAACATCACCACTTTGATCGGCTTGTCAGGTGCCTCTCTCAGGATGCGTGCAGCTTCCCGTACTCTGCATTTGTTCAGATAGGCCGGTACATTCATCAGAAATTGCGAATTGACGTATTGCGACAATTGCCGCGCCGGGACGCCGGCCATGAGCGCGAGTTCGGCCACGGAAAGACTTGGGTTCAGGTACGCTTTCTGTTCGTCCACGAGTTGCGCGAAGCGCTGTTCCAGGCTTTGGGTCTCCAAGGCGCTGGCGCCCGATCGCGCATATTTTACATATGACGACGGATTGGTCAGCAGATTGGGATAGTGGAGCGAGGAGAAAAGAAGCCAGCTGGTAAGGAGAAACACGGCAGTCAGCACCAGAACATAAGGCGTGCCTTGAAGGAAGGAAATGCCGGCTCCGGCCTGAAGGACAATTATGACGCGCAGGACGGTGATCACCATGACAACGAGCAGGAGCAGGGCGATAAAGGCTTTGAGTCCTGCAGGAGCGTAGCGGTCATACTCCCGTGCATAAACAAAGGTCGAAGCGGCGAGATAAAGCGTCCAGCACGCAATCACATAAATATCCATGGAAGAAAATTGCCCGGACTCCCAGGCGGCAAATCCGATCAGGGCCGGCAGCGCGTGAACCAGGTCGGTCGCGCTCATGCGCGCGGGTGACTGGCGTATTTGCCGCACATACAGAAAAAGCAGCGCCGGCGCGATGAGGTCGCAGACCAGAACGAAGTCGCGCAACGGTTGCCAGTCGAGAAGGGAGTTCGCCAGATTTGCGCCGATCATGGCCGCCATCGTGCCGCTCAAGCCGGCGAGGACGCGTAGTGTCGGCGACCGCCTGCGGTTGCTGAGAAGAAAAGCCGCGAACAGCAACAACTCCCCGGACGTCACGCCCTCCAGCGCGAATGCGAGTTCCTGACGGATCATGGGCGCCTCGTGCAGAGGCGTATCTCCGCGGTGTCCAATAACGCGATCCGTGACCGATGATCGCTCAAGTCTGACTTCTGTTCGCACATCTACCAAGGGTCCCGTCTGCGGCGGTTCGAGCCAAATTACGCCGAAGCTCGGTTCGTCGCCCCGGCGTTTTAGCGGCGGAGGGCCCAAAATCGCGCTTTTGCACCTCAATCCCGGTGCACCTCCGGAATTCGACGCTACGATTTCTGCCTGGTCTCAGCGCCGGATCCGGCGCTGCGACGGTCGAGAAAAGGGAGGCGGGCATGAGGAAAAACCTCACAATCCAAAGGGCCGTGGCTGCAGCGGCAATCGTATTGGCGGTGGCGCCGGCCGCCAGGGGCGATATCGATCCGCAGCTTCGATGCCGTTTTGGCGCCTATGCCCTTTCGGATGGGAGAACGCTCGCGATCGACGGTTACGAAGGCCAGTCGCGCGATTTGCAATACGTGCTCTCCTCGGGCGAATTCGGCCACCTCGCCGCCGGCGCTGCGGACAAATATTCCATGAAGACCGCGGATCGCACTTACGGATCGGCTTCCTTCACCGATTGCGTGGCGGGCGACGTCACATTTGCCGAGGAGGGTCGTCAGACATTATCCGGAAAGCGAATATCCGAGCCGGCGGAAGAAACGGATTTCGAGAGCGGCGGCGTTCGCCTGCACGGCAGGCTCGTCATGCCGCAAAACGGCAATGCGGATGCGGTTGTCGTCATGATCCAGGGATCGGAGGATGACCCCGGCACCGATGACGATTTCTGGCAATACGAGTTGCCGCTGGTTGGCATCGGGGTGTTCACCTACGACAAGAGAGGATCCGGGCGATCGTCAGGCGATGTTTCCGCGGACTTCTATGTGCGCGCCGCCGATACCGCAGCTGCCGTGCGCACGGCGCGGAAACTCGCATCGAATGCAACGCGGTTCGGCGTGTTTGGTGGAAGCCAGGGAGGATGGGTGGCGCCGCTGACGGCGACGCAGACCAGCCTCGAATTCGTCATTGTAGGATTCGGCCTCGCCGAGGGCGTGACGGCACAGGACCGGGACGAAGTCGAGGAGATGGTACGCGCGGCCGGCTACGGCGACGACGTCGTCGGAAAAGTACGTGAAATAACCGATGCGACCGCGCGAGTTGTGAAATCGGAATGGATCAGCGGCTGGACCGAACTCGCCGCCGTCGAACGCAAATATCGGCACGAACCCTGGTACAAAGCGATCGACGGCGAGAACGGCTACACGGCCATACTCCTTCGTACCCCCGAAGCAACTGCGCGACTGATGGGTCCGAAAATGGATAAGCATGTGAGTTTCAGCTATGATCCCCGGCCAATCATAAGCCGGATTGCCTCGCGGCAATTATGGGTGCTCGGAGGCGCCGACCGGACTGCGCCAAGCTCCCGGACGATCGAAATCCTCACATCGATTCAGAGACGGCGGTCCGCGCTGAATCTGGTCGTCTACACGAACGCGGATCACGGGATTGTCGAGGAATTTCCGTTCGGCAGCATCAAACGCCGGCGCTTCCCGGCCGGTTATTTCGAGCTGATTGCCGACTGGATCAAGTCGGATCGCTTGCCCGAACCCAACGGCGATCTCATTGAATGGAGATCTCAGCGCTAATTCACCGCTGCTGCAAGCCGCAGAAAGAGGGCGGCGGCCGCTGGAGCGGGCCGGTCATCGGGATCTGTCGCGGCGTTGCCATGGCGCGTGGCTCCAGGGTCGGTTGCCGCGGACCTGTTGCACGGTTTCGTAAGTAATTTTATCTCCGAGCCACACCGCGTAGGCGCCGTTGTGGATCACGTCGAATTTGTCGATGACGAGCTTTGGCCCGCGGCACAGGCCGCGCAGCGGTTGGCTGCTGATAACGATGTCCGCGTTCGCGCAATCCTCGCGCAGCGCGTCCGGCCGCTGTACGACTGCGACGGTGAAACCGGCGGGCATACGCGCGATACAGCCGGAGGTGTCGCAACGGACGCGGTCTTCCCAGGTTGCCATCGCACTCTGCGCGGGTCGGGCATCACCATCGCGTTTCAGCCATTCGCTCGCGGAATATTCGTCGGCGATCTGGCGCACAAAATGCAGCCTGCCGCCGCTACTCCGGATCGCGATCGTCTGCCCGTCGCGGGCAACGAAAACATCGGGGGGGCGTGCGAGCAGAATGAGCGCGATGCCTGCAAGCGCGGGCGCCAGACCCAACCAGCGCCATGCACTGCGCCAGATCACGATCCACAATCCGCCGAAGGAAATCAGTACCAGCGCCGCAACCGGCCAGGCGGCGACCGCGGTCACCGCGCCGGGCAGATTGGAGACGAAGCGGCCGACCGAGAGCATTGCCGCAATGCCCCAACCCATCACATGCAGCGGAATGACATCAAGGTGCAGCGGCATCAGCACCACCGAAAGGGCCGCCATGGGCATGGCGACAAAACCCATGATCGGCATGGCGAGCAGATTGCCGAGCACGGCATAATGCGTCGCGCGGTCGAAATGATACGCAGCGTAAGGCATGGTCGCGATGCTGCCGACGAAACTCGTGACTGCGATCCCGCGCAAGTAATGGCGGATATTTGCAAGAGGTGGGGACGGGGCCGTCGCCCGCGTGGCTGCTCGGCGCTGCTCCCATTCCGCAACGGCAATGAGGCTCGCGACCGCGGCAAATGACATCTGGAAGCCGGGTTCGATCAGGGTCTCGGGCGCGGCAAACAACAAAATCGCCGCCGCAAAACCGAGCGAACGCATGGAAAGCGCGGGCCGGTCGAACAGGATTGCGAGCAGCATCATGGCGAGCATTGTGAAGGCCCGAAGCGCCGGCGTGCCCGCGCCGCTGATCACGAGATAGAACGCGGCGCCTCCCAGAGCGGCAATCGCTGCCCACTTCTTGATTGGTTGCATGAGTGCCATGCGCGGCGAGAGCGCGAGTGCAGCCCGCACCGTCCAGAACAGACCGAGTCCGACCAACGCCATATGCAGGCCGGCAATCGCAAGCACATGGGCGAGTCCTGCATCGCGCAAGGCTTGCTCATCGGCTTCGGAAATGCCGCCGCGATCGCCGGTGATCAGCGCGGACGCAATCGCGCCCGTACTCCCGGGCAGCACGGCATGAATGCGCGCACTCATGCGAAAGCGCAGCGCTTCGAGCGCCAGTGCCGCGCGGCCTCTTATGTCCGGCGGCGGCGCCGGCGCGATCAGTTCGGGCCGGCCGAAGGCATAACCAACCCCGCCAATACGCTCGAAGAATGCCGCGCGCCCGAAATCATAATCACCTGGCGACGCGGGCGGCGGTGGCGGCATCAGCACCGCATCGAGGCGCACGATCGCGCCCGGCGCGAGCAGATCGCCGCCTCTGCGAATGCTGACCCGGACATGGTGCGGCAAATCCTTTGTCGCGATTCCGGCGACGAAAGTCGGCGTGATTACGACACGGATGCCCCGGCCGTGCAGCTGTGCCGATTCCACGCGCCCATCCAGCTCGACCGGACCGACGCGATGCATGACGACAGGCGCTGCAACAGTTTCTGTACGCCACTTCGCGAGGCAGAAGCCCACCAGCAACGCCGCAAGACCGATGCAACTGATGCGCAACGCGGGACGGTCGAAAATAACAGCTAGGGCAATGGTCGCTACAGCGCAGCAGTCGAGCGCCAGCATAAGGACGCGCTGCGGCTCGAAAGGCAGTGCGAAATAGACACCGATGCCCGCGCCAAGCGCGACCGGCAACCATAGCACCCAACGCTCACGTTCGTTCAGCAGTGCTTGGGCCGCCGAGCCCGGCAAACCTGCAAGCCGCACGCCCACGCACGCGAGGTCCGGAAGAACCCCGCCGAAGCCGATGCGCGACGGTGAAGGCGCTATCCCCATGGGAGCCGGTTTGCTAGAAGCCACGCTAAACCACGGGCTGGCTCCGTTTCATCGGAACCGGCCGCTCCCGGATCCAATATGGCAGAAGATTCGACGCCCGTCCTGCGTTTTGCGCCCTCGCCCACCGGCTATCTTCACATTGGCGGGGCGCGCACCGCCCTTTTCAACTGGCTCTATGCACGACACGCCGGCGGGCGCTTTCTGCTGCGCATCGAAGATACCGACCGCGAGCGCTCCACGCCGCAAGCCGTCCAGGCGATCCTGGGCGGGCTCAGCTGGCTGGGGCTTAATTGGGACGGCGAACCGCTATTCCAATTCGCGCGGGCCGAGCGGCACCGCGAAGTGGCAGAAGAACTGCTCCGCAAGGGCCGCGCCTATCGCTGCTACGCGACGCCGGAAGAGCTGACACGAATGCGCGAGGAACAACGCGCATCCGGTAAACCCCAGCGTTATGACGGACGCTGGCGCGACCGCGATCCGCGCGGTGCACCCGTCAACGCGCCCTTCGTGATCCGCCTGAAGGCGCCGCAGGAGGGCGAGACCATCGTCAATGATCTCGTGCAGGGCGAAGTGCGCTTCGCCAATGCACAGCTCGACGATATGATTCTGCTTCGCTCTGATGGTACGCCCACTTACATGCTCGCTGTTGTGGTCGACGACTACGATATGGGCGTCACCCATGTGATCCGCGGCGACGACCATCTGAACAACGCCGCACGGCAGCTGCAGATCATTGAATCCATGGGCTGGCCGAGACCCATCTATGGCCATGTTCCACTCATCCATGGGCCTGATGGCACGAAACTCTCCAAGCGGCACGGCGCACTTGCCGTCGAGGCCTATCGGGACATGGGCTATCTGCCCGAGGCGATGCGCAACTATCTGCTTCGTCTCGGTTGGAGCCACGGCAACGAGGAAATCATCCCGACCAAACAGGCAATCGAGTGGTTCGATCTCGCGAACATCGGCAGGAGCCCGGCGCGCCTCGACTTCAAGAAGTTCGACAATCTGAACGCCCATTACATGCGGGCGCTCGACGATGCCGCGTTGACGGAGCAACTGGTGTCGTTCCTCCGGCACACTCAGCCCGAACGGGAAATTGATCACGCGGCGCATGCACGGATCACGGCGGCAATGCCGGGTCTGAAGGATCGCGCGAAGACTTTGGTCGAACTCGCTCAAGCAGCCAGATTCTTGTTCCGCAACGGCGCGCCGGACCTTGACGCCCAGGCCGAAAAAATCCTCTCGCCGGAAGCGCGGCAACTTCTCGCCGAGCTGATGCCGATATTGCAGCGCAGCGAGTGGCACGCGGACGCACTGGAGGCGGAAGTGCGCGCGCTCGCCGAGAGCAAGGCTGTCAAGCTCGGGCAAATCGCCCAACCGCTCCGTGCGGCGCTGACCGGGAAATCGGCTTCGCCTCCGATTTTCGACGTGATGGTGGTCTTGGGCCGCGAGGAGACGCTGCTGCGGATCGGTGAGGTTGCCGGTTGAGGATGCTGGCGCAAGAGATTGATTTAGCACCAACTCGCCTGTCTTGTCATTCCCGCGAAAGCGGGAAACCCGTGGCGCTGCCGCCGATGGCTTCGCGCAAATGTAGCCATTACTCGGCTTTGGTGCTGCTGGGTCCCGTTTTCGCGGGGATGAGAGCAAAAAAGCGTGAAAAGACGCGTCAGGCAGGTGACGAATTCGCTTTTGCGGGGTTATAAATGCTGCACCGCAAGATAAACTGGATGAGGGCATCCGCCCCAATGAGGTGATCCCATGAGCGACGGCAAGGCAACTCCGGCCGGCAAGGCAACCCTCTCCTATGAGGATCGATCCTGGGAGTTCCCGGTTCTTGAGGGTTCGCTGGGACCGCGCGGTGTTGATATCCGGCACCTCTACGACACCGCAAACATCTTCACCTATGATCCGGGTTTCACCTCGACCGCGGCCTGCGAGAGCGACATCACCTTCATCGATGGCGAAGAGGGCGTTCTCCTTTATCGCGGCTATCCCATCGATCAGCTGGCAGAGCACTCGAACTTTCTCGAAGTCTGCCATCTCCTGCTCTACGGCGAACTGCCCAATGCCGGGCAGATGAAGGACTTCGGCTGTGCGATCACCTACCACACGATGGTGCATGAGCAGATTGCGCAATTTTTCCGTGGCTTCCGCCGCGACGCGCATCCAATGGCGATTATGTGCGGTGTCGTGGGTGCGCTTTCGGCGTTCTATCACGACTCGACTGACATCAACGATCCGCAGCAGCGCGAGATCGCGAGCCACCGCCTGATTGCCAAGATCCCGACCATTGCCGCGATGGCCTACAAATATCACGTGGGCCAACCTTTTGTTTATCCGCTGAACGCGCTCGGCTACACCGAGAACTTCATGCGCATGTGCTTCGCGGTGCCGTGCGAAGAATACAAAGGCAATTCAGTGCTCGCGAAGGCGCTCGACACAATTTTTATTCTCCACGCCGATCACGAGCAGAACGCCTCCACTTCGACTGTGCGTCTCGCTGGTTCCACGGGCGCCAATCCCTTCGCCTGCATCGCCGCAGGCATTGCCTGTCTTTGGGGCCCGGCGCATGGCGGCGCCAACGAAGCCGCGCTCAAGATGCTGATGGAAATCGGCACAGTCGACCGCATTCCGGAATACATCGCCCGCGCGAAGGACAAGAACGATCCCTTCCGGCTGATGGGTTTCGGCCATCGCGTCTACAAGAACTACGATCCGCGCGCCAAGGCGATGCAGCGGGAAGCCCATGCCGTGCTCGACGAGCTCGGCATGCATGACGACCCGCTGCTCAAGGTAGCACTCGAACTCGAGCGCATCGCGCTCAGGGATGACTATTTCGTCGAGAAGAAGCTCTATCCGAATATCGACTTTTACTCCGGCATCACGCTCAAGGCGCTGGGCTTTCCTACAAGCATGTTCACCGCGATGTTCGCACTCGCCCGCACCGTCGGCTGGATTGCGCAGTGGAAGGAGATGATCGTCGATCCCCATCAGAAGATCGGCCGCCCGCGCCAGCTCTATACTGGCAACGGGCGCCGCGATTACGTCCCCATCGCGCAGCGGTAACCGCTCCGGCAAAAAAAACCGCCGGGTTCGCGGATAGCGAGCCCGACAGTTGCGTGCGCTTCCGGCCTAATACGAGCAGTAGCCGTTGTCGTAGTCGTAGGAACTGCAGTACGGGCCGTAATACCCGCTATAGGCCGGGTAATCATAGAACCCGATTCCGAATCCCGGGACGCCAACGCCGACCCAGCCACGATCATCCGCGTAAGGGCGATGATAGCGATACCAGTCGGACCGGTAGTGGCCATCCCAATCGCGGCGGTAACGATCGTCCCAGTCGCCGCGGTAGCGATCATCACTGCCCCGATAGTAGTCGCGATCGGACTGCGCGTGTCCGGCCACCGGTGTAAGCGTCACCGCCCCCGACCCGGCAAGACCCGCCACGAGCAGCGCGGCGAGCGCCGTATTTTTCGTGGTGTGCGATAGTTTCAGCATGTTCGATCTCCTGTCATTTGTTCGCCCGAACCTCGCCGAACCTCCGTTTTCCACCCGCAGATCTAAACGGTTGACGGATGGGAGCGTTGCCACATGATTTGCGACAATTCGGCGGCAGCACGCGGAGGCGTTGCGAACAAAGAACGGGACACCCAGCAAAAACTAATTTTCAGGCACTACGGCTTGCCTTTGTTTCATGAACAAATTCCAGCAAGGCGCGGGCGGCCCGAAGACTGGGAGGTTCACCGCCGAGGCCCATCCTGGCCATGGCTTCGGCGAGGTCGTGCTGCTGTCGCGTTCGCGCGGCTTCGTCCAGCAACAGCGGCAGCGCGGCCTGCGCAAGCGCGTCCCCGGTGCATTTCCACTGGATCAGCTCGGGTATCGCCCGCCGGTTGAGCAGGATGTTGGCAAGGGTAATATAGCTGACGCGCACGAAAGGGCGCACCAACGCGTAGGTGAGCGCGCCCAAGCGGTAGGCGACAACCATCGGTGTGCCGGCAAGTGCAAGCTCGGTCGTTACAGTGCCCGAGGCGGCGATCGCCGCGCGTGCGGCATCAAACGCCGCGTATTTGTCCGTGTCGCTTTCAAAAATGTGCAGCGGTGCCGGCCAGTCGCGCGTGTGCTCGTGAACATAATGGGCGACATGCTGGACGGTCGGCAGCAAACAGACGAGACCGGGAACTTCCCGGCCAATCCGGCTCACCGCCTCGCGGAACGCGGGAAGCAGCAGCCGCACTTCGTTCATCCGGCTGCCAGGCAGAACCACGACAACGACAGCATCCGGTGCAAGGCCAAGGCGCGCACGCAGGCCGTCGCCGCCCTTAATCTCCGCAGCGCGCTCGATGACCGGATTGCCGACGAAAACCGCGCGCAGCCCATGTGCTTCGAAGAACGGAGCTTCGAAAGGCAGAAGTGCGAGCACGAGGTCGAAATAGCGCCCCATCTTGCGCGCGCGATAGGAGCGGGAAGCCCAGACCTGCGGCGCGGCGTAGTTCACGGTGCGGATTTGTGGTGCGATTCGCTTCAACCGCTGTGCGATGCGATGCGTGAAATCCGGACTGTCGATGCAGACGACGGCATCCGGGTTCTCGCGCGTCGCGTAGCCGGATGCCTCGCGCACGCGGCGCAGGATGGCCGGAATGCGCGGTACGACTTCGCGCAGGCCCATCACGGCCGTATCGTCAAGCGGAAATAGCGATTGAAGGCCCTGCCCCGCCATGGCCGGCCCGCCCACGCCAACAATACGCACCGCATCGCCTGCGAGCGCATTGAGTCCTGCCATCAGTTCCGCGCCCAGCCGGTCGCCCGACGGCTCGCCGCAGATCAGCATGAGTGTCACCGGCCGCCGGTTCACAGAGAAAACTCATGCGAAGCCGTGCCGACGTGGAATAGGTGATTGAACCACAAAGAGCACAAAGTGCACAAAGGACACAGCGCGCTACACGCGCAAGTACCTCTTTGTGCTCTTCGTGCTGTTTGTGGTAAATAATTTTCACTACCGGGCGGGGCCGCGTGAGAAAATTGGTTATTGCGCATGCGCGGAAGGTGGGAAGCCGAGGAGGAACAGGCCGGCGGCGTCGGCTGCGGCGGTGACGGCGCGGCGGTCGACGATGAGTGTGCGGCCGGCTTCGACGGCAATACCCGCGAGATGCGCACGGCGGGCATTCTCGACCGTCATGACCCCGATTACTGGCAGATCCGTCTTACCGTCCTGTGTCGGCTTCAACGCCTTCACCAGGACGCCGCGCGGCCGGCCTTCGTGGCCGCGAATGTTTCTTTGCAATTTCGGCACCCGAAGGATCATCGCGTCGGTGCCTTCCGCCGCTTCGATTGCGAGCACGAGCCCCGCGCACACGACGGCAGACTGGCCCACGTCGAGCGCACCCAGCGCGCGGACGACTTTCACGCCAAGCGTAATATCGAGTTCCTGCTCCGCATTGACATTGACGCGTCCGAGCACGCCCTCCGGGGCGAGCAAACCGGGTGCGGCCTCGGCCACGCCCACCGCACGAAACCCTTCGCCGGAAATTATATCCATCAGCGCCCGCAGCAGAGCGTCGTCGCCGGCCCGCGCCGCAGCAATCACGCGCGGCAGAAGCAGAATGCCTTTGGTATCTGTCTTAAGTTCGTTGAGCTTCGGCCGCGCGACCTGCCCTGCAAACAGCACATCGCTGCAATCATGGGCGCGCAGGAGACGGAACAGCCGTCCGGCTTCGCCGAGCGAGATCCAGTCGTGCGGAAAATCCGCGATCTCCGGATCGGCGGCACCGCGCAGCCCGATCACGAAAACATTGCGCCCCGATTCCCGCGCGCTCCGGGCGATCGCGCGTGGAAGCTCGCCGCCCCCCGCAATGATGCCGAGCCCGCTCATTCCTCCCCATCCGTCTCGCCACCGCGTTTGCGCGCGGGACAGATCGGTCGTTTTGCGTCGGCGAGAATGAAGGAAACAACTTCCTGAACTTCGGGAATATCAGGCCATTGTTCGCCCGCGCGCCGGGCATTGGCGTGAATCGTGCCTTCGCCGGTCTGGAAAATCAGGCGATAGGCCGCGCGCAACGCATGAATATTCGGCCGCGGGACGTTGCGTCGCCGCAGACCGATCAGGTTCAAACCGTAAAGGCGGGCATGCGTGCCGATTGCGCTCCCATAGGGAATGACATCGGCGACAACGCCCGTGACGCCGCTGATGAACGCATAGCGGCCGATGCGCCCGAATTGCTGGATGGCCGACAGGCCGCCCATGATGACGCCGTCGCCCACCTGTACATGTCCGGCGAGCTGCACCCCGTTCGAAAGCGTGACGTTATTACCTACTGTACAATCATGCGCGACATGGCAGCCCGCCATGAAATAACAATGATCCCCGATCGTGGTGATTCCATGACCTGCAGCGCTGCCCGTGCTCACCGTCACGGCTTCGCGGATGATATTATGCGCTCCGATGCTGAGCCGCATGTCGGGCGGATTGTGCCTGTACATCTGCGCTTCGCCGCCCAACACCGCCTGGGCATGAACGACGGTCATCGGGCCGATCTCGGTGCGGCCGCGGATCACCGCATGGGAGAGCAGCCGCGCGCCTTCGTGCAGCACGGCATGGGGACCAACAAAACAATAAGGCCCGACCTCGACCCCAGCTCCGAGATTGGCACCCTCTTCGACAATAGCTGTGTGATGAACCGTCATTCCGGCGCGGCGGAATCGCGGATCATGGCACCGAACTCGGCTTCGGCGCACAACTCCCCGTCCACATAAGCCTCGCCCGCAAATTTCCACACCGGGCCGCGTTGGCGCAGCGCCCTGACCGGAATACGCAACAGGTCGCCGGGCTTTACCGGCCGCCGAAAGCGCGCCTTGTCGATCGTCATGAAATAGACGGAGCGGTTCTCCTTCGATATTTTCAGCGTGTGCACCACGAGTGCACCCGCCGTTTGCGCCATCGCTTCGATGATCAGCACGCCCGGCATTACTGCGAATTCCGGAAAGTGTCCCTGAAAATAAGGTTCGTTGTAGGAGACGGCCTTATAGCCTACGGCGCTCTCGCCGGGACGGATTTCGGCGACTTTCTCGACGAACAGAAACGGCGCGCGATGCGGCAGCAGCCGTTTGATCTGCTCGACATCGAGCGTCACATCCAACGGCTCCGTCATCTTATCCATCGCGATCCCGCTTGCGCCGTTTCGCGAGCAGAGCCACCGCCGCCACTTCGCGCCGCCATTCTTTCAACGGCCGCAGCGGCGCGCCGCCATAATCGGCGTTTCCGGGATATTCCCCGGGCACGGCCGCCGAGCGCGCAGCCAGCCTGGCGCGATCGCCAATGCGAACGTGATCGGAAATTCCCACCTGGCCTCCCAACACTACGAAATCGCCCAACTCGCAGCTGCCGGAAATGCCGACCTGCGCCACGACAATGCAATGGCGACCGATTTGGTTATTGTGCCCAATCTGGACCAGATTATCAATCTTGGTGCCTTCGCCGATCACCGTGTCGCCCAGCGCGCCGCGGTCGATCGTCGTACAGGCCCCAACCTCGGTATTATCCTGGATAATAACCCGGCCAAGCTGCGGAATTTTGTCGTGGGCCCGCCCGGAACTCGCAACGCCGAAGCCCGGCTGTCCGATCTGTGCGCCCGGAAGCACAGTCACGTTGTCGCCCAGAAGGGCGAAACCGATACCGACATGGCTTCCGATTTCACAATCCCGGCCGATCATCACGCCGCGGCCGATGACTGCGTTAGGGCCGATCATGGTACCCGAGCCGATCTCTGCGCCGGGCCCGATCGATACGCCGGGCGCGAGCCGCACATTTTCTTCGAGCTTCGCACTCGGATGGATGGGCTGGTCCTGATCCCAGCGCCCGAGGCCATGTTCGGGATAGAACAGGCGCGCGGCTGCCGCAAAAGCATGCGGCACCGAGCAGCTCCGTATGAGAAGTGTCCGTAGCGCGGGTGCGGTAATAAGTGCGCCGGTCTCGATGAAACAGTAACCCGCCTGCGATTCTGTAATTGCCTCCGTCGCTTTCCTGGACGAGCAGAATGTCAGATGCCGGGATCCGGCGCCGGCAAGCGATGCAAGATCGACGATCGGGCTGTCCGGATCCGTATTTTCGGGAAGCGTGGCCCCGGCCCGCAAGCAGACAACCGCGAGCGCGAAAGGCCCGCGATTATCGTAGAAACGGGGATCGGCCATGGACTCTCTGTAAGATGTGGGGAATCCGCTTCCCCGCAGCGAAACCTCAGCGCATCTGATCCGCAAGCGTCGGCGCTGCGAGCGAGACTTTGACGTTCGGCAGTTTCTGGTCGAGCCGCTGAATGGTGAGGCGCGTCACGTCGATATCCACGGTCGCGAGCACCACCTCCTGGCGGTCAAGCAGAATATTGGCCCCGCGCTCAGAAAGAATGCCCTGGAGGATGGGGCCGAGCGCGGTCTCGACCTGACGGCGCGCGTTCATCACGCCGCCTTGAATCATGCTCTGCCGATCCTGCACCTTCTTCTGGAACGCGGCGACCTTGCCTTCAAACGCTTTCTGTTTCTGCGCGCGAACATCGGGCGCGAGAATCGCGCCCTGCTGGGCAAGCGTCTGTTCCTCCTTCTGAAGGGCGTCCTTTTCGGCCTTGAACTGCGATTCCGCCGACGTGGTCAGGGCGTTAACCTGTCGCACAATATCCTGTCCCACCTTGGAGAGGCGCAGTATGGCTTGGCGGTCCACGACGAGAATTTTGATCGTCGGAGCGGGGGCCCCGGCAGCAATCGGATGCGGTTTGATGGGCGCAGGAGCCTGCGCATGCGCCACGCTGAGCGCCATGGCGAGCGCGGCCGCGGCGGACGCTGCGCGAATCGCCAGTTTCAAATTGTTCATGTTCAGAGTCCCGTTCCTGCGCTGAAATAAATGACCTGCGACTTGTCGTAACTTTCTTTCACATACGGCGTGGCGAGTGAAATCTGAATCGGCCCAAAGGGCGACTTCCAGTTTACGCCCAGCCCGATGGAGGCACGGAATGCCATATTGTCCTTGATGCACACAAGCCCCGGCGGGAAGGGATCGCAATTGTCGGCCGCCACACCCGACGAAAGGTGGCCCGCGGTGCCGAAATCGCTGAAAAGCGAGAAAGCGACGCCGTAATCCGCCGGCAGGAATTCGGGAAGGCGAAGATCGGCCGTGCCGATGGCATAGGCATCGCCGCCGATGGCGTTCGCACCGGTGGCGCTGATTTCCCGCGGACCGACGCCTGCCAATGCGAAGCCGCGAAATGAATCTCCACCCCGGTAAAAGCGGTCGGTGAGATAGAGCGGCTTGCTATTATAGGGCTGGATATAACCCGCGTTGAACGACAGGCTGCCGACGAACTCGTCCCAGAAAAGCGGACGGTGCGTTGCGCCCGAAGCAAGCGTGCGGATGTATTTCGCCGTGCCGCCGAAACCCGCGAAATCCTGACTCCATTCGAATGTGAAGCCGTGCCGCGGCTTAATTGGATCGTCCAGGGTGTTGTAAGAATAGCTGTACCCGAACGAGGATGTCGTTTCGCTTCCGGCCGCCTGCAGAATGACCGAGGGCGCATTCGAGAACGGCGATACACTGGACTGGCTGATGGTATATCGGAGACCAACCGCGCCGAATTCCGAGACGGGAAAGCCGAGACGCAGACCCAGACCCACCGTATTGCTCTGGTAGTCGACTTGAATGTAGTCCGTCAGCACATCGTAGATATCGAAGCCGGCGGAAAGCGAACGGTCCATGAACCAGGGTTCGGTGAAGCTGAGCTGCGCTTCCTTGCTGATGCTGGATGCTTCGATGCTGGCGCGAAGGTATTCGCCGCGACCGAACAGGTTCTGTTCCGTGTAACTGAACTGTCCGACGATGGAACTGAGTGACGAATAACCCGCGCCAAGTTGAAGTTGGCCCGTTGACTGTTCGGTTACGTTAACCTGCAGGACGGTGCGGTCGGGCTCGGAGCCCGGCTGCGGCTTGATGTCTACGTCCTTGAAATAGCCGAGCGCCTTGATGCGCGTGCGCGAGCGGTCGACCAGCACGCGATTGAAGGCGTCGCCTTCGACCAGCCGGAATTCGCGGCGGATGACCTTGTCGAGCGTGCGCGTATTGCCGGCGATATTGATCTTTTCGATGTAGACTCGCGGGCCTTCATCGACGTCGAAGACCACATCGATGGTGCGCTTGTCGTGATAGCGCTGGATACGCGGATGTATCTGTGCAAACGCGTAGCCTTTGGTGCCCGCCGCATTGGTGAGCGCATCGATGGATTTGTCGACCAGCTCGGCGTTGTAGGTCGTCCCGTCAGCGATGGGGATCAGCGGACGCAGGCTTGCCGGCGTCAGTTCCTTGATCTTCGAATTGATGACGACCTTGCCGAAATTGTAGATGTCGCCCTCGTCCACCGTGAACGTAATATAGAAATTTCCGCGGTCAGGGGCCAGTTCGGCCATGGAGGAGACCACGCGGAAATCGGCATAGCCGCGCTGCAGATAGAAGCGCCGCAGCTGCTCCCGGTCGAAGGTCAGCCTGTCCGGATCGTAGTTGTCGTTGGAGGAAAGAATGCGCCACCATTTGCTTTCTTCCGTGGCGATCTGATCCTTGAGCGTACTATCGGAGAAATGTTTGTTGCCGATGAACGAAATCCGCGCCACGCCGGTGGTCGGTCCCTCGTTGATCGAGAATATGAGATCGACGCGGTTTTGCGGGCGCTGGATGATCTGCGGATCGACGGTGGCCGCGAATTTTCCGTTGCGCCGGTAGAGCTCGATGATCCGCTGAACGTCCGCTTGCACTTTGGCCCGGGTGAAGACCGTGCGCGGCTTCTCCTGGACTTCCTTGTTCAGATCCTTCTCGGAAACCTTGTCATTCCCTTCGAAGACCACCTGGTTGATGATCGGATTCTCGACGACATTGATCGTCAGCGTCGAACCATCCCAGGGAATCGTGACGTCGGCGAACAGGCCGGTCGCGAACAGCGTCTTCAGCGAACGGTCCACCGCCTGTTCGTCATAGGGCTCGCCCTCGTGAATCGAAATATAGGAAAGGACGGTGGCCGGCTCGATGCGCTGCGCGCCCTGGACAACAATGTGCTGAATGATCGGGGCGGGTTTGGCCGTGTCGGGTGCAGGTGCGGCTGACGAAGCCGGGTTCGCTTCCTGTCCGAGGGCAGAATCATAAGGGAGTACCGCGGTGACACAGGCGGCCGCCAAAAGCGCGCGTTTGCACTTCACGAAGTGAATAGCTTTCAGGCTCATCCGCTCGTCTCGACACAGACTCGCGCAGACAGGCGGAAACCCGCGACGCGATATGACACCGAATTTCAGAACAGGTTCAGACGGACAAGGTCATTCCAGGCAGCCAGCAGCATCAATCCCACCATGACCGCCAATCCAAGCCGAAATCCGACGTCCTGAGCCCTCGCCCCTAGCGGCCGGCCCAATACCGCCTCAAATCCATAATACAGGAGATGGCCGCCGTCGAGGATCGGAATGGGAAAAAGATTGACCAGCCCGATACTTATGGAGATAAGCGCGGCCAGCCGGAACAGGGACAGCCAGCTCACGGCGGCCACATCGCCTGAAAGCTTGGCAATTCCGATCACGCCGCTGATCTGGTTGGCCTTTCCTGCACTGGTGAAGATCCGTGCGAGCTGGTCGAATGTCGTCGCCACCACCGACCAGGTTTCATTGCTGGCTTCTGCGACCGCTGGAAAAAAGCCGTAACCCACATGTTTCCATTGGCTCGGCGGAGGCCCGTCGATGCCGAGCAATCCCACCTTTTGCGGCCCGCCAACCAAATTCACCTGCGTCAATCTGGGCGATACATGCAGGAGCAGCGTGTGGGAGCCGCGTTTCACTTCCACCGCAAGCGTCTGACCCGCGCGGTCCCACACAAAGGTCCGAATGTCGCCAAAAGCCGTAATCGGCGATCCGTTTACCGCAAGAATGGTATCGCCTGCATGGAATCCGGCCGCGGTCGCGGCGCTGCCGGGGACCACCCGGCTGACCTGCGGCGCTGCGACATAGGTTCCGAGCGCCATGAGAAATACGGTCAGAATAACGATCGCGAGCACAAAATTTGCGGCCGGACCGGCCGCAACGATCAGCATGCGCTGATAAAGGGGTTTCAGCGGAAAGGCGACCTGGCGTTCCCCCGCCGACAAATGCTCAAGCTGCTCGCGGTCCGGAATGCTTGCTGCGTTGTCATCGCCGAAGAATTTGACATAGCCGCCAAGGGGCACCCAGGCGATCTTCCACCGCGTACCGAAGCGATCATGCCAGCTTGTAATTGCCGGGCCAAATCCGATCGAGAACGTGTCGATGCGTACGCCGCAGGCCCGTGCGACGAGAAAATGACCAAGCTCATGGAAGAAGACGATCGGCGTGATCATCAGCAGGAACGGCACGATGTAATGAACGATTCCGCTTATCAGGTCCTGCACCGGTGCAAACATTTCATGTCCTTCTTCCCCCGCCTGTCTGGAAACAATTCAGGCTGCGCGGCGCCGGCAAAAGCCGCTCGCCGTCCGGCGCGCTTCGGCATCGAGCGCTAGCACACCGTCAAGATCGACGATATTTGTATCTTCGCCGTCGTGCGGGCTCGCGAGCGTGTCTTCGATCACCGAAGCAATATCGAGAAATCCGATCCTTCTTTCAAGAAAGGCCGCCACGGCAATTTCGTTCGCCGCGTTCAGGATTGTCGGCTTCAGCCCGCCGGCTGCGAGGCAGGCCTGGGCAAGCGCGAGACAGGGAAATCGCTCAAGATCCGGTGCTTCAAAGGTCAACTGACGCGCGCGGGCCAGATCGAGCCGCAGCGACGGCGACGCGATCCGGGTGGGCCAGGATAGCGCATGCGCAATGGGGGTCCGCATATCCGGCGCGGAGAGATGTGCCAGCGTCGATCCGTCGGAATAGGAAACCAGACAGTGGACGAGCGACTGGGGATGAACGATCACGCCGAGCTTTTCCGGCACCAGCGCAAACAGGACATGCGCTTCGATCAGCTCCAGGCCCTTGTTCATCAGCGTCGCACTATCGACGGAAATCTTTGCACCCATCGACCAGTTGGGATGGGCGACGGCCTGCTCGGGCGTGGCGGCCATCATACGCTCCCGCGACCATTCGCGGAACGGTCCGCCCGAGGCGGTCAGCGTGACGCGTTCAATAGCGTGCGATTGCGCGAAATCAAGCAGCTGGAAGGCGGCATTGTGTTCGGAATCAACGGGCACCACCGTGGACCGCGTCGTCGCAAGCGCATTGCGGAAAAGATCCCCGGCCGCCACGACGCATTCCTTGTTGGCGAGAGCGATCATGGCTCCCCGGGCCGCTGCCGCAAGCGTCGGTTCCAGCGCCGCTGCGCCAACGATTGCGACCATGACGACATCGCTTTCGGCACTGGCGGCCTGCATCAGCCCTTCGCGCCCCGCTGCCGTTTCGATGCCCTCGCCTGCGAGCGCGCCCTTGAGCGATGCGTAGCAGCTCTCATCCGCCACCACGGCCAGGCGCGGGCGCAATCGCCTGGCCTGCTCCGCCAGCACCTCCACACTTGATTGCGCGGTCAAGGCCTCGATCGGAAAGGCGTCGGCACCGTAATGCGCGCGAGCATGGGCGACGACATCCAGTGTGCTGAGACCGATCGACCCTGTGCTGCCCAGCACGGTCAGGCGGCGGCCGAATGCGCTCGCAGGGAGATAATCGTCCACAGCCGGCGTCACGGATGACCTCCACAGAGCGGATCCAAACCGAATACGAACACTAAGAGCGCGGCAAGAGGCGCCGCAAAGAGGGTGGAATCAAGGCGGTCAAGCACGCCGCCATGACCAGGGATCAGGCCGCCGCTATCCTTGCGGCCCATCCGGCGCTTGGCCCAGGATTCGAAAAGATCCCCCCCATGTCCCGCGACGGAGAGGGCCAGCACCAACAGGACGGCTTGCCACGGCCGCCCACCCCGCAAAACCAGGCAAAGGCTAACCACCAGAACGGAGAGAGTCGTCCCGACCAGAAACCCGGCCCAAGTCTTGTTCGGCGAAAGCCGCGGCACGAGCTTGGGACCGCCGATAAACCGTCCGCCGGCGAGCGCGCCAGTGTCAGCAATCCAGACGGTCAGGAAAACGATCAGGACGGCAGCGATCCCGTGCAGCGCCTGGAGGCGCAGTGCCACGAGAGAGAGTGCGGGCAGGCCGAGGTAGAGCGTACCAAGCCCATTCCACAGAAAGGAAACACCGGACACTCTTGCGAGGAACGCGGCCGCCACACTGCCGATCGCCAAGGTCCACACAGGCCATAACGAGCCCGGAATGAGAACCGCCCACGAAATGGCGGCGCCTATGGCAACGCAGGTCGCGATGGCGGGAAGGGCATAACGCCGTCCGCCCATCAGGCGGTGCCACTCGCGCGCGGCTGCGAATGCCAGCCCGGCCACCAGGGCGGCAAAAACGTCGCCACCGGCAAATATTGCACCGAGCGCGGAGCCGGCGAGGAGGACGCCGAAAAGCGCGCGTGCCGGCCATTCAAACCGGCCCGCGGTGTCCGAACCGGCCGTCAAGGCGTTACGCCACCGCTTCCGGCGTAACGGAGCCGAAGCGGCGCTCGCGCTGGGCATAGAGTTCGAGTGCCTCCAGGAACTGCGCGCGCTTGAAATCGGGCCAGAGCGTGTCGACGAAGGCCAACTCGGCATAGGCCGACTGCCACAGAAGAAAATTGCTGAGCCGGTGCTCGCCGCTGGTGCGGATGAGAAGATCAGGGTCCGGCAGCCCCCGGGTCAGCAGCCTCGCCGCGAACATCGCCGGCGTGATCGCGTCAGGATCAAGCTGGCCAAGGGACGCCGCCTTCGCCATCTCGCGCGCGGCGGCAGCGATCTCCTCCTGCCCGCCATAATCGAAGGCGAAAGTGAGATTGAGCCCGGTATTGCCCGCAGTGCGCCCCTCGCCATCCTCGATCATGCCGAGAATGTCCTTATCGGCCCGGCGCCTGCTGCCGATGATGCGCATGCGCACATTGCGCTCGACCAGCTCATCCACGTCCTCACGGAAATAAGCCCGGAACAGCCCCATCAGATGGGAAACTTCCGTCGGTGGCCGCCGCCAGTTCTCCGACGAGAAAGCATAGAGCGTCAGATAGGAAAGACCGATATCGATTGCGGCGCGCACCACGTCTCGCACGGCGGAGACTCCTGCGACATGGCCCGCTGCGCGCGGCAGATGGCGCCGCTTCGCCCAACGGCCGTTTCCGTCCATGATGATGGCGACGTGGCGGGGCAGGTTCGCTTGCGACGGCAGAATGGAAATTCCCACGGCGGGTTCGGATCGCATCAGACCTGCATGATCTCCTGCTCTTTCACCTGAAGCACGTGATCGATCTCACGAACATGGGCATCGGTGACCTTCTGCAGGTCCTCACCCTGTTTGTGATGGTCGTCCTGGCTGATCTTGTGATCTTTCTCGAGCTTCTTGAGAATTTCCATTCCGTCGCGCCGCACATTGCGCACGGCAATTCGTGCCTGTTCGGCATATTTGTGGGCGAGCTTGGCGAGTTCCCGCCGCCGCTCCTCGTTGAGTTCGGGAATCGGGATACGCAGAAGCTGGCCGTCGATCTGCGGATTGAGGCCGAGCCCCGCATCGCGGATGGCCTTGTCGACCGCCTTCACCATCGATTTGTCCCACACCTGCACCGTCAGCAGGCGCGGTTCGGGAGCACCGACAGTGCCAAGCTGCGAAATCGGCATCGAACTGCCATAGGCGTCCACATGCACGGGGTCGAGCAGTGCGGTATTGGCGCGGCCGGTCCTGAGACCGGCGAACTCCGCTTTCAGGGCCGCGACGGATCCGTTCATGCGCCGGTTGAGGTCTTCCTTGTCGAAATTTGTTGTCATGTGCCGGTCCTCCGCTCAGGCCGAAGCCTGGCTTCAATCGGAAATGATGGTGGAGCGTCCCCTGCCCTGCAATACGGCAGCGAGTGCCCCCCGGTCGTGAATGGAAAACACGATGATCGGGATCTTGTTCTCGCGCGAAAGGCTGATCGCGGAGGCATCCATCACCTGTAGATCGCGGGCCAGTACGTCGTGATAGGTCAGGGTTTCGAATCGTTCCGCAGAAGGATTGCGCTTTGGGTCGGCGGTGTAAACGCCATCGACCTGCGTGCCTTTGAGCATGGCGGCACAATTCATTTCCGCAGCCCGTAGCGCCGCCGCGGTGTCCGTGGTGAAGAAAGGATTGCCGGTCCCGGCCGCAAAAATCACGACGCGGCCCTTTTCCATATGACGGATGGCACGGCGCCGGATGTAAGGTTCGCAGACCGATTCCATCGGAATCGCCGATTGCACGCGGGTAGGAACGCCGATTCGCTCGAGCGTGGCTTGCACCGCGAGCGCGTTCATGACCGTTGCGAGCATGCCCATATAGTCGGCGGTCGCACGCTCGATGCCCTTCGCGGCACCAGCCAGACCCCGGAAAATATTTCCGCCGCCGATGACGAGGCAAAGCTGCACGCCGCTCGCGCATGCCTCCTCGATATCGGCGGCGATACGATCGACCGTTGTTATGTCGATTCCATAGTTCTGGGCGCCCATCAACGCTTCACCCGAGACCTTAAGCAGGACCCGGCCGTATTTCGGCGTTTCGCCCATCGCGATTTCCCCCCTCTGGCTCAGTGGCCGGCCATGGCCTTTACTTCATCCGCAAAATCGGCCTGCGGACGGTCGACGCCCTCGCCTACGGCAAAGCGGACAAATCCCGTCACTTCGATCGGCGTGCCGATCTCATTGGCTGTGCGCTCGACCACCTTGCCGACCGGTGTTTCGCCGTCAATGACGAAGATCTGCGAGAGCAGCACCGACTCTTCATAGAATTTGCGCATGCGGCCCTCGATCATCTTGTCGATGACGTTCTCGGGCTTTCCGGATTGCCGTGCAAGTTCGCGCTGCACTTCGCGCTCGCGCGCCACGATATCAGCCGGAAGCTGATCCACATTCAGCGCGAGCGGTGACGCCGCGGCGACATGCATCGCGATTTGCTTGCCAAGCGCCTGAAGCTTTCCCGCGTCGCCCGTCGACTGCAGCGCGACGATCACGCCGATCTTTCCCAGTTCGGGCTCCACGGCGTTGTGAATATAAGACGCGACAATTCCGGGCGTGACGGAAAGCACCGCGGCGCGACGCATGCTCATGTTCTCGCCGATCCTGGCGATGAGCTCCGTGAGTGTCTCCTGCACGGTCGCTCCGCCCGCCATGGGCGTAGCAAGCAGCCGATCAATGTCTTCGGCGGTTTCGAGCGCGAGCGTCGCGACCTCCTTGGCAAAGGATTTGAATGATTCATTGCGCGCCACGAAGTCGGTTTCGGAATTCACTTCGATTACCGCGCCCGTGTGACTGGCAACGGCCACGGCGATAAGCCCTTCTGCCGCCACACGACCGGCCTTTTTCGCAGCCTTCGAAATACCCTTCTTGCGCAGCCAGTCGACCGCCGCTTCGATGTCGCCGCCCGCCTCGGCGAGCGCGTTCTTGCAATCCATCATGCCCGCGCCGGTCTTCTCGCGCAGGTCCTTCACCATTCCCGCCGTGATCTCAGCCATGACAAATTCGTTCCTTCTCTTGCGACCGATTTTCTGGCCGATAACTTCGAACAATATGTGTCATGGCCCGCGAATGCGGGCCACCCAGGTGACGCCTGTACATCTTGCCCCGCTGAACCAACTCAGGCTCGTAGTGAGCACCGATTCTGTTTCAACCGGGTGGCCCGCATTCGCGGGCCATGACAACGATGTGTTCGTCCGCGCCGCTACACTGGCGCCGCGGCTTCAGCGGGTACGGCCTGCAGGACGCGCGGTTCCTCTTGCGTCTCTTCCGCCTCGCCCACATCGATGCCCGCCGCCACCTGGCTCTCCGACAATCCATCGATGATCGCCCGCGCGACGAGATCGCAATAAAGCGACAGCGCACGCGCCGCATCGTCATTGCCGGGAACGGGATAGGCGATGCCGTCGGGATCGGAATTGGAATCGAGGATCGCCGCGACCGGAATACCGAGCTTCGTCGCCTCGGCCACTGCGATCTGTTCCTTGTTGGTGTCGATCACGAACAGCATGTTGGGCAGTCCGCCCATTTCCTTGATGCCGCCCAGCGAACGTTCGAGTTTGTCGCGCTCGCGCAGGAGACCCAGAAGCTCCTTCTTGGTGAGACCCGAGCCCGCCGCGGAATTGAGAGTCTCCTCGATATTGCGCAGCCGCTTGATGGAGTTCGAGATTGTCTGCCAGTTCGTCAGCGTGCCGCCGAGCCAGCGATGGTTTACGTAATATTGCGCGCAGCGTTTCGCTGCCGCCGCGACTGGCTCGCTCGCCTGCCGCTTGGTGCCGACGAAGAGGATACGCCCGCCGCCGGCCGCCACATCGCGCAACGCGACCAGTGCTTGATGGAACAGCGGAACCGTCTGCGTGAGGTCGATGATGTGGATCGAATTGCGCGAGCCATAGATGAAGGGCGCCATTTTCGGGTTCCAGCGCTGCGTGCGATGGCCGAAATGGGCGCCGGCTTCCAGAAGCTGACGCATGCTGAAGTCTGGCAATGCCATGGGTGGTAGGCTCCTTTTCCGGTTTAACCTGACGCGAGGGGACCACCCCGAAGGGCAACCGGACGGGTCTGAGGCAACTCACCTCTCGCCCACCCTGCGCGTGCGGAATGGCAGGGGTTATAGGAACAGCCGTTGACGGGCGCAAGCGCTTCGGGGCCGAGTGGCGTCATGCTTCACGCGTCTCTCACATCGCCCATCCGCCCCGCCATCCGGACGCTCGAACCCAACGGGATCGCGCTGGTTTCCGGCACTGCGTTGCATGACCCCGACGTGATCGCGCTGTGGTTCGGCGAGAGCGATCTCGTCACGCCGGCTTTCATCCGCGACGCGGCCAAGCGTGCGCTCGACGAGGGCAAGACCTTCTACACCAATGCGCGCGGCATCACGCCCCTGCGCGAAGCCATCCGCGATTATCACCGGCGCACGACAGGCGCGGATGTGACGCTCGATCGGATCACCGTGCCGGGCGCGGCGATGCTCGCGGTGATCTGCGCACTGCAATGCGTGATCGAGACCGGCGACAATATCGTCGTGGTTTCGCCGGTCTGGCCCAACATTTTCCAGGCGGCGGAGATCTGCGGCGCGGAAGTGAAATTCGCGCGGCTGGCGGATGATTGGCATGCCTCGCCGCCGCGCTGGAGGCTCGATTTCGAGAGCGTGGTTGCCGCCTGCGATGCGCGCACCAAAGCAATCTTCATTGCCTCGCCCGGAAATCCCACCGGCTGGATCATGTCGCGCGCCGAACAGGAGGCGCTGCTTGCCTTCACGCGCGAACGCGGCATCGCGATCATCAGCGACGAAGTCTACGGAACGATCCTGTATGATGGGCGCAGCCACGCCCCGTCTTTCCTCGAGATCGCCGAACCCGACGACGCGGTGTTTGTGATCAACAGTTTCTCGAAGCCCTGGGCGATGACCGGCTGGCGCGTCGGCTGGCTGGTACATCCCGTCTCGCTTGGCCGGCAGATGTGGATGATGTCCGCCGCCGACAACACGGGCGCCACGACCTTTGCGCAATGGGGCGCGCTGGCTGCGCTGTCAACGGAGGGCGACGCCTTCCGCGCCGAGATGCTCGCACGCTGCCGCGCCGGCAAAGCCGTGGTGCAGGAATGGCTCTCGACGCAAAACCGCATTCGCTGGATCGAACCTGAAGGCGCGTTCTACGGCTTCCTCCACATCGACGGCTTGCGCGACAGCCTCGATTTCGCCATCCGCCTCGTCCGCGAAGCGCGCGTGGGTGTGGCCCCCGGCTCCGCCTTCAGCTACGCGGGCGATCCGCAGGCGGATTCCTACCTCCGCATCTGCTTCGCGCAGGATGCGACGCGGATTGCGACGGGATTGGAACGGGTGGGAAAAGCGGTGGCTGGGCTGTAGGTTTCGTTCGAACGAGGATGATGCTGAACGTAAGTTCCACTTTTCAAAGGTAAACTCACGGAAACCATCACGCACAAACTTACTGACACCTTTCCGCTTTCGCCGTAGGCTCCAGCGGCTCGCCGCTCAATGAAAGCGGATTTGTTACGCCGAAATCGTCGCGTCGAAAGGTTCCGCCATGAGAGATGCACGGGTTCTTCTCCTCTCCACTCTGGCAACTATCGCATTGGGCTCGTTCGGCGGAACTGCAGCCGCACAGCAATGCGTGACGTCCAAAGTCGACGGATCATGCCCCACGTCGGGCGCTTATTACTACTATCCGCAGATAACCGAGAGCAACGGCTATAACACCTACGTTAACCAGGATGTCTGGAATCCGATCGATGGATGGCAGCAGACCCTCTATTCGACGAATCCCGGGGACTGGTACGTGATCGCCAACATGCCCGCCGGCAACCTTGCCGTCGTGTCGTACCCCGACGCGCAGCAGATCTACGGTTCGCGGTTAAGCCATTGGTATTCTATTTATTCGTCGTTCTCGGAAACTTCCGACACCTCGACCAATACCGTCGACGATACAGGGTACGATATCTGGCTTAACAAATACGCCGACGAAGTGATGATCCAGCACGAAGTGGCGGGTCACGGGCAGTGCGATGGCGACCCGCCGGTCGCCGGCCCGGTCAAATTCGGCGGCGCGCATCACGTTCCGGTCAAATCCTGGGTCCTGTGCCAATACGGCTCGGAGCTCATCTGGCAGCTCCACAGCCCGCAAGGCGCCTGGACGTTCGGCATCAGCCACGGCCGCGTGGACATACTCGCCATGCTTACATGGCTCGTGAACAACAAATACCTGCGGGTGAAATCCACCTTGGAGCAGATCGACTACGGGTTCGAACTGAGCAGCACGAACGGGATGGATGAGACGTTCATGGTCAACGGACTTACGATCAAGAGCAGGTGAGGTTCGGGCATCCCACAGTGCCAGCCTTCTACTGCAACGCATTCCGCGTGTTCCTGCCTCACTCACCAATACGCTCAATGCCGCAAGTGACGACTACCGCCCTCTTGCGCCGCAATGGTGGGCTGTTTTGCAACGCCTCGATTGGTTAAGATTATCCGACTCGCGTGGAGAGCAATCAATGGCGAAAAATATGGTGACCGCGAAATCAAGTCGCACAGCCGTAGTTTGCAGTGCATGCGGAAGCGACGATGTTGTGGTTGACGCATGCGCTCAGTGGGATTTCGCGAATCAGCAATGGCACTTGGCGGAGGTCTTCGAGTCCACCGCGATCTGCAACAACTGTGGTGGCGAATGCTCGATCAAGAATGAGATGCTTACATAGCGCTTGGTGGCCAGCGATGTGTTTGCTCGACCGTATCAAACCATGAACATTCTCTCTCGCATCGGACGAACCTAACCATGGTAAAATTGTTCATTGCAAACACGGACAATGACTGGTTTGACTTTCTGGCCGCACAGCCGAGCCTTGATGAGATCAATTTCTGGCAACCAGGCGGTAAAACAGATTTTCACGCGATCGAACCGAAAGAGTTACTGCTCTTTCGGCTGAAATCTCCTCGCAACATGATTGGTGGCTTCGGAGTCTTCGAACAAGCATCGCGCGTACCCTTATATCTAGCGTGGGACGCCTTTGGCATTAAGAATGGAGCGCCCACGTTCGACGCGATGCAACGGCATATATCTCGTTACGTGAAGAACCACATCTATAGGGATCACGTACTTGGATGTCTGATAATTACACAACCTGTGTTCTTGCCGGAGGTGGCTTGGATATCATTGCCCCTATCTTGGCATCATAATATCGTACGTGGAAAAGTATATGATACCGACGACAAGGAAGGACGCTGGTTGTGGGATCGCATCATGGAAGCCGGACTACGCCAACCGGGCGCGCCCGTATTTGAGCCCGCAGCGGAATTAGAAAAAGCGAGATTTGGTGAGCCCACGTTAATCAAGCCTCGCCTTGGTCAGGGTGCATTCAGAATTGCTGTTACAGATGCATATCAAAGGCAATGTGCGATTTCCGGAGGCAGGGTATTGCCAGCTCTCGAAGCCGCGCACATCAAGCCCTACAGTGCCGGAGGGACACACGAAGTGAATAACGGCATTCTTCTGCGCACGGATATTCACCGCGTATTCGACTCAGGATACGCAACAATCGATTCCGATCTCCGTTTCGTTGTCAGCAATCGCGTCAAATCGGAATTCAACAACGGTAATGAGTATCTGCGACTGCATGGTTCAAAATTAATCCTGCCCATGGACCGCCAATTCGTACCCAACCGGGAAGCACTACATTGGCATAACAACAATCGCTTTCGTGAGTGACACGGCTGGGAACCAAAAAGCCATAATGGTTCCTCTCTGCCGCCATTGCATCTCTGATGCTTCTACACCGATTCGACCGCCATCACCCCCGGGAGCGACTGGATCGCGCTTTTCATGGCGGGCGTGATCGCGTGGCGGTCCTTCAGGCGGATTTCGACGTCCTCGCCTTCGGCGCCGGGGACGACGAGGGTGACGATGCCTTTGCCGGCCCCGCGCATCTGGCCGGCGATCGCGCCCAATGGCTGCGTGTCGGCGAGAACGATTCGCAGGCCCTCACTTGCATCGGCCGCTGCCTGATCGAGATCGGAAACCGAGAGCGCGCGCAGCTTCAGTTCCTCGTCCATCCAGTCGGCGGACACCGAAAGCAGCACCGCGCGGCCGGCTTCGAGCAGCGGACGCGCAGCCATCAGCACTTCCGAGAACACCATCACTTCGAACATGCCGGTGGGATCGGACAACGACAAAAATCCGTAGGGCTGGTCGTTGCGGCCGCGCCGTTCCTGTTTGCGGATGATGGTGCCGGCAAGCACCGCGCGGAAACTGGAACGGCGGCGATCTTCCTGCAACTGGGCCCAGCTCACCACGCCGAGGCGCTTCAACGCCGCGCCGTAACTGTCGAGCGGATGGCCCGACAGATAGAAGCCGATGGCGCTGAACTCTTCGCCGAGCCGTTCATGCGGCAGCCAGTCCGCGATCGCCGTCAGGCGCAATTCGTCCTGAACGGCAGCCCCGCCGAACAGGCTCACCTGCCCGCTCTCGCGCTCGCGTGTCGTCGACGCCGAATGGCTGAGGATCGCGTCGGAGGATTCCACGAGTTGGCGGCGGTTGTTGTTGAGCCGGTCGAAGGCGCCCGCACGCACGAGGCTTTCGAAGGCGCGTTTGTTGACGAGCTTCGGGTCCAGGCGGCGGGCGAAATCGGCGATGCCGCGGAACGGCCCGCCGGTCTCGCGGATCGCCACCACATGATCCATCGCCTGGCGGCCCACGCCTTTGACCGCAGCGAGCGCGTAAAAGATCACGCCGGCTTCGCTGTCGCAGGTGAAGAACGCATCGGAACGGTTGATATCCGGCGGAGCGATCTTGACGCCGAGCCGTCCAGCTTCCTGACGGAACACGTTGAGCCGGTCGGTCGAGCCGATATCGAGCGTCATCGACGCGGCGAGGAATTCGACCGGATAGTTCGCCTTGAGATAAGCCGTCTGATAGGCGACCTGCGCATAGGCTGCGGCGTGGCCCTTGTTGAATCCGTAGCCGGCGAATTTCGCCGCCTGCTCGAAGATCGTGAGCGCGGTGCCGCGCGCGATGCCGTGTTCGGCGGCGCCTTTGACGAACAGGTCTTCGTGCTTGGCCATCTCGGCCGGGATCTTCTTGCCCATGGCGCGGCGCAGGAGATCCGCCTGCCCCATGGAATAACCCGCGAGCTCGCGGGCGATGCGCATGACGTCTTCCTGGTAGGTCATGACGCCGAAAGTTTCCGCAAGAATCGGCTCGAGCGAAGGATGCAGATAGTCGGGCTGCTCGCGGCCGCGCTTGCAGGCAATGTATTTGGGAATCGAATCCATCGGACCCGGCCGATAGAGCGCGACGAGTGCCACGAGATCGTTGATGTGGTCGGGTCGCATCTTGCGCATCAGGTCGCGCA
>DATAYG010000107.1:0-8727 GCA_036272695.1 Rhizomicrobium sp. | reverse complement strand
CGCTAAGATTATTCATCTGCGACTCCGTTTGTTGTTTGTGTTGCGGTTGGCCCTCAATCACCAGACCGCTAAGATCATGCGGAGCATGTAATGGGATCGTTCCTGTTGCGGTTGGCCCTCAATCACCAGACCGCTAAGATAGACCCCTCCTTAAGGCCCTGATTCCAGGGCCTTTTTCCTTGTTCTGGCTGGGGGAAATGCATATCCGGGCCGTCAGAAGAGCGCGAACTGGTCCGGGTTCCTGGGCGAGGGTTCACGTTTCTTTCCCCTGTAGGTGCGGATGTTCTCATATTGCTTGTCGGTGATCTGGACGAGATGGACCTTGCCGGAGGGCGCCATCTCGCCCTCCACCTGACGCGCGATCGCTTCCGCCTGCTCCTTGCCGGCGCAGAATTTCAGATAGACCGAGAATTGGCTCATTTCGAAGCCGAGGTCGAGCAGCGCGTGGCGGAACTTTGTCGCCGCCTTGCGCTCCTTCTTGGTGCCGACCGGGAGGTCGAAGAGGACGAAGACCCACATGATTCTGTATCCACTCAGCGCAACCGGCTCGCCGGGCTGGGTCCGCGCCAGTGCCGGCTGCACGCGCTTCTTCCCGCGGCCCATCTCATCGCTCGAGCGGCAGAGCGGGCAGGGGCAAATCCAGCGCCTCGTCTTCTCCCGCAAAGGCCCGCGCGAGCGACTGGGTCAATCGTTCCGCACAGACCATCAGCGGGCTCAGGCCGATGGCAGTCGGCAAATCGACGACCATGATGCGGGCGAGCGCAGCCTTGGCGTCTTTGTTGACCTCCAGTGCCCCGTCCCTGACGAGTCCCCACACTTCGCGATCGACGATTGGGCGAAACGGCTCCATCAGGTCGTCGATCAGCACCATTGGGTTCGAGCGATTCGAATGCTTCAATCCGAAACCGGGATGCAGACCCGCCGCCATGACGGCGCGCGCGATGCCAGCGCGCAACACGGCATAGCCGTAGTTCAATAGTCCGTTGACGCCGCTGCCGTCCTTGTCGCGCCGGAAAGCGACGCCGAGCAGCAGCGGCCAATAGCGCCGTGCGGCTTCCGCCTCCACATTGTCGGGGTCGCCCGAGCGCACCTTGCGCGACAGCAGAAAAAAACCGGCATGGGCCGCGCCGACGCTCGCGAGCGTCGCGCCCTGCGCCAGAATCTTGGCGCGCACCAATTGCGCCCATAGCCGCTTCTTCAATGGAAGGTTTGCGGATATCTGATCGCTCATCCGCCCGGTCTGAACGTGGTGTGCGTCAACTGGCCACACGATCGCGGCCGGCATATGATTGGCGCCGCACAGGACTATCGGAATGCCGCGGCCGGACAGTTCGACGAGTGCGTTGTTGGTGTAGGTCAGGCCATGCGCGTTGGCGACAACTGCCGCAATGTCGTCCAGCGGTATCTTCCCGACTTCCTCATGCTTCTCCGAAACGACGAGGAAGCCCCGGCTGATCGAAAGGTGACGACCGTCTGTTGCAATTTCCACGACACGGCCAACCATTTCTTCCGCCCTCGCGACACCGTCAAAGTGAGCGTGCAGCTTCCTCCGGCTTCACCCGCCATAGCCGGCCCAGTTCGTCCGCGCGAACGCGTTCCGCGCCCATGCCCTTCAACGTATTGTACGATGCCATTAGCCAACGGAACGGATCGTTCGTTTCGTTATGACGCTCATCCAGATTTCCTGTTTCGTTGTGCGGGGCGAGCTTGAAGCGGTTCGCGGCAGCATCTAGACGATGGGCAACCATGATGGTTTTCTGCCCCCTGTAGTCGAGACTGATGAGGTCTCCCTTGAACACACGCATGACGAAACGTGCATCTGGATATTTCTCTCGCCACCCCAGCTTCGCGTCTTTCTGGTTGGCCTCGAAAACCGACATGGCCTCTCCAGCCCATTTGCCGCCCGGCATTTCGAAGACATCGACGAAAGCATTTTCGCCGGCGCTGTAGGCTTTGTAGGGCTTTCCCGACTTGTTGCGGAGAGCGACCAGATATTCGGGCTTCTCGGATTTTGTGAGGCGGACATGCCGAACGCCGTTGGGCAGGCCGGGAATATCCTTGCGTTCGCCGAAGGATTGCAGAGCAGCCTTCAAATCCTTGCCCTCGCGTTTTTCGCGCGCGACATGCGCTTGCACGAGCCCGCGTAAACGCCGGTCGCGAATCCGGTCGATTTCCTTCTCGTTCAGGGCCAGGAAGCTCTTGCGGTACACAAGATTCGCGCCGTCCTCTTTCTCGGGCTCGCGGACTGCTCCATATGCCGTGTCCTCGTGCAACTGTCCCTGCATGCCATGATCCGGTTTGTGCGAAACCGTCATGGCCTTCAGTTTCGCGTCGAGATCGGCGCGCAATGTCGGCCAGGGCAGCGGAATTTCGATCTTCTGGCGTTCGTCATCGTAAGCGCTCGACATTTTGTGGAGCAGCTTGCGATCGGTGAGCGCCGCGACCATCGCGTCGATCGCATGGTGGCGATGGTCCTTGCGATTCTTTGCGTCGCTGTAATTGTGATCGGGCAGGAGATCGTTCAAACCCCACTTGCCGCGAATCATCGCCGTAAGCTTGCCGGGCAGAACGTGAATTTTGTACGGATCGGCTACGGCGGCGAGGTAATGCTTTCCCACACGCGCCAGCCAGCCGGTTTCGTTGAGCTGCCGCGCCTGAAAACCGCCTTGGCTATCATACCGCTGCCGCGCATCCGGACCGAAACGCCAATCTTTTCCTTTCATCGCGGCGGCACGAAGAGAGATGGCATCCCATTCGTAGCGGCGCCCGTCGATCATGGGGCTGGTTCCGAAGGCCTCATAGGGCGTTCGCTTGCCCTTGGCGCGATTTGCGTAACGCATGCAGACGATCTTGTTTGCGGCACTGTCATCCCACGAATCCGAAAACGGAATGAGGTGATCGATGTCAGTCTCATCGGAAAGGAGCTTCGCGATGTTGATCACTTCGCCGGTATAAGGGCAGCGCCGGTCGAGAGGGTCGTAGGGGTTCTGTTCCTCCCACAGACGAAGCTTGAGAAGATTACGCGCGTTAACCGCCTGCCCGAGACTTCTTATTTCGTCCGCACGCTTCTCGTTCTTGCGTTGATTCTCAGCCTGTGCCTTTTCAACTTCGGCGAGTTTCTTGGGCGAGAGCTTGAAAGCGCGTGTCATCTCGACGGCGATTTCCGAAGGCGCGCCGTGTTCCGTGATCAACGCGTTGACGACGCGACGCAACTGTCCGAGTCCTATGTGGACCGTGGGATTGGGAAAGCGGCCCCAACGCTTATCGTTCTTGTCGCGCGGATCGCCGGAGCCGAGCACATCGTCCTGCAACCATTCGCCGTAATAAGGCAGGCGACCATTTAACGACAGTTCTCCTGTGGGCAGGAGCGCGTGATCGTATCCCGCGGCCTTGGCTGCGTCCGCATAGTTCAAACCGCTTTCCATGTGAGGCAGTATTTTTCGGATTGCTCGGAGACCCAGTCGACTATGACTGTCGGGCAGAAACGCGGATGCAATCCGATCCGCTGTTGCCTCATCAATTCCCGTATTCTCGACGAGCCATTCGACCAGCGTTCGTTCATCCACCTCCTCCAGCAATCGGGTCACGATTTCGATCTGCCGTTCGAGTCCGAAACTTCGCCACGTTTTGCCAAAATATTTTTTGGCTGCCAGGGCCGCTGCTGTTTCGTCGCCTTTCAGATGATCGCGCTTTTCGCTTTCGAGATTGAAGCGCGCCTCGGACGGAAGCTTGAGATCGCCGCGCAGCTTGTCGAATGAGAGCTTGCCGTTCTGAAAAAGGCCCAGTGCGATCCTGTCTCCATCTTCCTTGCCGAGAGGGCGCGACGGCTTTCCGGTTTCGACGATGGCGAGATTGCGTACCTCCTGCCAGATGCGAAACCGCTGCGCCAGAGGATGAGCCCACGGACAACGAAAGCCTTCCACATCATCATTACTTGTCGCGGGATCGAGCGAGCACTTACCTACCGGTGGCTGTTTCAGGGGCCGCTGGAAAAAAATCGCGCTATGAATGGCTGTGCGCGCTTCCTCATTCATCGAGGGATGATGCGGTGCCTGGCGCTTCCAAATGCCGTCGAATTCGTCAAGCAGTAACTGTCGCGTGGGGTAGAAATCGTATTCAGCTTTCGCACCGGAACTGCGATTGCGTGCACGGACGGGCTCGCGGACGATATGACGGCGATGAAGAAACTCTCCCAGCGCGCGCGCGCCGGACTCTTGCATCATCTGTTGAAGTTTGCCTGCCGCAAGCTTGATCGCGCCAGATTCGTTGTCGCCTTTTTCCGTCTTCCGGTTCGACAGAAAGCCTCGCCGCTGGTTCAGATGGAAGATAGCGCGACCGACATGGTGCGCCGGCAGAGTTTCATCGAGCGCCTTGGCACGTAGTGCGTATGGGTCAAGTTTTTCCAGCGCCTTGCGCCCGGTTTCCTCGACCGGCATGAGGCCATGCATGACGAGCAGGGACATGAGACTCGTGCGCCGTTTCACGTAGCGGTCGCGTCGGCGCCGCGCGCCGCGAGCAACGCGGCGATCAACGGCGTTCGACGTCTTCGATTGCGGATCGCGGCCGTCCGGGTAAATGCGAACGCCGCCGGGACCGAGGCCGATTGGCTGACCATCGTCACTAAGCCAGACGATAAACCAGCCGAGCGAGTTTGACCCCACGTCGATTCCTAAGCGGTACGCGCGGTTGGCGTTAGACATTGAGCCATCTATAATCTTTGCGCGCATAGCGCGGCGTCGGAGACGAGGCAGCAACGGAGGGAAGCCCCACACCAAGGGCGGCTCCTTCGCCGCTGTCTCGTCCCCTGCTTGCAGGAGGTCCCCCCCGCTCTGATACGAAGCGTTGACTGAATGGCAGACCGGTGTCAAGGTATTTGAAGTGCCGTCACCATATCTCTCTGACGAATGTGTGGTGTGTAGGGGCGAACTGTGGCGGCAACAAGCGAAATCATGTGAATGTGAGGATCTCGCGACGTAGCAAAAATTTTCCCAGCAGCCAGTGTTCTTCCGGCCATCGACGAACGGCGGTGTTGACGAATGGTGGTGTGTGGGGTTGCGGTTGGCCCCCAGATTCGGGACGCATAATCAAGAGGTTGACACAACGCCCGCGCGGGTAGACGCTGAAAGGTGGTGTTGATCTCGCGTGAGGTTTTGCCAACGACTTAGCGGTCTGGTGATTGAGGGCCTCCCGTTAACAAGCTGAAAAGCACCAAATGGGGCGAGCTGCGGCTCGCCCCTTCTTGTTTTGAGCTTCCAAGATTCGCTTATTGATGGCTCCGCGAATTGAGTCCGGTCAAAGCCGTTTCCTTGTAGACAGCCGCGGTTCAGTTCTTTATACAGAACGCTTTATGTTCTTTATGCAGAACTGGCACCGCCGTGTCCATCAACATCAAGAACAAGGAAGCCGACCGCCTTCTCTCCGAGCTAAAGCGCGCGACGGGAAAGGGCGCGTCCGAGCTGATTCTCGACCTCCTGCGGGCCGAGCGGGCGCGGTTGGCCACGGCCGTGCCTGCGGCCGAAGAGGAGCGCGTCCGGCGCGCGCTTGAGGCCACGCGGGAAATGCAGCGTCTATGGCGGGAATCGCCTGTGATCGATCCGCGTTCGCCCGATGAAATTCTCGGCTATGGCGAGAACGGTTTGCCGACTTGATCGTGATCGATTCGTCGGCGGTCATTGCGACACTCGCCGGCGAGCCGGAAGCCGAACGTTTTGCCGACACGATCGCTACCGACGGTCACGTTGTCGTCAGCGCCGCAAATTACGTCGAATGTGCGATGGTCCTTTCCTCGCGGCCGCTCGCACGCGCCCGCCTCGAACCCTGGATGGGAGCCAATAGCGTTTCGATTGCCGCCATCGACGAAACGCTCGCCCGCGGCGCCATCGATGCCTTCGGACGCTTCGGCAAGGGCCGCCATCCCGCCGGGTTGAATTTCGGCGACTGCTTCGCCTATGCGCTCGCGAAATCACTCGACGCGCCATTGCTCTTCAAAGGTGGCGGCTTCGCGAAGACGGATGTGCAAGTGGCATAAAAGGTGACGTCAATTGCTATCGGCGTCGCCGCCGCTCCGGCAACTCTTCGTCCAATCACTCCGGGTTGCGCGATAAGGGGCGAAGCAGGGCCTCTGCGGGAATCTGCCATTCCCGGTGCAGCTTCCAGGCCTGTTCCATGGTGAGCGGCCGTTTGCGATTGAGGATTTCGGAGGCGCGGGAGCGCGAGCCGACAAGCCGCGCCAGATCGGCCTGGCTGAATCCCGCCTGGCTCATGCGGTAACGGATGGCTTCCACGGGATCCGGCGGCTCGATCGGCCAGTGTTTCGTTTCATAGGCTCCAATCAGTGCGGCCAGAACATCGAAGCGTGCAGCTTCTTTCGTGCCGCGCCGCGGCTCCCGGTCGAAATACTGTTCGATCTCCTTGAGCGCCCAGTCGCAATCGGCCTCGGTCCGGATCGGCCTTATGTCCATTGCTGTCATCACACCTTCTCCGGATCGATCCGATCATAATCCTTATGCGTGCCCACGAATTTGATCAGTACGCGCCGGTACCTGTAGGCAACATGCACGACGAGCCGGTACTTGTTTCCGCCGATATCGAAGATCAGCCGGTTGTCACCCACGAAATCCACATTCGCGCCGAACATCGCCTTGGCATCCGCAGGAGTCCTCCAATCGGCGCTGCTGACCACAGCGAACCAGTTCCGCAACGGCTGTTCCGCCGGAGGATGCCGCAACCAGAAGAGCTTCAGCGTCCGTCTGGCAATAACCTGCATGGGCGAGGATAGCTTGTTCCCGGATCGGGAACAAGAGGGTAGACGGTCATTCCCAAAGGATTTCCCCTCTTCAGATCGTTTTGGTGTTTTATACTAGACGACCACCGAACGACTGAAGGCATGATCCAACGGGAGCAGGCATGACCGATTCGATGTTGATCCTTCTCGCCCTTGCGCTCGCGGCTGCGGTTGCGGCCTTCGTGGTTGGGCGATATTTCACCGCGCCGCGGGCGCCCGCGCCGGCGCCGGGCGGCGAGATTTCCGCGGTGGAGCTGGCGCGGCTGCAGGAGCGCGAGCGTCTGCTCGGCAGCCAGCTCCTCACTCTCGGCGCCCAGGTCGAGACGCTCAGAAATGATTATTTGCGGCAGAATGAAGAGCTCGCCGGCGCGCGGGAAAGGGCTGCTGGCAGCGAAGAGCGCATTACTGGCCTCGCCGGGCAGATCGATCGCGCGGGTAAGCATCTCACCGAGCGCGATCTGCTTATCGAGCAGCTGCGGACTCAGCATGAGGACGTCCGCCAGCAGCTCGCCGGCAGGAACAGCGAACTTGCCGCCGCCGCCGAACGGCAGACCGCATTGCAGCGCGTGATCGCCGATCGCGACGAACAACTGAAGGGCCTTCAGGAGCGGCTGAAGACCGAATTCGAGAACATGGCGAACCGGATTCTCGCCGCGACGGCGAATGACCTTTCAATAAAGTCGCAGGAATCGCTTGCGGCGATTCTCGAACCGCTGAAGGAACGCATTGCCGAGTTTCAACAGAAAGTGGAAGCGACGCATATCGAGGATACGAAGGAGCGAGCCACGATTGCAGAACAAATCCGGCAGGTGACACAGGCCGGTCAGAGCATCGGGGCGCAGGCGGAGAATCTGACAAAAGCGCTGAAGGGCGACTCGCAATTGCGCGGGCGGTGGGGCGAGGTGCGGCTCGAGCGCATTCTCGAACAGGCCGGGCTCGAGCGCGGGCGCGAATTCGTGGTGCAGGGCGGCGACTTCAATCTCAAGGCGGAGGACGGCGGCAGCCTCAGGCCCGATGTCATCGTGCTGCTGCCGGAAAACCGCCAGCTGGTCATCGATTCCAAATTATCACTTGTTCATTACCTCGAATTTGAAGCCGCCGAGGATGACGATACGCGCGCCATCGCGTTGCGGAGGCTGATCGCCTCGGTGCGCGGGCATGCCGAAAGCCTGGGCGGCAAAAACTATCAGACATCCGACGGGCTGAACGCCCACGACCTCGTGCTGATGTTTGTTCCCATCGAGGGCGTGGCCGCGGTCGTACTCAAGAACGACGACGATCTTTATTCCTGGTGCTGGAGCCGCAGGGTCGTCATGGTCTCACCGTCCACGCTGTTCATGTCGATGCAGACCGTCGCGTCCATCTGGCGCTATGAACGTCAGAACGAGAACGCGCAGGTCATCGCGCAGCAGGCGGGCCAGCTTTACGACAAGCTTGCCGGACTTGTGGATGACCTGAACGGCGTCTCGCAAAAGCTCCAATCGGCAGCGGACGCCCACGCCGACGCCATGAAGAAGCTCTCGACGGGACGAGGCAATGCGCTCGCGCGCGCGCAGCGGCTCAAGACGCTCGGCGTGGCGTCGAAGAAGGACATGCCGGCCGTGCTTCTCGGCGGCGAGCGGCATGTGGTGGACGCCGACGATAGCGAGGAGCCGGACGCCGCTTCGGAGCCGCCCTTGCCACGGCTGCTGGAAAGCCCCGCCGAGGTTGCGGATGGCGGTTGATATATAAACCATTTTGGTATATAGTGCCCGCGGCCTGGCTGGCCACGGCAACGATATGCACGGAAGCAAAGCGCGACGTATTCCCTGGTGCAGATGGGGTAACGGGGCAAGTCTTGGATAGGCCTGGAAAGGCAGTCGTCCCTCAGAATGATGGTGTCATCAACAACGGAGTCTGGGGTTGCCAGCTCCAAGCATCATCGAGGGACGACCATGAGACAC
>DATAYG010000106.1:0-1628 GCA_036272695.1 Rhizomicrobium sp. | reverse complement strand
CTATCGGCCGCATTTACCTCGCGTGAATCTCAGGGAGGAGTGAAATGGGCTGTGAACGGCTGATGGCGCATCAGACGGCCCCGTTGCGGGCTGGCGTTAGCGCGCTTCTAAAAATTGCGACGCTGGTCGTCATGACGATCGCGATGGCGGCAACAGTGGTGGCGCCGCGCCCCGCCGCAGCTGCTGAGAGTCCAACCGAGTTTATCGGTACTCTCGGCACTCAGGGGCTCGAGGTGATCCGCTCCAGCACGACGCTGGCCCAGAAAGCCGACTACTTCCATCAAGTGCTGCGCCAGGATTTCGATCTTCCAGGGCTATCTCGCTTTGTTCTCGGCCCATATTGGCGCGTCGCGAGCAAGGCGCAGCAGCAAGAATTCCGTAGCCTGCTGGAAGACTATATCGTGTGGGTCGATGGGCAACGGTTTGCACAGTACGGCGGCGAAACATTCAAGGTAACCGGCAGCCGCACCGATCCCGCCGGGGTCATCGTAACCAGCCAGATCATTAGCCCATCAGCGCCCGCCGATTGACGTTGATTGGCAGCTCGGCATAAGGGCCGGCCGCTACAAGATCACCGATGTTATCATTGCTGGGGTCAGCATGGCGCTGAGCCACCGATCTGAATTTACGGAGATCATTCAGCGCAACGGCGGACAAGTGGCGGGTCTCCTTGCGGCGATGCGCCAATAGAATTTAACGGCTGAAGGCGGCTGCACCGGTTTGTTTGGAAGTGTGAAAGTGTGACCGCAATCCTGGTGGGCGCGGCCGACCTCCTGATCGGCGCGTTGTCTTTGTTCGTTGCCGGTCATGGGTGACCGAGCGGCTTGGTGCCGCTAGTTACGCCCATGGCTTGGGTGATCGGGTATGGATTCCGTTGCGATCGCCGAGGGCGCCGGATGGCCGCACGCGGTCACCCAGACCGCGGTCGGCCTGCTGTTCGCACAATATCTCTTGAAGACTCGTTGCCGGCAGCATCGAACGTCGATGCCGCGCTCGCCTCGGACGCTGAGCCGCTGTGCTCTTGGCCTGCCGTGAATATCTTTCCCACGCAAGCGCCAAGTCGCGAATGTCTTTGGCGTCATCGACGGCATAGGCGTCGGCGATCCCCGGCACATGACCGAGGGTCATCGTGGGCCGGGGTGTTGCTTGAAGACGATCCTCGGCAAGCGAACGAAAACTCACTAGGGATTCGGAACTCGAGGATTTCGTCCGCCAGCGCCAACCTCTCCTCCGAACTCATCGCCTCTACCCGCGTCACAAAGTCATCTTTCTCTTCGCCTGGAGCCTTTGGCTTCCCGAAGGCGCGCGATCCAAGATCGCGTTGCAGGCGACGGCAGCAACGCGCTCATCATCACTCTCCATGAGTTTGATCAATCGGCGCATGGCCTTTGGCGCGGCGCGCTGTGCGAGCTTTATCGCCGCGCCGTATTCGCCGGAATGCCCGGCCGGGTTCCCGCTTTGCCCGGGTTTCCACAGGCGGGCTCGCATCGCCGGATGAAGCCGATCGATGCCGCGTGCGGGTCCGCCTGATCCCACGCGGGACTTCCTTGCGCCGTTCACGGCCGATCCTCTCCTGCATATGCAGCAACGCCCTGGGAAATGGGGAGTTTCGGCCTGCAGCGAAAGCC
>DATAYG010000105.1:0-2273 GCA_036272695.1 Rhizomicrobium sp. | reverse complement strand
GCTTGCGCCCCGGCCAGGCAAAGGGTTGAGACCGAAATCAAGGCCGCCGCCGCCGCGCGAGCAAGCCGGCCCAGTCGAGAGCAACCGTTACGCAACGCCATGAAACGCCCCGCCGACTTCGCGCAACGGTGAGGCCTGAATGCCGATCACAGTTGCGTTACGCACACGGTCGTGAACGATATGCTGGAGCGGTTACGCAGCGGTTAACGGGATTCCGAAGAACCACCGCTATTTTTGCGCAAGCCTTTGAAATCTTGATCGACCTGCGTCGAGCGGCCTCAAGCCAGATGAAGTCTCAACTCAGTAAACGGTGGCTATCGATTGAAATAATTTACTATTTCTAATTCTGTTCGGGGCTTCCTTTGCGAGCGGCGGCAGAATTTGCTGCAATGCAGCAATTCGGCCTTGACTTCCATTGTGCGGTGCACATATTGCGCCCATTGCGGTTCGCCTCATTTCCGATGCGAAACCGTCTCAATGAAGGAGCTCTAAATGACAATCAGCACGCCGACATTCGAAGATTTCCAGAAATTCTCGAAAGACCAGCTCGAGGCTTTCACCGCCGCTTCATCCACCTTGTCGAAGGGTTTGCAGGACATCGCCGCCGAGTCGAGCGATTATTCAAAGAAGGCCTTCGCCGCCGGGACCGCGATGTACGAGAAGCTTCTCGGCGCACGCAGCGTCGAATCGGCGATCCAGATTCAGACCGAGTTCGCCAAGGAAGCCTACGAGGGCTTTGTCGCCCAGGCGACGAAGGTTTCCGACCTTTACACCCGGGTCGCGACGGATGCGCTGAAGCCGGTCACCACGGCCTACGCGAACATACAGAAGTAATTTATCCAGAAGATTTTCTCGCCGCCCCGCGCGGCGGGACAACGCTTCGAGCCGACGCCGGCGCCGTCCAGCGCCGGCTTTTTATTTGCATCCTCGCCCCCTTGACGCTGCCATCCGAGTTACGAAGCGGAACAGGGAAGGCATGTTGCAAGTTGGCTCATGAAGAGGCTCTTGCACGTGACGAGTAAATTCGCAATGCTGCCATTCGGCGATGACATCTGGCGGCGACGGCGCGCGGCGCCTAGATGTAGTCGCCGGGGTTTCGTGTACGCGTAGATGTGAGTTCTGGCCCAATCGGCATCAATCGGGGTCTTTCGGTGGCTGCCGCCTCAATTCCGTTGGTTGTTCGACTCCGAGCGGGGATGGTTCGGCTGGCGCGTTGGCTCTATCCGGGCTTTGGCGCAGCCTCGCCGCCAGTAGCGGTGCGGCCGGTGGCTTCGCGGGAGCCCAAGAGAGGAGGAGAAACGCCAGGGGCGGGCGCTGCGGTCATCACCCGCACGCGGACGCAGACGAAGCGTCCCAGTATGTACCGCGTTCTTCTGCTCAACGACGACTACACGCCCATGGAGTTCGTGGTCTCAATTTTGCAGGCCTTCTTCAATAAGGACGCCCAAGAGGCGATGCAGATCATGCTCCAAGTGCACCACAACGGCGTAGGCGAGTGCGGGGTCTTTACCTACGAGATCGCGGAGACCAAGGTGTCGCAAGTGATGGACCACGCCCGTAAGAATCAGCACCCCCTGCAGTGCATCATGGAAAAGAAGTGAAAGGCGCCCGATGCCAATTTTCTCCCGCGCGCTCGAAAAGACCCTTCGTCGAGCCCTATCGCTCGCCAATGAGCGTCGACACGAATACGCGACTCTCGAACATCTCTTGCTGGCGCTGATTGACGACGTCGATGCGGCCGCCGTTCTGAGGGCCTGCGGCGTCGACCTCGATGCTTTGCGCAAGACCGTCGTCCAGTATCTCGACACCGAACTTGAAAACCTCGTTGTCGAGAGCCAGGAGGAAGCCAAGGCGACCAATGGCTTCCAGCGTGTCGTGCAGCGCGCGGCCTTCCACGTTCAGTCGTCGGGTCGCGAGGAGGTGACCGGCGCGAACGTGCTGGTGGCTATTTTCGCCGAACGCGAAACGCATGCGGCATACTTCCTGCAAGAGCAGGACATGACCCGCTACGACGCGGTGAACTACATCAGCCATGGGATCGCCAAGCGTCCTGGCGCCTCCGACACGTCGCGCTTGCCGCGCGGGACCGACGAAGAGCACGAGGCGCGCGATTCCAAGGACTCGAAGGACACCTCGGATTCAAAGAAAAAGGAAGGCGCTTTGGAAGCTTATTGCGTCAACCTCAATCGGAAGGCGCGAGAGGGGCGCATCGATCCGCTCATTGGCCGCGAGGCCGAAGTGCAGCGCACCATCCAGGTGCTGTGCCGCCGGCA
>DATAYG010000104.1:0-6759 GCA_036272695.1 Rhizomicrobium sp. | reverse complement strand
CGATCTATCCTACACGCGACAACCCAGCCTCGGGACCCTTCTGTATGCGCTGGAGATTCCAGCCGAGGGCGGCGACACATCTTTCGCCAATATGACCGCGGCCTATGAAGAGCTGCCCGGTGAACTGAAGGTACGGCTCTCGGGAAAGCGCGCGATCCATTCATACAGCCATCGCTATGCGCAGATGAGCGACTCGAAGTGGCGGCCGCCGCTGTCGCAAAGCCAAATGGAGAAGCTGCCAGAAGCCACGCATCCGGTCGTACGGACGCATCCGGAGACCGGGCGGAAATGCCTGTTCGTGAATGAGGGATTCACAACGCGCATTATCGGTTTGGCAAACTCCGAAAGCCGCGACCTCCTCGATCTTCTCTTCTGGCACTGCACGCAGCCTTGCTTCGTCTATCGGCACAGCTGGCGGCAACACGATCTCGCATTCTGGGACAACCGCTGCACGCTTCATTTGGCGCATGGCTGTCCGCCCGAGCTGAGACGCTACATGCACCGCACGACGGTTGAGGGCGATGTTCCCTATGAACGATGAACGGAGCTCTCGTAAGCGCGGCTTTAGCCCCACCAAACATTATTGAATTGTCATCGCGCTTCCGCGCTCGCAATCTTCCAAATCATGAAGTGGGGCGGTTGCCGGCCGGCGGCGCGCGCCGACCAAATATGAAAGAGGGAGGACTTCGATGTTCAGTAGACGGGACGGTAAACATGGCTCGCGCCGCGGCCAGCTCTTGCTTTGTGTAGCAGCCGCAAGCCTGGGATGGAGCCTAAGCGCTCAAGCGAAACCAATATACACGACATTCGATCCCCCGGCCTCTAGCAGCACTTGGGCATGGGACATGAACGGTAGTGGTATGATTACGGGGTACTATCTGAGCGATACTGGTCAATCGGGGTTCGTGCGAGGTGCTGATGGATCGTACACAACGTTTGACGCTCCGGGATCGGGGGGCACGACATACGCTCTCAGAATAAATGAAACCGGCGACATCACCGGATATTACTTGGACAGTGAGTCTGGCGAGCACGGCTATGTCAGGGCGGCGGATGGTACCTTTACGACGTTTGACGTCAAGGGAGCAGGCAGCACGGAGGGGTGGGGCATCAACAAGAAAGGTGAAATCGCAGGACAATATTACTACGGTTCTGGGGATATCGCTTGCGGAACCTTATACCAATGTCACGGCTTTGTGCGTACTTCGCGCGGAAAGATCAAGACGTTCGACCCTGCTGGATCAACTAATACCTGGGCTTGGAAGATCAATGACAAGGGCTCGATCGTGGGCGCTTACCTTGACGCTAGCGGCACGAAGCATGGCTTCGTAAGGACTACTGATGGGACGATTACAACTTTTGATCCTCCGGGATCAATGAACACCAATGCCAACAGCATCAACAACAAGGGCGCGATTGCGGGAACGTACCGAGATGCCAAGGGCGAACATCTCTATTTTCGGGGTGCCGATGGAACGATCTCGTCGTTCGATCTCCCGCAGGAATGTGTATCCTTCGGGGTTAACGGTCTAAACGACAAAGGACAGATCGTAGGATTCTGTGTCGATGTCAACTATGTATCTCATGGTTTCGTGCGACGACCAGGCGGAAAGATCAACATATTCGATCCCCCGGGTTCATTCTACACTGTTTCCCGAAGCAGCGATGCTGGCGAGGTCATGGGATATTACCGCGATAACGCAGACAATTTTCACGGCTATTTGCGTACCCGCTAGGTCTGCGGGCTCCCAACCCCGGCGCGTGAAAAGAGGCAACTTCCAACGGAAGTCGCCTCTTCTGCATTTCACCGGGACAGCCATTTTTTCTGCGCCGCCGTAGCCGTACACTCACGGCATGGAATTGATGCAACTGCAGATGTTTGTCGCGGCGGCCGAGGAGCAATCGCTGCAGAAAGCGGCGGAACGGGTGCATCGGACGCCGCAAGCCGTGAGCATGGCCATCGGCAAGTTGGAAGATGAAATTCGCGCCGTTCTGTTCGAGCGCTCGTCGAGCCGCGGTCTTCAGCTGACCGCTGCCGGCGAAGTGCTTTTCGATTACGCCAAGCGCGCGCTCTCGCTGCTGAACGAAGCCCTCGTGCAGGTGGAAGAGATTCGCACTGCAAAGCGCGGCAGTCTGCGCATTGGCGTCAATCAAAGCATCGGCGACTACCTGCTGCCGCAGCTCTCGCAAACGTTCCAGGAGAAGCACCCGGCAATACGGCTCAAGATATCCATGGGCTATTCGGAAGCCATGCTCGCAGCCTTGCGGCGTCACGATGTCGATGTGGCCCTGGTGGCGGATAAACCACGCGACCAGGAACTCAAGGCAGAACTCTTGATGAAGGATCGCCTGATTGCCCTCCTGAACCCGCGCCATCCATTGGCGCAGCACGAATCGATTATGTTGGAGGCGCTTGGAAGCGAGGCGCTGATCCTCCTCACGGAAACATCGGAATTGCGCGAGCGCGTGGCTGGCATCTTTCGGCGCGCGAACGTTCCGCTCAACCTTTCCGTGGAGACAGGAACCCTGGAATCCATCAAACGGCTGGTCGCACAGAACATGGGCATCGGCATTGTGCCGCTCCTCTGCGTGCGAAATGACGAAGCCGGAAAGCTGGTCGTGAAAACGATTGAGCAGTTTCCGGAGGATAGGTCTTTGTGGATCGTCTATCCGCCAACGCCATCGCCCGCCTGTGAGGCCTTCATTGCGCTAACCAAATCGCACATGGCGACGATGCGTTAAGGCGGCGCGCGGTGCGCATCAGTCTTTCGACGCCTCGGTGGCAAACTCGCGGCTCAAGATCATGCGCGACATCGCAACGCGCTTTGCGGTTAGCGACGAGCGATACATTATCGTATCGGACCTGAACAAGCGTCCGGCCGGTTGTTCATTGATTATTTGCGAAATGGGAGAGGGCAAACGGCAGGGAACGCTTATTCTTCACGTGCCCGGCGGCGCGCCGATCACGGCCCCGCTGACTTGGGTTCAAGTTGAAAACGGCGTTGCGTCCGATGCGTTCACGCTGGCGAAGCCGATGTGTCCGCGCGTTGCTCGCGCCGATTCTGCGCCCTCAAAACGAAAGCCCCGGCGTGCGGCGCGCGTGGTCCGGCAACACGACGCGAACTGATTGCGTCGTTTCACAGGTAGGAAGGCCGCAGGTTTCGCAGCGGGTACGGCACGCAATAGTGCGAAATCGTCAAACAACATTATCACCGATTCGCGGCGCGGCCCGCGCTGGCTGCTCGACGCAGGCCGAGTTTAGAACCGCAATCGCACCGTTGCGCCGCCGCCGGGCGTGTCGCCGACGTCCACCGTCGCGTTGTGAACCGCCGCGATCTGCCGCACGAGGGTGAGACCGACGCCGCTGCCTTGTCGCTTGGTCGTGAAGAACGGCACAAAGACCTTGTCGCGGTCGAATGGCGCGATGCCACGCCCGCTATCGGCCACCGCGATCACCACGTGGCCGTCGAAATCGCCCCTCGCCGATAGCCGCAGCGTGCGGCGATGCTCGCCATCCATCGCCTCGATCGCATTGCGCATCAAATTGATCAGCGCCTGATCGAGCAGTTCGGCATCGGCTTCGACTTCCAGGGTCTCGGGTTCGACAACCGCTTCGAGCTCGATGTCGCGGGCGGCGAGCTCGGATGCGAAGAGCTGTGCCATATGGGCAAATCGCCGCCGCACGGGCGTCATCTCCGGCCGGATGATCAGCCGCTTCGTCAGGCGCCTGTGGTTCTGCACGAAATGCAGCAGTCCCTCGCTTCGCCGCGCCACCACTTCCAGCGCATCGCCTGCGTCGGCCAGCATCGCCGCTTCTGCGCTATCCGGCGGGAGCGTCTTGCGCGTATCGTGAACGAGCTGCCCGGCGGTCGTGGCAAGCGAGGAAATCGGCGTCAGCGAATTCATCACTTCATGGGCCATGGTGCGGATCACGGTCTGCCAGGCCGCCAACTCCTGCGCGCTCATCTCGTTCTCGATATTCTGCAGCGATACGATGCGCTGTCTCTCTCCGCGGACGGTCAGGTCCGTCGCCGAGACCTTCAGTTGCAAGGGGCCGGAGTTGCGGTCCATGCGCAGGATCGCGCTCGCCCCGGGCTGCAACGATTCCATCGCGGCAGCAAAGGCATCGCCATGGCGGGAGAATTCCGCCGCCGTCCCAAGCGGCGTTTCGAACAGGCGCCGTGCCGCCATGTTGAGCAGCTGAACGCCGCCTCCGGCATCGATCGTGAGCAGGGCGACCGGTACGTGCGTCAGCAGGGTCTGCAGACAGCGCGCTTGCTCTTCGCGTTGGGCGCGGCTGAATTGCAGGCGGTCGATGACACGCGTCATCGCCGCGCCGAGCTCGCGATAGGCGGAATCGGCGCCGAGACCGGTGAAGCTTTGCGACGTGTCGTCGAACGAGACCGCGTCGAGAAACCGGGCGATCTCGCGTCCCGATTGCGTGGCAAAGTGGTAGAACAATGCGATCTGCGCCAGCGCTGCGCTGACGACGAGAGCGATACTGACGTACCAATTGGTGTGTTGCGCCATCCACACGGCGAGAAAGAACGTCACGAACAAGGCCGCGGCGCGGAGCGCGATGCCGATGCGGAAGCGGCTAAATTCCATATTTCTCCATCCGGCGGTAAAGTGAGGCGCGAGTGAGCCCCAGCGCCTTCGCCGCTCGACTGACATTGTGATCATAGCGCTCCAGAGCCCGCAGCACGGTGGATTTTTCCATCGTGTCGAGCGTCAGGGCGGAGTGATCCGATGGAAGTGCGGCCGGGATCCGCGAGGCGGCCAGCGGAAAGTCCTGCGGTTCCAGGATCATGCCCTCGCTGAGGATGACGGCCCGTTCGACCGCATGGCGCAGCGCGCGGATGTTGCCGGGCCAGTCATACGCCCAAAGGTGATTGAGCGCGGCTGCACTCAGCCGCTTGGCCGGGAAATTGTATTTGTGCGCATAGAACCGCACGAAATGCTCGAGCAAAAGCGGAACATCCTCGCGCCGCTCGCGCAACGGCGGCAGCGCGATCTCCACCGTGTTTATGCGGTAGAGCAGGTCCTGACGGAACAGGTTTTCGTCGGCGAGGCGCTCCGGCGGGAGATTGGTGGCGGAGATGATGCGCAGATCGATCGGTTCGGCCTTGCTCGCACCCACGGGAACGACCTCGTGCCGCTCCAGCACCGTCAGCAGTTTGCTTTGCAGATGCAGTGGCACATTGCCGATCTCATCGAGAAACAGAGTGCCGCCGGCTGCCGCGCGGAAGAACCCGACGCGATCTTCCTTGGCGTCGGTGAAAGCCCCGCGCTTATGGCCGAATAGTTCGCTTTCGAACAGCTGCGGCGAAAGCGATCCGAGGTCGACGCGCAGGAACACTTCGTTGGCCCGGCGCGACAGACGATGTAGTTCGCGCGCCACCAGCTCCTTGCCGGTTCCGTTTTCGCCCAAGATCAGCACGTTCGCTTCGGCGGGTGCTGCGCGGCGGATGATCTCAAACACGTTCAGCATGACCAGTGTGGTGCCGATCATTCCCGAATCGACTTGCAGCGCTTCGACGAGGCCGCGATTGCGCTCGCGCAATTCGGCGGCTTCGAGACGAGAACGGCGCAGATTGGCAGCCGCGGTCAGCGTCGCGAGCAGCCTTTCGTTCTCCCACGGTTTGGTGACGAAATCGGCCGCGCCATTCTTCATCGCCTTGACGGCGAGATCGACATCGCTATGGGCGGTCACCAGAACGACGACCGCGTGCGGATCGATCGCCAGCACTTTGGATAACCACGAAAGGCCCTCCGCCCCGCTCTCCGCACCGACGGCGAAATTCATGTCGAGCAACAGCACATCGAAGGCATTCGAGCGGACGAGATCCGGAAGGCTCGCCGGGTCGCGCATAGTTTGAACCGAACGGAAGTGCCGCTTTAACAGCAGCCGGGCGGCCAAAAGGATGTCTTCCTGATCGTCCAGCACCAGGATGCGGGCCGGGCTCGGAAACGCTGCAGGCATGTACGAATCCGGACAGTGTGTCCGTCACAACGTACGTCTCCGGACAGCGGCGGACAAGTCATGCCACGCTAAGCCTTTGATTTCAATGGGTCGACGTTTGGCACGACTATTGCCAAATCGTAAACGGCGGATCCGTACGGGCAGGGCAGTCGGCGCAAGGCATGGTCTCGATGTTCCGGCAATCTGCAGAATACGAGCCGCAAGCAAGCGGCATGGATCGCGCCATCGCGCGCAAGCCACTGTGGCGGCGCTACGGGCCGTTCGCGCTGGGCGCCGTGGTTGTAGCGGCGATTGCGGGCTGGATGCTCTCCGGCACGGGCGCGCACGTCTATCGCGTGCCGATAGACCGCCTGACCATCGGCACGGTGACGCAAGGCCCGTTCGAGGATTTCATCGCCGTGCGCGGCGCTGTCGAGCCCTTCATCACCAATTATCTCACAACCGACCAGGGCGGGACGGTGAAGCAGGTTCTGGTGGAAGACGGCGCCATGGTGAAGCAGGGGCAGCCGCTCATCATTCTGTCGAACCCGGCGCTGCAGCTGCAAGTCGCCTCGCAGCAGCTTGCCTTCGAGCAGACGCGATTCAAGTACGAGCACGACATCCTCGACATCGACCATGCCATCAGCAAGCTCCAGGCCGATCTGGCGCGCGACAAGATCCTGCTGAACGGAAAGGCTATAGCCCCCAGCACCTACAAGGCGGAGGAGGAGGAATACAATTACTATGTCCATCTCCGCGCCGCGACGATCCAGTCGCGCGACGTCGAGCAGAAAATC
>DATAYG010000103.1:0-9863 GCA_036272695.1 Rhizomicrobium sp. | reverse complement strand
CCGTTATAGATCAGCTCGGCATATTTCGGCATCAGCTCGTCTTTGAGATGGGCGGCGCCGCGGTCGAGCGTGAGCGATTCCATGGCGCGGTGCGCCGCCAGCAGAATGGTCCCCCCGGGTGTTTCATACACGCCGCGAGACTTCATCCCCACGAACCTGTTTTCCACCAGATCGATTCGACCGATGCCGTTGGCCCGCCCCATTTCGTTCAGCCGCGTGAGCAGCGAAGCGGGAGACAGCGCCTGCCCGTCGAGCGAAACCGGGTCGCCGCGGTCGAAACCAATCTCCACAATGGTCGCCGCGTCCGGCGCATCTTCGGGGTCCAGCGTGCGCTGATAGACGATGGCATCCGGCACTAACGCGGGATCTTCCAGCACCTTTCCTTCTGACGAGGAGTGCAGAAGATTTGCATCCACGGAAAACGGCGCCTCGCCGCGTTTGTCTTTCGCGATGGGAATCTGGTGCGCTTCGGCGAATTCAAGCAGCTTCGTGCGGCTCGTCAGGTCCCATTCCCGCCATGGCGCTATCACCCGGATGTCGGGCTTGAGCGCGTAATAGGCGAGTTCGAAGCGCACCTGGTCGTTGCCCTTGCCCGTCGCGCCATGCGCCACGGCATCGGCGCCCGTCTTTTCCGCGAGCTCGATCTGTTTCTTCGCGATGAGCGGCCGCGCGATCGACGTCCCGAGCAGATAGGCTCCTTCGTACAGCGCATTGGCGCGGAACATGGGAAATACATAATCGCGGACGAACTCCTCTCGCAGATCCTCGACGAAAATGTTCTGCGGACGGACGCCGAGCAGTTCGGCCTTGGCCTTGGCGGGCGCAAGTTCCTCGCCCTGCCCGAGATCGGCCGTGAAGGTCACGACCTCGGCGCCATAGGCAGTCTGCAGCCATTTGAGAATGACCGACGTATCGAGCCCGCCCGAATAGGCGAGCACGACTTTTCTTACGTGCGCTGGCACGAATATCTCCCGGACGCCTCGGTTGGACTATATCGACCGCCTTACCACTCACAAGCACTCGGACAACGGCGGCAACCGGCTTGCCTTCAGCTTTGACGGCGGCGTAAGCGAACGACCTGCGCTTTGCGCATCGCCCCGGCGCTAGCGATATCGGCTGACATCGTGCGGGCGCAGAATTTTGATGAGCACATCTCGGCAAGTCGAACGGCAGCAGCAAACGGCAAGCGAGGATGTCTTTGCCGCGGCCGCAGCCCGATTGCGCGGAGCACGGCTGCCGCGACATCCGAAACTGAGGGAAGCATCCGAACTCCTCAGGCAAAAGCAGCCGGAGAGCGCCGAACGCCTGCTCTCGGTCTACCTGAAAAAGAACCCCGACGATCCCGGCGCGCTTCACCTGATGGCCCAGACCGCTTATGGCCTGGGGCAGAAAGAGAAGGCGGAAGCTCTGTTCGCGCGCTGCCTCGAACTTGCCCCTGATTTCGCAGCCGCGCGCTACGAATATGCCAACACCATTTTCCAGCTCAACAGGCCGGCTCTGGCGCTGGAGCAGGTTGACGCGCTGTTGAAGGACGATCCGCGCAACCTTTTCTATCTTGACCTCAAGGCGATCGTGCTGTCCGCGATGGGACGGCATGAGGATGCGATGAACTGCCATCGCCGGCTGGTGGACGATTACCCCCGTTCACCCGATGTCTGGATCAAATATGGCTGGTCGTCAAAAAGTGTGGGACGGCGTGACCAGGCTATCCAGGCCTTTCGCAGGGCCATCGAACTTCGCCCCTCTTTCGGCGAGGCTTACTGGAGCCTCGCGGATCTCAAGAGTTTCCGCTTCTCCGCAGAAGAAATACAGGCCATGCAGGACCAACTCGCACGGACGGACGTTACGGGCGGGGACCGCATGTATCTGCACTTCACGCTTGGCAGGGCGCAGGGCGACGCGAAGAATTACGCAAAATCGTTCGAGAACTACGCGCGTGCCAACGCCCTCAAGCGGTTGTCCATCGAATATAATCCCTCATGGCTGGCGCGGAATGTGGCGAAATGCAGGGCGCTGTATACACGCGAATTTCTGCAGGCACGCGAGGGGTCGGGCTGCGGGACGCCGGGGCCGATATTCATCATCGGCATGCAGCGGGCGGGGTCCACGCTGCTGGAGCAAATACTCGCCAGCCATTCGGCAGTCGAAGGAACCGCGGAACTGCCCGACATCTCACTGCTCGCGGAGCATATCGGGGAGACGATCGCACCCAAATTCGCGTCCGAATATCCCGATATACTTGCGAAACTGGATGTCGCGGAGCTCCGTAAGTTCGGCGAGCGTTACCTGGAGACGACCCGCTTCCGCCGCTCCCCGGGGATTCGGTTCTTCACCGACAAAATGCCTTACAATTTTCTGCATGTCGGCCTCATTCACCTGATCCTGCCCGGCGCGAAAATCATCGACATGCGGCGTCACCCGCTCGCGTGCTGCTTTTCCAACTTTTCGTCGCATTTCAAATTCGGCGCCCTGTTCGCGTACCGCCTGACTGAACTCGGCCAGGCTTATGCCGATTATGTGCAACTCATGGCGCATTTCGACACGGTCGCGCCGGGCCGCGTTCACCGGGTATTCTACGAAGACCTCGTCCATCAGCCGGAAACGGAGATCCGCCGGCTGCTCGATCATATCGGCCTGCCGTTTGAAGACGCCTGCCTGCGATTTCACGAGAACAGGCGGGCGATGGATTCGGTAAGTTCCGAGCAGGTGCGCCGGCCGATTTTCAGCGAATCTGTCGATCACTGGCGCAATTACGAACCGTGGCTTGGCCCGCTCAAAACGGCATTGGGTCCGGTGCTGGACGCCTATCCCCAGGTCCCGGCCTTCGGTTCGCCCGAACTTTGACCGGGCTCAGCCGGTTCCTTCGGCTTGACCAAAGGAGTGCGGCATGTTTACTTGGGAATGCGACGCATTCTCGCCTGCCGTCGCGGATGAGGGCGGATTGATGAGCAAGCACCACGGAACCGAGACGCTGAACTTCGAAGGTTTCAGCGGTTATTACGGCAGCGTGCCCCAGGGATATGGCGGCTTTGTCTGGAGCGATGTGGATTTTCTGAACGCGAGCTACTGGCAGAACGAAAAACCCAATTGGTGCGATACGGGCTATCAGAACGTCGTCGACGGCAGCGGCCTTGCCTACAGCTGGGGAAAGCCGACTTACAATAGCTATGGGTTCTTCGGGACCGAAAATACCAAGGAGACATTCAGTCTCGTCAGCATGGTCGCCGCCTCGGCGTGGGAAACGAATCAGCCCTTCACCTTCACGAGCTACGTCTACAAGCCGCACGTCGGATTCGTGGAGAAAGCTTCGGTCACAGTTCCACTCAGCCAGACGGCGCAGACAATCAATTTTGAGCAGCTGGTGCTTCGCACGGCTGTGGCCCATCCTTTCGACAATATCTCTGCAGTGAGAATCACGTCCGGAACCGGCACGTATGGCAACACCTGCAGCTATGGCGCCGGTCATCCGACCTACGGAAACGAGCTGGCCTTCGACGATCTCAAGATCAAATGGAATGGCGCCGTGCCCCGCGGAACGGGGCGGGCGCCCGGCAGACCGCTGGTCCCAAACCAGCATGGCCACGCCACGCCGGACGCCCATCTCGTCAATCTGCACGCCGCGCAGGCCCATGCAGCGAATGGAGCAGACCCCGCGTCGCATCACGCCACGAGCGCCTATCACGCCGAACTCATGTCGCTGTCCGGCCACGATACCGCCGGACTGACCGCGCAATTTCATCTGCCCGCGACCGAGCATTTCGGAAGCTGACGGCTCCGGACATCGACTTCAGCTCGGCGCTGGCGTTGCCTCTGCAGTCGACCGTGCAGCATTCCGCACGCTTGCGCGGAGCTTTACGCTTTCGCTCTTCAGCTGGCCGCAGGCGGCCATGATGTCGCGACCGCGCGGCGTGCGCACCGGTGAGGCATAACCCGCGCGGTTCACGATCTCGGCGAATTTCTCGATCCGTTCCCACGACGAGCATTCGTAAGGCGCGGCCGGCCAGGGATTAAAGGGAATGAGATTGATTTTCGAAGGAATGCCGGCAAGCAGGCGCACTAGCGCCCGCGCATCGGCAAGGCTGTCGTTCACGTCTTTCAGCATCGCATATTCGAAAGTGATGCGCCGCGCATTGGAGAGCGCGGGATAGGCGCGCGCCGCCGCCATCAATTCGGCAATCGGATATTTGCGGTTCAGCGGCACCAGCACGTCGCGCAGCTCGTCGCGCACCGCATGCAGGGAGATGGCGAGCGCCGAACCGATCTCCGCGCCCGCGCGCGCAACCATCGGCACCACCCCCGCCGTGGAGAGCGTGATACGGCGTTTCGAGATCGCGAGACCGTCGCCGTCGGCCACGATGGCCAACGCTGCCTTGACATTGTCGAAATTGTAGAGCGGCTCGCCCATGCCCATCATGACGACATTGGTGAGCTTGCGGTGTTCGCCGGTCGACGGCCAGTCGTCGAGCGAATCGCGCGCGATCATCACCTGCCCCACGATTTCGCCCGCGGTCAGGTTGCGAACGAGCTGCTGCGTGCCGGTGTGGCAGAAGCGGCAGTTCAACGTGCAGCCGACCTGCGACGAAACACACAGCGTGCCGCGACCGGCTTCGGGAATGAATACCGTTTCGAATTCGATGCCGGGGCCGGTACGCAGAAGCCATTTGCGCGTGCCGTCGCTTGAAATCTGCTCGGTCACGATTTCGGGACGCGCGAGATCGAACCGTTCCGCCATGAAGCCACGAAACGGCCTGGCGAGATTTGTCATGCCCTCGAAGTCGCGCGCGCCGTGAACGTAGATCCAGTTCCCGAGCTGGCGCGCACGCATCGCCGCCTCGCGGGGCGCGATGCCTTCTGCCGCAAGGGCCGCCTGAAACGCCGCAAAATCGAGACCGATCAACGGAACAGGTTGTGCCAACGGACCCTCACAAGGCGCAGGCCTGGTGTGCCTTGTCGAGCGCATCGCCGAAGCCCGCCAGAGAATAGGTATCGCGCGTGACCGTCCCGCGTTTGGACGTTCCCGTGACGACCGCTTCGGACGCAGCTTTCATCGCGTCCACGAGCCGCTGTTCGTCGGCCTGCGCCTCCACCCAGGCGCCGCCCGCGCCGCCGTCATTCTTCGTGAAAAGCGTGAATTTGTTGCCGCCGATATCGACCGTCACGTCGCCGCCGTCCTTGTACTGATAGCCGGGCACGATTTCGGGTTCGCCTTTTGCCTTGCGGCCGGGCCAGTCATTGATCAGGAAAAAAATAGGATCGCGGCGCGCCTTCTTGGGCTCCGACGAAGTCGGTCGCGACAGCGCGTAACAGACCTTGGCCTCGCCCGCCTGCGTCGTATAGGCCGCCCAACTCTGGAAAGTTCCCAGGACCTGAGGAGCGGCAAACCCGAAATCGGGCATAAGAACCGCGGCGGTCATCAATATCGCGCAAGACAGGCGTGAAATCATGGCTGTTCCCCGCTCCAAAGCTAAGGTGGCGATCCCGTTCTTGTATGGAAATCAGGCCTTACTATGACGGTGTGGGCCGTGACAATGCGGGAAGTGCCCGGACACACCCGACTGACCACCTACTCTCTCAGCCCATAACCCACCGCGTAGAGCCGCCAGACGACGAGACTCATGATCACGGCCAGCGAAAGCGCGACCGCAATGCCCAGCCCTTCCGGCGCCTCGGAATAGCCGATCATGGCATGGCGGATGCCGTTGATGAAATAGAAGAACGGATTGCCCCAGGCGAGCCAGCGCAGCCAGGGCGGCAGCATCGACAATGTGTTGAACACGCCGCCGACAAACGACAACGGCGTAATGAAGAACACGTTCAGGATTGTAAGCTGCTCGAAATTGTTGGCCCACAAACCGATGATGATCCCGAGCAGCCCGAATACCATCGATACGACGATCACCCAGAACACGAATTCGGGGAGCGCGTCGATCGATGTCACGCCGAAGCAGGCTGCGATAATGAGAATTCCAAGCGCCGTGATGACCGAGCGCAGGATGACCACGGCGACCACGCCCGCGATCATCTCCACATAGGACAACGGCGCGACCAGCGTCTCTTCGATGTAATGCAGGAAGCGCGAGAAATAAACCTGCGACGATGATTGCAGGAATGCGGCATTGACGATGTTCAGCATCAGGATGCCGGGGAGCACGAATTCCAGATAACGGTGTCCGCCGATATGGGCGATACGGCTGCCGACTACGAAACCGAAGATGAAGATGAAAAGCAGCGCGGAGATCCAGGGCGCGAGGAAGGCCTGGATCGGCACGCGCATCAGCCGCGTCCATTCGCGACGGATGATCGTCAACAATCCGATCCAGTTTACGAGGGGCGACTTGGTGCTCATGCCACCGGCGCCGCCAGATGATCGGGATCGGCGCCGGTGGCGCGCAGATAGGCCGCTTCGAGGCCGCCCGGTTCGCGCACGAACTCCTCCTTCGGTCCCTGCCGCACGATGCGCCCGCCCGCGACGATGGCGATATTGCGGCAGAGCCGCTCGACTTCTTCCAGATAGTGCGAGGTGAGGAAGATCGTCTTTCCGTCGGCGTTCATTTCCTGCAGATAGCGCCAGAGATCGCGCCGCAATTCCACGTCGACGCCCGCTGTCGGCTCGTCGAGAATGAGCAGCGCCGGATCGTTGATCATTGCGCGCGCCAGCATGACGCGGCGTTTCAATCCTCCGGAAAGCTCGCGGAAGCGCTTTTTTTCATGCTGCACGAGGTCGAACTTCTCCAGCAGCATGTCCACCCGCGCGCGTCTGTGGCGGGCCGTCATACCGAAATAGCCGCCCATCCAATCGACGATATCGCGTGCATTCGCGAAAGGATCGACATTGAACTCCTGCGGCGACAAGCCCACGAGCCGGCGCGCATCGCGATAATGCGTCACCGCGTCCACGCCGAAGACCTCGATGCGGCCGGAGGTCGGATTGGCGATGCCGGTCACGCAATGGATGGTGGTGGACTTGCCGGCGCCGTTCGGTCCGAGGAAGCCAAAAAAATCCCCCGGCGCGACCTCAAGCGACAAGTCGTCCACGCCGACGGTGCCGCGGCGATAGACCTTGCGCAGATGCGAAATTAAAAGGGCGGGAATCATCGGGGCGAATCCTGAATCGACTATAGCTACACGTGCCGGATGAGCGAGTCCCTGGGGCCGCGGACGTTCCCGTCCGCCTTCCTGATTGGACAGGCTCAGCTGAGCTATATTTGTCACCCTGAACTTGCCCAAGGGGCGGGGGGACGCCCGCGGTCCCAGGTGACTGCCTGTGCTATGAGAAGTCTGCACTTACCGGAGATTCGTGTGGCCAATCCCGTCCTTGTCGAACTGACACGCGGCGCGCTTGTGGAAAGCGTCCATCGCGGCGCTATTGCGATTTCCAACGCAAAGGGCAACGTCGCATTCTCACTTGGCGACATCGCCCTTCCCGTCTATCCGCGTTCTGCCCTCAAGCCCATCCAGGCGCTGCCGCTTCTGGAATCGGGCGCGGCGGACGCTTTTCACGTCAGCGACGAGGAAATCGCGCTCGCCTGCGCGTCCCATTCCGGCGAGCCGATGCATACGCTGCGCGTCGCGGCCTGGCTCGCACGGCTCGGACTTGGCGAGCAGGATCTCGCCTGCGGAACACATCCCGTGCGCTACGAGCCCGTTGCGGAAGAGATGAGCCGCCGCGGCGAGAAGCCGACGCGCATTCATAACAATTGCTCCGGCAAGCACACGGGATTTCTCGCCGTCGCGCGCCATTGGAACGTCGCAATGGCGGGCTATGAGCGGCACGATCACCCGGTGCAGCGGGCGGTTGTGAAAGCGACGGGGGAGTTGGCGGGGATAACACACGAGATTCCCTGGGGGATCGATGGCTGTGCCGCGCCGAATTTTGCCATTCCGCTCAACTCGTTTGCACGCGCTCTGGCGCAATTCGCCAACCCGGAGAACCTCGCGCCTCATCGTGCACAGGCCGTTCGCCGCATCCGCGCCGCCATGGTCGCCTATCCCGAACTTGTTGCCGGAACAGGCCGCGTGTGCACCATTTTGATGCGAGCAGGCGCGGGACGCGTGGCGGTAAAGACTGGCGCCGAAGGCGTATTCGCAGCCATTGTACCAAAGGCAGGTCTCGGCATCGCGCTCAAGATCGACGATGGCGCCGGCCGCGCCGCGGAAACGGCCATCGCGTTTTTGTTGGACCGCATGGGCCTGGTCGATCGCAATACGGTACCCGATCTCATCCACGCCCCGCTCCGGAACACGCGCGGTGAGGTCACGGGAGAGCGCCGCCCTGCAATTGCGCTCGAACAAGCTCAGCTGCCGAAAATTCAATAGCGGGATTGCTTCCTCGCAGCCGCAGCCTGGTCGGCCCGCTCCATGGCGGACGTGTATGGCGCGATGCTCATGACCGGACAGGTATAGGGAATGCCGATGTCATGCGAGATCACGTCGTCGCCCTTGCGCAGGCAATCGAGCCCGCCGATACCGCCATTCGATTTGAAGCCGAGCGTGAGCTTGTAGGGAAGCGCCGGGCAATAACCCGCCAGTCCGACCTTGAACTTCCGGTGCAACTCGTCTTCGACAATCAACGTCCTCTTGTCGATGGGCTTCCAGCTCCAGATCCGCCCGACCTGAAGGCAGGCAGGTTGGGCCTCCGCCGAGGCAGCAAAGAGCCCGAAAACGAACGCCGCGAACACAACTTTCCTCATGCCCTTGTCCTTGAAAATAAGGCCCGCCTTAAATGCTATAACGCGTTTGCATGAAGATGTATTTCCCATGATCGCATTTTCCGGCGCCCGCGTTGCCCATCGGGTTCGGAGCGCGGCGCTCTGTGTCACTGCACTATTCTTCGCCGGGAACGTTCAACCCTCGCCCGCGCACATCCGGTCCATCGCCATCATCTCGGCACTCGGCGATACCTGCATGTTCGAGCGCCTGCCCGATTCGGGGTTCGAATGGATCGCACCGCCCGTGGCAAGCTTCCTCGAGATTTCCGATTGGGACATCGACGGGGATGTGACGAATTCGGTCACGAAACAGCTCGGCGCTCGCTATCAGGTGCAATCCATTGCCATCGAGCGTCAGGATTTCGATAGCTGGACCTATGGTTCGCTCGCACGGCACATTCGCGAATTACCGATACCCGAGACGCCCGTGGATGCCTATCTGCTTGTCTTGCGCGACTGGCGGCACGATGGGATCGGGAATACCAGCCACCAGGTGGGGGGCCTCGGGCTTTATCGCCGCGACCGACCCGGCGGGCGGGTCCGCTTCGGCGTATTTGCGTCATACCGGCTTGTGCTGCTCGACGCCGACAACGGACATCTCATCGCTTCGCGCCCTGCCCTCTTGCCCGATGGGCGCCTGCCCTGGCTCGCTGCGCCGTCTTCCCTCTGGCCGCGCACGCCGAACGACCTCACCAGCGCGCAACAAGGTGAGTTGCGGACTGATTTCAAGACACTGATCGATTCGACATTGCCGCTCGCACTTAAGACTCTGGGTATTGTTCCAATGCCACGTCATCGCTCGCATATCGTGGGCGACAACGAATAGGAAGAAAACGCATGTCGATCATGGGCTGGATCATATTCGGGCTGATCACCGGCTTCATCGCAAGCCGCATTGTCAACAGCCGCGGCGAAGGCTTCATGCTCAACATCGTACTTGGTCTGGTAGGCGCGCTGGTCGGCGGCTTCATCTTCCGCCAACTCGCCGGCTTCAACGCCTTTCACTTCAACCTCGTGTCGATGTTCGTCGCCATCATCGGCGCTATCGTGCTGCTGCCGATCTACCACGCGCTCACCGGACGGCGCGGGCTGCGGTGAGGAACGCTTACTAACCTGGGACCGCGGGCGTCCTCGCCCGCACAACTGGCGGGCGAG
>DATAYG010000102.1:0-6485 GCA_036272695.1 Rhizomicrobium sp. | reverse complement strand
GGGAGCCGCGGGTCTGGGCACGATGCAGGACGAGGCGCTGGAACAATCGAACGTCGACATTTCCACGCAGTTTTCGGACCTGATCGTTGCGCAGCAGGCTTTCGAAGCGAGTTCCAAGGCGATTACAACCTTCGACAGCATTTCGCAGGAAACGATCAACATGATTCATTAGGAAGTGGCGCTTGCGGAGCCGCCAAGGACGCTCTCATAGAAGCGCTCGTACAGGGGTACGATCTTCGAGGCGCAATAGCGCGTGCGAGCGGTCTGGCGGGCCGCTTCCGCCATGGCCCGGTAGAGGTTGGAGTCGCGGAGCAGTTCCACGGCGGCTCCAGCCATACCTTCGACGTCTCCGACGGGAAAGAGACGGCCGTTGACTTTGTCGTCGATCAGCTCAGGAACGCCGCCCACGCGCGTGGCGATGGTGGGAACGCGGCATGCCATGGCTTCGAGCGCCACCAGCCCGAAAGATTCCTGCTCGCTGGGCATGAGCAGCAGATCGGCGAGGGGCAGAATCTCCGAGACGCTGCTTTGTTTCCCGAGGAAATGAACCCTGTCCTGGATTCCTTTACGATGGGCGATCCATTCGGCAGCGGAACGGTCCGGTCCGTCGCCAATCATCAGCAGGCGCGCGGGCAACTCGCGGGCCACCCGCCCGAAAATCCGGATCACATCAGCAGTCCGTTTGACCGGCCGGAAATTGGATAAGTGCACGAGGATCTTCTCTTCCGGCTCCGCATAGCGCGCGCGGCCGGCGGTGCGTTCCGCTTCGTCCAGCGGCATGTAGACATCGCAGTTCACGAAGTTCGGAATGACTTCGATCGGTCTTTCGGGATGAAATTCCTGGACGGTCTTTTCCTTCAGATAATTCGAAATCGCGGTTACGCCATCGCTCTCATCGATGCCGAAGCGGGTAATCGGCAAATACGAGTGGTCGAGCCCGACCAGCGTGATGTCGGTTCCATGGAGCGTGGTGATAAAGGGCAGCCGGCGATTCTGGCGAGCCAGCATCTCGCGCGCGAGATACGCGGAGATGGAATGCGGGATCGCGTAGTGGACGTGCAGCAGGTCCAGCTCGTAATAGGCAGCGACCTCGGCCATGCGCGTGGCCAGCGCCAGGTCATAAGGAGGGTATTCGAACAGGGGGTAGTTCGAAACCGGAACTTCGTGAAAGGCGATGTCCTGCTCGCGGCCGCGCAGGCGAAAGGGCTGCGAATAGGCAATAAAGTGCACCTGATGGCCGGCCGCAGCGAGCTCGATGCCGAGCTCGGTAGCGACAACACCGCTGCCGCCATAGGTGGGATAGCACGTGATTCCGATTTTCATACGTTGACCGGTTGAAGATACCAGAGCTAGAGATGCGGCAGTTCGGGAAAGGACGCGGACCGGGCAGATCTCCCGCCGCCATACAGATTCCGTGCGATTGTTCTGCAGTTCAGGAGTACGGCCCGTTGAATTTCCAACCGCCGTCATACCACGATACGAGAGCATAGGCCTTTGCGCGCGGCAATCGACACGGGCGGCACCTTTACCGACTGCGTTTCTCTGGACAATGGACAACTGCGTGTCCTGAAGCTGTTCTCCACTCCTGCCGATCCGTCGCTGGCGGTGCTCGATGCTGTGGCCCGGATTCGCCCAGACGGTGCGATCGCCGTGCGCCACGGAACGACGCTCGGCACCAACGCGATGCTGGAGAGACGCGGTGCGCGGATCGCACTGGTCGCGACCGCAGGATGCGAGGACGTCATCGCCATCGGCCGCCAGGCGCGGAGTGGACTGTATGACTGGTTTGCGCCGGTTCCTGTGTGTTTCGTTCCGCCGGAGCTGCGCTTCGGCCTGGCGGAACGCGTCAGTGCGGAAGGGCAAATCCTTCGCAGTCCCGCCGATGCTGAACTGGAAAAGCTGGTGGAAGCTGTGCGAGAGAGCGGAGCGCAGGCTGTCGCGATCTCGTTGCTCTTCTCCTTTGCCAATCCGGAGACGGAGAAGCGCGCCGAAGCGGCGCTGAGCCGTCTCGACATTCCCATTTCCGTTTCTCATCGGATTCTCCCGGAATTTCGCGAGTACGAGCGAAGCTCGACCACAGCGGTGAATGCTTATCTCGCGCCGCGCATGCGCCAGTACTTGCTCCATCTCGAGCAACGCGTGGCCGCGGAGCATCAGGGCAGCAGCGTCGACGTGATGCAATCTTCCGGCGGCATCGTCTCGGCGCGCGTGGCCGCGGAAGAGCCGGTACGCACCGTGCTTTCCGGACCAGCCGGCGGCGTTGTTGGCGCGTCGCGGGTTGCGGCGTGGGCCGGTTTCGATCGCATCATCGGGCTTGACATGGGCGGAACATCCACCGATGTATTTCTTTCCGATGCTGCGCTTGGCGGCGTGCGGCGAACGCGGGAATCGGTGGTTGCCGGCGTGCCGGTGAGCGTGCCGATGCTCGAGATTCACACGGTCGGCGCCGGCGGCGGCTCGATCGCACGATTCGATCCGGGCGGCATGCTGCGTGTTGGTCCCGAATCCGCGGGCGCCGATCCTGGGCCGATCTGCTTCGGGCGTGGCACCAGCGCGACGGTCACGGATGCCAATCTTCTGCTCGGACGGCTCGATGCGGAAAGCTTCCTTGGCGGCAGCGTTCCTTTGCATCGCGAGCAGACCGAGAAACTGATGCGCGAGCAGAAGGGTCTTCTCGCCTCTGTCGAGGAATTCGCGGCGGGCATCGTGCGCGTTGTCGAAACTGAGATGGACAAGGCGATTCGTGTCATCTCTGTCGAGCAGGGTTACGATCCTCGCGACTTCACGCTGGTGGCTTTTGGCGGCGGTGGTCCGGTACACGCTTGTTCTCTGGCGCGAGCATTGCGGATCCCGACCGTGCTTGTCCCGGCGATGCCCGGAGCGCTATCCGCTCTCGGCATTCTGCTGGCGGATGTAGTGCGCGATCATGCGCGCACGGTGATGTTGCCTGGAGACGCGATCCACGATCTCGATCCCCTGTTTGCCGAGATTGAGGCGCGCGCGCGGGCTGAGTTTGCCGCTGAAGGGCTGGAGGGTGCCGCGCAATCTTCTCTTGACCTCCGTTATGCGGGACAAGGATACGAATTGAATGTCGCGTGGAATTCGAAATCTCCTGCCGACTCAATCGCACAATTCCACAGTCTGCATCAGCTGCGGTATGGCTTCTGCGAACCGGAGAAGCCGGTGCAGGTCGTCAATCTTCGTTTGCGCATGACTGCCGCCGCAGAACCGTATGTTCCGGTTCGCCGCGAGCTTGTGCCCGGAGATGGCAGCGCCGCCTGTTATGCGGAGCGGCCGATCTTCTTTGACGGCGCATTTCTGCCTTCGCGTCTTTACCATCGCGAGCGGCTGAATCCAGGCGATAGGATTCACGGCCCGGCGATGATCACCGAATACACATCGGCGACCGTGCTGCCGCCTGACTGCCGGGCAACGGTCGATGCTTTCGAGAATCTGGTCATCTCGATTGGAGCAAGCGCATGAGCGGTCCGATTGCCGGACAGAAGCCGGATGCCGTCGAGCTGGCCATCTTTCGCAGTGCAGTGCACTCGGTCGCGGAAGAGATGGGCGCGGCGCTTCGGCGAACCGCGCTTTCTCCCAACATTAAGGAGCGGCGCGACTACTCCTGCGCTGTGTTCGACAGCGAGGCGCGCGTGATCGCGATGGGCGATCACATGCCGGTGCATCTGGGATCGATGCCGATGTCGGTGGAAGCGGCAGTGGCGGCGACGCAGTTTGCGCCCGGTGACATCGTCGTTCTCAACGATCCTTACGCAGGGGGAACGCATTTGCCGGACATCACCATGGTGCTGCCGGTTTTCCTTTCCGGCTCCGACAAGCCTGGCTTCTATGTCTCGGCGCGCGCGCACCACGCCGATGTTGGCGGTGCGTTCCCGGGCTCGATGGGACCGGCGCGCGAGATCTTTCAGGAAGGGATCCGCATTCCTCCCGTTCGCATCGTGCGCGGAGGCACGATCGACCGCGAGATGCTGGACCTGATCCTGCTGAACGTGCGCACACCGCAGGAACGCGAAGGCGATCTGGCTGCGCAGATCGGCGCGTGCCGGGTCGGCGAGCGGCGCATTCTCGAGATGGTCGAGAAGTATGGCGAGGCGCGCCTGCGAGTTCTCACGAACGAGCTGCTGCACTACTCCGAGCGGCTGGTGCGCGCCCAACTGCGGCGCATACCTGCCGGCACCTTCACTGCCGAAGACTGGCTGGACGACGATGGCATCGACGATGAGCCCATCAGGATACGCGTTCGCCTTCGAACCGATCCTGATGCGGCAACCGTGCATGTCGACTTCAGCGGATCGTCGGCGCAGGTGACCGGCAGCGTGAACGCGGTGCGGGCCATCACGCTTTCGGCCTGTTTCTACATGTTGCGTTGCCTGCTCGAACAAGACGCGCCGGCTACGGCCGGAATCCTGCGTCCTCTGACGCTGGTGACGGAGCCAGGAAGCATCGTGGATGCGCGGCCGCCGGCTCCGGTCGCAGGCGGGAATGTTGAAACTTCGCAGCGCATCGTCGATGTGCTGCTGCGAGCGTTGGCGCAGGCAATTCCGGATCGCGTTCCTGCGGCCAGTGCGGGAACGATGAGCAACCTGACCATCGGCGGCATCGATCCCCGGAACGGGCAGCCCTTTACGTATTACGAGACGGCTGCCGGCGGCATGGGCGCGCGGCCGGGGCTGGACGGAATTTCGGGCGTGCAGACGCATATGACCAATTCTCTGAATACACCAATCGAGGCGCTTGAGTATGCGTATCCGTTTCGTGTGCGGCGGTACGCGTACCGAAAAGGTTCTGGCGGTGCAGGCCAGTTTCGCGGCGGCGACGGGCTGATCCGCGAGATTGAGCTGCTGGCTCCGGCGCAGGTGACGCTGTTGGCCGAGCGGCGGAGGTTTCGGCCGTGGGGCCTGAGCGGCGGCGAAGCCGGTGAAGCTGGGCGAGCGACCGTCATCAAGGGGGCAACCGGCGAAGTGAGCGAATTGCCTGGAAAATGCAGCCTCCATCTCGAGGCAGGAGACGTTTTGCGCCTCGAGACTCCGGGCGGGGGCGGCTGGGGCGCGCAGTAACCGGCCTTTTCCGGCTGCGGGAGAAAGCCGGCCCGGAAAGAGGCTAATCCCCAGCGCGTCAATCAGATACTTGTGCGGCAGGAATTGCACCGAGGCGGGATCTTTCACGAATTGCCTCTCCGGGCGCAACGCTTTTCGATCCCCCTCAATCCAACTTTCTGGGTGCTGAATCAAGATATCGAGGTGAAGGGATGCGAACCTCCTGGGTTGTTGCCGCCGCATTTCTGGCGACGTGTTTGCTGTGGACGGCTCCAAAGGCGCAGGCAGCGCAAATTTCCGTGGAGATCGGGCCTGCACCGGTATGTCCTTACGGATACTTCGACTATCCGCCCTATGCCTGCGCGCCCTGGGGCTACTACGGGCCGGAGTGGTTCGACGGTGGAGTGTTTATCGGCGCAGGTCCGTGGTATCACGGGCGGCGGGACTGGCACGGGCATGTCGACAATCACTTCGATCCGCATCACGGGTATCACGGACCGATGCCGAATCGCGGCGAGCATGACCGCTGGGAGGGCGGCCACTGGAGCAATCACCCTCATGGCGAGTTCCACGGCAACGAAGCGCGCGATGGGCGCGGTCACGCGGTCAACGAGCACGGGCATCCAAGGTAAGGCGAGACCTACTCGCCTGTAAAAAATAAATGCCCGCGGGGAGCCGTGATTGAATCTGCTGGAGTTCCGCGGCGTGTCGCGGAGGGACACCGGCATATCCCCGAAAGTAAGTCACTTATGAACGCTTGTCATTGATTCAATGACGCGTGTCAGTGATTCATCCGCGTACGCGACCGGCGCAGATGATTGAGGATCAGTCAGGTGGGTCGCGCGTGCGAATGAATCACTGACAGGCATGAATGACGGCTTCGCAAAGGTGAGTGAATCAAAGACGCGTGTGACCGGGTCCATGGAGGAGCGTTTGGACTCTTGACAGCGCCCATTCGACGCGCACTTCGCCCTGCTCGGAGATACATTCGACAACATTGAATGCTCCGCCGTGAAGGTGGTAGCTAAGACCGGTTCGCGAGCGATGCTCGGCATGGATGACCTCCTTTCTGACAAAAGAAAAGGCCGCTCGGCGAGCAGCCTTTTTCTTTCTTACTCTCTATTATCAGAATATCAGGTCCAGCTCCAGAATCGGCCAAATATTCCAGAGTTAGACGGCGGATAAGTGGTTCTAAGTCAACGGTCATTACTTTGGATTTTGGGCGTCCCTCTTGACAGTTTTTCCAGATTTGGAGAAAAGCCGGGAAGATGAGACGTGGACCGTTGTCCGTGATCCGTGATCCGTGATCTGAAAAGGAGACAGGAGACAGGAGAGGAGGAGGCAGCCTATTCGAGCGGGAGGATCAGATTTTCGAAAGGCGCTTTTTTGAAGGTCGCATCGCTGCGGTTGCCCGTCGAGAATCCGCTG
>DATAYG010000101.1:0-2723 GCA_036272695.1 Rhizomicrobium sp. | reverse complement strand
GTGTGTGGAAGGCATGCGGCTCATCCGCGATTCCATAGAACGCGTGTTCCGCGACGGCTCAGACGCTGCGGCGCGCACGAACATGTCGCTCGCAAGCCTGCTCGGCGGCCTGGCTCTCGCCAACGCCGGATTGGGCGTCGTGCATGGATTCGCCGCGCCTCTTGGTGGATTGCTGGATGCTCATCATGGCGAGATCTGCGCCGCGATTCTTCCGCATGGCGTCGCGGCGAATATTCGAGCCTTGGCGCCTGGCGGCCGCGGCAAATTCGATGAAGCAGCGCGAATCGTGACTGGGAAGCCCGGTGCAACAGCCCCGGATCTGGTTAGCTGGCTGAACGGGATAGTGGACAAACTCGAGATCCGTTCACTCGGTCAGTTGGGGCTCAAGCCGGAACAAGTTCCCGAAGCGGTTGCAAAGGCCGCACAAGCAAGCAGTATGAAAGCTAACCCGATCACGCTCAATTCCGAACAGCTCACCAACATCGCCTCTGCGGCGCTCGAAGGCGCTCCCGCTACCATCTAGGTAGTGAAACGCTCCGGACATGCAGATCTGCCGCTGCACGGCGGCCGGGTGCCTGCCTGGCTTGCCGAACGGATGCAAACGCTCGGCACGGCCCTGGTCGAAGCGATCGTCTACCACTACGGCGCTGCTGCCTTTCTGTCGCGTCTCAGCGATCCGTTCTGGTTTCAGGCACTCGGCGCAGTCATGGGAATGGACTGGCATTCCTCCGGGATTACCACTTCCGTCATGGGCGCGTTAAAGCGCGGCCTGAATCCGCGTGCTCATGAGCTCGGGATCTACGTCTGCGGCGGGCGTGGACGAGCTTCGAAACAAACTCCCACTGAACTAATCGCGATCGCCGACAAGCAGGGATGGGATGGCGCGGCACTCGTTCGCACCAGCCGTCTGACCGCTCGCGTGGACAATAACGCCATTGGCGACGGCTTCCAAATCTACTTGCACTCATTCGTGCTGACAACGGCCGGGGATTGGGCGGTAGTGCAACAAGGACTCAATGACAATACCGGAATGGCGCGCCGCTACCATTGGCACTCGGCATCGGTGTCGGATTTCGTGTGCGAGCCGCATACAGGTATCGCCGGCGAGAACGAAGGAACGATTCTCAACCTGGTGGATAGACGCGCCGGTCCCGCGCAATCGGCGATTCTCGAAGTAAGCGCGACCAATCCCGACAAAACGCTGCGCGAACTCCGGGAACTCATCCTGCCCACCCATCACCACGTAAGCGCTCGGGATGTCGACCTGAAGCGCCTGGGCGCCGTGCTGGCGGTCAGCCATGAACGGCAGTTGCGGGATTTCGCCTCGCTTTTGTTGTTGGAGAACGTTGGTCCTCGCACCCTGCAAACCTTGGCCTTGCTGGCCGAAGTCGTGCACGGCCAACCCGCCCGCTTCTCCGATCCGGCACGCTTCTCGTTCGCCCTGGGCGGCAAGGACGGTCATCCTTTCCCCGTGCCGTTGAAGACCTACGACGAGTCGCTCGGGATCCTGCGCCGCGCACTGGCATCGGCGAAAACCGGAGAATCCGAGAAGCTGGAAGGTTTCCGGCGCCTCGACAAACTGGTTCGCGCCGTAGAACAACGACAGCAGCCGGTTGCGAACTTCGAACGCGTGCTGGCGCATGAACGCCAGATATCAGCCAGCCTCGACGGACGTTCGGTCGTTCCCAAGCGTCGCGTGCAACAACTGCGTCTATTCTGAAAAACTATGCTTACTCTGGTCCAGCTTTTGCAATATCAGATCGACTATACGATCTGGGCAACTGCGCGTCTGCTGAACTCCGCGACCGCGCTTTCGCCGGATGAACTCAATCGGGACTTTGGTAGCGCCGACAAAAGCGTCAGCGGTACATTGCTTCACATCTATCGTTCCGAGCGTTCGTGGCTGCACCGCATCGTTTCTCCGCCGGACATTCCCCTAGAGCTGCCGAGTCTGGAGTGGGCCAGCGTGGTCGAGCAGTGGCCGGCTCTTCATCAGCAATGGCGCGAGTTCGCGCAAACGCTGACAGATGAGTGTGTAAACACCGTACTGGAGTACCGCACCATGAAGGGAGAGCCGCGCCGGAACGGGCTGTGGGTGATCATCCTGCACGTTGTGAATCATGGGACACATCACCGCGGCCAAGTGTCAGGGTTTCTGCGCGCGCTGGGCAAAACGCCGCCTTCGCTCGACTCCATCAGCTACGCACGCGAGCTCGGTATTTGAAGATCGACAAGTCGCGGTGTGGCGCTCTGCGCCGAACCGAAAACGGCGGAGCGGATTGCCTACACGTTGAAGACCGGCAAGCCGCTCCGAAACAAATCAATCAAGCCCACGAATAACCGTTACTGGCCAGCGGCAAAGCACGCACACGATCGCCGGTAGCAGCGAAGATCGCATTCGTTACGGCTGGAATCGCGGGCGGCAAGGCCGGCTCGCCTAATCCTGTCGGAGTGTTGTCGCTTTTCACGAACTGCACGTGGATCTCGGGGGCGTTCCGGATCCGCAGCAACTGATGGGTGTCAAAGTTCTGCTGCACCACAGCTCCCTTTTCAAGCGTGATCTCCTGATGCATCAGTTCGCTCATGGCATCGATCACGCCGCCTTGCACCTGCGACTCGGCGGCGCTGGGATTGATGATCTGACTACCCACGTCGCCGCAGACCCAGACAGTGTGCACGCGCACTTCCTTCTTGGCGGTCACGCTTACCTCGGCAACATGCGC